>NZ_CP012071.1:0-1027500 GCF_001189555.1 Selenomonas sp. oral taxon 478 | reverse complement strand
CTCCCGTCAACCCCTCTTTTCGACTTTTTGTCAACTTTTTTACATTCGCACCATCAGCGCGATGCTGCAGTCATCACCAGTCGCCTGAATAACACTGTTCTCAAAGCTTCTGCGCAGCATTTCCTCCATGTTCGCGCGATCCTCTCCGCGGGCTGTGTTGAAGACACGGTGCAGGACAGGCGCGAGGGTCTTCTGTCGGCGATCATAGAGGCTCATTTCTGCGCCGTCGGAGAGAAGGACGAAGCCGCATATATCTGCCACATCCCCTTTGACAAGTTTCATGGTGTCCGTCGCCTCAGGCGAGGTGATGAATACCGTGGTATTGATAAACTCACCGTTAAGCGGCTGAGAGAGGACGACGAGCTGGTCTTCGCGTAGGCAGCCAATGACACCGTCACCAATATGAAGGAGAATGAAGCGATCCCCCTTGACGGCAACAGCGAGCAGCGTAGAGGCAAGAGCATCAACATGACACGCACATTCGTCCGCCCGTGCGGCGAGTGCCGTACGCAGCTGTGTAAGGATCTGTTGTTTGACACGTGCCCCGTCTGTCTCCGCATCAAAAGCATCAAAGGAACCAGAAAATATTGCCGCAATCTCTTGGCAGGCAGTCTCTGCCCCCTCTTGGGAGAATGCAGCAGAGCCCGCGCCGTCAGCGAGAGCGATGACGGCAGTGCCCCCCGATTCACAGGCATAGGTCTTATCCTGGCACGGCAGGTCTCCGGCACGGTGCCGCCGCCCTGTAACGGCACACTCTGCAAAGTTCCATAGAATACCGCGTTCTTCGCTCAAGAGAGTGTGCTCCAGTCTTTGATACGATCGACATCGAGCTTGATTTTATCTCCTGGTGTGGAGTTCGATACGACCTTGATGCTGCTGCTGAGCCATGCAAAGAATTCTTGGAATTTCAGACCGTCGAGCCGCAGCGGCTCCCATTTCGGCGAGAGTGCAGCAAGCGCGTCCATGCCCGGCTCGCTCCCAATGCCGATAGGGAAGACGGTCAGCTTACCGGCATTCACAAGTTCCGTGACGCGCTGGGCGGCACGGCGCAGCTCAGCAGGATCGCCATTCGGTTCGCCGTCGCTCATGAGGACGAGCCACGGCTGATAGTAGTCGACCCCCTTATCCTGATACTCTTTCTTGCGCTGCGCCAGCAGGTCGAGGGCGAGGTTGACCCCCTCCCCCATCGCCGTGAGTCCATTTGCGTGCAGCTGTGGGACGGTCTGCCGTTCAATGTTGGCGAAGTCAAGCAGACATTTTGCCTCGTTGTCGAAGGTGACGATGCTGATCTCAGCAGAGTCGGCGGCGAGTATGTCGGTACGGATTGCCTCGAAGAACATTTCGATGCCCTTTTGAAGCTCCTGTATGCGGCTCTTCCCGCCCTCGACGATCTGCCAGAGTTTGCCGTCTTGGCGGATGGTCTCTCCGGTACCGACGTAGCTGCCCGCCTCGACTGCTGCCATGGAGCCGCTCGTGTCAAGGCAGAGGCAGACGGGTACACGCGGCGTCGGATTGGTGACGAGGTCGTCCATGCGGATGAGGTGCAGGTCTTTCATGGTATTTCTCCCATATTATAATAGAAAATGAACGACGGCATAGGCAATGGCAAGCCCGATGCCGATTCCGGCAACGGTCTCAAATGATGAGCTCTCCTCCGCACGGTCACTTTGCGGGACGGGCGTGCGCGAAGAGGTGTTTTGCTGTGGTGTCGTGAGCCACGTCTCGCGCTCCTTCTTTCGCGCCTCGCGGCATTCCCTGCAGTTCTCGGGCTGAGCCAGCCCCTTATCCACGAAGAAGGCGTGCTCGGCAGCGGTGATGCAGAAACGGCTGCCGCACGTTCTACATTGCTTCCATTCATAAATTTCTCCTCTGCACGAGGAACATACGCCGTGGTCGAGCTGCGTGACCGGCACCTCGCTCTTGCAAACGCGGCACGGGCGTTTTTCTGGTGACTTCGACTGCTTCGCTCCAGACTTTGTATGCGGCGTTGAGTGCCCCCATGTCTTCGTTTGCTGCGGGGACTTCGCGTCTGCATTTGGTTCAATGTGCTTGTAGCGATTCGGAAAAATCTCAAGTGAGAGGGCATCCTGCTCCGCATACTTCCCATTCGTGAGGAGGTTCTTGTACTCGCGCAAGTTTGCAAGCCACGCGTTCACATCGAGGCGGTCGCGCTCTTCGTAGTGTGCCTCGCCCTTGCGGAAGGTCTGATAAAACGGTTCTTTCATCGCACGGCGCGGGAGATGGCTCCAGATGAATCTCCATGGGCCGTCGGGAGCACGGCGATTCGAGTTCTCTCCGCAGGGATAGGAGAAATCACCGCGTGCAATGTTCTCCTGCAGATCGTTGCCGCCCTGCTGGGAGTAAGGCGTCTTACCCGGGAGCATGATGCGGAAAAGCAGGGTCGCGATAGCAAATGCCTCATTCCCCTTCGTGCGCAGAAAGCTTGAGAACGGTTGTCCCTGTACCTCGGGAGCGGTGTAAACGGGGGTGCCTACGGGACAGGGAAAGCCCTCGATCTGGTAACTGTCTGTGTCAACAAAGTAGACCTCGGTCGCGGAAACGACGAGGATATTCTGGTCATTCAGGTCGCCGATGAGAATGTCGTGGTCGTGAAGGTACTTGATCTTCTCAAGGATGGTAATGCAAAGGATAACGAGGTCGACCTTTTTCCAGTGCGGGAAAAATCTCTGCAACCGCCGCGGACTGAAGACGGCAATCTGCAGGGACTGCCCCTGTGCACGCGGCATTAGATAGCCGACGAAGTTCCCGCTCTTGTCCGAGAGCTCCGCAATGGGCCAGCAGATACCTGCGCAGGAGATGCTGCAGCTGAGCATACGGCGAATCTTTTCCCGCCGCCGTACAGTCAGGCAGTCCCGCGCGTAAATCTTCGCAACGTATGGCGTGCCCGTTTCGTAGATCCTGCCCTCGCCGCCCTTACCGATCTCCTTGCCGAGACGTATGCGCTCCGGCACGCCGTTCTGTACGCGGAAGACCATCTCGCCCTCGATGGGGATGTGTGCTGCAGGCAGCGGATCATCGGCGATGGCCGTGACGACGGTCTTTTGCGCAGTGGTCATGGCGGACGAGCGGCTGTCTGTGCGCTGCGACGCGGGCCTCTGCCCTGCCGTGTGCTCATGCCCACCATGCGGTCGACGGTCACCGTCTGTCTGTGCGCGCGCGGAGTCCGTCCTTTTCGTATGCGGCTTCTTTCCATCCTGCGGGAAAAGGTTGCCGCCGCCATCGATGCGCCGCACATGGATTTTCTTGCCGCGCTGAACGGAACGCTGGTTGACAAGGTTGCGGATGTCCGCGCCGAGGTCTGCATCCTGCGTGATGAGAAGAAGGTTGTACGTCATACGGTGACGCGTAAACTGCGTGATGAAGACGTTGTCTGCGTGACCTTCCCGATCGACCGGCTCTCCACGAAATTCGAGCAGGTTCTCCTGCTGATACCGTGGCAAAAACTCTGACAAACAGCGTTCCGCATTTCGCACATCCACAGGATCATATACCCCCGCGGCGTTCCTGTAAATTTTCTGCAGTTCGTGAAGCACACGCTCCGGAACGATGACGGGGTTGTTGTACTTCAAAATATAGGGTCTGGCGCGTTCCCAGAACGTCGGCGCAGCCTCCTTGAGCAGACTGCAGGTGTCAATGAACACCTTCCAGTCCTTGAAATACATATCAAGCAGCTTCTCTTGCCGCTCCTTCATGTTGCGTCCCGTCCCTACGCGCACGCGCTCTCCACCCCCTACGTCTTTTCTCATCAGCCGATCTCGTCCCATCCACGCGGCAAAGCACTGCGGTCATGCTCCGGTACGTTGCTCTTCGGCGTGAACGGAGTGCTGTCATTGCTATTATCACCGCATTGCCGGTCCACGAGCTCAGCTGTCGCGACATCGTCCGCTGCGGCAGCGGGTGCGCTGCTCTCTATCATACCTTTCTCGAACGCCCGCATATCCGCTTCCATAGTCTCCAGCTCCGCAGCATCCGGCTCGTCGAAGATAATTACCTCGTCCGAACACGGAGGTATCTCCTCAGTGGAAGGCGGCACACGTTCAATCTCCTCAAGGTTCGCAAGGGGCGCACCGGAGGGTTCCGCAAACACACCGTCAAGGTCATCCCATCCGATCACCGGTTCCCGCACGTCCGCATCATCCTCCTCGTCTGCATAGGAGGGCATGCCGCAGTCTGCACCCGAAACCTGCCAGCGATAAAATCCGTGATCGGTCTGATATCCGACAAGGTCGATCTCCGCACCGCCGAGGTGAGCACGATTCAGCAGTGCGATCTGTGCTGCACAGTCAGACGTGTTCGTAAAGAGTACAATCTGATGGGCATTTTTGAATCGCGCAAACACGGAAAAGAAAGTACTGAGCTCCGACCCATCGTCATCTTCACCGCGCAGGTCGATCAGCCCCTCCTCCTGCAGTTGCACCAAATGCTGCATACCGTGCTTGGCTCTTCTGCGCACGGCATCATCCGTGCTGCGCATATCCCCTTCAAGAGCTCGCACAGTCGCGAGGGAGATGAAGAAAGCACTGCCATGTTCACGCAATGCAGCGATCAGCGGCTCTGCTGCCGCAAAGAAGCCCTCCGATGCGACGACGCTGTGGTCAAGGAAGATGCGGCAGTCCGTCGCGAAGGCATGGTAATCCTCCTCCGTCAGCCAGTCGCGTTTACTGTCCTGTGCATATATATCGAGAGGCGCAGGGAATGTGTCGAGCCACCGCTGTGTGAGTGAGAGCGTACCGAGGTGATCGAAAAGGCCTGCGTCCTCAGGTGCGTTGAGCGAGAGAATTGTCTCCATCCGCACGGCAATCTCCGGCCTCTCCCGCACAGCGCCGTCCAACACAGCGGCAATCGCGAGGAACATCGTCGCACCGAGCTCCTCGCCTCCCACCTCGATGTCCGCCATCTCCTGTTCGTGGATACCCAGTACTGCCGCAAACTGCTTCGCATCCATTCGCAGGAGACGCCGCAGGTACGGCAGAGATTCTTGCATGGCGGTACACATGAGCCCACGCTGCTCTTCATAATAGGTTCGGATATTCATATATATTCCTCCTCTATCAGCGGGCTGCGCGCCCTCGCGCAGCCCCGTCCTATAATTTGATCTCCGATATCGGCTGATTCGGCCCATGCGGCTGCACCAGTATCTTTGCGGGAGTTGCTCCCGCGGGCATGGCAAAAACAACACTTGCTGTCATCTGCATCCCTGGTGATATGTTTTCCATGTGGAACGTGGCAACCCTGTTGTGAAAGAGCACGCCCATGCCGCTGTCCGAGACCGCATAGCTGTTGCCATCCGTATCAACCATGCGTATGTTAAAACTCACGATGTGGATACTGCTCGAGCCTCGGTTCGCAAGCGTCAGTTTGACGAGAGCAAAAGGCCCCTGCACGGTGCCCATCGGACCTGTCAGCGAGGACGGGCGCGAGATGGACTCCACACGCCCGACAAGCGCAGGCTTCTGTGCAGATGCACTCTGCGCCGCAGGTTGGTCCGTACGCAGAGAGCCCCCCGTGGTTTTCTCGCTGCCCTTCTTTGTGCCGCGCTCCCCATTCTCCTTGGTTTTGGCATCCGTCTTTTCTGTTTGCGTCGCTGTCATCGGCTGTGCAGCAGGCGCATCTTTTTTCCAAAGCCCCAAGCCGGGGCCGAAAAAATAGATGAGCGCTCCCAGAATAAGCCCGAACAGGATCCCCTTCCTCATCTCTCTACGTCCTTTCTCATTGAACGAAAAATCATTTCATTGAGTATAAAATCATTCTACCATAAAACAAGATAGGTAGCAGAAAAAATTTCTATCCATAATTATATTTCCCCAGATGATTGTTCCTTGTTTCTTCCCCCTTCCTGTGGTATTCTATGATAGAATTTATTCTGGGGGACGTACTGATACGTTCGGCACGACCATCTTGACGCATCTTTTCGTCCGCTTGTCGTCGGCAAATTCTCCACATAGCCCTTGCTATGCATCCGGTTTGCCGCCTCAATCGGACAAAAATCTACGCCGATCTGAGAGACTGTTTATCAGCGATTTCCTAGATGAAATACCCTGAAAGGAATTTGAAATGCCGAAAAATCCGGTCAAGCATCAATGCACCTTCTGCAAGCGCATCATCGACGTGCGCGACCAATACGATATGCCGATCTACGATCCAAATACGGGCTTTGCCATCTGCAAGGACTGCGTGCGCGAGATCAACCGCTACCTCGACGAACACGACGCATCCGTCTCCTCGGAGGAGCGCACGACGTTCCGCAAGGAGCTGGGCGACGTACTGGAAAAGACGCGCCCTCACCTCATCAAGGAGTATCTCGACACCTACATCATCAATCAGGACCGCGCGAAGAAAATCCTCGCCGTCGCCGTCTACAACCACTACAAGCGCATGAAATACGGCTACGAAAAGAAAGAGGACGAGGGCACGGAGATCGAGAAGTCGAACGTCATTATGCTCGGTCCCTCGGGCTGCGGCAAAACCGCCCTCCTCTCCCATCTCTCAAAGCTCCTCGATGTGCCGTTTGCCGTGACAGATGCCTCCAGCCTCACCGAGGCGGGCTTCGTCGGCGCGGATGTCGAGGTCGCCGTCCGCAACCTCTACTATGCGGCGGACAAGGATGTGGAGAAGGCGGAGCACGGCATCATCTACCTCGACGAGTTCGATAAAATCGCGCGCAAATCCGGTGCGAACAATTCCATCACTGCCGACCCCGGTCATGAGGGCGTCCAGCAGGCACTCCTCAAGATGCTCGAAGGCAGTGTCGTCGAGTTCACGGCGCGCGGCCAGCGCAAACACCCCGAGGCGCCGACCATCAAGGTTGACACGAAAAACATCCTCTTCATCGTCGGCGGCGCATTCGTCGGCATCGAGAAGATCATCGCCAAGCGGCTCAAGAAAGGCAGCGTCGCCATGGGCTTTGGCGCGGAGGTGCGCGGCAAGGATCTCGAAAAGGAATACGACGCACTCATCCATCAGGTCACGCCTGAGGACCTCATGGAGTATGGCATCATCCCCGAGATCATCGGCCGTCTGCCCGTGATCTGCACACTCGAAACCCTCGACGAGGACGCGCTCCTGCGCATCCTCACGGAGCCGGTCAATGCACCGGTACGTCAGTACCAGCAGCTGCTCGCAATGGACGGCGTGGAGCTTGTCTTTACCGAGGACGCTCTGCGCGCCGTCGCAAAAAAAGCAATCGAGCGCAAGACGGGTGCACGCAGCCTGCGCGGCATCATCGAGGAGGTCATGCTCGACGTAATGTTCGACATCCCGCGTGAGACCGCCCCGCGCCGCGTCACCGTGACGAAGGAATGCATCACCGAGGGCGCGGCGCCGACCGTGGAGAACGCAGCGGCGGGGTGATAAATTTATCCTTGCAAAACAGCATAAACGTGTTATACTGTGTGTAGAAGTCAACGATGGTCATTGACAACCAAAAGAAAGAAATCCCCTGCGGCTGGTTACCGCAGGGGTCTTTCTTTGCAACTGGTGAGGTCGCATCTGGCTGGTGCCACAACGGCGGTCGCTTCTACCGCCCCAGCCTCTGCAGAATCAGCGCCCCGAGAATACTCCCGAGTACGCTGGTCAGCAGGGAAAGCATAACATCTCCGATGGTCATCGTGACAACCTCCCTTCCTTGCCGGATTGGCTTGGTTGGGCCGTGGCAGCTTCAGTATAACACAACGGACGACAAAACTCCCACTGCGATGCCAGCCGCAGTGGGAGTTTTCATATGGAAATTTATACCCGCACGAAATCGCCGTCTGCCTCCATACGCCAGATCTCGTCCGCCGCACCTGCATGTGCGGCAAAGCGTTCGACGTTGCGGGCATCGCTCGCCTCGCAGAAGGCGGTCGCCTCCGCCTCGGAGAGTCCCCCCTGCACCTTGCGGGCGATGAGGCGATCCCGCAGGAACGCGGCGGGTGCGTCGATACGGACGGCATAGTCGGCGAGCGGACGGAGGCCGCTCCACGGCTCCTCGTCCAAGAGGAGCCAGTTGCCCTCGACGAGGAGGATCGGTGCATCCGCCGTGACGGCATCAGGCACGACGTCGTGAATGCGGCGGTCGTAGACGGGGAATGTCACGCTACTCTCCCGCGCTGCGCCAAGTTTTGCCGCGAGGGCGGCGACGTCAAAGGTCTCGGGTGCACCCTTGATGGATTTCAGGAGGATTTCTTCCCCACCCTGCCGGATGGTATGCGCCGCGAGATAGCGATTCGAATAGTGAAAGCCGTCCATGCCGAGTGCCTGCACGGAGGTGAGCCCCGCCTCGGTGCGTGAAAGCCGCTCCAAGAACTGCGCGAGCGTCGTTTTCCCTGTGGCGGGCGGTGCGGCAAGAAAGGCGATGCGGCGCTGCCCGCGGCAATGTTGCAGCTCTCTGAGACGACGCAGCAGCGGCAGGAAGAGATGCTCAACCGTGTCGGTACGGTAACGAACACGCTGCGGCAGTCCGTTGACGGTCATCGCGCAGGTGTGCCACTCTTTTTCACGCACAGAGATCCCCCTCCTCGATAGAATATTTTAGCAAAAGTATGCCCGTGGTTCAACTGTAGACAAGTTTCCATATAAAAAGGACTGCTGAACGAGTCAAGCCTCGTACGGCAGTCCTTTCTTGTGCCCCCGCCACCGCTTGCTGACCTGTCCAAGAAGCAAGTCCGTAGGACGAAGCTGATTGGAAAACAGGTCGTATGCGAAAACGTCCCAAGAACACGAGCGTTAGCGATGTGTGATTGGCTGACGTTGACCGCTCGCGGTCCCCCTCCCCCGTCACAGCGGGGGAGGCTTTAGCGAAATCACGGCATAGCAGCTTCCCCATTTACGAAGGGGCTAGGGAAGCTAAGGATATGCTTTCTCAGTCCTTCATGCGCGGAACGGTCATCGTGCCGAAGGCGGTCTCCTTGCGGTGGCAGTGCGGGCACTCGTTCTCGATGAGTCCCGTGTAGCCGCAGACGGGGTCGCGGTCAACGGGGTGGTTGATGGAGAAGTAGCCCATGTCCGCGTCGTGCATGGCGCGGACGACTTTCTCGAAGGCCTTGACGTTCTTCGATGGGTCGCCGTCCATCTCGATGTAGGCGATATGCCCTGCGTTCTCGAGCGCGTGATACGGTGCCTCGATGCGGATCTTGTCGTAGGCGCTGATGTCATAGTAGACGGGCACATGGCTTGAGTTCGTCATGTAAGAGCGGTCGGTGACGCCGGGGATCGTCCCATAGACGCGCTTGTTCGCACGCTGGAACTGTCCTGCCGTGCTCTCGGCGGGCGTGCCGAACGTCGACCAGTTGCGGTGCTCCGCCTCAGTGTAGGCATCGGTACGCTCGCGCATGTGCCCGACGATCTCGAGCCCGAGTTTCTGCGCCTCCTCGCTCTCGCCGTGGTGCTTTCCGATGAGTGCAACAAGGCACTCGGCGAGTCCGCAGAAACCGATCGAGTACGAGGCGTGCTTCAGCACCTCCTTGATGGAGTCGACGGGGCTCGCCTTTTCGCTGTCGAGCCAGACGCCCTGCCCCATGAGGAACGGATAGTTGTAGATGTGCTTTTCCTCGATAATCTTCAGTCGATCGAGCAAATAGTCGTGGCAGAGGTCAATATAGTAATCGTAGAGTTCCCAGAATTTCCCCAGATTGCCCTTGGCCTCGAGCGCAAGCTTCGGCAGGTTGATCGTCGTAAAGGAAAAATTCCCGCGGCTGCCCGACTGCTCGGGGCCGTTGACGTTGCTCATGACGCGCGTGCGGCAGCCCATGGTTGCGACGCAGCTGTTATAGTCGCCGGGCTTGTAGTACTGGAGGTTGTACGGCGCATCGAGGTTGACGTAGTTCGGGAACAGGCGGCGCGCACTGACGCGGCAGGACTCGATAAAGAGGTCGTAGTTCGGATCCTCGGGGTTGTAGTTGACACCCGCCTTAAGCTGAAAGACAGAAATGGGGAAGATCGCCGTCTCGCCGTTGCCGAGCCCCTGCCAGATCGCGCTCAGCACCTCGCGGATGACGAGCCGTCCCTCGGGCGAGGTATCCATGCCGTAGTTGATGGAGCTGAACGGCACCTGTGCCCCCGCACGCGAGTGGAGTGTGTTGAAGTTGTGAATGAGCGCCTCCATCGCCTGATGCGTCTCCTCCTCGACACTCTCGCAGGCGAGCTGGTAGATCGTCCGCACGTCCGCCTCGAGTTCCTGCTCCGCCGGGGTGTCGAATGCTGCACTGTAGACGATGTTCAGTGCACGCATGAGTTCGGCACGGGCGCGCTCCGCACGCGCGTCGTCCTGCTTTTCCGCATAGACGCAGACGGCAAAGTCGAGCTCCGCGCGCAGTGCCTTCTTGAACGCCTCGTGGGTAAAATAACCATGCCCGATGTGGTAGAGCAGTGCCTTCCACGCCTCCTCGAGGATTGCCTTGCGGAAGGACTTCTTTACGCCGTCTGCCATGGCGTAGTCAAACGCGTTGATGCTCTGCCCGCCGAACATGTCGTTCTGATTCGACTGGATCGCGATGCACGCGAGGCTCGCGTAGGCACGGATGGAGTTCGGTTCGCGCAGGAAACCGTGTCCCGTCGAGAAGCCGCCGCGAAAGAGTTTCAGAAGATCGATCTGGCAGCAGTTGAACGTGATGAGTGAGAAGTCCTTGTCATGGATGTGGATAAAGTTCTCACGGTCAGCAGTCGCATAGCGTTCGTCGAGAACGTAATTGTCGACGAAGTGCTTTGCCCCCTCCGCACCGAGCTTCAGCATGATGCCCATCGACGCGTCTGTGTTGATGTTCGCGTTGTCGCGCTTGAGGTCGGAGTCCACCGCATCGGCAAAGAAGATGTCGCGGTAACTCTCCATGAGGTGCTTCTGCGCGCGGCGGCGCTGGGCATGCCGCTGGCGGTAGGTGATGTAGCGGCGCGCAATGTCATAGTGCCCGTGCGCGAGCAGCTGTTTTTCGACGAGATCCTGGATCTCCTCGACGCTGATCTCCGTGCGGTCGCCAAATGCCTCCTCGACGCTCTTCGTCACCGTGTCGATCTCAAGTGCCGTCATCGGGTGGACGTACTCCTTGCTCGCCGAGGTAATGGCATTGAGGATCTTCGAACGGTCGTAGGGCACCGCATTGCCCGCGCGTTTTGTCACCGTCGTCACTGTCATAGATTTCGCTCCTTTATCCATACATAATACTATATCTTGTGGTTCGCATTTTTTGCTACGGAAGATATTGTAACAGAGAGGAAGATTCTTGGCAAGGTATTTTTCACGCAAAAAAGGCAGCGGTACGTCACAATATGACATACCGCTGCCCATGTGCGCAGCGAAGCATCCTCGCTGCTTTTCGTTACTTCTTGCTGACGACGGCAATATAGGAAAACTCTTTGCCATGATCGAAAAAGAAATTGAACATCGTGCGGAAACGGTCGATGTTCTCCGTGCGCAGCCCGTTGCGGATGATCTTCATCGCACCGTCGAACCCCTCGTCGCGCACCAATCCGGCAGGATCGAGCAGCGTCATCCGCCCCGTCTGCACCTCCGTCGTAAATCCCGCCTGTTGAAAGAGCTGGCGCCACATGCCCTCAGAGAGCGGATCGACGTTTACGCGAATCGCACGCGAGATCCCCGCGCGCAGCTCCGCCGCCTGCTCCTCGTCGTCCGTGCGCAGGGCAACGTCATGGGTCAGCAGTACGCCGCCCGGCTTCAGCACGCGGAAGTACTCGGCGATCGCCTTTGCCTTGTTCTCGCGCGGCAGCATGGTGAGCATCGCCTCATTGATGACGACGTCGAACGCCGCGTCGGGGAACGGCAGCGCCATGGCGTTGCCCTCGACCACGTCGACCACATCGGAAAGCCCGTGTGCCTCGATATTGGCACGCGCCTTCGCGAGGGCGGCGGGATTCATATCGAGGCCCGTGATGCGGCAGCCATGCTCCTCCGCCAGCGCGATCATCGTCGTGCCCATGTTGCAGGCGACTTCAAGGACGCGCGTGTCAATGGTAAAATCCACATGGGAAAGGAGCCACTCCGTCGCCTCACGCCCGCCGGGACGCAGGCGCGTCTTGCCAAGGCGTGCAAGGAACTCATGGCCCATCTCGTTTTGCTTCTGTTCTGTCATCATAACACCTCCGTTGATCGATTATAGAACGATTCTCAGCATCATTCTACTGGGTATTGGCGGTCGTTTTCTGTAACGAATGTTACGGGCATAAAATTATTTCCGCATCTTACTATATCCTTAACGGGAAATTCATTGCTCCGCGGCTTTGCTTATCTTTCTCTCATGAGATATAATGAAAGAGATTCTATGTGTATAAGGAAGGAATATCCATGAACGAAAACGATCCAGCCCGCCGCAGGATCATCCTGAGCGGCATCCAGCCCACCGGCACATTCACGCTCGGCAATTATCTCGGCGCGGTGAAAAACTGGCGGCAGCTGCAGAAGGAATATGACTGCTACTACTTCGTCGCCGATCTCCATGCGCTCACCGTCTATCACGAGCCTGCGATGCGGCGAAAGGCAAGCCGCGAGGCGTTTGCCCTCCTGCTCGCGTGCGGACTCGATCCGGAGGAGAGTCTCGTCTTTATCCAGAGCCACGTGAGTGCGCACGCGCAGATGGGCTGGATGCTCTCCTGTCTCAGCCCGTTCGGTGATCTCAGCCGCATGACGCAGTTCAAGGACAAGTCGGCGAAGCATCCCGAGGACATCAACGCGGGGCTCTTCACTTACCCTGCGCTCATGGCAGGCGACATTCTTCTCTATCAGGCAGACTACGTGCCCGTCGGTGCAGATCAGACGCAGCACCTTGAGTTTACGCGAAACGTCGCCGCGCGGTTCAACCACGTCTACGGCGAGACGTTCCGCCTGCCCGAGGGCTATTTTCCGAAGGCGGGTGCGCGCGTCATGAGTCTCGCCGAGCCGACAGCGAAGATGAGCAAGTCCGACGAGAACGCCAAGGCGACCATCTTCATCCTCGACGATGAGAAGACGATCCTCAAAAAATTCAAGTCTGCCGTCACGGACAGCGATGCCGAGGTCGCGTTCCGCGAGGGCAAGGACGGCATCAACAACCTCATGACGATCTACTCCGCCATCACCGGGAAATCCTGCGATGCGATCACGGCGGAGTTTGCAGGAAAGGGCTACGGCGACTTCAAGACGGCCGTTGGGACGGTCGTCGCCGATGAGCTGCGCCCCATCCGTGAGCGTTATGCGGAGCTGCTCACGGATAAGGCGTACCTCGACGCAGAGATTGCGCGGGGGGCGGAGCGCGCCGCACACATCGCCGAAAAGACGCTCGCGAAGGCGAAACGCAAAATGGGGCTGTGCTGATGAATGCACATCGTGTGACGCGCGCCGTCATTCTCGCAGCCGGGCGCGGGTCACGGCTCGCGCCGCTGACCGATCACCTGCCGAAGCCGCTCGTCCCCGTGAACGGCGTGCCGATCATCGCAACCATTTTAGATGCGCTTAATGCGGCGGGGATTTCGTCGATTACTATAATACGGGGCTATTGCGGTGCGGCGCTTGACACGCTCAAGGACGCGTACCCGCACATCGCCTTTCTCGACAATCCGGACTGGGCGGCGGCAAACAACATATCCTCCATCGCGCTCGCGGGGCGTGCAGGGCTGCTTGAGGACAGCTACGTCATCGAGGGTGATCTCTACCTCGCGCATCCCGCCATCATCACGCCCACACAGGAGCGCACGAACTACATCGCCTTCCCCGTGACGGCGACGGACGACTGGTGTTTCGACGCGGATGCCGACGGGAGGATCACGCACATCGCTACAGAAAGCTCACACCCCTGTCACCAGATGCTCGGTCTCTCCTACTGGACGGCAGAGGACGGGGCGCGGCTGGCGCGCTGCGCGAATGCGCTCTACGCCGAGGAGCAGTACCGCCAGCTCTACTGGGACGAGATCATTTTGAAATACAATCCCGACACATGCGATGTGTATATCAGGGAGTGCACGCGCGAGGACGTGTGGGAGATCGACACCGTGGCGGATCTGCGGGCGCTGGAGGCGCGGATAAGACATAATTGAGCCCCGTCTGCTGGGTGCCCGTCTGCGAGGACGTCCGAAGCGAAGCTACAGGAGGTTCTCTCTGCCGAGAAGGCGGTGCATCCCCTGTAGCAAACCTAGTGAAGCAAGCGGAGAAAAGGGTACGTTCTGCCCCCCTGCGGATTTCTACCGTTCAAGCGAAGCGCGTTTGGAATCCGCAGGTATTAGGGGAACGCTGGCCCATTTAACCATTCATCTAGGCGTATCTTTTTCGCCCTCTCTGTGTCGATAAATCCTCAGCATAGCCACCGCTATGCTTCCGGTTTATTTCCTTGATAGGACAAAAAATCTGCACCTATCTGAATAGGTCTCATTGGGTCAGTGTTCCCCTCGGCGATAAGTACCCGACCGCTTGCGTAACGAGGTTCTGCGAAGAGGATGCACCGTAAAAATCAGCAAAAACGAAATAGAGGGAAAGATATGAAGAACGTTTATACCTGCTTCTGCACGGACATCATCCACGCGGGGCACAAGAACCTCCTGCGCGCGGCGGCAGAGCTCGGCCGCGTCACTGTCGGCGTCCTCTCCGACGCGGAGATGGTGCGCTACAACCGCTTCCCGACGAAGACACTCGAGGAGCGCATGACAATGCTCAGCGAGCTGCCCGAGGTCGCGGAGGTCATCGTACAGGATCACATCATGTACGACGAGGTACTGGACCGTCTGCGCCCCGACTACGTCGTCCACGGGAGCAACTGGGCGCAGGGTCCTGAGTCCGCCATCCGCAAGAACGTCCTCGCGGCGCTCGCGCGCTACGGCGGAAAACTGATCGAACCATCCTATACCTATAATGACGAGGTGCGCAAGATCGACTGGCAGATGCGCGAGCAGCTCGCTATGCCCGAGGCGCGCCGCGGCCGTCTGCGCCGTCTCCTCGATATTGTCCCCATCGTCAAGACCATCGAGGTGCACAACGGCCTCACGGGACTGATCGCGGAGAAAACCATCGTCGAGAATGACGGCGGCCTCGACCAGTTCGACGCCATGTGGGTCTCCAGTCTCTGTGACTCGACCTCACGCGGCAAGCCCGACATCGAGCTCGTCGACCTCTCCGACCGGATCCAGACCATCAACGAGGTCATGGACGTCACGACGAAGCCCATCATCCTCGACATGGACACGGGCGGAACGGCAGAACACTTCGCCTACAACGTCCGCACCCTTGAGCGCATCGGCGTTTCCGCCGTCATCGTCGAGGACAAAACGGGCGCAAAACGCAACTCCCTCTTTGGCACGGAGGTCGCGCAGACGCAGGACACGATCGAAAATTTCTCCGAAAAGATTGCGGCGGGCAAATCGGCACAGCGCACGGAGGAGTTCATGATCATCGCGCGCATCGAGAGCCTGATCCTCGAAAAGGGGCAGGAGGATGCCCTCGCACGCGCCGAAGCGTACGTCGCGGCGGGTGCAGACGCCATCATGATCCACTCGCGCGCCAAATCGCCCGATGAGGTCATCGCGTTCTGCGACGCCTTCCACGCGAGCCACCCGGACGTCCCCATCGTCGCCGTCCCCTCCTCCTACAACACGATCACGGAGGCGGAGCTCGCGGCACATGGCGTCCGCATCGTCATCTACGCCAACCAGCTCACGCGCGCGGCATTCCCCTCTATGGAGAATGCGGCACGCTCCATCCTCGTCCATCACCGCGCCCACGAGATCGACAAGGAGCTCCTGCCGATCAAGGACATCATCCGACTGATCGAGGTCGTCTGAGCGCTGCGTCATCTGTATGGAAGGAAGGTCACATGGACAACAAGTGGAAAGACGTTTGGAACCGACGGCACGCAAACAAAGCTGCCCTCTCGGGCAGCTGGCAGGATATCTTCCTCGAGCTCAAGCGCATGAACGGCTTCGACGTCATGGACGGCGGCATACCGCTCGATTCTCTCCTCATGCAGGCACGGCGCATCAAGGAGCTGCTGCACCTCACAGCAGGGATGAGTGTCTTCGACGTCGGCTGCGGGGCGGGCGCGAACCTCTATCTCCTGCAGCGTGACGGCATTGCCGTCGGCGGCACGGACTACTCTGCTGCTCTCGTCGAGGCGGCACGCGGCGTGCTTCCCGAGGCACGGGAGCTCACGTGCGGCGAGGCAGACGCCTTTGATACAACGCTGACCTACGATGCGGCACTCTCCAACAGCGTCTTCTCCTACTTTCCTGACGAGGCATTCGCGGAGCGCGTGCTCACGCGGATGCTCGAAAAGGCAGCGGGAGCGATTGGCCTCATCGACCTGCACGACGCAGCGAAGAAAGAGGATTTTCTCGCCTACCGCCGCGCGGCAATCCCCGACTATGACGAGCGCTACAAAGGACTCAGCAAGCTCTTCTACCGCCGCAGCTTCTTCGCGGACTTTGCCCGTTCGCACAACCTCAGGATCGAGTACCCCGCCATCGAGATGGAAGGGTACTGGAATACACCGTTCGTCTTTCACGTATTTCTGTATCGAAAGTAGGTCGCCATGGACAACAAATGGAGAGAGATTTGGAACCGCAGAAAGCCCGACACGGGCAAGCTGTCGGGGAACTGGGAGGACACTTTCCTCGAACTCAAGCGCCTCAACGGTTACGACGTGATGGGGGAAGGCATCTCACTGGATGCCTTCCTCAACGAATACGCACAAACGAAAGAACTGCTCTGCCTCACCAATGATTCCAGCGTCTTTGAGGTCGGCTGCGGGACAGGTGCAAACCTCTATCTGATGCAGCGCGATGGGATGACCGTCGGTGGAACGGACTACGCCGAGGGGCTCATCGAGACCGCACGTGCGGTGCTCTCATCCCCGGTAGAGTTATACGCCGGCGAGGCAGACGCCATCGCCGTCGATCAGAAATACGACGCCATCTTTGCCAGCGGCGTATTCCCCTATTTCCCCAGTGACGACTACGCCGTCCATGTCCTCGACCTCATGCGGGAAAAGAGCCGCGGCGCCATCGGCATCATGGGGCTGCACGACATTGAAAAACGCGAAGACTACCTTGCCTTCCGTCGGGCAAATATTCCCAACTACGACGAGCTGTATAAGGATCTGCAGCGGCACTTCTACACACACAGCCTCTTTACCGACTATGCATCGGCACATGGACTGCGCATCGCATTTCCTTCCATGGAGCTCAAGGGATACTGGAACAACGCGTTCGTCTTTCACTGCTTTATGTATCGGGAGTAAACCATGAACATCCAGCGCAACGTCCTCCTCAACCCGGGACCTGCGACCACGACGGACACCGTCAAGATGGCGCAGATCGTCCCCGACATCTGCCCGCGCGAGCGTGCATTCGGTCAGCTCATGCGCGCGCTCGGCACCGACCTCCTGAAGGTCGTCCACGCCGATGCGGCGGACTGGGCGACCGTTCTCTTCTGTGGATCGGGCACGCTCTGCATTGATTCGTGCGTCAGCTCGCTCGTCCCCGCCGGGAAAAGACTCCTCATCATCAACAACGGCGCCTACTCCGCACGCGCGGCAGCCGTCGCACGTGCCTACTCCGTGCCGCACATCAACCTGACCTTCCCGGCGGACGGTCTGCCCGACCTCGATGCGGTGGAGAGCACGCTCGCAGAGAATCCCGACATCGCCGCCGTCTACACGACGCATCAGGAGACGGGCACGGGCATCCTGAACCCCGTGCGCGAGATCGGTACGCTCGCCCACGCGCATGGCGCGGTCATGATCGCCGATACCATTTCGACCTATGCCATGATCCCCTTCTCCGCCGACGAGATGAACGTCGACGTCTGCATGTCCTCGGCGCAGAAGGGCATCCAGGGCATGACGGGGCTCTCCTTCGTCATCGCCAAAAAATCCCTGCTCGCGGCGGCAAAGGACTATCCCGTGCGCTCCTACTATACGAACCTCGTCATGCAGTACGAGGGCTTCGAGGAGACGGGCGAGATGCGCTTTACCCCACCCGTGCAGACCGTATACGCGGCAAAGCGCGCGCTCGCCGAATACTTCGCCGAGGGAGAAACGAAGAAATGGGCGCGTCATACACGCACGATCAATGCCATCCACGAGGGAATCGCCCGTCTGGGGCTCACCGAGACCATCCCGCGTGCGATCCAGTCGGGACTCGTCGTCGCCGTCAACTATCCGTCGGCAGACTTTGACTTCACCCGGGTGCATGACTATTGCTATGAGCGCGGCTACACCATCTATCCCGGCAAGATGCAGACGGCATCGACCTTCCGCCTGTGTGCACTCGGCGCGATCGATGCGCCCGACATCGCGGCGTTCTTCCGCGTATTCGAGGAAGCACTGAAGGCATAGCAACAGGAGCCCGATCGCGGCTTTGAGGAAAGGGATCCACCATGCAGGACGACGATTTCAGCACATTCTGGCACAATAACGAGCAGGCTTCTGCGCTCTTTTACGACCTCCTCGCGCGTGTGGAGCAGGGCGCCTGCGACGACGACTTTCTCATCCAGCTCGCTACGTATCGTAAGGCGGGTGGGGATGCGGCACACGCCGACATCTTTGCCGCGCAGTATCTTCTCGCGAATGGGGATGCAGAAAGCGCCGTCATCTGCGGGGAGCGCGCCTTTCGCCTGCGCGCTGTCGAGCCTGCACTCTGGGCGGTGCTGCGCCGTGCGTACACAGCGACGGCACGCTATGCGGATGCGCTTGTCATGCAGGCGTATACGGCGAAACTGCTGGACCATCCGCTCACGCTCCCGGCGGATATTCCGCGCAGCGTGCTGACGCCCGAGGTGCTCGATCGCCTGTCTGTTGCCATGGGCTCACCATCATTTGCCCCGCTGGCGCTCAGCCGTATCAGCTGCGATGGGGAACATGGTCTCTGCGCATCTGAAGGCGTTTTTGCGGGTGAATACATTCCCGCACCGCACGCTTCACACCCGCCCTACTACGTTGCTGCGTATACCGAGCAGGAACAGCAGGGGGACAAAGCCTGGCTGCTGCAGACGATTCAGGATGCAGCGGGCTTTGCCTACAATGTCGGCGGAGGGTTCACCTATGAACTCATTCGCGCCAGCCGTGCTCCCGGGTACGCCGAGATTCACTGCACAGGAGAGACCGTTTTCCCCATCATCGGCGTATCAGCCTTTCAAAATCTCCATATAAAGACCTCATCGGTGGATCAGGACACGCCTCTTGCGCCCGCAACACCGAATTTTTTCCGTCTGTGTGAAGACACCCAGCTGTCCTCGGATCATGATTTTCTCGTCGGCGCACCGATCGCAATCGGGCACAGCCCGACGCGCCGTCCGCTCGTGCTGAACATCCTCACCGATGCACTCTCATGGGAGGTTGTGCGTACTCACTTTGCCGAATGGATGCCGAATACGGCCCGCTTCTTCGCGCAGGGAACGATCTTCGATCAACATTTCTCCGCATCGGAGTATACCTATCCGTCTCTCTCGACCATTGAAACGGGGATGTATCCGCACCACAATCAGATCTTCAACGATACGCTTGCCGTCCTCCTCAACCCCGCATATATCCCGCTCTCCGAGCGCATACGTACATGCGGATATGCCACGACGAATCTCATGGGGGAGGGAAGCGGAGTCTATAACGGGGCAACGCGCGGCTTTGACCGGCTTGTGATCGCGCCCTATCACCTGTTCGCCTACGAGGCTGCGGAACGAACCATCCGCTATTTGGAGGGGCTCCGCGACGCCGATCATTTCATCTACCTGCACACATTGGATGTGCATCCATGGCCTTATCCGCGCTTTCAGATCACTGCGAGCACGCAGGCACGTCTGCCGCTCGAGGATCGTCTGTCGGGGGCAAGGAGCACCTCTCCCAGTCCCTATCTCCAGTCCACAAAACTGAGCATGGCTGCCTATATCCAGGGCATCCGTGATCTCGACCGGGCTCTCGGCACACTCTTTTCCTATCTGGAGCAGCACTACACACCGGATGAGTACCTCGTCAGCCTCTACTCCGACCACGGCGTTCCCATATTCAGCAAGCACCACTACATCGTCAGCCCGGACATGACACACACTGCATGGATGATGCGCGGGGCAGGCGTTCCCGCGGGGATCACGGTGAGCGAAATGACCAGCACGGTGGACATCTATCCGACACTCGCATACCTTCTCCATTTCCCTGTCGGAGAACATGTGGATGGCGTCCTGCCGCAGATCTTTGGCGGCAGAGGACGTGAGATCGCGTTCAGCAACTCGCTCTACCCGGGGCGGACCTACTGTCTGCGCGCACGCACGCGGGAGCACACATTTCATCTCGAGTCAGCAGATGCTGTCCTGCCGAATGGGACGGTGGATCTCGCGCGTGCTGTCACAGCATGCTACCCGCGCGGCGAGGAGGGGATCGTGGGACGTGAAATTGACGATCCAGCGCTTCGTTCCTTCTTCTACCCGCGCGTGCGGGATTTCCTAATGGGCATCGCAAGCAATGGGGAGATATTCCCGCCGCCAAAGGAGGCATGAGATGAACGACGATTTCAGCATATTCTGGTACAATGATGAGCACGCGCAGGAGCTCTTCTATGATCTCCTCGCACGATCAGAGCGTAATGCCTACGACGACGATTTTCTCATGCAGCTCGCCGTCTATCGTGAGGCAGCGCCCGCGAGTGAGCGCGCCGATATCTTTGCGGCGAAGTACCTGCTCCATCACGGCGATGCGGAAAATGCCGCCGTATGCGCAGAGCGTGCCCACGCAAGGCGCCCGCTCAACGCTGAGATCTGGAAGCTCCTCGCCGCGGCCGATAAGGCCCTCGGCCGCGAAAGCGATGCGGCCGCCATGCAGGGCCATCTCTACGGCCTTTACGGCGCGCCGATGCCATCGCTGGATATGGAATCACCGTCGCTGACAGAGGCACTGGATCGGCTCTCCCTCGCCATGGGAACATGTCTCAATCTACCGACTGCCACGAGCCGGGCCTATGTGGAAAATGGGGAACTTTTATTTCGTCCTGATATCTTTGTCGGTGAGGCACTCCCCCTCACCATGCCGGAGGGAAGTGCCTCCTTTTGGGGTGGGATCTACGCTGAGAACGCCTGTCTGTCGGATCAGAGTTATGTGCTGACCGATCTGCGGCATGAGCGATCCTTCAGTCGTCATGGCTACCACGACTTCTTCTTCGATCTGCAAAAGGCGCAGGAGGTGCGCGGCACGGTGTCCATCCAGCTTCCGCCGGGGGAGGAGGCGATCATCCCCATCGCTGGTACAGCACCGGAGCAGCCACTCGCCGTAACAACGGCATCTAGCGGCACACAGGAAACCTGTCTGGGCAAATGGTCGTTTAATTTCTTTCGCTTCAGTGAAAATGCTACTCTGCACGCACCTGCGGACAGCCCCTATACGGTCGGCACGCCAATCCGCCTGGGGCACAGCCCACAGCGCAGAAAGCTCGTCCTGAGCATCTTTGTCGATGCGCTGTCATGGGCCATCGCACGCCCCTATGCAGAGACGCATCTGCCGAACATCATGCGTTTCTTCTCGCGCGGAACAATCTTTGACCAGCAGTTCTCGAGCTCGGAGTATACCCTGCCCGCCTACCCCGCCATCGAGACCGGATACTATCCGCATCATACCAATATATTTAATCTGCGCGTCGGATACGAACTGCCGCTCCGTATGCCGACCATCGCAGAGCGGATGAAAGGCCTCGGCTACCACTGCGCTGCCCCCATGGCGACGACACAGGGGATCGCTCACGGTCTGCTGCGCGGGTTCGACCGTGTCATCGCCGCCGGATGGACGCTGCACACGGCGGTCGGCGTGGACTCCGTCCTCCGCCACATCGACGCCTTTGACGAGACCGATCAGTTCCTCTTCCTCTATCTGCTGGACGTGCATCCGTACAATGCACGCTGGTTCAAGTGCGATACTGCCGTTGAGGCACACCTGCCGCTTGCGGAACGGTTCTTCCCGCATGACTCAGATGTGGCGAGTGTCCGTCTGCCCAATCTCCGCATCTACCAGGAGCAGTATCTGGAGCAGATGCGGCAGACGGATCGCACACTCGGGCTGCTGTTCTCCTACCTAGAGCAGCATTTTAACGAGGATGAGTACCTCATCAACCTGTACTCGGATCACGGGATTCCCATGTTCGGTGATACCATCGGCGGCAGCATCGACATCCTCAGCGAACGCTCCACCAGTGCCACGTGGATGATGCGCGGTGCGGGCGTCCCCGAAGGCACTGTTGTTCACGACCTTACGAGCACGGTGGACATCTATCCGACCCTGGGCCACCTCTGCGGGTTCCCCGTCAACGACGATATTGACGGACGCCTCCCTGCCGTCTTCGGCGGTACGCCGCGCGACGCGGTATACAGTGCATCGCAGTATCCGGGGCAGACGTATAAGCTCGCCGTGCGCACCCACGATCACACGATGCGCGCTGAGACACAGGACCCCGTCGATGAGGACGGAACGGTGGACTTTATGATTACGCGCGCCGGTATCTATCCGCGCGGCCATGAGCTTGAGGCAGGCTGCGCCGTCGACCAAGAGGATTTGAATGCGTTCTTCTATCCGCGTGCCCGTAACTTTGTCCGCGAGATCGCGAACAACGGGGAGTTCTGGCCCGCCATGCGCGCCGCACGCCCGGAGTGGTTCGGCGGACAGCCCTAAAAGGAAAAGAGATATGATGAGCGACGATTTCAGCGTATTCTGGCGCAATAACGAGCGGGCTTCTGCGCTCTTTTACGACCTCCTTGCGCGAGCAGAGCGTGGTGCCTACGACGACGACTTTCTCGCGCAGCTCGCCGCCTATCGGGAGGCAGAGCCCACGAGTGAGCGCGCGGATATCTTCGCGGCGAAGTACCTGCTCCATCACGGGGATGCGGAGAATGCGGCGGTCTGCGCAGAGCGTGCCTACCGCAAGCGCCCCGTCAATTACGAAGTTTGGCTGCTGCTGGCCGATCTCTATGCACGACTGAACCGCCCGATCGACGCGCTCATCATGCAGGGATATGCTTATGGTCTCTACGGTGCGCCGCAGTTCTCCTTTCACCTCGACGAGGATCAGCTCCGCGAGGGGTTGGGGCGTCTGTCGATTGCGCTGGGCATGGGCAAGGGGGCTCCCTTGACAAAGGTGCGCGCGGTCATCAGAGAACAGGGACTCCAGTTCTCTACGGATCTTTTCATCGGCGAGCCGCTCCCTCTCACCATGCCGCCGCATTACTCCAGGTTTTGGGCGGCATCCTATACGGACTACTATCTCTCCGATCAGGGCATCATGCTTGACCACAACCGCCACACGGACGCATTCAGCACATACGGCTACCGCGCCGCTTCGTTCCAGCTGCAGCAGGCAGAGGAGGTGCGCGGTCCATCGGAGATACAGATCCCGGCAGAAACAACCGCTATCGTTCCCATCGCGGGCACAAGCCATCTGCAAAAGCTGACCATCACAAATGCAGGAGCCTCCCATCCGCTGTACCTTGGAAAATGGGCGTTCAGTCTTTTTCGTCTGGAGGGATCCGCGCACATCACCCCCGCGGATGACCGTCCTTACGCCATCGGCACGCCCATCCCACTGGAACACAGCCCCGCACGGCGAAAGCTCGTGCTGAACATTCTCGTCGATGGACTTTCCTGGGGCGTCATCCGTACATGTTTTGCCGAATGTATGCCCAATACCGCCCGTTTCTTTGCACGCGGCACGATCTTTGATCAGCATTTCTCCGTATCGGAATTCACATATCCCTCTTTGCCGACCATCGAGACGGGACGTTATCCGGCGCATACGCAGGTATTTAACGAGAACGACAGTCACGAACTGCCCCTCGACATCAAGACTCTCTCGGAGTCCATGGCGGATCTCGGCTACTATACCGCCGCACCGCTGGGTGCAGCGGACTGCATCTACAGCGGAGCCATGCGCGGCTATCGGACGCTCAACGCAGAGCCATGGACGCTGCCAAGTGCCGATATGGCGGAACGTACCATCCGCCAGATCGAGGCATTTAACGAGACAGATCAGTTCCTGTACCTGCACACAACAGATGTTCACCCATGGAACCCCAAGGGGTTCAAGTTCTACCCGGCGACAGAAACGCACCTCCCACTGACACAGCGCGTTTTTGAGGTGGATGAAAATGTGACGAGTGTGCATCTGGCGCAGCTGCCCGTCTATCAGGATCATTTTTGGCGCAGCCTTTCCTGTGTTGACCGCCACCTCGGTTATCTGTTCTCCTACATTGAGGCGCACTTTGACGAACGCGATATCCTCGTCAGTCTCTACTCCGATCATGGGAATTCGGTATTTACCATGCCTGTGAACGGCAGTGTGGACGTCATCGCCGAAAATGCGACGCACGCCGTATGGATGATGCGCGGTGCAGGTGTCCCCGAGGGACACATCGTAAGCGAGCTGACCAGCACGGCAGATCTCTATCCGACGCTCGGGACGCTCTGCACCTTCCCCGTCGCAGACGACATCGACGGCAATCTGCCGGCGGTCTTCGGCGGGAAAGAACGCGATGCGGTATATAGTATGTCGATGTTCCCGGGACAGACGTATAAGCTCGCCGTGCGCACCCACGACCATGCGCTGCGCCTTGAGACGCTAGAGAAGGTCGATGAGGACGGTACGGTGGATTTCGCAGATGCGCGTGTGGGGATCTATCCGCGCGGCCATGAGCTCGATGAAAACCATGTCGTGGACAGTGCGGAGCTGCGGGCATTCTTCTGCCCGCGTGCCCGTGACTTCGTCCGTGAGATCGCGAACAACGGGGAGTTCTGGCCCTCGATGCGCGCCGCACGCCCGAAGTGGTTCAGCGGACAGCCCTAACAAAGAAAAGAGATATTATGAGCGATGATTTCAGCACATTCTGGCACAACAACGAGCGGGCTTCTGCGCTCTTTTACGATCTCCTCGCACGCGCGGAGCAGGACGCCTACGACGACGACTTTCTCGCGCAGCTCGCCGCGTACCGCGAGACGGGAGGGGATGCGGCACACGCCGACATCTTCGCGGCGCAATATCTTCTCACGAATGGAGATGCAGAGAACGCCGTTATCTGCGCGGAACGCGCCTTTCATCTGCGCCCGCTCCAAGCGCCGATCTTCGAGGTGCTCGCGCGTGCCTGCAAGGCGCTCGGCCGCTATGCTGACGCACTCCTCATGCAGGGCTACACCAACCGGCTCACCGATGTGCCAATCGCGGTGGATGACTACCCGCATGAAGCGATCACGCAGGAGGCACTTGACCGTCTGTCCGTCGTCCTGTCTCATCCTTCGTTCGTGCCGCTCGCCACACGCGCGTCCTATGATCCAGAGGCGGGCATCACCACGATGGACGGGCTCTTTGCCGGCGAGTTTCTCCCCGCATCCCAAAATCACCACTGCGCCTACTATGTCGGTGTCTACGCGGAGCAAGGGCAGCAGGGCGATAAGGCATGGCAGCTGAAGAACATTCGTGATGCACAGGGCGTCGGTTACTTCGCCGCAGGAGACTTTGTCTTTGATCTGATGCGCGCACAGCGTGCCCCCGGGGCAGCACATATAGAGCTCGCTCCCGGACAGGAGGTCGTCCTCCCCATCATCGGCACCGTGCTCCCCGCTGTCGGCGTGTGCCAGCCACAGCAGATCCACGTGCGCTCCGCATCGGTCGACGAGCCCGGCTGGCTGAACGTTGCCACGCCCAATTTCTATCGGCTTCGTGAGACGACCGACTTCTCCTCAGATCATGCGTTTCTCGTCGGCCCCCCGATCCAGATCGGACATCATCCACGACGCCGCCGTCTGGTACTGAATATCCTCGTCGATGCGCTCCCCTGGGAGATCGTCGGCAGCTGCTTCGCAGAGATGATGCCGCAGACGGCACGCTTTTTTGCGCGCGGGTTGATCTTCAATCAGCAATTCTCTGTCTCCGAATACACCTATCCGTCGCTGGCGACCATCGAGACCGGGCTCTATCCACACCACAGCAAGATGTTCCACGACAAGATCCCCGTGGAGCTGTCCCCTGACATCGCAACGATCTCGGAGCGTGCACGGGACCACGGCTATGCAACGGCACAGCTGATGGGGTTCGGCATGGGGCTGTACGACGGGTGCATGCGCGGCTATGATCGCCTCATCGCAGCAATGTACCGTACGCCTGCCTACGAGGGGACAGAGCGCATCATCCGCCATCTGGACGGCATGCCCGACGCAGATCACTTCATCTATTTTCACACGGCAGATGCCCACCCATGGCCTGCGCCGCTCTTTCAGCAGGCAGCCACAGTGCAGGCCTCGCTGCCGCTTGCCGCACGTATGACGGATGAGATTCACGCGCCGCATAGCCCCTATCTCCGTCCGAGCCCCATCAATCAGGCATCGTTCCGCTATGGGGTGCGCAGTACGGATCGGGCTCTTGGCACACTGTTTTCCTATCTGGAGGAACACTATGCGCCGGAGGAGTACCTCGTAAACCTCTACTCCGACCACGGCGTCTCCATCTTCAGCCCAACGCCCTACATCGTGGACAGCCCGCTGACCCATACGGCATGGATGATGCGCGGCGCGGGTATTCCCGAGGGAGTTATCACCGAGGAATTGACCAGCACGGCAGACATCCATCCGACGATAGCGCATCTGCTGGGTTTCCCCGGCGATGCCGATGTGGACGGCGTACTCCCGCGCGTATTGGGCGGCTCAGGACGGGATGTTTCATTCAGCAACTCCCTCTACCCCGGCAAACCGTACTTTCTCGCGGTACGCTCGGCATCGCATACGCTCTGCCTCGAAACAGAGGAACCGGTCCACACCGACGGCACCGTCGATCTCGCTCGAGCAAACGTCGCCATCTATCCGCGTGAGCACGAGCGGGAAAGAGGATATGAAATCGACGACCCAGCCCTGCGCGCATTCTTCTACCCGCGCGCGCGGGATTTTCTAAGGGGAATCGCAAGCAACGGGGAGACATTCTCTCCGCTGAAGGAGTCATGAGATGAACGAAGACAACCGCGTATTCTGGCACAACAACGAACAGGCTTCTGCGCTCTTTTATGATCTTCTCGCGCGGTCGGAGCAGGATGCCTACGACGACAACTTTCTCATGCAGCTCGCCGCCTATCGGGAGGCAGCGCCCACGAGTGAGCGCGCGGATATCTTCGCGGCGAAGTATCTCCTCCATCACGGGGATGCGGAGAATGCGGCGGTATGCGCGGAACGCGCCTACCGAAAGCGCCCCGTGAACCGCGAGATCTGGCTGCTGTTGGCCGAGTCATACGCCCGGCTGGATCGTCCCGTCGATGCACTCACGATGTATGGATATGCCTATGGGCTCTATCTCTCCCCTGAGATTCCCATGGAGCTGCTCATGCGCGGCGGAAAGGACGGTCTTGACCGGCTCTCCATCGCCGCAGGCATCGGAACAGGTGCCCCGATGACACAGAACCGCGCCTTCCTTGCAGGCGCAGATCATGCACTGGAGTTTCAGCTCGACGCCTTCGTGGGAGAGTATCTCCCGCTCACACCGCCCGAGGGAAGTGCACGCTACTGGGTCGCTGCCTATGTCGATAATGCGTTCCTCTCGGATCAAAGTCAGCTGATCGAGAAAATGCGGCACACCGACGTCTTCGTCGATAGGATGCAGCGGGATTACCCGTTCTGTCTGCAAAGGGCACAAGAGGTACGCGGCCGTGTGACGATCGAAGTGCCGGAGGGGGCGGAGGTCATTCTCCCCATCGCGGGGACGGAGCCCCTGCAGGAGCTGACCATCGCATCCAAGTCCCAGCCGCCGGCATCCGCCTATCTCGGCAAGTGGGCGTTCAGTCAGTTCCGCCTCACGGAGACGACCGAGATCACACCTGCCTCTGATGCCGTCTATGCTGTCGGCACGCCGATCCGCCTTGGGCACAGCCCCGCGCGGCGAAAACTCGTGCTGAATATTCTCATCGACGGGCTCGCGTGGAATATCGCGCGCACGCACTTTCCCGATGCGATGCCGAACATCGCACACTTCTTCGCGCGCGGCACAATCTTCGACCAGCATTTCTCCACATCGGAGTGCACCTATCCATCCCTCCCCGTGATCGAGACGGGACGCTATCCGACCCATACACAGGTATTCAACGAGAGGAACAGCCACGAGCTTCCGCTCGATATGATGACCCTCTCGGAGTGCATGACGGATCTCGGCTACTATGCCGCCGCCCCGATGGGGGCAGCGGACCCCATCTACAGCGGCACACTGCGCGGCTACGATCAGCTGAATACCACCGGGTGGAAGCTCCTTTCTGCTGAGGCAGTTGACCGCACCATCATGCAGCTCGAGGCGTTCGATGAGACAGATCAGTTCCTCCATCTGCACGTCGCGGACGTGCATCCGTGGAATGCCAAGGGGTTCAAATTTCACCCTGCGGTGGAAACGCATTTGCCGCTCTCAGAGCGCCTGTTTGATACTGATGAGCATATCGCCAGTGTACGCCTGCCCAAGCTCAAGATCTATCAGGAGCAGTTCTGGCAGAGTCTTCGCCGCGCAGACCGCAATCTGGCGCAGCTCCTCACCTACATCGAGGAGCACTACGCGGAGGAAGAATATCTTGTCAGTGTCTACTCCGACCACGGCAACTCGATCTTCAGCGCCCCCGTGAACGGCGTGATGGACGTGATCGCCGAGAACTCAACGCGTGCCCTCTGGATGATGCGCGGTGCCGGTGTCCCCGAGGGGCGCATCGTAAACGAGCTGACCAGCTCGGCGGATCTCTATCCGACACTCGGTGCGCTCTGCGGTTTCCCCGCGGCAGACGACATCGACGGCAATCTGCCGGCGGTCTTTGGCGGAAAAGAACGCGACGCTGTATATAGTATGTCGATGTTCCCGGGACAGACGTATAAGCTCGCCGTACGCACCCATGACTTTGCGCTGCGCCTTGAGACGCAGGAGAAGGTCGACGAGGACGGTACGGTGAATTTTGCAGATGCGCGTGTAGGGATCTATCCGCGCACCCACGAGCTCGAGGAGGACTGCGCCGTCGACAGCGCGGAACTGCGCGCATTCTTCTACCCGCGTGCGCGCAGCATTGCCCGCGCGATCGCAAACAACGGGGAGTTCTGGCCCGCGATGCGCGAGGCGAGACCTGAGTGGTTTGGAAGCAGTACAAAGGAGCATCTATGAACGCGAACGATCTCATTGCCGCCCTTGGGGCAGAGTTCTTCACAGGCGTGCCCGACTCGAAGCTGCGCCCCCTCGTCGACTGCCTGATGGATACCTATGGGGCGAACAGCCCGTCACACATCATCGCGGCGAATGAGGGGAATGCGGCGGCACTCGCGGCGGGCTATCATCTCGCAGCGGGCAAGGTGCCGCTCGTCTACCTGCAGAACAGCGGGCTCGGCAACATCGTCAATCCCCTGCTCTCCCTCCTCCATGCGGAGGTCTACGGCATCCCGTGCATCTTTGTCATCGGCTGGCGCGGCGAGCCAGACCTCCACGACGAGCCGCAGCATCTCGTACAGGGGCGCCTCACGCTGCCGCTCCTCGAGACGATAGGCGTCAAGACGATGGTGCTCACGGAGGCGTCCCAGCCGGAGGATGTCTCCGCGTGGATGGAGCAGATCCGCCCGCATCTCGCTGCCGGCGGACAGTGCGCGCTCCTCGTCCGCAAGGGAGCGCTCACGCATCCGAAACACAAATACGCAAATGAAAATCCCCTGCGGCGCGAGGATGCCATCGCACGGATCCTCGATGCGGCACAGGGCGCTGTCGTCGTCGCAACCACGGGGAAGACGGGGCGTGAGCTATTTGAGCTGCGCGCGGCACGCGGTGAGGATCACGCCCATGACTTTCTCACCGTCGGCTCGATGGGGCACGCGGGGGCGATTGCTCTCGGCATCGCCCTCCACCGCCCGTCACAGCGCGTCTTTCTCCTCGACGGAGACGGGGCAGCCCTCATGCACATGGGCGCGATGGCCACCATCGGTGCCGCTGCACCGGCGAATATCGTCCACGTCCTCCTCAACAATGAGGCACATGAGAGCGTCGGCGGCGCGCCGACAGCGGCACATACCGTAGACTTCCCCGCCGTCGCGCGTGCCGTCGGCTACCGCCTAGTGCAGACGGCAGCGGATGCGGCAGAGCTTGCGCAGATACTCCCTGCGGTAGGGAGGAGTGATGCACTCACCTTCCTCGAGGTGCGCACCGCCATCGGCTCGCGCGCTGACCTCGGCCGTCCGACAACAACGCCGACGGAGAATAAGGAAGCTCTGATGCGGACACTACGGGAATAAAAAAAGAGCATTGCATTGGCGAATCACCCGTGCAGTGCTCTTTTAATATAAGAAGTTTTGTTTGCTTTTCCATGTGATTTTATTTATAATCAGGTTGGAACGTCCCAGCAAAGAGGCGGTGTCTTTCCCCCGAAAGGGGGTGAGTGAGATGACGGAAGCTGACGCTATCGTATTGCTTGTCGCAGCGACTGGCTATATACTCGCAATAACCCAAAAGAAATAACCGCCGTCCCTGACAAGTCGTGCGGTTATCTTAAAAAATAATTCGTTATGCTTGGAAAGGCGCCGCCGGGGCGTTCTTTCTTTTCTTATTATAGCAATAGTCTCCCCCATTGACAAGCAGAAAATGAAACATTACTTTTTCCCGTGAATTAGTCCCAATGCGAGCTCGGCGTTGCGTGCGGCGAGGCTGCGCATCTGTGCGAGGAGGTCGGCGTTCGCCGCCGTAAATTCGCTGCGTGCCGCCCATTTGCGGCGGACTTCCTTGAGGACGCTCGCGGTGGTGATGTCCTGCAGGTCGTTGACGGGTTTTTCCCCGATGGAGCGCAGGAAGCGGTCGACCTTCGGATCGTAGGAGATGCCGATCATGGGGACGCCCATGACGCCCGCAAAGATGAGGGCGTGCAGGCGCACGCCGATCATGAGGTCCATGTTCGCGACGAGGGAGAGGAGCTCTGCGGTCGTGTATTCGCCCGTGAGGACGGTGCAGTCCTCCTTTGTCCATGCGGCGACGGTCTCCGCCGTCCGCACGTCTTCGGGGTACTGCATGGGGAGAAAGATGACGCGTGCATCGAGCTCGCGGACGATGGCGTCGCTGATCTCGGCAAGGATTTCCTTGTAGTGCTGCCAGCCCTGCCAGTCGCGTACGGAGATGCCAACGACGGGGCGCGCGCCGTCCGCTCCGCAGGCAGCGAGGATGGCGCGCCCTGCCTCGCGCCCGACGGGATGGATGCCGAGTACGGGGTCGGCGGTGCACTCCATCGGCGGACGGCGGATGCCGAGGCGGCGCAGCTCTGCCATGGAGCCCTCGTCGCGCACGGTAATGAGGGAGACGCGGTTGCCGAGCCAGCGCATGCAGCGGCAGGCGAATTTTCCCGTGACGGGACCGATGCCCTGCGCGTAGAGCATCGTGCGTTTGCCGAGGAGGAGGGCAAGCAGGATGACCGCCATATAGTAGTAGAGACTGCGGCGGCTCGTGACGTTCTGGAGCAGGCTGCCGCCGCCGCTGATGAGGAGGTCGGCGTGCCGCATGGCGCGGAAGATTCCGCGCGCGTCAAGCGAGCCGACCGCATGGACGCCGTGGCGCCGCTCAGTGTCGGCAGGGTTGGCTGAGATGACCGTGATATGAAGTTCCGGGTCCAAATCTCCGAGCACCTCGAGCATCGCCGCGAGCATGGCCTCATCGCCCGCGTTCTTCGCACCGTAGTACCCGGATACAACGATCCGCTTCATCAGGTAAAGCGCCCTCCGTTTCCCATTCCTATGACAATTTCCTGCGCCGCTCATGGCGCCCCTTCCACCATGCTCCGCATGGTCCCCCTCCCCCGTGTCGCACGGGGGAGGCTGCGTCTACGGCAACTAGCTTCCTCCGTCGCTACGGGGGAGCGGTCAGCATAGAATCGCATCTGCCGCTCATGGCGCTCCCACCGGCTCACAATGTTCGCCACCTCCCCCGCTGTGGCAGGGGAGGCTTCGTTTACGGCAGCAGTTCAACCAGCCCGCTTCACCCGCTCCAAGAGATGATTCCATGCCGCAACAAGTGCCACGAGCACAGCGCCAATCGCGCCGCCGAGGAAAATGCCGCCGATGCCGCGCACGAGCGACATCTCGATCGGCGTGCGCATGTGTGCGAACGTCTCGACCATGGAGCCCTGTCCGATGGTTGCCACGAGGACGAGGGCAAAGATGATCCACGTCCGCCACCGCCGTACCGCCGCGCAGAGTGCGAGCAGGAAGGCGGGGTGTCCGATCATGAACTCCTTCGTGCGCGGACGTGCGTAGAAGAGCTGCTCGAGCGCCGCACGCATTTTCAGCTCGATCCCGGGCACGGGCATTCCTGAGGTGTGCCCACTACGCAGGACGAGGACGATGAGCGCGCCGATGAGGACAAGGCCGCCGAGGAGCGAGCCGATGCGCACGGGGGTCGCGAGTATCTCGCGCACCTGTCCGAGGACGCCCGCCGACGCGTCGAACTGCCCATCAAAGATATCAAAGCGCTGCATGAACGCAATCGCCACGAGCACCATCGGCAGGACAAAGGTCAGCTTGATCCCGCGGAAGATGTCGAACTCGAGGAGATAGCGCGTATCGACGAGTGAGCCTGAGAGATAGCCCGCGCCGACGAGGGAGAGCGCACTCGTGATGCCGAGGAGCACCCAGCCCGCGACGATGATGCGCCATGTGGGCGTATCCTTTGCGAAACGCCGTCCGCCGAGGAGATCGAGCAGCCCCGTGATGGCGAGTGCCGGAAAGAGGTTTGCGCTTGCCAGCGCCGCGAGCACGCGGATCTTGCTCCCCGCGCCGAGCAGGACGGGCATCATACCGATGAGCGCGAGCACGACGAAGGCGAGGAGCACCACGCGACGGCGGCGGTTCAGCGCCGGAATGACGAGCGAGAGATAGAGCACGCCCGCCGCGGCGACACCCATGATGACGAGTGCGCGCAGGAGGCGGGACGGCGCGTAGTCCACAAACGTCCCCGCATGGCCAATGGCAAAGCCGTGTGCCTCAAGTGCCTTGCGCGTATCGGTGAAGTACTGCATATTCGTCTCAAGGAGAGACATATTGGGCGCAGGCGTATCATAGATGCGCAGGAGATTGATGCGGATGTTGCGCTCCTCATCCGTCGTCACCCAGCGCTCGACCGCCTCGGCGATCTTGAGTTTTTTCTGCTCATCGGGCGGGATGGCGTAGAGACGCGCGACGTGCTCCTCTCCGAGCCCCTTTGCGATCTCGTCCATGCCCTGCTGACGGTAGAACTGCAGCTGCGTGATGCCCTCGATCAGGCCGAGCGTCAGGCGACGCTCCTTCATCTCGTCGATGGTCGTCTGCAGTGTCTTCGGCGCACCGAGCGTCTCCTGTCCCGAGAAGACAATGGCAGAGATGCGGATGCCCTCCATGCGGTCAAAGACGGCGCGCACATCGTCCGGCGTGCAGTCGTGGTAGTTCGACGGGCGCGCGAGTACGTCAAAACCTGCTGCGTTGACGGCGCGCATCTCGTCTGCCGGCATCCCAATGTTCTGTTTCAGGAACCCCTCGTAGAACGCCTTGACCGCGATGACCTCCTCGTCGCCGACCGTATCGACGGTGACGCGATCCGCACCGAAGCGGCGCAGGAGGTCATCCTTTAGCTGTGCGTAGGTCTCGGGGTCGCTCCCCACGACGTAGACCTCCGTGCCGACGATCTTCCCCTCGTCCACCAGCGCGCGCCAGCGCGGATCCATGAGCATCCCGCTGTGATAGCGCGCGAGGATGTCCGCGCCCGAGAGGACGGCCGCCTTGCCGTTCGCGTTGAACTTCTTGAACGTCGTCTCATAGACGGCGAGCGAGGTGATGCCCGCCTCCTTTGCCTGAGCGAGCACCTCATCGGCGGGGAGCCCCTCGCGCTGTGCGAGCTCCAAAAGCCCCTCGTAGTCGATGGCGAGCTCCACCGTGCGCGAGTTCACCTCGACGGCGTGCCGCTGGAAGCCGATCACAACGCTCGCGACAAAGCCGATGAGAATCGCCGCCAGCAGAATCGGATGATAGTAAAATTTCTTCATCTAAAATAAGTCCTTCGATATAATGCAGCGTCCATGCTGCGCGCTCTGTATCAAATAAGTGTGAAAATGAGGGTGAAAAATAATGGTATCTATTCCCACGCAGGCTGCGGTGACAGCAGCAAACCCTAGTGGAACGAGCGAGGAAAACGTGCGGTACACCCCGACGAATTTCTTCGTCCAAGCGAAGCGCGTTTAGAAATTCGTCGGTATTTAAGTGTACAAGCACGTGATCGCTCGTGCAACGAGGCGTTTGCGATGTTACCGCACCGAAGCCTTACTTTCCAGCCGTCAGCACCACCACGCCGTCCCGCGCCTCGACGCTCTCAAAGGCGAGCCCGAGAGGCAGACTGTTGGCACGCGCGACAAGAATGTCGGGGAGGATGCTGTCGAGGCTCAGTGCATTCAGTCCGAGCCCGCGCGCGGAGATGCGGCGTGCCTTGTAGTAGAGATCGCCGTCCGCGACGCTGAACGCGCCGTCGATGGTCACGTCAAACGTCTGCCCGAGCGCCTTCGTCTCTGCCGTTGCGAGCACCTTGCCGGGCTCCACCTTCACCTCGACGCCCTCGAACTTGCCCGAGGAGCTGCCGATCAGCTCGCGCACGGCATCGGCATCGACGACGCCGCGCATCTGGACGCTGTCGGCGGAGGTGAGTTCCACCTTGTGCTCGCGCAGGAGGGTCATCATATCCACCTTGAGTCCCGTGCCGCTGACGGTCAGCTCTCGCACGAAGAGCTTACCGACGCGCCCCTGCCGCATGACGCCGTCGACGGCGCCGATCTCGCCGAAGACAAGACGCGGGCTGTCCGTAATGGAGATCTGCACATCCTCCGCCGCCGTCTGCTGCTTCAGCGCATCGACGATGTGCTCCTCGACGACGGTCGGCAGGACGAATACCGCTCCCGCCGCAATCAGCGCGAGGATGAGAATGGCCGTGACTGCCTTCCACATGATGAACCCTCCTGTCAATAATCGCCTCCCCTGCCACAGCGGGGGAGGGGAACCGCGCAAGCGGTGGAAGGGGCACCTCAGACGACTGCAATGATGCGTCTGCATCGATGCAGATGTTCCTCAGGCACCGGCGCCCCTATCGGCACGCGAAGCGTGCCACATACTGACCTGTCCGAGAGGCAAGTCCATCGGACGCAGCCGATTCGGGTAACAGGTCGTACGGGAAAACGTCCCAAGAGTATAAGCGATAGCGAAATACGATTGGTCGACGTTGACCGCTCCCCCATTGCGATGGGGGAAGCCAAACTTCTCTTAAAACTCGTGATTCGCCTTGGCGTTGAGATACGCGCGGATGAACGGGTCGAGCTCGCCGTCCATGACCGCCTGCACGTTGCCCGTCTCGGCGTTCGTGCGCACGTCCTTCACCATCGTATAGGGCTGGAACACGTAGGAGCGGATCTGGCTGCCCCACTCGATCTTCTGCTGGACGCCCTCGAGCTTTGCGATCTCCTCTTCCTTTTTCTCCTGTTCGAGCTCAAAGAGCTTCGCGCGGAGCATCTTCATGCACTGCTCCTTGTTCTGGAGCTGTGAGCGCTCGTTCTGGCACTGCACAACGATGCCCGTCGGCTCATGCGTCATGCGCACGGCGGACGAGGTCTTGTTGATGTGCTGTCCGCCCGCGCCGCTCGCGCGATAGTAGTCGACGCGCACATCGTCCATGTTGATCGGCACCTCGACCGCGTCGTCGATCTCGGGCATGACATCGCACGCAGAGAACGACGTGTGCCGCCGCGCCTGCGAGTCAAACGGTGAGATGCGCACGAGACGGTGAACACCCTTCTCCGACTTCAAAAAGCCGTAGGCGTTGTGCCCCTTGATAAAGAGCGTCGCGGACTTGACGCCCGCCTCATCGCCCGGCTGCAGGTCAGCCGTCTCCACTGTAAAGCCATGCCGCTCCGCCCAGCGTCCGTACATGCGGAGGAGCATCTGCGTCCAGTCCTGCGCCTCCGTTCCGCCCGCGCCCGCATGGAGCGTCAGGATGGCATTGTTTGCATCGTAGTCGCCCGAGAGCAGCACCTCAAGCTGCAGCGTCTCAAGCCCCTCCGTGATGAGGTCGAGCTCGGCGCGGATATCGTCCTCCATGGACGCATCCCCCTCCTCGATGCCCATCTCGTAGAGCGTCTCGGCATCCTCGTACTTTGCCATAAGCCCCTTGTAGGTATCGACGCCGCCCTTCAGCGCGGCGAGTTCCTGATTCAGCTTCTGCGCCGCCGCCGCGTCATCCCAAAAGGACGGCTCGCCCATCTTGTACTCGAGCTCGGCGATCTTCTCCTCCTTCGCGGGGATCTCGAGCGAGATGCGCATCTGATCGAGCTTTTCGCCCAGATCATTCAGTGTCGGTTTCAGATCTTCCAGCATAGTTTATTCCTTAAAATGTAAGTTCAACGTGATATAACAACGGACCGTGCAAAGCGCCCCCACCGGCTCACTCCGTTCGCCACCTCCCCCGTACCGACGGGGGGAGGCTTTCGTATTTAGTAGAATGCGGCAGGATGCTCATAAGCAAACCCTAGTGGAGCAAGTGAGTAAATACTGACCTGTCCAAGAAGCAAGTCCGTAGGACGAAGCTGATTGGGAAACAGGTCGTATGGGAAAACGTCCCAAGAACACAAGCGTCAGCGAAGTGTGATTGGATGACGTTGACCGCTCGGGCGACTCGCCCCCGGCGTACTTCTTTCGTTCAAGCGCAGCGCGTTTAAGAAGTGCGCCGGTATTTAGGCGAACGAGCACGCGATCACTTGCGCAACGAGGCGTTTGCGTTGAGCATCCGTCGCAAAGCCTAATCATCATTTATCCTTCCCGTGGCAGTTCTTGTACTTCTTGCCGCTGCCGCAGGGACACGGATCGTTGCGCCCGATCTTTTTGCCGTCCTCATTCTTCTCCGCCTTTGCCTCGGCAGGCGCAGACTCATCGCCGTGCGAGACACGTGCGTTCATGAGATGGTTCTCGAGCTTCGAGCGCTCGCGTGCGAGCAGCTGCTCGGCGCGCTGCTGTGCCGCCGCATCCACGACGGGCGCGGGCAGGGGCGCTGCCCCCTCCGCCGCAGCCGGCGCACTGCCGTCCACCGTGCCCTCCTGTGCGGGCCCAACCGGCGTGACGATGCTCACATGGTACATGAGCGAGGCGATCTGATCCATGATCGCCGCCTCCATCTCCTCGAACATCGTGAGTGCCTCAATCTTGTACTCGACGAGAGGGTTGCGCTGGCCGTAGGCGCGCAGGTTGATGCCCTCGCGCAGCATGTCCATGTGATCGAGGTGATCCATCCACTTCTGATCGACGACGCGGAGCATGACGACCTTTTCGAGCTCGCGCATATTCTCCTCGCCGAACATCAGCTCGCGGTTCTTGTAGCCCTCCTCGGCGACCTTCTCCAGTTCCTCTTGGATCTCGTCGCGCGCGAGCGCCTCGAGCTCCGCCTTCTTGAGGCGTCCCTTCGGGGCGTAGACCTTCTCCGCGTCCTCGATGAGGGCGTCGAGCTGCCATTCCTCGGGATAGAGTTTCTCGTTCGCGTACTGCGCCATCTCGTCCTTGATGATGTGTTTGACCATCGCGAGGATGTTGTCGCGCAGGTTCTCACCGAGCAGGATCTTCTTGCGCTCGCCGTAAATGACCTCGCGCTGCTGATTCATGACGTCGTCGTACTCGAGGACGTGTTTGCGGATGTCGAAATTGCGTGCCTCGACCTTTTTCTGCGCGTGCTCCACCGAGCGCGTGATGATCGCATGCTCGATCGGCTCGTCCTCGTCCATGCCGAGGCGATCCATGATGCCCGCGATGCGGTCGGAGGCAAAGAGGCGCATGAGATCGTCCTCCAGTGAGAGGAAGAACTTCGACGCACCGGGGTCGCCCTGACGGCCCGAGCGGCCGCGCAGCTGGTTGTCGATGCGCCGCGACTCATGCCGCTCCGTGCCGATGATGTAGAGGCCGCCGAGCTCCTCGACGCCCTCGCCGAGCTTGATGTCCGTGCCGCGGCCCGCCATGTTGGTCGCGATCGTGACCGCGCCCTTTTGTCCTGCATTGGCGACGATCTCGGCTTCCTTTTCATGGAACTTCGCGTTCAGCACGACGTGCGGGATGCCGTTTTTCTTCAGGACGTGCGACATCTCCTCGGACTGCACGATGGAGGTCGTACCGATGAGGACGGGCTGCCCCGTCTCGTGGATCTCCTTGACCGCCTGTCCGACGGCGCGGTACTTGCCCGCCTTGGTCTTGTAGATGACGTCCGGCTCGTCGACGCGACGGATGGGCTTATTCGTCGGGATGACGATGACTGGCAGCTTGTAGATCTTGAGGAACTCGTTTTCCTCCGTCTTTGCCGTGCCCGTCATGCCCGCAAGTTTGTCATACATGCGGAAATAGTTCTGGAATGTGATGCTCGCGAGCGTCTGCGACTCGCGCTGGATCTTGACGCCCTCCTTCGCCTCGATCGCCTGATGGAGACCGTCGGAGTAGCGGCGCCCCTCCATGAGGCGGCCCGTGAACTCATCGACGATGATGATCTCATCGCCCTTCACAACGTAGTCGCGGTCGCGGTGCATGAGTGCCTTGGCGCGCAGTGCTGCCGTAAAGCAGTGCGAGAGCTCGATGTTCTCGGGGGCGTAGAGGTTCGAGATGCCGACGATCTTCTCGATCTTCGGAACGGCGGAGTCCGTCGGTGCGACGGTCTTGGCCTTCTCATCGACGGTGTAGTCCTCGCCCTCCTTCAGGTGGCGGACGGCCTCCGCCATGACGCGGTAGTTGTCCGTCGACTTCGTGCCGGGGCCCGAGATGATGAGCGGCGTGCGCGCCTCGTCGATGAGGATGGAGTCCACCTCGTCGACGATCGCATAGTGCAGATGACGCTGCACCATCTGGCTCTCGGAGAGCACCATGTTGTCGCGCAGATAGTCAAAGCCGAACTCGTTGTTCGTGCCGAACGTCACGTCGGCGGCATACGCCGCCTTGCGCTCGGGGAAGTCCATGTTATGTGCGATGAGGCCAACCGTCAGCCCGAGGTAGCGGTAGAGTTTGCCCATCCACTCGCTGTCGCGGCGTGCAAGGTAGTCGTTGACCGTGACCATGTGGACGCCCTTGCCCGCGAGTGCGTTGAGGTAGACCGCCGTCGTCGCGACGAGCGTCTTGCCCTCGCCGGTACGCATCTCGGCGATGCGCCCCTCGTGGAGGCAGATGCCGCCGATCAGCTGTACGTCAAAATGCCGCATGCCGAGCACGCGGCGCGAGCCTTCGCGCACGACCGCAAACGCCTCGGGGAGGATCTCCTCCATCGTCCCCCCCTGCGCGAGCCGCTCACGGAATTTCTGCGTATAGCCCGTCAGTTTGTCATCCGTGAGGTTCACCATCGACGGCTCGAGCGCATTGATTTGCTCCACGATGCCGCGGTAGCGCGCGATCTCCTTGTCGTTGTTGTCGCCGAGGAATCGCTTGAGAATCGAAGATATGCCGAACAAATATTTCACACTCCTGTGCTGCTGGTCACCATAAACCGATTGAAAGACAGTATTCGTTTCATTATAGCACACGGTAACGTCTTTGCACAAGAAATCTTCAAGAGCCCCCGTTCGTGGGCAAATTGCAAGTTTAATTGTCGCAAGGTCTCGTTAAACTTTTAGCGAGTTATATCATCGCAGCATACATATCATTTGCTGACTTATATCCGAAAATCTTGCGCGGATAGTTGTTAACCCAATCTTCGATCCGCTGCAGTTCCTTCGGCTTCAATTTGCTGAAGTCCGTTCCCTTGGGAAGAAACCTGCGCAGCATCCGATTTCCGTTTTCGTTGCTTCCACGCTCCCAGCTGCTGTACGGATGCGCGTAATACACCTCGCCGCATTTGGCGGCACGCTTCATTCCTTCGCTATCCAAAAACTCTGACCCGTTGTCCGCCGTGATACTCTTGAATACGTGCGTAAAGTCTCCTTTGACGCGCCGCTGCAACCGACGAAGTGCTTGCAGTACTTCTTTTTGGCTCTTGTTCTTTATCAGAACATAGAGTGATTTCCTCGTCTGCCGTTCGACCAATGTTAAAATTACCGGCTTTGTCCCTTTGCGACCGACAACCAAGTCAATCTCTTACGTCCGAGCGGGATGAGTTCGGCAGCCGTCGTCCCATTGATGTAATCAAAAAATGCCGTCCGATTGTGATATTGGATGAGCCGCAAAAAATAAGCGGAAAAGCTACGCAGAAGAGCCTCAAGGAGTTTGATCCGCTCTTTTGCCTGAACTATTCCGCGACGCACAAGGATTGTCATAATCTGGTCTATGTATTGGATGCTCTGGACGCCTACCAAAAGAAACTGGTCAAGCAGATCGAGGTCAAGGGATTTGACATCAAGAATCTCGGCGGGATGAACCGCTACCTGTTTTTAGAGAGCATCGTCATCGCGGGGGACAAGCCGCCCACGGCGCGTCTCGAGTTTGAGATCAAGCATCATAAGGCCATCAAGCGAGAAACACGTCTCGTGACAGCAGGCGACGATATTTTTGCGATGTCGGAAAACATGGAACAGTACCGTGGCTACCGCATCAATCAGATCGATCCCATCGGGAGAATGCTCTCTTTTACCAATGGTGAGGAAATCCATGTTGGGCAGGTGCAGGGGGATGTATCGGAGGAGACGCTTCGCCGCGTGCAGATCAGGGAGACCATCCGCTCTCATTTTGAGAAGGAGAAGGAGCTGTTCGGCACGGGCATCAAGTGTCTGTCTCTATTCTTCATCGACGAGGTGGCAAAGTATCGGAAGTATGACGAGGACGGCAACGAGATCAACGCATTGTACGGCGATATTTTCGAGGAAGAATACACGGCGATCCTCAATGAATACCTGACTCTTTTTTCTTCCCCCTACGAGGAATACCTGAGGGATATCGAAGTGGCGAAGACGCACGCCGGCTATTTCGCCATCGACAAAAAAGCCCTAAGGTAAACAGCACGCTGAAAAATGAGAGCGACGAAAGTACCGATATTTCTGCCTACGATCTCATTATGAAGGACAAGGAACGACTGCTCTCCTTTGAAAATCCCGTGCGGTTTATCTTTTCGCACTCGGCACTCCGCGAGGGCTGGGACAAGCCCAATGTGTTCCAGATCTGTACGCTGAAACACGGCGGCAGCAGTGCCACGCAAAAGCGACAGGAGGTCGGACGCGGGCTGCGGCTGTGTGTCAATCAAAACGGCGATCGACAGGACGTCCATGTTTTGGGCAGCCAGGTGCAGAGGGTGAACCATTTGACGGTCATCGCCGCCGACGGGTACAAGGAGTTCGTCGCGGATTTGCAGCGCGGTATTCGAGAGGATCTCTACGACCGTCCCACCGAGGCGACCGCAGAGTATTTTATCGGCAAGACGCTGATACTGAATGGCCAAGATGTAACGATCAGTGAAAAACAAGGACGCAGCATATACAATTATCTCGTTCGCAATGACTACGTAGACGATGACGGGCATATCACCGACAAGTACAGAAATGATAAGGAAGCGAATACGCTCGTCCCTCTGCCGGAATCCGTCGAGGACATCAGTGACGGGGTGCACGCCCTGATCGGCAGTATTTTCGATCCGCATGCACTGGATGGCATGATCCGAGACGGACGCGAGACGACGGTGATGGAGAACCCGCTCAATGATAATTTCTACAAGGCAGAGTTCAAACGTCTGTGGGAGCTGATCCATCACAAGTACGCCTATACGGTGGAGTTTGATGACGAGGAGCTGATCCAAAAGGCCATTGCACACATTGACGAAAAAATGTTCGTGACCCGCCTCCAGTACACGGTGACAAGCGGGCAGCAGGAGGAACACCTTACGGCAGACGATCTCAAAAATGGAACCGCCTTTAAGGAAGAGCGACGTCAGACTCTTACGCTCGAGCGTAGTGGAGGCTCTAGCGTGAAGTATGATGTGATCGGCAAGATCGCCGAAGGTGCGAAATTGACCCGCCGCAGTGCTGCAAAAATTGTGGCGGGGATAAAGCGACCTGTCTTTGCGATGCTCCAGAACAACCCAGAGGAATTTATCGTCAAGGCGATCCGATTGATCAATGAGGAAAAGGCTGCGATGGTTGTGGAGGAGATTACCTATAATCGGACGAATGAGGTTTTCGAGAGCTCCATTTTCACCGATGAGAAGAACCGAGATTACGCCCGTGCCTACCGTGCGAAGAAGAATGTGCAGAACTACCTCTTCGCCGATGGCTATGCAAAGGATGGCCTAAGTGTCGAGCGTCGCATGGCGGAGGACGTGGACGTCGCCGAGGAGGTGTGCGTCTACGCGAAGCTGCCCAAGGGGTTCTATATCCCGACGCCGATGGGAAATTACTCCCCGGACTGGGCGATTGCCTTCAATAAGGGGGCAGTGAAACACATTTTCTTTATCGCAGAGACCAAAGGGACGATGGAGAGCCTGAATTTAAAACCCATCGAGCAGGCAAAAATCAAATGCGCCAAAAAACTCTTTGCCAGGCTCACCGATGATGACGTAGTGTATCATGAGGTGGACAGCTACCAGAGTCTCCTGAATATCATGGGAAAACTATAGAAGGATAGAAAAACCCTGTGGGCCATGACACCCACAGGGTTTATTTATTCGTCTTTCTTGTCGTCGCCCAGCAGTTTCTTCGTCAGTGCGCGCAGGTAGTTCATGACGAGGCGGACGTCGTCGAATGCCTGCCGTCCCTTTTTCGTGACGAGGCCGCTGTTGATGAAGAGGGGGTCGATGAGGGGGATCTGGACGAAGCCGTCGGTCGGGAGGACGGACGGACGCGCGAGGAAGGTCGAGCCGATGCCCGCGTGAACGAGATTTTTGACGGTGTGGAGGTAGGGCGAGTAGTGGACGACGTTCGGCTTTTCGCCAGCACGCCCGTACGCGTCCTGCACGAGGCGATCGACGAAGAATTTGCTGTCGAGCATGATGAGCGGCTCGTCCTTGAGTTCGCTGATGCTGAGCGCATGCCGCGCGGCGAGCGGATGATCGGGGCGCGTGACAAAGGTGCACTCGCAGTCAAAGAGTTTCGCATAGGAGAGCCGCGCGCTGAAATCCGCCGTATAGTTCGTCAGGGCAAAGTCGAGTTTCTCCTCCTCAACCATCTGCAGGGCGCTCACGCCGCCCGTCTCGATGATCTCGAGCTCGATCTCGGGGTGCTCTGCGCGGAACTCACCGAAGATGTGCGGCAGAAAGACGACGCCGAGCTGCAGCGGCATGGCAACGCGCACCTTTGCGTGGCGGTGCGCCATGTCGCGGATCTCATCGTCGAGCCGCGCGACCTCCGTGAGGATGTAGGAGACCTTGCTGAGGAGCTTTGCCCCATCCGCCGTTACGGTGATCTTGCGTCCCTCGCGGTGAAAGAGGTTCAGCCCCGTCTCCGCCTCGAGCGCCTGCATGGCGACGGTGACGGTCGGCTGTGAGACGTGCAGATGCTCTGCGGCCTTTGTGATGTTTTGCCATTGGCATACCTCGTAGAAATACCGCATCTGAACCAGCGTCATCCGATCATCTCCTTCCGCGCCTCTGCGGCGGCAGAACGTAGTGTATTCCTATATCATCATTAGTCTACTATATAAAAAACCGGGACAATATTTCAAATATCACATTTGTCCAATAGATTTTTTTAATAAAGTTACACTATTATTTTATCAGAAAGAAATATTTTCCACAAGTCCCAAAAAATGATATGCTCGGTTCGAAATAAAGATCACCATCAACGGTCATAGGAAGGGGTTTTACGATGAAGGTATATTGTGCAGATGCAGTGGAGCGTTTTGTCGAGGATATGCTCAAGGCGAACGAGGACAATCTGAAGGCGTATGAGACGAAGCCGGGCGTGTATGCCAACGTCGACCCGGACACGCATCATGATACGGTCGAGATTCCCGACGTACATCTGACGAAGTAAGGGGTTTCCACATTTTTATAAAAAGCGAGCGGACGATCCGCTCGCTTTTTTGTTCGTAAAAAATCATGTCAGTAAAAATCATGCAAACATCATCCATGGAGGTGGGTGCTCCTGCCGTATCCTAGCAAATGCGCGGCACCAGTTCCCCAAGCGGCAAATCCACGACGCGGATGCCGCCGAGTGCCGTCCTGAGCCCCACCGTACCGGGCGCATCGGCCGTCGTGTGTCCGATCACGCACGCCTCGCGTCCGTAGGTGTTCTCGTGCATCACATCGAGAACACGCGCCGTGAGCTCGGGACGGACGAAGGCAAGGAGTTTGCCTTCGTTCGCGAGCGTCAGCGGGTCGAACCCGAGCATCTCGCAGACGCCCTGCACGGCGGGACGCACGGGGATCTGCTCCTCATCGAGCAAGACGCCGACGCCCGCCGCGCCCGCCAGCTCGTTCAGCGACGCCGCCACACCGCCGCGCGTCGGGTCGCGCAGGACGGCGATGCCGTCGCCTGCCGCCGCGATCATTGCCGCCGTCAGGTGACAGAGCGGCGCACAGTCGCTCTGTATCTCGGGCGGCAGGGTGAGACCGTGGCGCGCCGCCATCACGGTCGCCGCATGGTCGCCAAGCGTGCCCGAGACGATGATGTCCATGTCCGCCGTGATGTTCGTCGGCGCGATATCCGCCCCCGCGAGCATCGTCCCGACGCCTGCCGTATTGATGTAGATGCCGTCGCCGCAGCCGCGCGGCACGACCTTCGTATCGCCCGTCACGATGGAGACGCCCGCCTCCTCTGCCGCCGCCGCAATGTCCGCCACGATGCGGCGCAGCGCGGCGATGGGAAAGCCCTCCTCAAGGATGACGGCGAGCGAGAGATACGCGGGCGCCGCTCCCGTCATAGAGAGATCGTTGACCGTCCCGCAGACGGCGAGCCGCCCGATGCTCCCTCCGGGGAAGAAATGCGGCTGTACAACATAGGAGTCCGTCGTAAACGCCGTGCGGCCCGTGAGCGGCAGTACCGCACCGTCGTGCAGAACGTTCAGCAGCGTATTGCCGAGCGCGGGCAGAACGACCTCCTCCATGAGCGCATGGGAGAGCTGTCCGCCCGCCCCATGTGCCATGGTAATCACATCATGCTCCATAGTGGAACCTCCCTCCGCCGTACTTGTACCACGCGGCACACGTCCCCTCGACCGACACCATGCAGGGGCCGACGGCGTGCTCCGGCACACATGCTTTGCCAAAGAGCGCACACTCCTTCGGCAGGATCGCCCCGCGCAGCACCTCGCCGCAGCGGCAGCCGCGCCGCCCCTCGATGCGCGTCTCGATCGTGAGCGGGCGCACAGCGGCAAAGTCATAGGCATGGTACGCCTCGCGCATAGCAAGTCCCGAGGCAGGGATCATGCCGAGTCCGCGCCATGCCGTCTCCGCCGGCTCATAGACGCGCTCCATCGCCGCGCGCGCTGCCGGATTCCCCGCAGGCTGCACGACGGACGGGTAGGCGTTCTCGATGCGTGCCGCGCCGTCCGCGATCTGGCGGACAAGCATCTGCAGGGCGGTGAGAATCTCCAGCGGCGCAAAGCCGCCGACCACACCGGGCACATGGTAGTCCTCCGCGAGAAAGGAGAACGCCTCCGTCCCCGTCACAACGGCGACGTGCCCCGGCAGGAGAAATCCGTCCACGTGCGTCTCACCGCCGTCGAGCAGGGCGCGCATGACGGGCGGCACGAGTTTCTGCGCCGATAGCAGGAAGAAGTTCGAAAGGCCCTGCTGCTCTGCCGCGAGCACTGCCGCTGCCTCGGTCGGCGCGGTCGTCTCAAATCCGACGGCGAGGAAGATCACCTTTTTCTCCGGATGCTCCGCCGCAATCGGGAGCGCGTCGAGCGGCGAGTAGACGATGCGCACATCCGCCCCTGCTGCCTGCGCGGCGGCAAGGCTCGACGTTGTCCCCGGGACTTTCAGCATATCGCCGAACGTCGTGATGATGACATCCTCCATCTCCGCATAGGCAATCGCCGCGTCGATGTAGCTGTCGGGCGTCACGCAGACGGGACAGCCCGGCCCTGAGACCAGCTCGACCTCGGGCGGAAGGATCTGGCGCAGCCCCGCGCGAAAGATCGCGACGGTATGTGTCCCGCAGACCTCCATGATGCGGATATGCCGCCCGTGAAGGAGCTGCCGCATCTCATCGAGGATCGCCCGGCTCTCTGCCTGCATCTCCTGTGCGCGGGTCATGCCATGTGCTCCATGCGCGGCGTGTCGATATGCGTCACCGTGCGCGGCGCGCCGTTCATCTCCGCGCGCAGTGCCTCAATGCGCTCCATCTCCGCGGGATCGACGATCTGCATCGCAAAGCCCGCATGAACGAGCACGAAGTCTCCCACCTTCGCCTCGGGCAGGAGCATGAGGCTCGCCGCACGGCGTACCCCCTGCACCTCCACCGAAGCAAGCTGATCCTCTATGGCAACGACTTTCGCCGGAACTGCTAAACACATAGTTTCTCCTCTATATTATAAATTGTTCGATTCCATCTCAATCAAAACGTATCCCTGCGCGTCCAAGGCGCCCCTCCGTCACGCTAGCGCGTGCCACCTCCCCCGCTGTGGCAGGGGAGGCTTTCGGTTTACGGCATGCAGCTTCCCCCGTCCAAGACAGGGGAAGTGCCGAGCAGCGTGAGGCGATAGGGGCGCTCGTTGCTCATACACATTTCTCACGATAGAACACCGATAGCGTCCAAGGCGCCCCTCCGTCACGCTAGCGCGTGCCACCTCCCCCGCTGCGGCAGGGGAGGCTTTTGGTTTACGGCATGCAGCTTCCCCCGTCCGAGGCGGGGAGGCTTTGGTCTGCCGCAAGTCACGCTGTGCGTGCTGCGCGCCCCTAGGAGCACCTCATCTGCGCGAGCGCCACAGCCGCCTGCCCGTAGGCAATGCCGCCGTCGTTCGGCGGAACGCGGTGCGGCAGGAGCACATGATAGCCGCCGATGCGCGGCAGAAGCTCCTCCAGGAGAAGCGCGTTCTGGAACACGCCGCCCGCGAGGGCGACCGTGCGCAGCCCCGTCCGCACCGAAAGAGTGCCAAGCACCTCGGCGACCGCCGCCGCCATCGTCACGTGAAAGTCCAGCGCGCGTCCCGCACGCTCCTCCACGGTCAGCGCCTCCGCCCCATCCGCGAGCGCATAGAGCGCGGGCAGAACGTCCACCGTCAGCCGCGCGCCCTCCGCCACAGTGTACGGCAGGACGCGTCCTGCCCGCCGCGCCGTGCGCGCGAGACGCTCCAGCTCGATCGGCGCCTGCCCCTCGTAGGCACTGCGATACGCGACGCCGAGCAGCGCCGCCGCCGCATCGAAGAGCCGCCCCGCACTCGACGTGAGCGGCGCGGACAGCCCCGCCGCCGTTGCCTGCATCAGGAGCTCCCAGCCCGTCGGCAGCTGCGCCGCAAACTGCGGAAACTGCGCCGCAAAGCCCGCGCCGTCGCGCCGATAGAGCACACAGAGGGCAAGCCGCCACGGCTCCTCGGCCGCGCGGTCGCCGCCCGGGAGCGGCATGGGGGCAAAATGTGCGAGCCGCTCATAGCCCGCGAGATCGGCCGCGAGGAACTCCCCGCCCCATGCCGTCCCATCGTCGCCCCAGCCCGTCCCGTCGAGCGCGACGCCGAGCACGCGCGCATGGCAGCCGTGCTCCGCGAGCACCGCCGCGATATGCGCGTGATGATGCTGGACGCGCACGAGCGGCAGGCCGTCCCGCGCCGCGCGCGCCGCCAGATGCCGCCCCGAGAGATACGCAGGATGCAGATCGACGGCGAGCACCTCCGGTGTTACCTCAAAGAACTGCTCATACTGCGCCATCGTCTCTGCGTATGACGCGAGCACCGCCGCATTCGTCAGATCGCCGATGTGCTCACTGAGGAACGCCTCTCCGCTGCGCGTCAGGCAGAACGTATTCTTCAGCTCTGCACCGCCCGTGAGAACGCTCTGCCCATCCGCAAATGGCAGGGCGAGCGGCGCGGGTGCATAGCCGCGGCTGCGGCGCAGGATCTGCGGCCCGCCCGCCCCGATGCGCACGACGGAGTCGTCCACGCGGTGCACGATCTCACGGTTGTGCACGAGGATCGCATCCGCGATCCCCGCCAGTCCCTCCTCTGCCGCCGCATCCCGATAGAGGATCGGCTCACCGCTGAGATTCGCGCTCGTCATCACCCAGAGATCATCTGCCCCGAGCAGGAGGAGATGCACGGGCGCATACGGCAGCATCACGCCGAGGTACGGATTCCCGGGTGCGACACTCTCTGCCGCAGGGCGGACCGCATCCACGCGCCGCGCGAGGAGCACAATCGGCGCCGCAGGGGACGTGAGGAGGCGCTCCTCCTCCGCCGACAGGAGACAGAGAGCGCGCACTGCCGCGCAGCTCCCCGCCATCACGGCGAGTGCCTTCGCCTCGCGGTGCTTGCGGCGGCGCAGACGTGCGACCGCTGCCTCACTGCGTGCATCACAGGCGAGATGATAGCCGCCGATGCCCTTGACAGCGAGGATACCGCCCTCCGCCACCACCCGCCGCGCCGCCGCGAGCGGATCGCCCGCCTGCACCCCGCCGTTGACGAGGAGGCGATAGGCGGGGCCGCACACGGCGCACGCATTTGGCTGCGCGTGAAAGCGACGGTCGCGCGGATCGTCGTACTCGCGCTGACAGGCGGGACACATCGGGAACACCGCCATCGAGGTCAGCGGGCGGTCGTACGGAACGCCGCGGATGATCGAGTAACGCGGGCCGCAGTTCGTACAGTTCGTAAAGGCATAGCCGTACCGCCGATCCCCTGCCGACAGGATCTCGCGCCGGCAGTCCGCACAGACGCCGAGATCGGGCGAGACGAGCGTCGCCGCCCGCGTCCCCGCGGGGCTTGGCAGGATGCGGAACGTCCGCTCCCCGCAGGGCGTGATCGCCTGCCACGTCACCGCCGTCACCAGCGCCGCACGCGGGGCATCGTCTCTGAGCGCCGCAGCAAAGGCGTCGAGTGCGGCAGCCGTCCCCTCCGCCTCGATGCCGACCCCCGCGCTGTCGTTCAGCACCCAGCCGCCGAGCGCGTACGCCTCGGCGAGACGATAGACGAAGGGACGGTAGCCCACCCCCTGCACAATCCCTGAGACACGAAAGGCGCGCCGCTCGGCGGCGCCCCCCTCCGTATGTACTGCGGAATGTGCCGCGTCCGCCATCTCAGGCACTGGGTACGGCACGCGGCACGAGCCGAACGCCCCACGCACGCAGCTCCTCTGCCGCACGCTGGGCGAACGCGGGCAGCGCCGCCTCCATCGCAGGGCTCAGCGTCAGCCCCGCCGACAGATCGTAGGGCTGCATCCCGAGCACGACCACGTTCGGGATCGCCCGATCCGTCACCGTCAGCCACGCGAGCACATCCTGTATGCCGATCTCATGCGACGAGACCTTTTCCTGAAAATGCGCCATAATCGCATCATCCTCAAAGCGGTAGGCCGTCCCCGGCGCACCGTCACCCGAGACCGCGTCGAGGATCAGCAGATGCTGCGTCCCCGTGACGAAGTGCAGCAGCTCAGGACCGAGCGTCCCGCCATCAAGCAGGCGCACCTCATCCTCGGAGAACTCCCAGTGCTGCTCCAGATACTCCATCGCACGCACGCCGAACCCCTCGTCGCGCAGAATGATATTGCCGATGCCGAGCACCGTCACAGGCGCAACGGGCACAATCGACTCCTCCATCAGCGCACCTCCTTCCCCGCCTTCTTTGCCGCCACCTGCGCACGCAGCCACGCGTACCAGTCCGCGAGGCCCTCGCCCGTCTGACAGGAGACAGGAAAGAGCGCGATCCCGGGGTGCAGAGCCGTGATGTCCGCACGCGCCGACGCCATATCGAAATTCGTATACGGGAGAATATCCACCTTACTGAGTACAGCCGCCGCCGACTCCTTAAAGATCAGGGGGTACTTCAGCGGCTTGTCGTCGCCCTCCGTGATGCTCAGAACGACCGTCTTCTCATCCTCGCCGAGCGCGAACTCAGCAGGGCAGACGAGATTGCCGACGTTCTCGATCACGAGGAGATCGAGCGCGTCGAGATCGAGGCGCTCGAGTGCCGCTGCGACCATCGCCGCATCGAGATGACAGCCGCCGCTCGTATTGATCTGCACGACAGGCGCGCCGCAGCGCTCGATGCGTGCCGCATCCTTCGTCGTAAAGAGATCCCCCTCCACGACCGCCACGCGCAGATCACCCGCGAGCTCCTGCAGCGTCTGCTCGAGCAGCGACGTCTTGCCCGCGCCCGGCGAGCCGAGCAGGTTCAGCGCATAGATCCCATGCTGCGCAAAGAGCGCCGCGTTCTCCGCCGCCGCCGCATCGTTGCGCCCTAGAATGTCTGCTTTTACAACTACTTTCATCGCTCTATTCCATCTCTATAAAATCCACGCGCATCTCGCGGCCGCCGATGATCTCCATTCCGCCGCCGCAATGGGGGCAGAGGTAGTCCTGCGGTCGGATGTGCTGCTCCCTGCCGCAGTCGTGACAGCGTCCCGTGAGGGGGACGCGCTCCCACGTGAGCACGGCGTCTGCCGCGATCGTATCCGCCGTAAGGGAGGAAAAACACAGCGAAAGCGCATCGGTCTCCACACCCGACAGTTCACCGAGCAGGAGGCCGATGCGCTCGATGCGCGCTGCTCCATTTTTCTGTGCGTAGTCCAAGGCAATATCCAAAATGCCCTCGGCAATCGCCATTTCGTGCATCTTAGAGCTCCGCCGAAAGCCCATGCGCGGCAAAGATACTGATGAGCTCTGTCATCTTCGTCTTTGCCGGGTCATAGTCCACGGTCGTCTCCCCGTCGTGCGTGTGGATGTGCACGTAGAGGACGCCAGGCAGCCCCAGGAGCGCCTTCTCCACAGCGGCGGCATTCTCCTCGGTGTAGCCCTTCACAAAAAACTGCAGATGCGTCGTGCTCTCTGCGAGCCCACAGCCGCATTCTTTACACATAGAAAACTCCTTTTCTGCAAACGGGAGCAGGAACGTCTTCTGCGCCCCTGCCGCCGTTATCCTATCCCAAACCTACTCCACGTCGGCGGCATCTGCCGGGGTATGGCGCAGGAGCTTCGAGCCTGCGAACATGCTCGAGACCTCTGCCTCGCCCTCCATGAACTCGGCGCGGATAACCATGTAGAAATGGCCAATGGCAAAGAGAATGATCGACCATGCCGCATAGTGATGGACATAGTGCGAGATCATCTCGCCGCCGAGCACAGTGTTCACCCAGCCGAAGAGCGTCCCGCCGATCGCGGACGGCTCCGTCATGTAGTACATGGCAAAGCCCGTCAGCACCTCGATCGCCACGAGCACGTAGAGCCCTGCGTATGATCCGCGTGCGAGCGGGTTGCGCAGAAACGGCTTGTGCGTCGCCTTGATCAGCATATAGTGCTGCGCCACTTCCATCGTGTCCGTGTAGTACTGCTTCTCCCAGAAATGCGGGAAAAGGCGGTCGCCGCGGTTGATGATAAAGCCGTAGACGCGGCCGATGAAGCCCGCGCAGAAGGCAAACGCCGCGATGAAGTGGACGTTGCGCGTCACATTCATCAGGAGCGGCGACGCATCCGGCTCCGCATAGAGCATCGCAGGCGGCTTCGTGATGAGGAAGCCCGTGATGAAGAGCACGATGATCGCAATGACCATCAGCCAATGGAAGATGCGCAGAAAGGGACTAAAGAGATAGTACTCCTTGCGTACTTCTTGTTTCATGCGGTTCGCCCCCTTATTTATCGACGCTGACGCCCGCGTATGGATCGGTCGTCACAACGCGGATCTTCTCCCCCTTCGCGTTGAAGAGGTGGGTCGAGCACGCCATGCACGGGTCAAACGAGCGGACCGCCTTGACGATCTCGAGCGGCTTGTCTGCGACCTTGACGGGCGTATCCATCATCGCGAGCTCGTATGCGCCGTGTCCCTCGGCATCGTCGCGCGGGCAGGCGTTCCACGTCGTTGGGACGACCGCCTGATAGTTCGCGATCTTGCCGTCCTTGATGACCGCCCAGTGGCTGAGCGCGCCGCGCGGTGCCTCGTAAAGGCCGACGCCTTTTGCCTCCTTCGGCCAGGTCGAGGGATCCCACTTGTCGTTGTTCACTACGCGCGTATCTCCGCTCTTGATGTTTGCGACGAGCTTATCGAAGAAATACTTGCTGATCTCCGCCTGCAGCTGTGCATCGAGCGCACGCGCCGCCGTGCGTCCGACCGTGGAGGGCAGCCATGCCTCGACGGGGACGTTCAGCACCTTCGTCACGGCATCGATCTGATCGACGATCATCTGCTCTGCCCACGTCAGGTCGCCGAGGAGCCCCTGCTTTGCCTTCGTGTAGAGGACGATGTAGCGTGCCAGCGGACCGACCTCGCAGAGCTTGCCGCGCCATTTCGGCGTCTTGAGCCAGGAGTACTTGCCCTGCTCGTTGAGCGCCTTCCACTCGGTCTTCGTGCCTTCCTTCGGCTCCGTGTAGTGCGGGGTCGTCTCGCCCTCCCACGGATGGAGTGCCTTGTCGTCGCCGCCCTTGTACTCGTACCAGCCGTGCTCGACGCTCTCTGCGACGCCGTCGGCATCCGTCAGATCCTTCTCCGTAAAGTCATAGACCTTCGCATTCATTACGCCCGAAGCGAAGTCCTCGACGACGCCGTTGCAGCGCACGAGGAGGTTCTTGAAGAAGTCGCCGTTCGTTGCACCCGAGAACGGCTCCTCGGAGAACATGCCGAAGGCGAGCACGCGCTTTTTCGCGAGGCCTCCGCCCGAGGTGTAGCCCTTCTGGACGTAGAGATGTCCGATGGCGAGCACGTCGGGGAGATAGTAGTCGTTCATCATGTGGCGTGCCTGATTGATCGAGTGGTCGACGATCGCGAGGCGCGCCGCATTGATCGGCGCGTTGCCGTCCTCCATCGAGATGGAGCATGGCATGCCGCCGAGCACATAGTGCGGATGCGGGTTCTTTCCGCCGAAGACGACGTGCGGGACGACGAGATCCTTCTGCTTGTCGAGCATCTCGAGGTAGTGCGAGATCGCCATGAGATGCACCTCGGGCGGGAGGAGCTGATAGTCCGGATGATCCCACCACTGCGCGGAGAAGATACCGAGCTGACCGCTGTCGACGATCTTCTGCACCTTTGCCTTGATCGCGGCGTAGTAGTCCGGCGATGCGATCGGGAAGTCGTGCGGGTAGGCATCCGTGTCGAATGCCGCCGGCCCACGGAACGGCAGGCGATAGGTCTGGAGCACTGTGTTCTGGAGCGCCGCCGTCGCCGCCGGATCCGCCTTCAGCGCCTCGAGCGGGCTGACCCAGTCGAGCGCATGGAGGTGGTAGAAATGGATGATGTGATCCTGATGTCCGAGGCACGCCGCGATGATGTTGCGGATGTAGTGCGCGTTCTTCGGAATCGTGATGCCGAATGCGTCCTCGACGGCACGCAGACAGCCGAGCGCATGAGAGGATGTGCAGACGCCGCAGATCCGCTGAATGTATGCCCATGCATCGCGCGGATCGCGGTCGTTCATGACGAGCTCGAGGCCGCGCCATGCCGTGCCGGAGGAGATGGCATCGGTGACCTTGCCCGATGCCTCGTCCACCTGCAGCTCAACGCGCAGATGTCCCTCAATACGGGTGATTGGGTCTACAACAACGTGTTTCATTCATGCACCTGCTTTCCCTCTTTTTCGAGCTGCTTCTCATGGTATCTCTTCTGGACGAGGCTCGCGCCCGCGTGCGCCGCGACACCGACCGCCGTCGCGACGGCAAGTCCGGCACCGACCATATCGACGTCGATGCCGTTGTACTCGGGCAGACGCTTCGAGAACGGCGCCTGATCCCAGAAGTTCGCGTTGCTGCAGCCAATGCAGGGCGCGCCCGACTGGATCGGGTACGAGAGTCCCTGATACCAGCGCATATTACCGCAGGAGTTGTACGTCTCGGGGCCGCGGCAGCCGAGCTTATAGAGGCACCAGCCACCCTTGGCGCCCGCGTCGTCGAAACGCTCGGCAAACATGCCCGCGTCGAAGAACGGACGGCGGTAGCAGGTGTCGTGGATGCGGTTGCCGTAGAACTGGCGCGGACGTCCCTCACCGTCGAGCGGCGGCAGCGTGCCGAAAAGCGCGACGTGCATGACGACGCCCGTCATGACCTCGGGGATCGGCGGGCAGCCGGGCACAGCGATATAGGGTTTCGATCCGATCAGCGAGCGGATGCCCTTGGACTCTGTCGGGTTCGGCGCAGCGGCCTGGATGCCGCCCGCCGTCGCACACGTGCCGTAGGCGATGACCGCCTTTGCCCCCTCCGCGGCGTGCTTCAGCGTGTGCTCGAACGAGTGACCGCCCGACATGCAGGTGTAGGCGTGCTCCCCGATGGGAACTGCGCCCTCGACGGCGAGAATGTACTCGCCGTGATACTTCTTGATCGTCTCCTCGAGATGTGCCTCGAAGGCCTCACCCTCGCCGGCGCAGAGGAGATGGCTGTACTCGAGCGCAATCTCGTTCAGCACGAGATCCGATGCGAGCGGTGCGCCCGAGCGGATGAACGACTCATCGCAGCCCGTGCACTCATGCCCATGCAGCCAGATCACAACCGGCAGCGGCTTCGCCTCGGCGGCCTCGACGACCCTCGTGAGGTTGTCCGTGCTCAGCCCCATGAGCGACGTGAGTGTCACGCAGCCCTTGAGGAAATTCCGCCGGCTGAAGCCTTTTGCGAGATATGCCTCCCACAAGCTCTCCCTTTTGTTCACATTATGCCTCCTGTCTCCATGGAAGACTGCCGCCATGCCAAACACCCGCATCCATCCCGCTGCAATCGGCACACAGATACCTTTTCGCGCAGAACGGCGGGGCGGTTCAGAAACTTGCGTCAATACTTCCCGCACATCAGATATATAAAGCCAATCCCGTGAAAGCCTAGATTCCTCTATACGAAATAATAAAAGAGGAACCGTCCGACGCACCCGAGGGCACGACAAACAGTCCCTCGTAGCAGACGAATCCAAGGGATATTTTGCATCAAAATATCCCCTCCTCGCCTTTGCGCGGCAATGTTGTCGTTTCCTTTTCAAGGGAGCGTGGTTTTCTGCAGGAAACCGCGTTCGGAAGGGAGGCTCCGGCATTTCTGCCGAAACCCTGTGCACGGCAGGGATCACTCCCTGCGGCGCAGGCGCAGCATCATAGGCATCGCCCTTAGATGCTTTTGCTCGGAAACCGAGAGGTACAATGTACCTCTATACCTATGTAATTAATAACAGTTTAACAGAGTGAAAACAACCTGTCAATATACGAAAACTATTCTCAGCATATATCGGAATTATATTGATTTATTATAGTTATTGCTTATTTATTCGTAGTTGATGAATGCTGTATCTGCGGTTGATGTGATGAAAAAAGGGCGCACTCCCCCAATATCGGTGATGATGCACATGGGGAGATGCGTCCCTTGCGGTTATTTCTTTCGGCGCAGTTCCTGCCGTACGGCGTCGCGCTCTTTCTCCGTCATGGTGTTCGCGCGGATCACGGCGCGGTGCCCCTCGCGGCTGCTCTCTGTGATGAGTGCGTTATCCCCGTCGTAGGCGAGGATCTCGTAGGTGCTGATGGCGTCCTTTTTCGGGCTGAGCACGCGCCGCTGCATGGTGTAGCCGAGGTGCTCGTAGTCCGCATTCTTCATCGCCTCGGCGAACTGCGCCCGACCGAGGTTGTTGTAGAGGATGAGCTGCCAGTAGGAGACGGAGCCGTCGGCGTTGCGCTTCATGTGGCTGCGGTCAAAGAACCAGCCACGCCGCTCGTCGCCCTCGATGAAGACCCAGTCGCCGTCCTTCAGCGTGATGGGCTCGATCGCCGTCTCTTTGCCGTATGCCTCGCGCTTTGCCGCTGCGGCAGCGGCAGCGGCATGCTTTTTCTCAGCTTTCTTATCCGCGGCATCTGCCTTCTTTGCAGGCTCTGCGGACACGGCGGAATGGCCTGCGCCGTCCGTCGCTGCGGCGGCTGGCTCCTTTTCCTTCGCAGGTTCTTTGACAAGAACGGCTTCGGCCGTCCCTTCCCCATCAGCCGTTTCTTCTGCCGTCTTCGTCTTCGTTTTTGCCTCCGCATCTCTCGCCGAGGCGGCATTGGTCTGCGGTGTCTGCTCTGCTGGAGGGTTCTCTGTGCCGAGCTCATCCATCTCCGCATCGAAGGCATCTTCCTGCGTGCGCTGTTCCGATGCCGCACGGTCCTTTGCCGCGGGCTCCGCCGTGGTCTGCGCCCTGTCTGTCGTCTTTTCCGTATCCACTGTCTCCTGCGCATCCTTTGCGGCAGATGCGGTGCGCTGTTCTGACGCGGCAGCGTCTCCATGCGACTCCTCTGCCGCCATGACGGCATGGATCTCCGTCTCCTTCTCGGCGGCCGTCCCGCTGACGGGGAGGAGGAGGATTCCTGCGGCGAGCAGGCAGGTGATGGATTTCATAGTGTCTCCTTTGCTTACAAATACGAGGTCGGGTTGACGGGCTGTCCGCTGAGGCGCACCTCGTAGTGCAGATGCGGCCCCGTAGAGTGCCCCGTCGAGCCGACGTAGGCGATGATCTGTCCGCGCCGCACGCGCTGTCCCGGGGTCACCACGACCGCCGAGGCGTGTCCGTAGCGTGTCGAAACGCCGCTCCCGTGATCGATGTCGACCATGTTGCCATAGCCGCCCGCGTTCCAGCCCGCGAGGGTCACGACGCCGTCCGCCGTCGCAACGATGGGCGTGCCCATCTCGGCGGCGATGTCGATGCCCTGATGGAACTCTGCGCCGTTCCAGCGCAGTCCGTAGCCCGAGCTGATGAAGCCGTCCGTCGGCCAGCCTGTCGGGGTGGTGACGGGTGTATCGTCACCCAGGAAGGAGGATGCCCCCGGCACGTCCTTCTGCATCGTGACGGCGAGCTGTCCAAGGGAGCTGCGGCGTGCTGCGATGCGTTCCTCTAGCATCGTGAGTGCCTCACCGACCTCATCGGTGGTGAGTGCGTGCGGTGCGCCGCCCGTCGGTGCCGGCGCGGCCTCCCCTGTCGGTGCTGCGCTGTCCGCCTCTGCCGGCGGTGCGCCGACGAGTGCGCGCAGTCCGTCCTCCGTGCGCTGGAGAGCATCGACCTCCTGCCCGAGCGCGGAGGTCTTTTTGGCGATCTGGAGGATCTGCTCCTGCTGGATGCGGTTCGCCTCGCGCAGCTGTGCCGTCTCCTCCTCGTGGAGGTAGGCATGCGTGAGGGTGTAGATGGAGAAAATCGAGCCGACAGCGACGAGTGCCGCCCCCGCGCCCACGCCCACGGCGAGCAGGCGCAGGGCGCGCAGCGAGAGGCGCACGGTGTGCGTCGTGTCCGTTTCCCGATCCACCAGCTGCAGTTTATAGCGTGATTGTTCTTCGCTCAACGCGTCCCCCTCTTCCCATCGAGATGTTCCTGTCCGATCCCTATTTCCCTATTTCCCTATCCTATCCAAAGAATATGAAAACCTGCTGTGACACAGCAGGTTTTTGTCCGTTGATATCTTCTCAGTACTGGATGGGCAGCGGTTTTGCCATGGCTTCCTTCAGTACGTCCTTTTCCTCGTCGCTCAGCGGGTAGTCCGACGATCCGTTTTTGATCGGTTTGATGTAGCTGCGCGAGTCCTCGCGGGCAAAGATGCTGGAGAAGATCACGCCGTCGTTGTTCGCATCGAGCAGGGCGACGGCATAGCTGAGGTCGCCCCCCATGTCCTCAAAGGCGCGGAACCGCACGGAGGCGACGCGCACGAGCGACTGGCGGATGAACTGTCGGATTAGTTCGTTCTCCTCGAGGATGCGTGCGTTCGTTGCCGCGACCTCCTCCACCGTGCGCACGTGCTGGATCAGCATCCCCTCGAGATCGTCCTTGCTCGAGCCGCGCATCATCGCGCGGTAGCGGCTGCTCATCGTCGAGAGCCGTACCATGACGTAGATGACGAGGATGAGCAGGACGAAGATCAGGAGCAGCGCAGTGAGCAGGAGGGCTGCATCATGTGCTTCGATCGACTTCACTAGATTACTAAAAAACAAGTTCTCTCTTCCCTTCTTTCCTCCGTCCCCCATGGGGCGGAGGCGGATGTGCCCCAGAGGGCGGCAGACGGCACGCCGCACATCCTATACGGTGAATTTCTGCTTGGAGAATGCGCGCAGTGCCGCACGCTTGTCCTCTTTTGCCGCGCCATCTGCCGATACGGTCAGGAGCGACAGCAGTCGCTCCAGATCCTCGGCGGAGAAGTAGCTGATTTCGAGCCGCCCCTTCCCCTCCTCGCGTCCCGTCTGGATGCGTACCTTCGTGCCGAGGCTGCGCGTCAGGCGCTCCTCTGCCTCACGGACGAAGAGGTCTGGCTTTTTCTCTGGCTTTGGCGGCGCTGATTTTTTCAGTGCGTTCGGATCCTTCGCCAGGCGTTTGACGAGCGCCTCGACGCCGCGCGCCGAGAGCTCGTGCTCCTGGATGTACTCTGCCGCCTCACGCTGCAGCGCGGCGGTCTCGAGCGCGAGGAGCGGACGTGCCTGCCCCATGGTGAGAACGCCGTTCGCGATGAATGCCTGCACCTCTTTCGCGAGGCGCAGGAGGCGGACGCTGTTCGCGATTGCCGAGCGGCTGCGTGCGACGCGGCGCGCGAGCTGTTCCTGTGAGAGTTTGAACTCGGTGAGGAGCCGCTGATAGGCGTGTGCCTCCTCGATTGGGTTGAGATCCTCACGCTGGAGGTTCTCGATGAGTGCCATCTCTGCCATTTCCGCGTCGTTCGCCGTGCGGAAAAATGCAGGAACGGTCGTGAGCCCTGCCATCTTGGCGGCGCGCAGACGCCGCTCGCCCGCGATGAGCTCGTACTTGCCCGCGCCGATGTCGCGGACGGTGACGGGCTGGAGGATGCCGTGCTGTGCAATGGACTCGCGCAGCTCCTCGAGTGCCGCCTCGTCGAACTCGCGGCGCGGCTGAAAGCGGTTGGGCTGGATCACGTCAATGGAGAGCTGCGCCGGGACGCCCGCGGGGGCTGCAGCGGTTTCTGTCTTTTCCTCCGGCGGCGGGTCGGTCGGCAGGGTGAGCGCGTCTTTTCCGAGTCCGAGTGCGCCGAGCCCACGCCCGAGGCCGCCTGTTTTAGCCTTCTTCACGCCGTATGACCTCCCTTGCGAGTGCAATATACATCTCCGCCCCGCGCGATGTGATGTCGTACGAGGTGATCGGCTGCCCGAAGGAGGGGGCCTCCGAGAGTCGGACATTGCGTGGAATCATCGTCTGATAGAGCGCGTCGCCAAAGACGCCGCGCACCTCGTCGACGACCTGCCCCGCGATGCGCGTCCGCGAGTCGTACATCGTCATCACGACGCCCTGGACACGCAGTTTCGGATTGGCGCGCTCCTTGACAAGGCTGATGGTTTTCATCAGCTGCGCCACGCCCTCGAGGGCAAAGAACTCACACTGGATGGGGATGAGGACGGCGTGTGCCGCCGTCAGTGCATTCAGTGTCAGAAAGCCGAGGGAGGGCGGGCAGTCGATAAAGATGTAGTCGTAGTCGGTCAGCACCTCGGCGATCGCCTTGCGCAGGCGTGTCTCACGATGTTCCAGCGATGCCAGTTCCACCTCGGCGCCCGCAAGCTCCACATTGGCGGGAACGACGTCGACGAGGTAGTCCGACTCGATGATGACCTCGCGCATGTGCCTTCCGTCGATCAGGACGCGATAGGTCGTCGCGGGGAGGGTGCTCTTGTCGATGCCAAAGGCACTGGTCGCATTTCCCTGCGGGTCGATGTCGATGAGCAGAACACGCCGTTTCGCACGCGCGACGGCGGCGGCGAGATTGACCGCCGTCGTCGTTTTGCCGACGCCGCCCTTTTGACTGGCAACCGCAATGATCTTTGCCACGGGATCATCCTTTCTACGGGTGCTGTGGTGGATGTTCTAGAAAAGTACCTTTGCGAGGTGCAGGTACTCGGGATCGAGTGCTTTCTTGTTGTTGACGGCGTCGTAGAGGTTGACGGAGACGACGTGGCCCTTGTGGTAGCCGAACACAATGCCCGAGAGCCCCGAGATGAGTGCGAGTGCCGCCTGTTCGCCGAGCTGGCTGGCGCGTACGCGGTCGATGACCGTCGGTGAGCCGCCGCGCTGGATATGGCCGAGCACCGAGACGCGCGTCTCGATGTCCGTATGCTTTGCGATGTAGTCGCAGACGTCCTGCCCCTTGGCCGCGCCCTCGGCGACGACGATGAGGATGTAGCGTTTGCCGTGCTCGTATGCGTTGGTGAGGTCGTTGACGATCTCCGCGAGGTCAAATTTCTCCTCGGGGACGAGGATGTACTCCGCACCGCCCGAGATGCCCGAGACGAGAGCGAGCCAGCCGGAGCCACGCCCCATGACCTCGAGCACGATGATGCGCCGATGCGCCGATGCTGTGTCGCGCAGCTTGTTGATCGCGTCGATGATCGTATTCGCCGCCGTGTCGCAGCCGATCGTATAGTCCATGCCCCAGACATCGTTGTCAATCGTGCCCGGCAGGCCGACGATGGGGAAGCCGAACTCCTCGGCGAGCAGCTGTGCGCCGCGCAGCGAGCCGTCGCCGCCGATCACGCAGAGCCCCTCGATGCCGCGCTCGATGAGGTTCTCATGTCCGCGGCGGCGTCCCTCGGGCGTCGTCCACTCCTTGCAGCGCGCCGTCCCGAGGAAGGTGCCGCCGCGCTGGATGATGTCGCCCACATCCTTGGACTCAAGCTCCCACATATCCTCATCGAGGAGTCCCTGATAGCCATCGTTGATGCCCCACACACGGACGCCTTCATAGAGGGCTGTGCGCGCAACGGCACGCGCCGCCGCGTTCATTCCGGGGCTGTCTCCCCCGCTCGTCATGACTGCAATACTCTTTAACACAACGCATCCTCCCCCTGCCCATCATTTCCATACGCTCAGTGCGCGGTCTTAGCTTTTTCTACCCTTTTATCATAGCACAAACGGCAAAAAAAATCCCCTCTTTTTTTGAGGGGAATGAGGAAAATGTTTCACGTGAAACAATCTACTCATGCGCGAGATCGCGGAAGCGCGTGTATTCCTTCTGAAAATACATGCGCACGGTATCCGTCGCTCCGTTGCGGTGCTTGGCAATGCTCAGTTCCGTGATGTTTGCATTCTCTGTATCCTGATTGTAATAATCCTCGCGATACAGGAACATGACAATGTCCGCATCCTGCTCAATCGAGCCAGACTCGCGCAGATCGGAGAGCATGGGGCGTTTGTCCGAACGCCCCTCGGTCGCGCGGGAGAGCTGCGAGAGAACGATGATGGGGACGTTCAACTCACGGGCAAGCACCTTCAGTGAGCGCGTCATCTCTGCCACAGCGAGGGTGCGGTTCTCCGCGCGCCCCGGCGCCTGGATGAGCTGGAGGTAGTCGATGGCGATGAGATCGAGTCCATGTTCCGCCTTGAGGCGGCGGGCACGCGTGCGGATATCGAGCACTGTCGTACTGCTCGTATCATCGAAGTAGAGTTTTGTCTTCATGATGCGGTCAGCGACCTTGACGAGCCGCTCCCACTCCTCATCATCGAGCTCGCCGCGGGCAAGGCGCGTCGCGTCGATCTGCCCCTCAGCGCAGAAGATACGATGCATCAGCTGCTCGCGCGGCATCTCCAGAGAGAAGAAAGCGACGGTCCCACCCTGCAGGGCGACGTGCGTGGCGACATTCAGGACGAACGCCGTCTTACCCATGGCAGGGCGTGCCGCAACGATGATGAGATCTGAGGGCTGGAGACCGCGCGTCACACTGTCGAGTGTTGCGAGCCCCGTCGAGAGCCCCGTGATACCCCCCTTTGCCTTGGCGAGTTCACTTACGCGATCCACGGCGTCAAAGACGACCTCCTTCGCAGAGATAAACGCCCCCGTCGTCTGTCCTCCTGCGATCGCAAGGATCTTGCGCTCTGCATCGTCGAGCTGCTCGGCGATATCCTCGCTCGCCTCATACGCTGCCCCCGCAATCTCCGTGCTCGCATCAATCAGTGCGCGCAGGACAGCCTTCTCCTTGACGATCTTTGCATAGTGTGCGAGGTTCGCCGTGCTCGGCACGGTGTTCGTCAGATTGGCGAGGAACGAGATTCCTCCCACCTGTTCGAGCAGTCCCGACTTTTTCAGCGACTCGGTCACGGTCACGATATCTACAGGCTCACCGTTGCGCAGAAGCAGCTCCATCGCCTCAAAGACGGCACGATGTGCCTGACGATAGAAGTCCTCTGCATGGAGCAGCTCCACAGCCTGCGACACCGCCGCAGGTTTCAGCATCATCGAGCCGAGCACCGAAAGTTCCGCCTCGATGCTCTGCGGCGGCACACGTCCTTCCGGCATATCATACTCCTTTTCGTATCATCATCCACATGAGAAAGGGATTCAACGCGCCCCTCCGTCATGCTCTGCATTCTCTTTCCACTTCTCATCGGCGAACAGCACGCCAAAGGCCTCCTCAGCACTCTTGAGGCGGTAGATCTTCAGCCCCAGATGATCCTCGGGGATGTCCTTCTTGTTCTCCCATGGGATGATGAGAGTTGAGATCCCCGCCTGTCGTGCGCCGTATGCCTTTTCAAAGACGCCGCCCACCGGGCGGATCTCCCCCTGCAGAGAGATTTCCCCCGTGACTGCCACATTCTGCCAGACTGCCGCACCGGTCACAGCACTGACAATCGCCGTCAGGATGGCCGTGCCCGCACTCGGACCGTCGATGTTGCCGCCGCCAATGATGTTGACGTGGAGGTCATAGTCATGTAGGTCACGTCCCGTCAGGCGGCGCATGACTGACGCCGCATTGAACACAGAGTCCTTTGCCATGCTGCCTGCTGTCTCGTTGAAGCGCACAGTTCCTTTCCCCTTTTCTGCCGCAGGGAAAGCGACGGCCTCAATCTCGATGATCGAGCCGAGGAAGCCCGCCACGCCAAGGCCGAATACCCTACCCACGGCAGGTGTATCCGAGGCCTTCTTTTTCCCAAAGGGATAGAGGCGGCTCACCTGAACGACCTCGTAGATATCCTCCTTTGTCACAGGGATACACGGAGGCTCTGTTTCACGTGAAACATTTTCCACTTTCTTCCCATCGACTTGTGTGGAGGAAGGCTCCATGCTGAGGAGTTCTTTTTCTTCCGCGATGAATGTTTCACGTGAAACATCTACATTCGCATCTTCTTGCGTCTCATGTTGTTCCACAGAGGATATTGGCTCGATTGTTTCACGTGAAACAATGCGCTCCACCTCTGCATCATCCATGCGGTTCAGTGCGAGGCTATAGGCATCGGCGAGGATGTTAATCGCCTTGCGCCCCTCAATCGTGTATGTGCTGATGAGCTCTGCTGTGCCAGGGGCAAGCGCGACATGGAGGCGCTGTGCCGCATTTTCCACAATCGTGCGGATATGCGCCGGTGTCAGCGGCTCAAAGTAGATCTCCGCGCAGCGCGAGCGCAAGGCAGGGTTGATGTGATTCGGCTTGCGTGTCGTCGCCCCAATAAGTACGAAGTCTGCCGGCGCGCCCTCCTCAAAAAGTTTGCGGATGTACGGAGGGACACGCTTGTCATCGGGGTCGTAGTACGCCGATTCAAAGTAGGCGCGTTTGTCCTCGAGTACCTTGAGCAGCTTGTTCTGAAGCATCTCATCCATCTCACCGATCTCGTCGATAAAGAGGATACCACCGTGTGCATCGGTCACCAGCCCTGGTTTTGGCTCGGGAACGCCACTGTCGGCAAGGTTCTTCTGCGCGCCCTGGTAGATGGGGTCATGCACCGAGCCGAGCAGAGGATTCGTCATGTCGCGCGGGTCCCAACGCAGCGTTGTGCCGTCTGTCTCAACAAAGGGCGCAGTCTCTGCAAAAGGCGATACCGCACGTTTCTTCGCCGCCTCGAGAACAAGGCGTGCCGCTGTCGTCTTGCCGACGCCGGGCGGTCCGTAGAGCAGGAGATGCTGGGGGTAGGGTGAGGAGAGCTTTGCCATAAGGGAGCGCACGGCACGCTCCTGCCCGACGATCTCATCGAACGTCTTTGGGCGCAGGAGCTCCATCACCGACTGTGTGAGATGCACCTTTTCCAGCGCCTCAAGCGCCTCACGCTTTTTCTTGTCATGCGGAGACTCTGCGCCGGGGCTCTCCTCCGAGATTACCTGACGGCGGATGTCGTCCACATACTCCTCGTGATCCTTTTCGAGCTTTTCATTCACCTTGCGCTCGATGCGATCCTCCAGATCGCGCCGTGCGAGGATGCCCGCGACCTGCTCCGTCATGCGCGAGAGGATCTCGGGCAGCTCTGCCTCCGCGGGCGGGGGAGAGAGCAGCGGATCCTCCTCAAGGATGCGCATGAGTGCGAGGACGCGCTCACGGCGATCCTCCGAGCGCATGAGTGCCATTGCATTCATCTTGCCCGCTTGGATGACTAGGCGCTCCGTTCCCATCGTATCGGCGAGCATGCGAAAGATCGTCGCGATCTCCTCGTCGATCTGCGCGTCCCGTGAGAGCTTCGGATGCTCCTTCCCCGCGTCCTTGCCGCCGAATAAATCCTTAAAAAAAGACATAGTCCTCCTTTTGAGAAGGGCTGATGAGACATGCTCATCAGCCCGCTGTATTACATTATGATCAGGATATCAATATGAGAAAAATTCATGTGCCGTCCAAGGCGCCCCCTCCGCCGCTGCGCGGCACCTCCCCCGCCGCGGCAGGGGAGGCTTTGTGGGCGGCAAGCCGGACATCTGCGCTATCCATCGCTGCCCATCCTGTAGAAAAGGATTCGAGCATAGCTAAAATCATGCAAATCTACACCATAGGAGGCTTGCGTGCATCTAAGCAAACCTTAGCGGAGCAAGTGAGTAAAGCGTGCGACTCGCCCCCGACACACTTCTGCCGTTCAAGCGAAGCGCGTTTCAGAAGTGTGTCGGTATTTAGGCGAACGAGCACACGATCATTTGCAAAGCGAGGTGTTTGCGCAGAGCACGCAGCGATTACTCTTTGCGCACGTGAATTTTGATCGTGGTGGCAATGTTCGGATGCACCTTGACGACGGCCTCATAGATGCCCTCGCCCGTCACCTCTCCATTGATCGAGATCTTGCGGCGATCCACGTCGATGTTCTGCTTCTTCAGCGCCTCCGCGACATCCTTGCCCGTCACCGCACCAAAGAGCCGTCCGTTCTCGCCGATGCGTACGGGGATCTCCACCGTAACCTTTTCGAGCTGTGCGGCCATGAGCTTTGCCTCATCGACCTCCATTGCGTTCTTGCGTGCCTTTGCACCCGCCTGTGCCTTTGCCACGTTCACGTTCGACGTGTTTGCGGGCAGCGCGAGCTTCCTCGGCAGGAGGAAATTACGGCCGTAGCCGTCCGCCACCTCCACGATCTCGCCCTTTTTTCCGATATTCTTTACATCAGCCTGCAGTATGACTTTCACGTTGGTCACTCTCCTCTATATATGCCTTTGCTTTTTCTACCACCTGTGCGCGCACCTCATCCAGCGGGACGCCCTTGACCTGTGCGCCTGCGACATTGGCGTGTCCGCCGCCGCCGAACGCCTCCATGATGACCTGCACATTCATCTCTCCCGACGAGCGTGCACTGATGCCCACCACGTCGCTCGCGAGCGGAAACACATAGATGCTCATGCGCACGCCATCGACGCGGAGCATGCCGTCCGCCGCCTGTGCGGCGATGATCTGCCCGTTTGGCAGGAGATCGGGGAGGCTCCCCACGATCAGCCCGCCCGGGTAGTAGACGGCGTTTGCCTTCGCCCGTGCGAGCGATACCGTCGTCTCGTAGTCGCTCTGGAAGAGCGTGCGGACGAGTACGGGATCCGCGCCGGCGCGGCGCAGGTATGCCGCCGCATCAAAGGTGCGCACGCCCGCACCGACGTTGAAATTCTTCGTATCCACCACGACACCCGAGTAGAGCGCCGTTGCATCGAGGCGCGTCGGGCGGACGTTGTCGCCGAAGTACATGAGCAGCTCCGTCACGAGCTCGCTCGCCGAGCTGGACGCCGTCTCGATGTAGACGAGCAGCGGGTTCTTGACGAAATGCTCGCTGCGGCGGTGATGGTCGATGACGACGACCTTCGGAATGCGTTCGAGCAGGGCAGGGTCGGCGAGGATGTGCGGGATATGCGCGTCCACCACGACGAGCAGGGAGGACAGTGACGGCGTCTCCGTGATATCGCCGGGACGGAGGAAGAGTCCCTCGTAGGCCTCATCCTTGCGCACGAGATCCACGATGCGGTCAATGCCCTCATTCATCTCGCTGAGGACGATGTGTACCTTCTTCCCGAGAGAGCGTGCCATGCACGCGACGCCCATCGCCGCACCGAACGCATCGTAGTCCTCGTTGTGGTGTCCCATGACGTACACCTCGTCCGAGTTCTCCATAATATCGCGCAGTGCGTGCGCCACGACGCGTGCCTTGACGCGCGTGTGCTTCTCGACTGCCTTTGCCTTGCCGCCGAAGAACTGCGTCTTGCCGCTGATGTCGAGCGCCACCTGATCGCCGCCACGCCCGAGGGCAAGGTCGAGCTTTGCCTCCGCTTCCTCACCGAGCTCGCGCAGGGTCTGCTCGGCGGCGAGGGAAAGGCCGATGGAGAGCGTCACAGGCATGCCCTTCGTGTTGATGATCTTGCGTACCTGATCGAGGATGTCGAACTTCTCCGCGATGGCGTGGTCGAGTGACCTGCGGTCCAGCAGCGCCACGTACTCACCGTCGGAGATGCTGCGCAGGAAGCCACCGAGCCCGCCGACCCAGCCATCGATCTTTTCGCGGACGGCGAGGAGGAGCATGGACTTTTCCGTCTCGCTCTGTCCCTGCATGATCTCATCATAGTTGTCGATCTGGATGTAGAGGAGGGCGGTACGGCTCCCGTAGTAGCGCTTCTCGAGCGCCGCATACTCCGTCTCGTCCTCGACGTAGAGCGCAATCAGCGGCTCACTATGGTACGATTCCGCGACCATGCGGTGATAGACGCGATAGGAGTGTCCCGCGTGGGAGAAGCGGTGCTCTCCCTCCGTCCCCCAGATGGACTCAAGGTTAAAATGCGGCCAGAAATCCGCGACCGCCGTACCGGGCTCGGGCATCTCGCCAAGCGCATCGCCGAGCTGGTGATTGCACCACTCCAGATGCCCCTCCTGATTGACGAGGAGGATCGCCTGCGGGAGACGATCCACGGCGTAGTTCATAACGTCGTTCACATTACGGATGATGCCCATACAGTAGCGTTCAAATCGCCGCTCCCTGTCACGACACCGTTCCCACGCAAACGCAGCCAGCACCGCCCATAGGAGGAGGGCCGCCGCACCGACAAACGTGCTGTAGCAGAACGTCACGAGCGCAAGCGCAAGCATGACGATCAGATGGATCGTCAGATCGACCCACGCGGATAAGTTCCGCGGCATAGTATCACCTTCTTTACGTTATTTTATCTATATCGAATATGTATTTTCATCGCATATACAGTATATATAAGCCATTAGCATTATTGCCGTTCACAAATGCGTCGGCGATAGTCGTAGACCATATCGAAAAGCCCCGTCCACGAGATGATCTGTGTCATCACGCCGTTGACGAGAATGAACACGTAGATGAGAGCGCGCACAAAGGGCGAGACGCGGAAGCGCAGGAGCAAGAAATGCAGGAGTGCAAGGCCCTGCACGAGCCCTGCGAGAAACGCAATCACATAGCCGTTGAGCGCCACCTGATAGAGCAGCACGTTCTCGCGCGTCGAGCCCCAGTAGATACCGATCAGAGAGAAGGCAAAGAGATAGGGGAAAACGACGGGCAGATGCCACGCGGCAAACGGCGGAAGCGCCGTGACGGCGACACCCATGCGGCGCAGCACCTTGCGCATGACAGAATAGCAGACGCCCACCTCGATCAGCGCACTGCCCACGAAGAGCGCAGGCAGCATCAGGAGAAAGAGCTCCAGCACCTCGCTCGCCGCCGCGCGCGTCTCCTCGATCTGTACCTCGGTCATGCCGAGCGAGCGGTAGATCCCGAGCGTCTCATCCATCGCCTGCTGCATGACGGCAGGATCCATCGCAAACGGATTGATGCCGAAGAGCAGGAGGATGAGCAGGCCTGCCGCCGCCTTTCCGAGGAGCGAGGCGAGCGTGCCGCCCACGAGTGCACGCAGGGTGCCGCCCTGACGGCGCAGGAGCAGCCCGAGGGCAAGCCCCGTCGGCGCAAAGGAGAGGACAAACGTCGCCCCCGCCACGGGGGTGGCAAAGAGCATCGTGAGGAGGAGTGCCGCCACGGCCGCGAGCGCGCCGAACCGCCCCCCCGCGCGCACCGTCACGAGCGCGATAAACACGGGCCAGAGCATTCCCATCATCATGGTCAACATGGGCAGATAGATCGCCGCGAGCGCATAGACCACGGCGGCGGCAGTCATGACCCCTGCCGTGGCAGTGGGGCGTGCAGCATGCTCGTTCATTCTGTATCCTTTCAGCGGAGGGATCCCCCGCACTGCCATTCAGGAAGCACGGATAAATGCAGCGCCAATCCGAGGGCTGTTTTATCAGCGATTCCTTTATTCTCTTATCGCAGGAAAGTATTCCCCATTATAACAGATTTCCGCCGCGCTGTCACCGTGTCCGCAAAGCCAAGGGAAATCTTCGCCTCACTCCCCCATAATGCCCGCCATGCGCAGGAGATACTGCGCGTTCGTCGTGTGGCAGCGCCCCGCGCGCATTTTGAAGTCAAAGAGGATCTTATCCCCCTCGTAGTGCTCCTCAAAATGCGCATTCGTCACGGGGATGCCCTCGCGCCCGAGATCGCAGAGCTCAAAGTCGTGCGTCGTCACCACCGTAATCGCGTGCGGCAGCGTCAGGCGACGGATCGCCTCGCGCGCACCGACAATGCGGTCGGCAGAGTTCGTCCCGCGGAAAATCTCATCAATCAAGATCAGCATCGGCTTGCCGCGCTTGCTGTAGACCATCATCTTCTTGATGCGCAGCAGCTCCGCATAGAACGTCGAAATCCCGCCCGCGAGATCGTCGCTGATCTGAATCGACGTATAGACCGCCATCGGCGTGAGCGTAAAGGAGCGCGCACATACCGGCGCACCCGCATACGCGAGGACAGCATTCGCGCCGAGGCAGCGCATATAGGTCGTCTTGCCGGACATATTCGACCCCGTGATGACGAGCGTCCCCGCCGTGAGCTGCGCGTCGTTCGGCGTCGCCGTCTCCTCCGTCAGGAGCAGCAGCGTCGCGTCCTCCGCCATGAGCTGCGGCGCGCCCTCCTCCGCAAAGCGCGGAAACGCGTGCACCTCGCGCGTATGCCCGACGCGTGCGAGCGAGAGCAGCACCTCCGTCTCCGCCCACACCTTCAGCCAGTCGGCAGCCGCCGCACCGTAGCCCTTGCGCCAGTGGGAAAAATACGCCATGCAGTGAAAATCCCAGAGCAGAATCCCATTTGCCAGAATAAAGAAAAAGAAATTGCGCCGCATCGCCGCGCAGTCGGCGAGAATCGTCAGGCGGCTCAGCCCGATGGTCGCGCGCACGGGCGCAAAGAGCGGCGACAGAATCGCGTGGAACGCAGCACTGCGCAGCGGGGCGCGCTCGAGCGCACGAAAGATCCGCCCATAGAGCCGCAGCGCACTCGCCATGTGGCCGAGCGGTGCGAGCTCGCGCTGCGTCCGCGAGAAAAACGCCATCGCCATCGTGAGATTGAACGTAAAGAGCGCAATCGGAATCGCCCAGCTGCCGCCAAAGAAAATCGCCCAAAACAGCGACCAGACGCAGGCATTGGCAAGAACGATGCCGATGCAGGAAATGAGCTTCAGCGACCCCTTGAGCGGCTGCGCGAGCTCCTTGGCAAGCACACGCGTATCATGCGCATCGGGCAGGAGTGCACCGCGCGCCTCCAGCTCCAGAGCGAGGAGCGGATGGGCGAGCAGCTCCGTCACCGCCGCCTGCCGCCGCCGCGTCCGCGTGAGATCCTGCGGCGTCGCCGAGAGCGCAGCGGCGAGACGGTCACGCCCCATGCGCGTATGCGCTGCGCAGAGATACTGATAGAGCGACGCCGCGCCGAAAATGTGCAGATCCCGATCGGGCGGACATTTCTCGCGCAGATAGGCAGCGCCGTCCACGGGCGACTTCTTCCAGCTCCCATCAAAGCGCGCGAGATACTCCCCCACCACGCCGAGATACGCCTGCGTAAAGATGCGGCGCCGCTCAAGCCGCCGATGCCGCAGCACGAGCACCGCAAAGAGCAGCAGGAAAAACCCGCCGAGCATCAGCTCCTCCACCGAGCCGCGGTCATAGCCGTGAACGAGGGCGACAAGCATCAGCGGAAACACCGCCGTGCGCGCGAGAATGAACCGCGTCCGCCACGTATCCTGCGTATGCGCATGGGCGAGAGCATGCTCGCGTACATTTTCATAAAAGTCCTTCTTCATAAGGAACTCCTTAAGGGAATCCACAATTCTGGGCAACATTCATAAGGAAACACTGATAAAATGAGGTCTGCCAGATTGGCGTAGATTTTTTCGTCCGAACGAGGTGGAAAACCGGACGCAGAGTGGTGCTCTGTGGAGGATTTTCCGCCGAAGTGCGGGCAAAAAAGATGCGTCAAGATGGTTGTACCGAATTTATCAGTGCTTCCTTAACAGTCATATTATATCATAACGATAATAGGAATGTAGACAGTTTCTGCCAAAACTGTTAGAATACTTATCAAAGGAGGGATGTGCATGGTACAGGACCCATCGGACGCCATACGGCGCATCGAGGCGGACATCCGCACCCTCGACGCACGGATGCTCCGCGCATCGGGTGACCTCGACTACGAAACCTGCCGCTGCGAAAAACGCGCCCTCGAAACTGCCCTCCATGCCCTGCGCAAACAGAGGGAAAGCGGTGCAGATGCAGCATTCAGCCAAAATTCAGCATCATCGGATAGGATAAAAGGCAAATAGTCAAAGCAGAGAAAGGAAAATACTATGTCACAGCGTATGACCATGGACGAAGTCCTCAAAGAATACGGCGTCCCCCAGCTGCGTCTCGACGTACACGCGACGCGCAGCGACCTCCTGAAGCTCCGCGAAAAGCTCATGGCGATCCGCGACCTCTCCGACGGGCGCGAGCAGGGCTACCTCGACATCGACTGCAAGCTCTACATCGACGTGGACGACATCGACCGCTACCTCTCAGGCGAGCTCGACACCGTCGGCGAGATCTACGCCTTCCCCGAGGACATCAAGTCCTATCAGGAGTAAGGCATCTTCGTGTGCTCCTCGCAGAACACCTCGTTACGCAAGCGGTCGTCAAGGTATAAATCTGCGTTCTTCAATCCGGTTACGAATACCGGGGCTATCCCCGTATCGAATGATATATGAAGGAGAATATGGAATGAAACTAAAGAAACTCATCGCTGCGGCAATGGTCGGCTCGCTGGCCTTTACCGCACCCATCATCGTCCCGAACGCCGTGCAGAGTACGCTCGGTGCACAGGCAGAGGCCGCCAAGGGCGGCGCGCGCATCTCACCGAAGGCGACGCCCAAGGCCGCACCGAAGGCATCCGAGGGACAGAGCAGCAGCGGCAAATCCGTCTCGGGGAACGGCAACAGCTACGCCCCCTCGAAGAACGCGAACCAGCTGGAAAAGAATGCCCCCACGGCAAACAGCAAGGCGAATGCAGCAAACGCCGCGACCCCCGCTAAGAGCAGCACAGGCTGGGGGAATACCCTGCGCAACATCGGCCTCCTCGCGGGCGGCATGATGCTCGGCGGGCTCCTCGCGAGCCTCCTCGGCGGCATGGGCAGCGGCCTCCTCGCCGACATCCTCGGCGTCCTTGTGAACGTCGCCATCGCCGTCGTCGCCTTCATGGTGCTGCGCTGGCTCTGGAACCGCTTCCGCTCCCGCAAGGAGGAGGAGAACGTCTACCAGCGTGCAGAGCAGCCGCGCGCGGCCGCACCGCAGCCGCCCATCACGGACATCCGTCCGCAGGGCAGCGCACCGCAAAACGCCGCGCCGATGGACGTCACGCCGCCGACCTCGGCACTCGATGCCGGCGACAGCCCGCGTGCCATCGCCGACCGCTATCGCAGCCGCTGAGATACACAGAGAAACGTGGGACACTGCACGAAGCTCCGGCTTCGTACAGTGTCCCTTTTCTTATGCCCATACACTTACTGAAGAATCCCATCAGAGAGATTTCCCACCCTGTAAAAACACAAAAGCAAATCAGTAAAACAATATAGATAAATTCCATAAAATATCGATAAATAACTATAAATTAAGATCAATAACTTCAAAATGGAGTATTTTACACCTCAAAAGGCAGGAATGCGTATGGGAAAATCCCTCTAACCCCGCGTCATTCCTTCCTCACAGCGATTTTTATACGCTGAACGCCCCAGCACGACGACAAAGCCTCCCGCATCGGACAACCTGCCGCATTTCCCTCCCCTTTCCCTTGAAAAAGGCAGCATTTTCGTCCATAATAGAAGGGAACGGAGCATAAAGGAAGCAGCGTTTTCTTTATCTGCCCTGCGAATACAATGTACACGGTACATTTCTTCACCCCTCGCGCGCAGCTAGGGAATCACTGATAAAATGAGGTCTGCCAGATTGGCGTAGATTTTTTCGTCCGAACGAGGTGGAAAACCGGACGCAGAGTGGTGCTCTGTGGAGGATTTTCCGCCGAAGTGCGGGCAAAAAAGATGCGTTAAGCTGGTTGTGCCGAATTTATCAGTGCTTCCCTAACTGTTCGCGTGAGCCCTGCATCAACCGTAACGAAATCACAAAGGAGCAACAACTATGAAATCATCTACCCTTGCCGCCGTTGACACGCTCATCGCACGCTATCCCGCACTCGAGGCCTGCGGTACAGACATCCGCGCCGCCATCAAGGCACTCTGCACATCCTACCACGCAGGCGGCAAGCTCATTGTCTGCGGCAACGGCGGCTCTGCGGCAGATGCCGAGCACATCGTCGGTGAGCTGATGAAGGGCTTTCTCCTGCCGCGTCACCTCGACGAGGACATCCTCGCAAAACTCCACGAAGCGTGCGACGCCGCTGACCCCTTGACCGTCGACTATTTCATGCGGCACCTGCAGGGTGCACTCCCCGCCATCTCCCTCCCGTCCCAGCTCGCGATCAGCACAGCGTTCGCGAACGATCAGGCACCCGATCTCACCTTTGCCCAGCAGGTACTCGGACTCGGGCGCGCGGGCGACGTCCTCCTCGGCATCACCACCTCGGGCAACTCGAAGAACGTCCTCTACGCCTTCCGCATGGCAAAGGCACTCGGCATGACCTCCATCGCCCTCACGGGCGCATCGGGCGGCAAATGCGCGTCGGGCTTCGCCGACATCGTCATCAAAGCCCCCGAGGAGGAAACGCACAAGATCCAAGAGTACCACCTCCCCATCTACCACACCCTCTGCATCGCCGTCGAGGAGGAATTCTTTGGCGCGGAGTGAGGATGTGTCGCTCGCGGTGCAGGCTGATGTCTATGGATAAAAAGGTGTAGCCGCTCATGGCGCCCCCACCGCCGCTGTCGCAGCACCTCCCCCGCACCGGCGGGGAAGGCTCGGGGCACTCGTGGCGTAGTAGTATCCCCAAAGCAAACCTTAGTGGAACAAGTGAAGATAAGCGCACGTTCTGCCCCCTGCGAATTTCGTCGTTCAAGCGCAGCGCGTTTCGGATGACCTGTATCCTCCGCCATAGGATGATATGCGCCGCCGAACCAAACCTTAGCGGCGCAAGCGTGGAAAGTGTGCGGTACGCCCCGACGAATTTCGTCGTTCAAGCGCAGCGCGTTTCGGAATTCGTCGGTATTTAAGGAAGCACTGATAAATTCAGCACTACCATCTTGACGCATCTTTTTCGCCCGCACTTCGGCGGAAAATCCCCCACATAGCCTTTGCTATGCGTCCGGTTTTCCACCTTGTTCGGACAAAAAATCTACGCCAATCTGAGAGACTGTTTTATCAGCGATTCCTTAAGCGTACAAGCACACGAACGCTTGCAAGCGAGGTGTTTGGGAGGCGGCATACAAGAATCCTGCATTTAAACCATTACACGCATAACGCATACACACATAAACACATCACCGCAAACACACAATCATACACAAAGGAGGAATCCCCATGCCCCTGACCCAGGACGACTTCAAAAAACTCGCGAACGGCAGCGACATCCGCGGCGTCGCCGTCCCCGGCGTGCCCGATGAACCTGTCACCCTCACCCCCGAGGCAGCAAACCGCATCGCTGCCGGCTTCGTCCGTTTCCTCAGCGAAAAGACGGGCAAGAGCCCCGCAGAGCTGCAGATCGCCGTCGGTCACGACTCGCGCATCTCCGCGCTCGCCATCAAGGACAGCGTCCTCACGGGACTCACCTACACGGGCGCGCACGGCATCGACTGCGTCCTCGCCTCCACCCCCGCCATGTTCATGGCGACCATCTTCGAGGACACGGCGGCGGACGGCTCGATCATGATTACCGCGAGCCACCTCCCATACAACCGCAACGGACTGAAATTCTTCACCGCCGCGGGCGGCGCAGACAAGGCGGACATAGAGAAGATCCTCACCTATGCCGCCGAGGCACCCGAGGCGCACGGTACCCTCGAGCACGTCCTGAAGTTCGACCTCATCGGGCGCTACAGCGAACACCTCACGAAGAAAATCCGCGACGCGTTCGGCGGCGCAGAACGTCCGCTCGAGGGGATGCACATCGTCGTCGATGCGGGCAACGGCGCGGGCGGCTTCTTCGCGGGACGCATTCTCACCCCGCTCGGCGCGGACACGACGGGCAGCCAGTTTCTCGACCCGGACGGGCACTTCCCGAACCACATTCCGAACCCCGAGAATGCTGACGCTATGTGCGCCATCAAGGACGCCGTGGTGAAGAACCATGCCGACCTTGGACTCATCTTCGACACCGACGTAGACCGCATGAGCGCCGTCCTCGCCGACGGCACGGACGTGAGCCGCAACGCCCTCATTGCCATGATGGCCGCCATCCTCGCGCCCGACTACCCCGGCTCCACCATCATCACCGACTCCGTCACCTCCGACGGGCTGCACGACTTCCTCGAGGATCACCTCCATCTGAAGCACCTGCGCTACATGCGCGGCTACAAGAACGTCATCAACGAGTGCATCCGCCGCAACGAGGCAGGCGAAATCTCCCCGCTCGCCATCGAGACCTCAGGGCATGGCGCGCTCAGCGAGAACTACTACCTCGACGACGGTGCCTACCTCGCGGTAAAGCTTCTCATCGCAGCGGCAAAGGCACACGCCGAGGGCAAAACCCTCAGCGACCTCATCAAGGATCTGCGCCATCCCGCCGAGGCACGCGAGATCCGCATCAAGATCACGGGCATGGGCGACGTCAAGGCATACGGAAAGGACGTCCTCGCCGCATTCGAGCAGCGCGCCAAAGACAAGGGGCTCAGGATCGCCGCTCCCTCCTATGAGGGCGTGCGCCTCATCTTCCCGAGCGGCTGGGCGCTGCTGCGCATGTCGCTGCACGATCCGAACATGCCGCTCAACATCGAGGCGGACGCAGCGGGCGGCGCGGACAGGATCGAGCACGAGGTCAGGGAGCTCCTCGCGGGATTCGACGCGCTCAACCTCTCCGGCTTTCACGCATAGAACACATCCATGTCAGCCGCCCACGTGAGGGAAAGGCACAAGAGACTGTCGTACGAGGTGGACCCCTTCATATCGCAGTCTCTTTTCTCTTGGTAAACGTACGACCTGCTCTTTTCTCATTTTTTCCCACACGCACCCGTATTTTATGATATAATGCAGTGGTATATTGATATTTATTTCATTTATCCCTTATTGGAGAACAACGCAGGAGAAATGAACCCCTATGAAGGAAGCCGTACAGCACGCGCTGAAGAATGCCATTGGACTGGCTGCGTTCGCCGCAATCATCGGGTCCATGGCCTTTGCCTGGCAGCTGCTCAATACCATGCCGTATACTGATCTGGCTCGCTCGTACGCCCTCGTCGGCAAGGATCTCACACATAACGACATCCTTGGTTTCCACGCGGCGGAGCATGACTGGCAGTCCTATACGTCTCCCGTGCCACCCCTTGCCGACGATGTGAAGGCGGTCTATCTCTCGTGGGAGATCCCGCAGGATATACCTCTCTCCATTGATCACATCCTCGCGGCGACGACGAATCAGAACCTCTGCGTCTACCTCGATGACCGTCTGATCTACACCACCGGTCAATGGGACGGTTTCCACAACCCCTATGGGCGCACCCTGCACTTCATCGACGCGAAGCAGTCCCTCGCGGGGAAACGCATCACTTTCCTCCTGCATACGGACTATGCCCGGTGGCTTGGCAGCGTAGACTATTTCTTCATTGGCAGCGAGCTGACCCTCTTCCAGAAAATCAGCATCAGCGATGCCATCTACACGGCGAGCCTTGCCATCGCCGCTGCACTCATCGCCTTCCTCGTCATGGATATCATCTGGCGCGGTTATATCCGACGACGGCATCTGCAGCTTTACCTCATTGCCTTCCTCCTGAGCATCATCTTTTGGGCGACGGGCACCTCCTCACTCTTCCCCCGACTCTTCGGCACGACGCAGGTCTGGGCGGAGCTCCACTTCATCATGCTCTACCTCATGCCGATGCTTTTCGTCAAGATCATCAAACACATCAGTCCGCCGAACTACAAGCATTCTCTGACCGGCATCTTTGGTCTCTACGGCGCACTCTTCGCCGTCGCAACGGCGGCGGAGGCACTCGGGCTGAACGGCTATATGAATATGCTCTTTGCCTTCTACCCCATCCTCGCCGTCACCTTCCTCTACCCCATCTTCGTTCTCCTGGGCACCTCATGGGCAAAGCATCCCGCCTGCCGCTACGGAGTGATCGCAGCGGTCTCGCTGATGATCTTTGTCGCGATCGATGCCCTCCATTTCGAGTATCATCTCTTCACCTCGACACTCTCAGCAACCGTTTTCTCGATCTATGCCATCATCCCATTCGTCTTCTACCTCATCCGCGAGCAGATGATGCAGGAAGCGGAGCTCGTCCGAGAAAACAACGCCCTCGTGCAGGAGCTGCAGGAGACACAGGACGAGGCAAAGCACGACTTTCTCACGGGCTGCTACAACCGCTTCCAACTCGAGCCAAGTTATGAGCAGTTCGCCTCACTCGCACACGAGAGGGGCTTCTCCTTCTCCTACGCCATCTTCGACATCGACCACTTCAAGGAGGTCAACGACACGCGCGGCCACCTCGGCGGCGACCATGCGCTGCGCGGCGTCGCCGAGATCGTACAGGAGAAGATCGACCGCCGCCACATTTTCATCCGCTACGGCGGCGACGAGTTCATCCTCCTCGCCCTCCATCACGACCTCACACAGATGGCAGAGTTCTGCGAATCCCTGCGCTGTGCCATCGCAGAGACCATGGACGGCATCACGATGAGCTTCGGCGTCTCCACATGGCACGGTGCAGATGACTCGATGCACAGCCTCATGGAGCGTGCCGACCGTGCGCTCTACTGCTCCAAGGAAAAGGGACGCAACAGCGTCTCCACCGAGAGCGAGGCAGCGTGCTCCGATATCTGTGCGAACGCGAATACGGAGCACCATCGCTGACGAGTAATATAAAGGCAGCGCTGATAAAATAAGGTCTGCCGGATTGACGCAGATTTGTCCGAACGCGGCGAACGCCGATGATACCAGCGCATCAGAGGACTGCTGTGCGAAGCGCAAAACTTCGCGCAGCGCCTTTTTTGTATCCCTTCCACTGTATACTTAGATCACTGATGCTGCGGGAATCGTCTTTTCTATTGTTTTATCGCACCTAAATATGCTATAATGTTAGAAAATCCACACAAATTCCTACGAAAGTCCTTCTCTCCCCCAGAAGGAAGGTGCTCCCCATGATGAAACTCCGCACATTCCTGCAGGACAATGCCGCTGCTCTCCTCTGCACGGTAGCGCTCGCCGCCATTTGCATATTTTCATGGCGTCTCCTCGCAGCGCACCCCGACCGTCAGCTCTCTCCCACGTACGCCCTCGCGGACACGACCTCTCCGGTGCTCCGCGACTTTCGCGCTGACGCGCTCGACTGGCAGTCCTATGACTACCCCGTCCCGCCGCCGCTGCCAACGGATGCATCGGCGGTCTATCTTTCGTGGGAGATCCCGTATTCCTCGCGATTCATGAACTGCAACCTGCTCTTTACCACGACGAATCAGGATATCGCTGTCTACCTCGACGACGACCTCCTCTACCGCTACGGTGACTGGTCGGGGCGCACGGAGACGCGCGGCCGCACGATCCACTATGTACCACTCGACAACAATGCGGCAGGACGGCGGCTCACGATCCTCCTGCACACGACGGATATGGAGCGGCGTGGGAGCATCGACGACTTTGAGATCGACACGACACCGCAGTTCATGAAGAACATCTCCTTTGCCGACGCGATCTACATCTCGGCGCTCTCCATCGCCCTCGCGATGATCGCGTTCCTTAGCCTCAACCTCTCGTGGCGCGCCCTGCAGGACATCCATCGCCGCGCACTCATCTACCTCATCGCCTTCCTCGCTGCATTCGCCCTGTGGACGACGGGCAACACCTCTCTCTTCCCGCGTCTCTTCGGGATGCCCGCACTCTGGTGGGAGCTCCATCTCGCGATGATCTATGCGCTGCCGGTCTGCTGGGCACTCGTCGTGCGCGAGATCGTCGCTCCGCAGTACCACGCGCGCGTAAAGAACATCCTGCACATCTTCGTCGGCATCTTCGCAGCGGCCACCCTCGCCGAACTCATCGGACGAAACGCATACAGCAGCATGCTTCCGTTCTACAATGTCCTGATCTTTTCGTCAGACCTCATCCTCATCCATGCACTCGTCCGCTCCCACTGGGCATACCACCCCGCGTGCCGCTACGCCGCCTTTGGGCTGATCGCCTTCGTCGCGCTCTCCATCTTTGACGTACTGCACTGGGAGCACCATCTCTTCACGGGGATTCTCTCCATGGCCGTGTTCTCTGTCTACGCCATGGTTCCGCTCATCCTCCACCTCATCCGCATCCAGATGATGGAGGAGGCGACACTCGAGCGCCAGAACGAGCGCCTCTCACAGGAGCTCGCCGCCTCGCAAGACGCCGCCAAGCGCGACTTCCTTACGGGCTGCTACAACCGCCATCAGCTTGACGTGGGCTTTGCGCAATTCTCTACCCTCGCGCACGAGCGCGGGTTTAGGTTCTCCCTTGCCCTCTTTGACATTGACCATTTCAAACAGGTCAACGACACGCACGGGCACCTCGCAGGCGATCAGGTGCTCAGAGACATCGCCGCCATCATCCACGATGAGATCGACCGCCGCCACATCTTCATCCGCTACGGCGGCGACGAGTTCATCCTCCTCGGCCTGCACTACGACCTCGAGGCGATGACCGCGTTCTGCGAGAGACTGCGCGCCATCCTTGAGGAGCGCATGGGCGGCGTCACGCTCAGCTTTGGCATCTCCACATGGCACGGGGGATGCGACTCCCTCCCCGGGCTCATCGCGCGCGCCGACCGCGCCCTCTACCGCTCCAAGGAAAAGGGGCGCAACGCCGTCTCCGACGAGAGCGAGATCGATGCGGCTTAGGGGTATGCGTTCGCCGCCAAGTCAAATGCTGCCGACAAGGGGGCTGTTGCACGAAGCTGCAAACTTCGTGCAACAGCCCCTTCTTTGTGCCCCTTCCACCGCTTGCGCGGTCCCCCTTCCCCTCCTTTTTTTCTCTCTCTTTCTCTTTTAATACTAGGTCATATATTTTTCTTGTGAATCACAGGCAACTATGCTACAATTTCCATATACTTGGGAATCGTTTTCCATTAGGGAATCACTGATAAAATGAGGTCTGCCAGATTGGCGTAGATTTTTTCGTCCGAACGAGGTGGAAAACCGGACGCAGAGTGGTGCTCTGTGGAGGATTTTCCGCCGAAGTGCGGGCAAAAAAGATGCGTCAAGATGGTTGTACCGAATTTATCAGTGCTTCCTTAGACAGTGATTCCCTCATCAACGAAAAGGAGAATCATCATGTTCCAAATCGACAACATTCGGGAAATGTTCTTCTCGTGGGAGGGGCGTCTCAACCGCAAGCCCTACATCCTGCGCTGCCTCGCCCTCGGTCTCATCCTGACGGCGGTCTACATCCTGCTGATGGTGATCGCCTTTACCACGGCGGCGGCACAGGTCGGGAATGGCATCCCCACGATGGGCGCATTCAGTGCGACCTATATCCTCTACCTGCCCTTCATCATCTCGGGCTACCTCCTCGCGATCCGCCGTCTGCACGACCTCGACCTCTCGGCATTCTTCATCCTGCTGAGCTTTGTCCCCGTCGTCAGCTTCTTCTTCGCGCTCTACCTCATCTTCAAGAAGGGCACAGAGGGACCGAACGCCTACGGCCCGGATCCGCTCGGCACGGGGGATGAGATCCCCGTATTCACGGCGCCTGTCGCCCATACGACGAACAGCACAGGAATAGATACTGCACAGACAGGCAGTGATACATCGCATGACAGCGGCGTATCGCGCAGCTGAGGACTGCGTATGAATCACGCACTCTTTTCTCGCACGGGCAGGCTCACGCGGCGCGACTTCGCTCTGACGCTCGGCGTCATCAGCGGCGGCGTCTTCTTTGCCATGCTCGCGCTCTGCTATCTCCTCTTCCCGCTCACCGCATCCGCTGCGGTGGGCTTTTTCCGTGATTCGACAGAGGTCTTCTTCACCGTCTACATCGCGGCGTTTCTCGGGCTCAACCTCCTCCTCTACGCACTCATCCCGCCGCTCGCCATCCCCGCCGTCGTACGGCGTCTGCACGATCTGGGACACGGCGGCGGCTGGGCGGCGCCCATGCTCCTCCTCTGCGTCCCCGTCCTCCTCCTCATGCTCCTGCCCGTATGCATCTTCATCGGCATCCTCAACGAGATGATAGGGCCGTCTTTTCCCCTCTGGAACGGAACAACGGAGGCATTCGCCTCCGCCGTCGCCGCGAGCATGGGCATCGCTCTGCTCCTCTTCTTCCTCCTCTTTCTCCCGCTCGCCTGCTGGCTCGGCTGGCTCTTCCTCAAAAAGGGAAAACCCGAGGCGAACCGCTGGGGCGATCCACCCGTCGAGGAGGTACTGCCGCCCACGCGCGCAGCGTATTTCTCCTGTGCGGGGACGGTGACGCGCACGGCGTTCATCCGCCGCAGCCTCCTCCTCCTCCTCGTGCTGGGGCTTGTCCTCCCGCCGGCGGCACAGCTCATCCTGCAGTCCATGGCCGGCGTGTTCATGATCCTTGTCGCGGCGATTCCGGAGGCAGCGCGGATCCTTGCCACGGTCATCATCATTCTCTTTGTCCTCCCCTTCGTACTCTTTCCGCTCCCCCTCCTGCCGCTCGTACGGCAGCGCCTGCGCACGCTGGGACATTCCCCCTATGAGGCGTTCCTCCCCTTCGCCGTACTGCTCCCACCCCTCATCACACCGCTGCCGTTTGCCCGACTTTTCTCCTACGAGGTTCTGATGGAGGGCAGCACTGTCACGGACGGCGCGCTCCAGTCGGCAGTGGACAGCATGATCGGCGTGCCGAGCATCCTCCTCTGGACACTCTGCGGCATCCTCTCGTTCATCGGTATTATCCGACTGCTCGCAAATGACGATATATCCTATAGAAGGGAATCATCCGACGAAAGCGAGGTCCATGATGTACTGCCCAAAATGTGAAAAATTCGTCCCCTCCACCGCCACTGCCTGCCCGCACTGCGGCATCCCCATCATCTCGGGATTCTCGCCGAACTACGGCGCGGGCTTCTCCCTCGGCGACGATGACACAGAGAGCCGCAACGACGCGCCCCCGGCGAAGGTCGTGAACTCCGACCTCTACGACGACGTGCCCGACACGGATGCACCGCCCACAGAGGGCATCGGCAGCAAGCTAAAGTCGCTCTTCGGATTCGGGAAGAAGTAACAAGGCCACATACAGAAAGCCCCTCGGCATGCAGCCGAGGGGCTTGTCTATTGGATGATACGGGCTCTACTCTGTCAGATCACGGCGATACACCTCAGGATACACATCATGCCGCAGCGTCAGCTCAAACCCGCCCGCAGAGTACGGGGCAATATCATACGGATTGTAGAACACATGGAGATCATTGTTCGCATCGAGCATCCAGTCGATATACTTCTGCCAGTCACCGCCATCATGATAGTCATTCAGTGTCTCGTCAATATCATGTGAAAAGAGATCCTGCTCACGTCCCGGATACTGCTTGCAGAAGGCATCCGCCAATGCAAGCAGAAGCACATCACGGCTCGTAATCACCGCATCAATGGAAACCGGCTCCCCCGTCTCCGTACTCAGCGTCACTCCCGTGATCCCATGCTGAGGGTGGGCACCGCCGTCATAGGTGCCGCTGGAGAGCGCAAAGCTGACGACCTGCTCATCAACCCGCCCCCAGTGATCCACCACAACCGAATCATAGAACGGTTCGGAGGGTACAAATGCGCGCACTGCATTCTCCATATTTTCAGTTTCATCCTCACTGCGGCGCTTCTGCTCATCACTCCAGTCCCGCAGCGCGTGCTGCAGCACGGGATAGTCATCTCCAATAACGACGATCTCAGGATAGCTCGTCCACGCAATGACGCGGCCATTCATACGCAGTGCTCTGCGATGATCCTCCACACGCAGCCATGGAAAAAGTTTCGGCTCCGCGCTCTCCACATCCATCTTGGCAATCTCCTGCAGCTCTGCCTCCGTCACCGTCTCCGTATCCGCTGCCTGAACAGCCGAGACACCGCCGAGTACGAACATCGCCGCCAGTGCCGCCATCATAGTCTTTTTCATCGCATATCACTCCTTATGTATAGAAAAGACTCCTCACGATGAGAAGTCTTGTCTGCTTTCATGGTGCGATTGGCGCGAGTCGAACGCGCGACCCTCTGCTTAGGAGGCAGATGCTCTATCCATCTGAGCTACAACCGCAGGAACTACTAGAGTTTACCAAAAACACGCGAAAAGTGCAAGCCGTTCCACGTCTCAGTTCTTTACCAAAGCGTCACATATCTCGCAGCAGGAGCCCCCACCCCCGCTTCGCGGCCCCCCTTGCTGACCTGTCCAAGAAGCAAGTCCACAGGACGAAGCTGATTGGGTAACAGGTCGTATGGGAAAACGTCCCAAGAACACGAGCGACAGCGATGTGTGATTGGCTGACGTTGACCGCTCCCCGTGCCGCACGGGGGAGACTTGTGACTACAGTACATTAGCTTCCCCCGCCGTGCGGGGGAAGTGGCGACAGAGCACAAAAAGGGACACTGGACGAAACATTTCGCTTCGTCCAGTGTCCCTCATCATGTCCTGCAGATGCAGTACTCAGGCAAGCTGAGCGCTGTCTACCGTCTGTACACTGATGTCCTTAATGGAGACAGGGTATGCCTCACCGAGCATGATCGCCTTCTTTGCGATGACATCCTGCAGGCAGGTCTCCACCGCCGCCTTCGTCAGATCATCCTTCGGATCCATCAGACTGACCGTGTGGTTCTTGCCCGTCGAGAGTGCCAGCGTCATGCGAAGCTGTTTCTTCGTCGACATGGTCGTACCTCCTTTCTATGTCCTCACATCATCTGCCGCGCGGGGGCTCAGTCCGTCAGGACAGCCGTATCCGTGCGCATCACCTGATCGAGCCCGTGCTTCTGCAGATTCGCGAACCCGCGTCCGACCGCGAGCGCATCCGCATCCGTGAGCACAGGCGCAAGCCCTGCGATCGTGCGGTTCTTATAGAGGTTCTTGCCGTCTGCGCCGACCCCCGTAATCACCTTCAGCGTGAGCTTGCTCGCTGCTTCTTTGCGTGCCATAGATGTCACTCCTTTCCGTTTTGTTCGTCCGCTGTAAGCTGCTTACACCCAAATACCTGCTGCGGCGAAAAAAAAGAAGAGCCTCCACGCAAAATTTTCTTTACATACGAACATATTTTCTCTATAATAGCATTCAGAAAGGAACAGGAGATCCAGAATCGTGTCCCGTGCCTGTGCGCCCCGCCAGCGGCAGGCAGGAGTCATGGAGTCACAGCATTTTGCCGTGATTCCCCCAAACAAAGGAGATCCACTATGAATCGTACGAAAAGAGAATGCCTGATGCAGCGCCTGCCCGCTCCGGCGGACATCCTCGCCCTCATTCCGGCACAGGAGGACGCGACGCGCACTGCCGTGATCTGCGCGCACGGGAGCAGCCTGATGCTCGGCGCCACACCGGAGCACGTGCTCGCCTGTCTCGCCGAGCGCGAGGACAAGGCACTCCGCCTCATCCGACGCAACGCCGCCCGTCTCATGGCACGGCGGCGCAACATCATCCTCCCCATCCTGCATGGCTGCGTCCTCACCCCCGTCAAGATGTACAACATGCGGCGCGGCGGCATCGGCTACGTCAACACGGCATACGCCGCCCTCGTCCTGCGGCGGCGCGGCATGGGGAGCGACATCGCCCTGCAGAACGGCGACATCATCCACAGCCTGTGGACCTCGCCCACCGTCGAGCGGCTCGTACACGAGGGGCGTGCCGTCCACTTCAAACTGCTCAACGACGTGCGGCGCCAGCTCCGCTTTGCCGAGGACTTGGCTTAGGGAATCACTGATAAATTCAGCACCATCATCTTGACGCATCTTTTTTGCCCGTACTTCGGCGGAAAATCCTCCACAGAGCACCACTCTGCGTCCGGTTTTCCACCTTGTTCGGACGAAAAAACTACGCCAATCTGACGGGCTTCATTTCATCAGTGATTCCCTAGAAAGCTCCTTGCATTTCCCCTCCATCCATTGTATGATACGAATATCGAACAACGGAGGGTACAATATGCAGATTTCAAGCCGCTTCACCATCGCCGTCCACATCCTCATCTGTGTCGATCTCTTCGGCAAACACGAGCCCGCGACGAGCGAATCGCTCGCGGGGAGCATCGGCGTACATCCCGTCGTCATCCGTCGCATCCTCGGTCAGCTCCGCCGCGCGGGGCTCATCACCGTCGCACGCGGACGCGAGGGCGGCGCACACATCGCCAAGGAACTCACGGACATCACGCTCGCCGACATCTTCCGTGCCGTAGAGAGCATCAGCGGTCAGTCCCTCTTCAGCTTCCATGAGAACCCAAACCCCGCCTGCCCCGTCGGCAGCCACATCCACGATGTACTCGACCACCGTCTCATGGACATCCAAGACGCCATGGAGAAGGAAATGGAGGAGATTACCCTCGCCGACGTTGTCAAAGAGGCACGGGAAAAGGCAAATATATAGTTATTTATTGGTCATTGTATATATAATATCCGCTATTATAAATATGGATGGCCGTCCCCATCTTCAGAGGAGGAAGTACGCCACATGACATGGGTATCGCATGTTGCACTCACGGGCACGATTGCCTACGCGGTGAGTGCCGATCCGCTCGCGGCGGCGGCGGCATGCGTCGGCGCCGTCCTGCCGGACAAGGTGGAGGGCACCCCCGGCAGTGTCGGATGGCGTACATGGCGCAGCCGTCACCGCGGCTGGTCGCATTGGCCGATGCTCTATCTCGCCCTCATCGGTGCGCTCCTCCACAGCGAGACGTACATCGGGAGCAGGATGTTCCTCACAGTACTCCTATGGGTATTCCTCGGTGCACTCCTCCACATCGCGGAGGACGCGGTCTGCGGCAAGGTGCCCGCCGTCCTCCCGACGCAGAAAATCGGGATACGCCTCTTTACCGTCGGCTCGCTGCGGGAATATCTATTCACAGCTCTATGTATTGCCATTGTCTATGCAGGAAGTTGTTTTCTAGGGAATCGCTGATAAAACGAGGTGTTGCAAAACATGGATGGATTTGCTATAATGACCATAGAAAGAAACGTCCTTTGACGGCATCTTTCCAAGTTCACTAATTATTTTTCAAATAACCGTTCACTGGTCAGAATGGGCGGTTATTTCTTTTGGGTTATCGCGAGTATGTAGCCTGTGGCAACGACTAAGAAAAGAATCGCACCGATCTCAGACATCTCACTCACCCCCTTTCGGGGGGAAAGACACCGCCACGGGATTTCTCCCGCCCAAGGACGTTTCATTCTCAATATAACATATATAAGCAAAGATAGCAAACATATCTTCCAAAAATACCTGTCCGATGAAGCCGAATCGCTTCGTCGGACAGGTCTTTTGCTGATGGCTTAGTGATTCGCCGCCGTGTAGATGGCGATGGCGTCGGCGCGTGTGAGCGGATGGAATACGCCGATGCGGATGTGGTCCTCCTGCGTTGCATCGTCTGCGAGCTGCTCGATCGTCCCCGCCGAGAGGGTGCCTATCCCCAGCCCGCCGATGCTCGTCGGCATCCCGATGGAGGTGAAGAACTCCTCCATGTGACGGATGCCCGCGCGCGCCCGCTCCTCATCCGTGCCCGCATCAATACCAAAGAGATCGGCGGCGAACTGGGCAAAGCGCGCCGGGTCGTAGGGATAGGCAAACCGCGCCCACGATCCCCAGAGCGCGGTGAGCGCACGGCCATGCGTTGCATCGTAGTGTGCAGAAAGCGGATGGCTCAGCTTGTGTACGGAGAAATCCTTACCACGTCCAAGCCCTGTCAGGTCACTGTGCGATACGCTGCCGCAGTACATGAGCTCACTCATCGCATCATAGTCTTTGCGCGAGACGAGGAGGCGGCGCACGGACTCCATCACGGTGCGCAGGAGATCAATCGCCACGCGGTCGGTGAAGACGTTCGGCTCCTTGACATCCGTAAAGAACCGCTCCATCGTGTGCATCATGATATCCGATGCCCCCGCGGCGATCTGCTCACGCGGCAGGGTAAAGGCGAGCGTCGGGTTCATGAAGGCAAAGACGGGGCGGTTGAGCGGCGAATTCAGCCCTACTTTCTGCCCCGTATCCTCATTCGTCAGCACGGCGGAGTCACTCGTCTCACTGCCCGCAGCTGGGATGGTGAGCACAGACGCGACGGGCATCGTGCGCGTCAGCTCTGCCTTTTTCGTCCAGATATCCCAGATGTCCACATCAGGATTTGCGATGCCGTGGGCGACTGCCTTCGCCGAGTCGATCACGCTCCCGCCGCCGATGGCAAGGATGAAGTTCACATCCGCTGTGAGCCCCTCGCGGATCGCCTCACGAACGAACGAAACACGCGGGTTCGGCTGTACGCCGCCCATAACGAGGAACGCCAGCCCCGCCGAGGTCAGATTCATCTCGATGCGCGAGAGCAGCCCCGAGCGCTCCGCACTGCCGCCGCCGTGGAGAATGAGCACGCGGCGCGCCCCCGCCGCACGCAATTTTGCGGGAACGGCATCCTCCGCCCCCCGCCCGAAGATGATCTCCGTCGGACAATGATAGGTAAAGCTCTGCATGAAACTCCTCCTTTAATTTGGAACGAAACATACCGTATCCTTCTTTATTATAGCAGAATAATCAGGAAAAAATCATATAGGTGTGAAGAAAAGTGTTGCAAAAAGACTTCAAAATTTCGTATAATAAAATACACATAGAAATTATCATTACTTCCGGTAAGGAGGCTGAAAAAATGAGTGGAGATCAAAGCAAAGAAGCCCAACAGATACATGAGGCTGAGCAGAAATTTGATCGCACGCGTCGTCTCGTCGGCTTGTTTGGCGCGCCAATCCTCGCGATTCTGGTGCTCCTGACGCCGATCGACGGACTCACGCTCGCATCCCACAAGCTGCTCGCCATCATGGTTCTGGTGGCACTCTGGTGGATCACGGAGCCCGTGCCCATCCCCGTCACGTCCCTCATCGGACCGACGCTCGCCGTCGTGACAGGTGTGGTCCCGGCAAAGGATGCCTATGCGGCGTTCGCCAATCCGATGATCTTCCTCTTCATGGGTGGATTCATCCTCGCAAAGGCGATGATGGATCACGGGCTCGACAAGCGATTTGCCTACTGGCTGCTCTCGCGCTCGTGGGTCGGCTCGAATCCACGCCGCATCTTTCTCGCGATCGGTCTTGCCGCAGCGCTCTGCTCCGGCTGGGTGAGCAACACGGCGACGGCCGCGATGATGTTCCCGATCGCCCTCGGCCTGCTCGCCGCCGTCAAGGAGATGATGGCCGCGAACGGCAAGGTAATCGACCTGCATGACTACAAGTACGCGACCGGGCTGATGCTCATGACCGCGTATGCCTGCTCGATCGGCGGCGTTCTGACACCGATCGGCACCCCGCCGAACATCATCATGCTCGGCTTCCTCGATCAGATGGCAAATATCCACATCTCCTTCTTTGAATGGATGACATGGGGCGTCATTGCGATGGTGGCGTACTTCATCATCGCTTATGTGGTTCTCATCCGTATGTTCCCGCCCGATGTCGAGCGCATCGACGGCGCAGAGGAGTTCATCCGCGCGCGTGTCGCGGAGCTCGGCAGCTGGACGCGCGCCCAGAAGAACACGCTCTTCTGCTTCCTCGTCGCCGTCTTCCTCTGGGTGTTCCCGGGTATTCTCTCGATGACGCTCGGCAGCACCTCCCCCCTCCTCAAGATGTACAACCACCTCTTCCCTGAGGCGGTCGCGGCAATGGCAGGCGCGCTGCTCCTCTTCCTCCTGCCGATCAACTTCAAGGAGCGCAAGTTCACACTCGAGTGGAAATCGGCCGTGCAGGGCATCGAGTGGGGCACGCTCATCCTCTTCGGCGGCGGCCTCGCGATGGGCGGCATGATGTATAAGACGGGCCTCTCTCAGTGGGTCGGCGACCGCATTGTCGGGATGCTCGGCGGCGAGCCGTCCGAGTTCGCCCTCGTCGCGATCTTCTGTGTGATGGCACTGCTCCTCTCCGAGCTCACCAGCCACACGGCAGCGACGAACATGATCGGCCCGCTCGCCATTACGGCGGCGATGTCGGCAGGGTTCAGCCCGATCCACGTTGCGATCGGTATCGCCCTCTCCTCGTCACTCGGCTTCATGCTGCCGGTGTCCACACCGCCGAACGCGATTGTCTATGCGTCGGGCTATATCCCCATCACAAAGATGATCAAGACCGGTGTCTACATCGACTTTATCGGCATCTTCTGCGTGACCATCCCGCTCGTGCTCTACTTCGTGGTATGGCTCGTCGGGTAACATCGATACAACGGAACAAAAAAGGAGCTGCTGTGCAGCTCCTTTTCCATGCATGTGAGGAAACATGACCCCCTTTCTCTTCTTTTCCATCATCGCCGCCATCCTCTTCGGCTCGTTCTTTCTTGCCGCCTATCTCTACAGTGTAAGACAACGGCACAAACAGGAGGCGCATGCTGCATATCTCCGGCAGAAGAAGGAAGAACTGTCCCCCTATGCGTTCTACCGTACGGTGCAGAGTGCCGACAATCAGATATTTTCCTTCGGACACATACAGGCAGGAGACCGTTTTCGTATCCGACGGGACTTCGTCGACCACGGCGGGCAGACGTTTCATGCGGGAGAGACGTATGATTTCGCATCAGCCTTCTTCCTCCCCTATGAAGGCGTCTATACCCTCTTTCTCACAAGTGACGGCAAAGAGATCACCCGCATGTATCTCCATATCCCCTACGCGAGCATCAAAATCTCCGTCTCTGACCGCAAAGGAGAACTCACACATGAAGAGCTCCCTGCCGAAGAGGACATCTGCTGTCATACGGAGGAATATTTTGAGCTGCTTCTCCCGAGAGAATGACCGCCGCAGCGCCGCATACAAAAAGAGCCGCCATGCGGCTCTTTTTGTACAAGGGAACGACTTACTCCTCCGGCGTAAAGCGAACCGGCACCTCCGTCAGCTCCGTCTCCATGCGGCGGCAGGTGACGTTCGCCGAGGCGAGCATCCGCTTTGAGGCCTTCGTGCTGTCCGTCCCGGCGTACTTGTCCGAGAGGTAGATGACCTCACGGATACCGCTCTGGATGATCGCCTTGCAGCATTCGTTGCACGGGAACAGTGATGTGTAGATACGACAGCCTTTCAATGACGTGCTTGCGTTGAGAATGGCATTCAGCTCTGCGTGCACGACATAGGGGTACTTTTGCTCGGCGAACTCCCCCGTCCGTCCCCATGGATACTCATGGTCGTCGCAGCCGTTCGGCATCCCGTTGTAGCCGACGCCGACGATATGCTTGTCCTCGTTGACGATGCAGGCGCCGACCTGCGTATGCGGGTCCTTGCTGCGATAGGCGGAAAAGAGCGCCACGCCCATAAAATACTCATCCCACGAGATGATCATGACGATTCCTCCCTGTATTGCATGGCATACATTTGTTTGCTATAATCACAGCAGGCACTGATAGGCGCAGTGGTAACTCAGCCCCCGAAAGGGGGGATTGATATGGAGACCTACGAGTTCTTAACGTTTCTCGTTGTGTTCACCGTATTAGTTTTATCCGTTAAACGATAAATGAGAAAGCCCCGCCTTGCGTCTCCAAACAACAGGCGGGGTATCTCGCATGTATAAGGGGGCAACCGCTGAGCGGCAGTGCCCTTTTCTATGTCTATTCTACTTCAATTCGCCAATTTCGTCAAGCACGAGGCTCACACGACGTCGACGCGCAGCACGCCGTCCACCTGCCGCAGGGCATCGGCGATGAAGGACGGCTTGATGTTCTCACGGTTGTAGACCTCAAAGGTCAGGTAGATGCGCCGCTCTCCGCCCGTCTCTGTCTCCGCCTCGTCCTCGTCCGTCCTGACCTTCATCCCGCGTGAGCGCAGATGGAGATCCTCAATGCAGGCACTGACGCGCATGATCTGCCCGGGACGATCAATCGTGTGGATGGAGAGAGAGAGCAGACGTTCATGATCGACCCATGCATCGAGCCGTGAGAGATTCCCGAGGATGAGGAACACAATCGCGGTCGTCACGCTCGCGCCGAGGTAAAACCCCGCGCCGACCGCAAGCCCGACCCCCGCGACCACCCAGAGCGTCGCCGCCGTCGTCAGTCCTGTGACCGTCAGCCCCTCCTTCATGATCGCGCCCGCACCGAGAAAACCGATACCTGAGACCACCTGCGCCGCGAGACGCGCGGGGTCGGCATTCGTCTTGCCCTCCACATTGTCATAGAGCGCCTGCGACATAATCATGATGAGGCATGAGCCGAGCGCAACGAGCATATTCGTCCGCAGCCCCGCCGACTTGTTCCGCATCTGCCGCTCATAGCCGATGATCCCGCCCATCACACACGAAAGCACGAGCCGCAGACATACCTCCCACTCCGCCATCAAATCTTCCTCCTAAAATAAACAGAATATATCGTATACGACCTTTTCCATAAGTTATCCCCAACTGTGTAAAACTCTGTGGATAAAATTGTTCAAAAGCCCCCAACTGCCTTTATCCACACATCTTTACACAATGTGCATAATTTTTACGAACGATCCTCCGATTTCTGTGGATAACGTGGATAAATCAGTGGATAACCCCATATATGGGAGTTGATCGGCTGACATTTTCCATATTTTGTAGCAGAATCGGAGCTACTTTTCCACAGGGACACGTGGATATCCGGACTTCTCCTCCGCCGTCCAAGAGTGATAAGGGTGCACAATCAGTGACGAATTGTAGTAGCGTTTTTCCCCCGTCACCTCGCGTTTCACCCACGCAGGCAGCGTGACCTCCGCCGTCTCCGACGGCAGCTCCACCTCGGCGACGACGAGACCATCGTTCGCCCCATGAAAGACATCGACCTCCCATCGGCGCCCTGCGACATCCACGACATAGCGCGTCTTCTCCACGAGCGGCGGATCGCAGAGCGCGAGCATCGCCCGCGCATCCGTCGGGGGGATCTCATACTCATACTCCGCGCGCACCATCCCGCGCGTCTCCCCCTTGACCGTCAGATAGCCGCGCCCGCCGGCAAGACGCACGCGCACCGTCCGCTGCGGATCGCGCGAGAGATAGCCCTGCGCCATCTCCGTCCCCGCACCCTGTGGGCAGAAGTCCACCCGCACCGTAAACTTGCGCTCGATCTCAACGCCCATATTTTCCCTCCTACATTATAGTAGATTTTCTTTCAAAAATGATGCGGCAAAATAATTTTCTCGGCACGAATCGGCATTTCATCCGACCATGGAAAAAGTAGCGCAGGCTGCATGTTTTTTGCGATTAAACCGAATGGAACAATGAATACAGCCCCATCCTGCCGCCTAGCGCCGGCAAAAACAGCAGATTTCCGCCATTTTCCAAGGAACAATCCCTTGCATATTCGCCGCGTTTGCTATATATTATGTGATACTGAGTAGATATGTACCATCCCTGTGATTTCTACAGTATAATCCACACGCACGCGAAGCGCAACCGCACGGCGCGGAATACACGCGCCCTCCTGCGATGGGGGAGGAAAGGACAGATTCTGCATTGACGACACTACCACCGAAGAGACCAACGGCGAAAAAGAAACGATGGCCCTACATCGTGCTCGGCACGATCCTCATCTTCGTCCTTGCGGCGCTCGCAGGCGTCTTCTTTGCCCAGAGCAGCCTGCTCGACCGCGCCAAGGAGACGCCGAAGGACGAGCTGCTCACCGCCAAGGACAAGGCAACCATCATGATCATGGGCATCGATGAGCGCTCCGACGACGTCGGACGCAGCGACACCCTCATGGTCGCGACCATCGACCCGCAGAAGAACGAGGCCTCGCTCCTCTCCATCCCGCGTGACACGCGCGTCGCCATCCCGAAAAACGGCTACGACAAAATCAACGCGGCATACGCCTACGGCGGCGAAAAACTCACCCAGCGCACCGTCGAGGACTTCCTCGGCATCCGCATGGATCACTACGTCATCATCAACACCCACGCCTTCCAAAAGATCATCGACGCCATCGGCGGCATCGACATCGATGTCGAAAAGCGCATGTACTACGAGGATCCGTGGGACGACGACGGCGGCCTCGTCATCGACCTGCGCCCGGGACGCCAGCACATGGACGGCAAGACCGCCGTCACCTACGTCCGCTACCGCGACGAGGAGGGCGACATCGGCCGCGTCAAACGCCAGCAGAAATTCATGCGCGCGTGCGTTGACGCTGTAACCACCCCCGCCATCCTGCCGCGCCTGCCGGGCATCATCTCGAGCGTCATCGACAGCGTCAAGACCGACCTCAGCGTCCGCCAGATGCTGGAGTTCATCGGCACACTGAAACAGGCACAGGCAAAGGGCCTGCGCACCGACATGGTGCCGGGACGCCCGCTCTACATCGAGGGCATCAGCTACTGGATCCCCGACATGGAGCAGCTGCGCCGCAACATGGTCAACACCCTCGGCCTCAGCCTGAACGCGGACGAGCGCAGCCGCATGCAGCGCGCCATCCGCGACTACGAGAACTCCATCCCCGCCGGCGCCACCGAGGTGCCTGAGGGCGACAACAGCATCGGCCGCCGCGTCAGCGGAGACGAGGCACTCGACACACGGAGCCGCAAACACTCCTCCTCCGAGGACAGCAGCAAGACCGAGCGTAAATCCACCGACCAGAAGAGCAGCGACAAGAGCGGCAAAACCCAGAGCACCGACACATCCCCGCCGAAAAAATCGGCCGACACCGACACTGGAAGTGGAAACGGGAGCAACAGCCGCCACGCGAGCACGCGCCAGAGCAGCAGTGCCGACAGCGGCGGCGACACCGCAGTACCGCAGCGCAGCGGCGGCAGCCCCGGCAAGGAAAACTAAGAAATCGCTGCACCGATCCAATCACAAAGCATAACGCCCTCTTGCCTCCCCGATGGGGAAGGGGCACCCTAGAAACGGCGGCAGAGGACATATAGAGAGGACATCCCCAAGGAAAGGAAAATGCACTATGGGAAGTAAATTTGATGCAGAATCACTCGACCTTCATAAGAGCCATCACGGCAAGCTCGGCGTCACGCCGACCGTCCCGCTGAAGACCCGCGACGACCTCAGCCGCGCCTACACGCCCGGCGTCGCCGCACCGTGCCTCGCGATCAAGGCAGAACCCGAGAAGATCTACGACTACACGAGCAAGGGCAACATGGTCGCCGTCGTCACGAACGGCACCGCCGTCCTCGGTCTCGGCAACATCGGCGCAGGCGCAGGCCTCCCCGTCATGGAGGGCAAGGCGATTCTCTTCAAGGGCTTTGCGGGTGTCGACTCCGTTCCCGTATGCGTGAACAGCGAAAAAGTCGAGGACGTCGTCAAAGTCTGCCAGCTCATCGCCCCCACCTACGGCGGCATCAACCTCGAGGACATCAAGGCACCGCAGTGCTTTGACATCGAGAACGAGCTCAAAAAGACCCTTGACATCCCCGTTTTCCACGATGACCAGCACGGCACGGCGATCGTCGTCGTCTCCGCCCTCCTCAACGCGTACAAGTACCTCGGGCGCGACCTCAAGGCGGCGAACATCGTCATCAACGGTGCAGGTGCGGCAGGACAGGCGATCGCGCGCCTCCTCTTTGCCTACGGCATCAAGACCGTCGTCCTCTGCGACACGACGGGCGCGATCTACGAGGGCCGCGAAAAGAACATGAACCCGTACAAGGAGAGCCTCGCCAAAGTCTCCAACCATCAGAAAGAGCAGGGCACGCTCGCCGAGGTCATCAAGGGCAAGGACATCTTCATCGGCGTCTCCGCCCCCGGCAGCCTCACCCCCGAGATGATCAAGAGCATGAGCAAGGACCCCGTCGTCATGGCGATGGCGAACCCCGTCCCCGAGATCCTGCCCGACGAGGCAAAGGCGGCAGGCGCACGCATCGTCTGCACGGGACGCTCTGACTTCCCGAATCAGGTCAACAACCTCCTCGCCTTCCCGGGCATCTTCCGCGGTGCACTGGACGTCCGTGCAAAGGAAATCAACGAGGAGATGAAAATCGCCGCCGCTGGCGCGATTGCCTCCCTCATCCACGAGTCCGAGCTGAACGAGACCAACATCATCGCCAGCCCGCTCGACCCGCGCGTCGCACCGACCGTCGCTGCTGCTGTCGCCGAGGCGGCACTCAACACGGGCGTCGCACGCCGCACCGACATCACCCCGTCCGCCGTCGCCGCCCACACGCGTGAGCTGCTCGGACACACCCTCGGCTGAGCGATATATAGAAAAAATAAGGGACTGCTGCACTCACACAAAGGATATCGGTGCAACAGTCAAAAACGATTGACGCGCGGATGAGGGTGTACGATTCAGCTGCTGATTGCAATAACAAACCGCCATCGAAGGACATTCATCCTTCGACGGCGGTTTTCGTATACTTGACAAGTTTTTCCATTTCACCTAGTATCAGTATAGGAAGGAAAGGGGTATAGCAATCAATGGATGCAAATGAACTGACCTCCGTGTTTCGGATCGGCGAAACTATCGCCGTGGAGTTCAAACGCTGCGGCAACGGCATTGAGAGCGATGTCTATGAAACCGTCTGCTCCTTTCTAAACCGCTATGGCGGCGATATTTTCCTCGGCGTTCTGGACGATGGTACAGTGGCGGGCGTTGCGGAAAAAGCTGCCCCAGATATGGTGCGGAATTTCATCAGCCAAATCAGCAATCCGGACATTCTCTCTCCGACGGTATGCCTCATGCCGAAGATCATCATGCATGAGGGAAAGACCCTCATCCACATCCATATTCTGCCCAGCGCCGAGGTACACAGCTACAAGCGCGTGATCTACGACCGCATACAGGATGCCGATGTCAAGGTAACAGCGACGGCACAAATCGCGCAGATGTATATACGAAAACAGGAAATCTTTACCGAGCGCAAAATCTATCCCTATGTCAGTATCGAGGATCTGCGCCTTGACCTCCTGCCGAAACTACGGACGATGGCGGTCAACAGCGGCGGCGGTCAGCACCCGTGGACGGCGATGACCGACGAGGAACTTCTAAAGAGCGCCCGTCTCTATGGAAAGGATCGTGTGACCGGCGCGGAGGGCTACAATCTCGCCGCTGTTATGCTGCTCGGACGGGATGATGTGATACCGGACGTGGTGCCTGCATATCTCACGGACGCATTGCTGCGCCGCATTGACACGAAACGCTACGATGACCGCGAGATCATCCGCACCAACCTGATCGAGAGCTACGAGCGCCTCATGGCATTTGCTCAGAAATATCTGCCCGATAAATTCTATCTTGAAGATGACCAGAGGAAAAGCCTGCGCACCATCATCACCCGGGAGATCATCGCAAATACGCTCATTCACCGCGAGTATACGAGCAGCTATCAGGCAAAATTCGTCATTGAACGCAGCCGTATGTATGTCGAAAATGCAAACCGTTGTGCGCAGCTCGGTGTTCTCACCCCCATGAATTTGGAGCCGAATCCAAAGAATCCTATCATCGCAGCGTTTTTCCGCAACATCGGCTATGCCGATCAGCTCGGCTCGGGTGTGCGCAATCTCTATCACTACTCAAAGTTCTACAGCGGGGAGACACCGGAACTGAGAGAGGATGACATCTTTCGGATTACGGTTCCTTTAGATGTAGCACTGGTTGACGCCATGGAACATCCCACCAAAGATCAGGGAAATCCCACCCAAGGTCGGGAAAATCCCACCCAAGGTCGGGAAAATCCCACCCAAGGTCGGGAAAATCCCACCCAAGGTCGGGAAAATCCCACCCAAGATCAGGAAAATCCCACCCAAGATCAGGAAAATCCCACCCAAGGTCGGGAAAATCCCACCCAAGGTCGGGAAAATCCCACCCAAGGTCGGGAAAATCCCACCCAAGATCAGGAAAATCCCACCCAAGATCAGGAAAATCCCACCCAAGAGATTCCGCATCCCATCGAGCGCAGTATCTTGGAACTCGTCGCGAGCGAACCGTCCCTATCGCAGAGAGAGATCGCCAATCGCCTCAATCAGAATACCAATACGATCAAATACCGCATACGACGGCTCAAAGAAAAAGGCCTTCTCATTCATATCGGTTCCACGCAAAAGGGCGAATGGGTACGCACTCCGCCCATACTTTAAGGGACTGCTGCACGAAGCTGAAAATTTCGTACAGCAGTCCCTTATTTTATTTCTGATGTTCTCTCACGTGTGCCTTCGCCGCCTTCAGCCGCACCTCAAAATACTCTGCCAGCCGCTCCTCCAGGAGTACGGCATCCTTCTCCCCCGACGCGTGCCCCGGATTCTCGTATAGCGTCCGCGCCCAGTCCTCTCCCGCCCGCAGATAGAACGTCATGATCGGCACCGCGCGCGCCTGCTCCTCCGTGCCCTCCGGCAAACAGCAGAATGTTATCCTGCGCCCATGTGCCTCCGTGAGGAGTGTATCGTCGCCCTGCGGGCGATAGAGCGCGTGCAGCGCACGGCACAGATCCATAGCATCCGCTCCGCGTGCCTCATGAAGAAAGATAAAATCGCCCTGATCAAAAAGCGGCGCTCCCTCGTGCATCACATGACTCTCGCGCAGCGCTGCCGCCTCCTCGGGGGACGCCGCCCTGAGATGAACATCAGCCGCGACAGCATGCACCGCAGGATAGAGATGAGCGAAATAGCCTTCCGCGTACGCCACAGCGGCATCCGTATCGCGGTAAAGGAAGGGATAGGGGAACTGTGCGCGCCGAATCTCCGCCACAGCGGTAAAGTGGATCCCGTTCCCCGCATCATAGAGCGCATAACGATTCCTCTGGAACGGCTTTTCCCGCAGCGTCTCCTCACCCTCCGGCACGACCTGCGCCCCATAGGCATGAAATTTTCCATTCACCATCGCAGCGACCTCATCCGCCGTAGCGGGATCGCTGTTTTCCGTGACGAAAAAATCGCAGCCCGACAGCACGGAGCAGAACAGAGCGAGCACCGAAAGACAGAAACGACGCTTCATATCACACCTCTCACGTAGTGCCCGCCGCGCGCACAAATCTCGCCCAGATCGACCGATACGCGTCCTCCACATCATGCACATAGCCTGCGGCATCCGTCAGCGGTGCGTGCCGCAGCATCGTGCGCAGATTCATCCGCAGAGCACGCAGGGTCGCAGGATCGGAGGCAAGCCCCGCCGCGATCCGCACATAGTCCAGAGGCGTCTGCGCAACGAGCTCGGGGAGATGTGCATTCGTGAGGAGGCTCGCACCGAACCGTGCACCGTGGCTCGTCCCTGCAAGCGTCACCACGGGTACGCCCATCGAGAGTGCCTCACAGGTCGTTATGCCGCCCGTATAGGGAAAGGGATCGAGCGCGATATCCACATCCCCGTACTCCGCCAGATAGTCACGGCTGAACCCGCGCATCTCGACACGCGCGGCGGGAATCCCACAGCGCACGAGACGCTCCGCGACCATCGTTCGACTCTCCGCATGGTCAAAGATCCTGCTCTTGACGAGGAGACGCGCCCCCGGCACCGCATCCAGCACCTGCCGCCAGAGGCACAGCACCTCATCCGTCACCTTATTGAAATTATTGAATGAGCCGAACGTCACATATCCCCGCTGCTCCATCGGCGGCGGCATGACAGGGGGCAGATCATCGGGCAGTGAATAGCAGAAATGACTGTGCGGCAGGCGGAGGATCTCCTCCGTCATCGCATCGTCTCCCGCCCCCGGCGGATCGACATACACATCCGAGAGCACATAGTCCACCGCAGACAACCCCGTCGTATTAAAATAGCCGATCCCCGTCATCTGCACGGGCGCTGGGCGGAGCGCGAGAACGGGCAGGACGTTCCCCTTCGTATGCCCCGCGAGATCGACGAGAATATCCACCTCGTCACGGCGGATGAGCGCCGCCGTCTCCGCCGCAGAGCAGCCGCGGACATTATGCCACACATCCACCGCGGCGCGCATCTCCGCCGAGAGCACATCCTCTGCGCAGCGCGCGTAGCAATGGACGGCAAATTGGGTGCGGTCATACTGCGTGAGGAGCGGGCGCACGAGCCGCCCGACGGGATGCACACAGAGATCGGGCGAGATATAGCCAATGTGGATGCGTGCATGCCCACGCACGGCGTCCGCCGCCTCCGCCCACGGCAGGACATCGGCAAAGAGCGCATCGTAGCCGTACGCGAGCCCCGCATAGAGCGGGCGCAGATACGTCGGCAGATAGTTCACGGCAAAGAGCGCGTTGCTGTACTCCACCGCCCGCTGGGCGCGCCCCGTCTCCAACTGTGCGGACGCGAGGAACGCCGCGACCGCCTCCTGCGCCTCCCCCGCCTCCGTCAATGCCGAACCGAGGAGACTGTACGCACTCGCAAGAAATACCGCATCGTGCGCACGGCGCTCCTCCTCCTCTGCCATGCGCCGTTTCAGCATATCGATCAGCGCGCGCAGATGTGCGATCTCCGTCGCGAGCCTCCCCTCCGCGCGGTCGATATAGACCTCCTGCCGCGCGGCGCCCGCATGGTCGGGACACACGGCGCGGATGCGTGCGACCTCCGCCCGCGCCGCATCGTACGCCCCCGTCTGCGTCAGCGCGGCGGCGAGAATATAGCGCATCTCCGCATCCTCGGGCAGAACCGTCAGCAGCTCCTGCGCGACCTCCGCCGCACGCGCATACTCCCTCTTTTCATAGAGATCATTGGCACGCAGGAGAATCTCCTGCCGCAGTGCCTGCACATCGTCCATACCATCCCGCCTTTCGCAATATAACCTCTATTCGACGGGAAGAAGAAGAATCCCTTTTCTCCCCGCTCTCAGCAAAGAGCCCCTGACTTTTGACAAAATATCGTGAGACGATGCGGTGCGCAGCCCCAAACATAGACTTTTCCCCGCGAAAATGCTATACTTAGTATGTATTTTTATGGAACGAACACGGAGAGGTGACATTTTGGATCTGGACTTTGGACAGGGGCGCATCGTCCCCGTCAACCTCGAACACGAGATGAAAAACTCCTACATCGACTATGCGATGAGCGTCATCGTCGCGCGCGCCCTTCCTGACGTACGCGACGGCCTAAAACCCGTACACCGCCGCATCCTCTATGCGATGCAGGGCTCGGGCATGACCAGCAGCAAGCCGTACAAAAAATCGGCGCGCATCGTCGGTGAAGTGCTCGGTAAATATCACCCGCACGGCGACAGCTCCGTCTACGACGCCATCGTCCGCATGGCGCAGGACTTCTCCATGCGCTACATGCTCGCGGACGGCCACGGCAACTTCGGCTCCGTCGACGGCGACTCTGCCGCCGCCATGCGCTACACCGAAGTGCGCATGTCGAAAATCGCCGAGCTCATGCTGCGCGACATCGACAAGGAAACCGTTGACTTTACGGACAACTACGACGGCTCGGAGAAAGAACCGACCGTCCTCCCCGCGAAATTCCCGCAGCTCCTCGTCAACGGCACCGCGGGCATCGCCGTCGGCATGGCGACCAACATCCCGCCGCACAACATGGTCGAGGTCATAGGCGGCACCCTCATGCTCATCGACAACCCCGACACCACCATCGACGAACTCATGGGCGTCATCAAGGGACCCGACTTCCCGACCGCGGGGCTCATCCTCGGTACCGAGGAAATCCGCAAGGCATACACCACCGGACGCGGCGTCATCAAAATGCGCGCACGCGCCCACATCGAAACGATGAGCAATGGCAAACCGCGCATCATCGTCACCGAACTCCCGTATCAGGTCAACAAGGCACGCCTCATCGAGAAGATCGCCGAGCTCGTCCGCGACAAGCAGATCGACGGCATCACCGACCTGCGTGACGAATCCGACCGCAGCGGCATGCGCATCGTCATCGAACTGCGCCGTGACAGCGCGCCGAACGTCATCCTCAACCAGCTCTACAAACACACCCAGCTGCAGGACAGCTTCGGCGTCATCATGCTCGCGCTCGTCGACGGACAGCCCGTCATCATGAACCTCAAGCACGTCCTTGAGCACTACATCGACCATCAGGAAATGGTCATCACGCGGCGCACACAGTACGAACTGACGAAGGCAGAGGCTCGCGCCCACATCCTCGAAGGACTGACAATAGCACTCGACCATCTGGACGCTGTCATTACAACGATACGCGAAAGCCGCACGGCAGACATCGCACGCACGGCACTCATGGACGGCTTCAAACTCACCGAGAAACAGGCACAGGCCATCCTCGACCTCCGCCTCCAGCGCCTCACCGGCCTCGAGCGCGAGAAAATCGAAGAGGAGTACCAAGAGGTACTGAAACTGATCGAGGAGCTCAAGGGCATCCTCGCCGACCGCACGAAAGTCCTCGCCATCATCAAAAACGAGCTCATCGAAGTGCGCGACAAATACGGCGACGAACGCCGTACGGAGATCACCTTCGACGCGAGCGAAATGGACGTCAAAGACCTCATCGCCGAAGAAGACGTCGTCGTCACCCTCACCCTGAACAACTACATCAAGCGCATCCCGCTCGACACCTATCGCCGCCAGCGGCGCGGCGGCGTCGGCGTGCGCGGCATGGGGACCAAGGAAACCGACATCGTCAGCGACCTCCTCATCACCACCACGCACCACGACATCCTCTTCTTTACGAACCGCGGGCGCGCCTTCGTCCTGAAATCCTACGAAATCCCCGAAAGCGGACGGCAGGCGAAGGGCACGGCGATCATCAACCTCCTCGCCGTCGAAACCGACGAGCGCATCACCGCCGTCATCCAGGTCAAGGAATTCCGCGCCGACCGCTACCTCTTCCTCGGCACCAAGCACGGCGTCGTCAAGAAAACACCGCTCTCCGAGTTCGGCAACATCCGCAAGAACGGCCTGCGGGCGGTCAACCTCGACGAAGACGACGAGCTCATCGGCGTCAAATTCACCGACGGAGAGAACCGCATCATGCTCGGCACGCGCGGCGGCAAGGCGATCACCTTCCCCGAGGACGGCGTACGCTCCATGGGGCGCGTTGCGCGCGGCGTGCGCGGCATCACCCTCGCCGACGGCGATGAAGTCGTCGCAATGGACGTCCTGCGCAGCGACTCCGAGGTGCTCACCGTCACCGAGGGCGGCTACGGCAAGCGCACTACCGCCTCCGAGTACCGCACCCAGACGCGCGGCGGCAAGGGACTCATCAACATGAAGGTCACCGAAAAAACCGGCCCCGTCGTCGGCATCCGCGTCGTGCGTGAGAACCAAGAACTCATGCTCATCACCACCGAGGGAATCGTCATCCGCACCAGCGTCGACGAGATCTCCCTCATCAGCCGCAACACCCAGGGCGTCAAACTCATGACCATCGCCGAAAGCGACCGCGTCGCCTCCATGGCAACCATGAACCGCATCGTCGACAGCGCAGGTGAGTGAGTAAAAACTACATATCAAAAAGCATCGCTTCTTTTCACAGAAAGCGATGCTTTTTTTGCAGAATCACCGATATGTCCCTAAATACTCCTCCCAAACCTCTGCCGGCACGAGCCGCCCGCCCGTCGCCCATGCGATATGCGCCGCACGATGGAGACGTTCCTCCGTCAGACCGTGCGCCGCACAGTAGTCACGCGCCGCAGGGCAGCGCAGAAGCCCCACAGGACCCGCGAATGCCGCACAGCTCGACGGCTCGATGCGGATGCCCTCGCTCGCATCGAGATCGCGCAGATAGTCATAGAGATGTGCCTCGGAGACGGTAAAGACCCCTGCCATGTGATTTGTCATGATGCGCGTCACGAGACTCGACGGACTGGCACAGGCAAGCCCGTCCGCATCCGTCTTTCCCGTGATGCCGAAATCATGAACATTGGCACGCTCAAATCGCTGCGTCGCGACCCCGAGGAGAACCGAGGGACACTGTGCCGGCTCCACGAAAAAACAGTGCACATCATCATGATAGAGACGCCGCAGGCCATAGGACACACCGCCCGGCGCTCCGCCGACCCCGGCAGGGATATAGACGATCAGCGGATGCTCGCGGTCCACCGTGATCTCCTGCGCCGTCAGCTGCGCCGCAAGACGCTCTGCCGCGACAGCATAGCCGAGGAAGAGATCGACGGACTTCTCATCATCGACAAAGTGACTCATGGGATCCGCATCCGAGGCACGCCGTCCCTCCGCCACCGCCCGCGAGTAGTCATCCGCATACTCAATCACCTCTGCCCCATGAGCGCGCAGGAGATCCTTCTTCCACTGCTTCGCGTCGGCCGACATGTGGACACGCACATGAAACCCGATCGCCGCACTCATGATGCCGATGGACATGCCGAGATTGCCCGTCGAGCCGACCTGCACGGTATAGCGCGCAAAGAAGTCACGCAGATCGGCGATCTTCGCATAGTCATCATCATGCGCCAGCAGACCCGCATCCATCGCCAGCCGCTCCGCATGCTTCAGCACCTCATAGATCCCGCCGCGCGCCTTCACCGAGCCCGCAATCGCGAGATGGCTGTCCATCTTCAGCAAAAGACGCCCCGGGATCTGTGCCCCGTATCCATCGGAAAGCCGTTTCTGCATCGCAGGGACGGCACGGAGCGGCGACTCGATGAGACCATCCGTCTCCTCCGTCTCCGGAAAGACACGGCGGACCAAGGGCGCAAACCGACGGAGCCGCGCCGCCGCATCCGCAATATCGTCATCCGAGACGACGAGCTGCGACAATCCGTCCACCACATCAAAGGGCAAGAGACGCGGATTGATCCATACCGTCTCCTCTGCGCTGCGGACAGCAGCAAGTCCATGATCCCCTGCGATAAAAGCATCTGTATTCATATCATTCTCCTATGATAAATGAAAGGCTTATCTTATGGTGATTATATCATGAACGAATGACCGCGAAAAGAAATAACAATCCCCTTTTACCCTGCCTAAACGATGGATTGGCAGCGGCGTCATGATCGGTGCGGGTTCCGCCGCGGCAAAGGATACGCAGGGGAGGAGGAGCTTTTCTATACCCAAATTGACCGTTTCTACTCCTTTGTCTCCCGCACGGCCGCCGTTGTTCGGATGCGCTTTTCCATGGCACTTGGCGGGAGGATCTTCATCACCTCGGTGTAGACGAGGTCAACGAGGAAGAACTGCGCCGTCTTGGAGGCGATGGAGCCCGTCTCGAGAGGGGTTTCCGCCGCGATGTAGGTAAGACTCACATCGGAGGCGCTGCGGAGCCGCGAGGGATGATGCTCCGTCAGGGAGATGATTCGCAGGCCGCGTGTGCGGGCGATATCGACCGTTGCAAGGATGTCCGCCGTCTCACCCGAGTGCGAAATGGCGACAATGACATCGTCCGGCTCCATGATGGCGGCGATCATCCGCATCGTGTGATTATCGCGCGGCGCGAGGCAGTTCATGCCAATGCGCAGAAACTTGAAACAGGAGTCCTGCGCAATGATCCCCGAATAGCCCAGTCCGATGAACGCGATCCGCTGTGCGCCGATGAGAAGACGGGCACAGCGGTCAATCGTTTCATCCGCGATGATGTCCTGCGTCTTTTCGAGGGCGATCACGTTCGCGGAGAGCAGCTTGCGCGCCGTCTCACGCGGTGTCTCCCCATTTTGGATATTCCCGCGGTCGAGATAGCGTCCCAGCTCTGCTCCCTCCGCGGCAAGTGCCGCCTTGAAATCGCTGAGTCCCGCAAAGCCCATCTTCCGCACGAAGCGTGTGCAGGTCGCCTCTGCCGTGCCGCTCGCATGGGCGATCTCACGGATGGTCATGCGCGGGATTTCCGTGAGATGAGCACGGATGCAGGCGATAATCTTGCGGTCGCCCTTCGAGACGCGAAACGGCAGATCATCAAGCCGGCTGAGTATCTTCATTGGATCACCTCATGCAATTCTTGTCTTTCATCATAGCAGATTTTTTTGAAAAAGAAAACGCCGTCCACGCAGAGCGGCGTTTTTCCTGTGGGCAGTCCCTTCGTCGGGCTGTCCGAAGGATGCGGCAGGGCAAAGAGCGGCGTTCGTCACTTCACAAACAGTCCGCGATAGAGGCGCGGGCTGCGTACGCCGGGCTTCACCTCACCGCTGATGGAAAAGAGTGCGCCGCGTGCGATGACGAGTGCCTCGCCGCATGGGGCAGGGAACGGCAGCTGTCCGACACTGCGCCATGCGTCGGCCTTTGCATTGTAGACGAGGATTTCCCGGTTCCAGTGGTAGTCCTCGGGCGACATGGTGAAGTAATGTGCGCGGAATGCGTCCTTTTCCTCCCCTTGCAGGGTGTTCAGATTCGATACTGCCCAGTCGTAGATCTCGCGGTTGAAGCCGCCGACAACGAGCATCTCGTCCGCATTGAGACGCACGGCACGCGCACCGAGAAGCGATACGGGCGTACCGTTCACGTTCGGCGCGGCGACACTCGTCCATGTCTGCGCCTTTGGATCGTAGGCATAGCCATCCGTGTACGCCACGTTTGCACCGCCGCTGAATACGCAGAACCGCCCGCCGAGGAACTCCGCAACGGACTGCTCGCGTGCCTCGCCGGGGAAATCAGGCAGTGAGGTAAGCGTTCCTGTCTTGATATCGTAGGTGTAGAACTTCTTGCTGAGCACGCCGTCCTGCTTGCCTCCGCCGAGGTACACAGTATCCTTGTCATAGGCGGCGACACCGTTCTGGAGGGCAAAGGGCAGGGCGGGCAGTGTCTCTGTATGGAGTTTCCCGTTCGGCGCGGTGAGGCGTGTCACTGCACGCGCCCCCGTCTCGTCGGTACTGCCGCCGAAGTAGAGCACGCCGTCCGGTGTCGTCACGGATACGCCGTATCCGACAGGGTACGGCATCTGCGCGTGATCTGTCTCGGTGAGCCCTGCTGGCGTGGCGCGCAGGACGTAGACGTCGGGATAGGTCACCTTTGCCCCGCCCGTGAGCGGTCCGCCCGCGGGAAAATTCGCGCCGCCACCAACGATGATGTAGTCGCCGAACGTCCCTTGTACGAGACCTGCGACGCCGATGTTCTCCGCGTATCCTGCGGCGGGTGAGAGTGTGCCGACCGACTGCCACGCGATCGCCGGTGTGCCGACCTCGGCGGGCGCGGCTGCAGCCGTGAGCGGGGCAAGGGCGATGAGTGCCGCGAGTGCGGTATGACGGAATGAGTGTGTCATATCATTTCCTCCTTTTGTATCGGGGCATAGGAAGCGCGGATACACGCAGTCCCCATCATCTTGGCGCATATTTTCACCCGCACTGTGCTCTCGATCCTCCCCATAGCTTCGACGATGCGCCCGACCGATCTCTCTGACAGGAAGATCAACGCCAATCTGACGGACTTCATTTTATCAGTGATTCCTAAAAATATTTTCTATTTTCATAAGGAAGTGATAGCATATTTGATGATAAAATTCAAATATTTTTCATATCGTTCATGCGTTCTTCGGAACTTTCGTACCGCGCCGTGATCGCGCCGTTCGTTTCGGTAACGATGATCCTCTTTTCCTCCGATTTCAGTGTGTCAGGGTAATCCGTGCGGTAGTGTGCCCCCCTGCTTTCCCGTCGGAGCAGAGCTGCTGTCAGAACTGCCGTCGCTGTCCGCAGCTGAGCGGACAGTCGGAGGACTGCGGCGACATCCGCTGCAGTGGTCGCGGGGGCATTACGCTCCATTTCCTCCAGTGCATCCGTGCAGAAGCGGATTGCCCGCGTCAGCCCATCCGCGCTGCGTGCGATCATGGCATTCTCTGTCATCACACTGCGGAGACGGCTGCGTATGCTGTGTGCATCGGGGATGCTGTGCGCGCGCAGGAGGATCGCATCGTCCGCAGCCATTGTGCCGCGCGCCTCCGTGGCGGCGGATTTGCCCGCGATCTCTCCGAACACCAGCCCGTTTGCACTGGACAGCCCGCCGATCCGATCCGCCCCGTGCATCCCGCCGGTCACTTCGCCGCAGGCATAAAGGCCGGGGACATCCGTTGCGGCATCGCTGTCGATCACGATGCCGCCGTTCGCTGCATGGGCGTACATCCCAATTCGCACGGGATCGTTCGGGGTCAGCCCCTTTTTTTCGCGCAGCCAGTCGAAATAGGTCGCGATAAACTCGGGTGGATTTCGCTTCATCTCGTCCGAATAGCTCACATATGCCCCGCCGCTTTTCTCCGCGCGTGCAATGGCGAAGTCGACCGCGCGATCCGCACCCGCAGCGGTAAACGGCCCGTGCGTGGATCGCTGCGCCAGCAGTGCGGCGCGGTTCGGCAGATGCGCCAAGATGTCGTTTCCGTCCGCGTCGCGGAAGGTGGCAAAACGAAAGGTCTTTTCATTGAATACGGTCTTTGGCGCAGGGGAGAGGAAGCCGGGCATCATCTGCATGAACTCCATATTGATGAGCCGCGCCCCCGCCCGCAGTGCCAAGGCGTGCCCCGTCCCCGTGACATCGGCGGTCGTGAGGCAGTTCTGAAACAGCCCGCTGTAGCCGCCCGTGGCGAGGACGACCGCCTTGCTGCGAATGGCGAGAAGGCGGTTCTTCGCCGCGAACACTGCGCCGCACACGCGTCCGCTGCGCTGAACGAGTTCCAATGCCTCATGATGGGGGCAGAGCCGCACCCCGTATTCCGACAGCTCCTTTTGGAAGACGGCACGCATACGGGCGGCTTCCAGACCATTCCAATTTCGCCGCTTGTGGTCAAAACAGGGGATAAACTCTTTTTCATCGGATTTTTCCGCCGTCCGCAGCCGGATGCCGCGTGCTTTCAGCGCGTTGATCGCGGGATTGATCTTGTGTACGAAGGTTTTGACGAGCGCGGGTGTCGTCATCCCCGCTCCGACCCGCGCAATGCTTGCGGCAAGGTCGTCCTCGTCCGCCGCGTCCACAGGACCGATCAGCCCCAGTCCCCATGTCCCCGGGAAAAAGCTGGAGCCGGAAAAGATCTCCGTACTGCTCGTGAGCACGACGGCGCAGCCCTCTTTTGCCGCCGCAATCGCCGCACAGATCCCGGCGATGCCCGCGCCGATCACCAGCACGTCACAGTGGTCTTGGGATGGAACAATCATGTGGTCTTTCTCCTCATTAGGACAGGTGCTCGGTCAGAGGGACGACACGCCCCTGCAGTTCGGCGGATGCTTTGCGTTTACACGAGGTCGACGCGCAGCACGCCGTCGATCTGGCGGAGGGTGTCGACGGCGTGCCGTCCACGTTCGGCCCCTTGACCTCTGTCCACGCGCGCGTCTTCGGATCGTAGGCATAGCCGTCCGTGTACGCTACGTTCGCACCGCCGCTGAATACATAGAGCCGCCCGCCGAGGAATTCCGCGACCGACTGCTCGCGTGCCTCGCCGGGGAAATCAGGCAGTGAGGTAAGCGTTCCTGTCTTGATATCGTAGGTGTAGAACTTCTTGCTGAGCACGCCGTCCTGCTTGCCTCCGCCGAGGTACACAGTATCCTTGTCATAGGCGGCGACGCCGTTCTGCAGGGCAAAGGGCAGGGCGGGCAGCGTCTCTGTGCGGAGCTTGCCGTTCGGCGCGGTGAGCCGTGTCACGGCACGCGCCCCCGACTCGTCTGTACTCCCGCCAAGAAGCACTGATTCGATCTATACGCCCTGTTCCTGAAGGAAGTGGTAGAGCGCCCCGAGCATGCCCGCATCATTTCCCGTTGCGGCAAAGGAGAGCTCTGTCGCCGCATAGACGGGCGGAGAAAGCCGTGTACGGAGGGCATCCTCCACGCGCGGGCGCATCACGGCCTCCTGCGCCATGATGCCGCCGCCGAGCACGATGCGCTCCGGATTCACAACGCAGACAACGTTCGTGATGGCATCCGCAAGGGATTCGATGAGCAGTGCCACCTCCTTCTGCGCCGCAGGATCCCCTTTGGCAAGAAAGTCAAACACGTCATGTCCGTCAAGGCTGCCGTCAGAAAGCCCCTTTGCGCGGCAGACGGCTGAGACGAGCCCCGCTGCCGAGCAGCGCTCATGGAGTCTTCCGCCCGGAACGCGCATATAGGCGATCTCCCCTGCACTCCCTGCGGCACCGTGCACAACGCGCCCGTCCATGACGAGACAGCCGCCGATGCTCGTGCCGACGGTCATGGCAAAGAATGAGGACGCGCCGCGTCCTGCCCCCTTCCACAGCTCGCCGAGCGCGGCGCAGTTGACGTCGTTCTCGACGGCGGCAGGGAGGTCAAAGTTCTCGCGCATGACGACTTTCCAGTTGACCCCCTGATACTGTGGGATCGACGCCTCAAGGGCATAGAGAATCGACCCTGCGGCAGGATCGACCATGCCCGCCGTGGAGATCGCGACGCCTCGCAGTGCGTGCTTCTCCTGTGCCGTCCGAACGAGTGCGTTGACCTTGCGTACGATGCCGGGGCCGCCGTGTTCCTGTGCCTCGGTTGGCATGGAACCATGCGCAGCAAATGTCCCCGCCGCATCGGTCACGCCGTATTTGATCGCCGTACCGCCGATATCAATACAGAGATACACGGTCTCTCCCTCCCATGATTATACACGAACCTTAAAGATGCCCTTTTTCAGCGGCGCCGGTGCATCCACTTTCACCCCCGAGCGATGCACATCCTCGGGGAAGCAGATAAGGAAATCCCCGGGACGCATGACGGTGGTCTGCGTGACGGCGCCGTCTGCCGGCACATAGTCCTTGTCCGCCTCGTAGGGATGTGTCTCCATCCGCTCGATCAGGCTGACATCGATCTTCTCCGTGCCCGCGGCGAGAACGTGGATGTCGATGTAGGCACGATGCGCCTCCCAGATCTTTTCGCTGCGCTCCCCCGTCGTATAGTGCGCAATGTTGACATAGACATCGTCGCCTGCGATCTCGTTGCGCCCCGTCGGGAGCGCACCGAGGTCATGCGTCCGTGCAAAGTCAAGTGCCTGCCGAATGCGCGGCGGGAGGAAGGAATAGGTATCTTCATGATGGATGCTGCCGTAGATCATAAAACTCTCCTTTGACAAATGCCCGACGCAGGTGCGCCGGGCGTAATGAACAGCAACGAATTATTTATGTACGTGACACACTGCCGCATCCTCCTGCCCATCGCAGCGGGACGCGCCGCGCGTATCATAGACCGTCGTACCCGCAGGTGCCGTATAGCCGGGTGCTGTGAGGCGGCTGACGATCGTACCGACCCCAAGCGTGAGAGCGATGGTGATGAGGGTATACGACCAGAACGAAACGGAGGGGACGAAGTACTTCAGGTAGATGACCACTGCCGTCGATACGAGGAAGCCTGCGACAGCACCTGCCGCATTGGCATGGCGGCTGAATGCACCGAGAACGAAGACGCCTGCGAGTGCACCGAGTGCAAGCCCGATGAAGCTGTTGAACCACTGATACGCCGAGCGGATGTCGCTGCCTGCCATGATGATGGCAACGACGATGGAGAGGATACCGATGCCGAGCGAGATGAACTGCGCGATGCGCGTCTGCTTTTTCATCGGCATCTCAGGATGAAGCACGGACTGGATATCGAGCACCCAGCTTGTCGCCACGGAGTTGATGCCCGTGGAGAGCGTGGACTGCGCGGCGGCAAAGAGCGCGGCCAGCAGGATGCCCGTCAGACCCGTGGGCAGCTCGTATGTGATGTACGCCGCCAGCACGAGATCGCGCCGGTCGGTCATGAGAAGGCCGGGGTTCTGCTGATAGAACACGAAGAGTGCGGTACCGACGAGGAAGAACACCGTCGCGGCAAAGATGGAAATGACTCCATTGCCGAGCGTCATCTTGCGCAGCTGGTTCATGTCGGTCGTCGTGGTGAACCGCTGGACGATGTCCTGACTGGATACATAGGATGCGAACGTGACGAGACCGCCGCCGATAAAGGTAATAAAGACGCTGCTTGATACGATATCGGGGCTGAACCAGACCTCGTTTTCGAGCAGGAACTTATGCCCTGTGGTGAGTGTATCCCAGACCGTTCCCCAGCCGCCGTGGATGCTGCCGATCATGACGACGAGCGAGAGAGCGATGCCGACAATCAAAACCGTGCCTTGGATAAAATCGGTGTAGAGCACCGCCTTGAGTCCGCCGGAGTAGGAATAAATGATGGCGATGACCCCCATGACGACGATCAGCAGGTTGACATCGATCCCCGTAACTTCCGCGAGTGCAACGGACGGCAGATACATGATGATGGACATGCGTCCGAGCTGAAAGACGATGAACATGAGTGCGCCGAGGATACGGAGTTTGCCGCTCTCAAAACGCTTCTGGAGGTAGTGATACGCCGTATCGATCTCCAGGCGGCTGTAGATCGGCAGGAAGTAGCGGATGGTGAGCGGGATGGCGAACAGCATACCGAGCTGCGCCCACCAGAAGATCCACGAGCCGTGATACGAGTTACCCGGGATGGCAAGGAAGGAAATCGGGCTGAGCAGCGTCGCGAAGATGGAGACGCAGGTAACGTACCAGGGGATGGTGCCGTCGCCCTTGAAGAACTCCTTGCCCTTCATTTCCTTTTTTGAATAGTAGAGACCTGCCAGGAGGACGCCGAGCAGGTAGATGATGAGGACTGCCGTATCAATCCAGGTAAATCCCTCATGCATGAAAATCTCCTCCTATTGTGATGTGAATGGGGGAAGCAGCGCACCCCTCCCCCGACGTGCGGGGAAGGCTTTGGATGCGGCTGCACACGATACCAATCTTCTCAGAAGTACTTCTTGTAGATCTCCTTGGCGCGGGCACGCATCTCCGGCGTGTATGCCTTCATCGGCTCGCGGCAGTAGCCCGCCTCAATGCCCTGCTCTTCGAGGAGGAGTTTGATCGTGCCGTAGAGGCCGTTGTCGAGGATATCGGTGATGAGGTCGTTCGTGACGTGCTGCACCTCGAGCGCCTCGCTGATCTTGTTCGCATGGGCGAGGTCATAGATCTGACGGGCGCGCGCCGCGTTGACGTTGTAGGTCGAGCCGATTGCGCCGTCGATGCCGAGCACCGTCGCGGGGAGAAGCATCTCATCGAACCCGGCGAAGATGAGCTTGTCCGGGAATGCCTTGCGCATGCGCTCCAGGAGGTAGAAGTCGCCCTGAGTGAACTTGACGCCGACGATCTTCTTGTTCGCGAACAGTTTCTCAAACTGCGGAATGCTGATGTTGACTCCTGTGAGGAACGGGATGAAGTAGATGATCATGCGGTTGTCCACATCCGAGATGATGCTCTCGTAGTAGTGACGTACCTCATCAAAGCTGAACTTGTAGTAGAACGGCGTGACTGCGCTGAGCGCATCATAGCCGAGATCCGTCGCGAACTTCGCAAGCTCGATGGACTCCTTGAGGTTGATCGAACCAACCTGCGCGATGAGGGTGACATCGTCCTTTGCCTCGTCCTTCGCGATCTCAAAGATGCGCTTTTTCTCCTCCGTCGAGAGCATGAAGTTCTCGCCCGTGCTGCCGCCGACATAGAGCCCGTCCATCTTGTTGTGGTCGATGTTGTGGCGGATGATCTGGCGCAGTCCCTTCTCGTTGATCGTTCCGTCCTCGTGGAACGAGCAGAGCAGTGCGGAATAAAGTCCCTTAAGATCTCTCATAATAATTTCTCCTTTTGGATGAAATAGAAAGAATAGCCTCACCGCGCAGCATCACTTGCGGGATACTGCGCATCTCTATTTATGCAATCGCTTCGGTAAAGCGCCGTGCAATCAGCTGGGGACGCGTAATGGCAGAGCCGACAATCGCACCGAAGACACCGGTCTGCATCGCCTGTACCAGTTCCTCCGGCGTGTTGATGCGCCCCTCCGCAAAGACAGGCACGGGCGCATCCTTCGCAAGGCGGCGCATCAGCGCGAAGTCCGGCCCCGCGATCTGCGGGCTGTACGGCGTATAGCCCGACATCGTGGTCGAGACGGCATCCGCGCCGAGCTCCGCTGCCTTCATGCCCTCCTCATAGGTCGAAATATCGGCGAGCACGAGACGATGCGCCGCATGGATGCGTGCAATGAGATCACGCACATCCGTCCCCTGCGGGCGCTCACGGTTCGTCATATCGAGGGCGATCATCTCGCAGCCCGTCCCGATCAATGCCTCCGCCTCGCGCATGGTCGCCGTGATATAGATCTCCGAGTCCGCATAGGTCTGCTTGATGAGACCAATCACGGGCAGCTGGGTGACAGCACGGATCTCATCGATGTCCGCCACACTCTGTGCGCGAATGCCGACGGCGCCGCCCTCCTTTGCCGCGCGTGCCATGCGCCCCATGATGAATGGACTGCAGAGCGGTTCGTCCGCGAGTGCCTGACAGGAAATAATGAGCTTTCCCTTGACCTTGTCAAAGAAATTCATTGAAACAGCCTCCAATTTATTTGAATTTATCTCTATTTTTAGTAATTTTTATATATTTATCCTTCAAAAACAATCCCGCCCGCCAATCACTGTGCGATGTATCCGGAACTGCTCATCGAAGATCGCAATATCGGCGTATTTTCCGACCGTGAGCGAGCCGAGACGGTCATAGACACCGAGCTCCTCGGCCGGGGTGCGCGTCGCCGTCTCCACGACAGCGGGGATGGATGCGCCCGTGTTCTCACGAAAAATCGAAAGTCCGTGATTCAGGCAGAGCACACTGCCCGCGATGGTGCCGTCCGCGAGTGTCGCAAGCGTCCCCTTGACGAATACCTTCTGCCCGCCGAGTTCCGAGACGCCGTCGCCGAGCCCGCAGGCACGCAGGGAGTCCGTGATGGGGATGATGTGCGCACCGCGCTTCGCCGCGTAGATGATGCGCTGCATGGCGGGGTGGACGTGGACGTTATCGACGATCAGCTCGCAGTTCGCATCGCTGTCGAGTGCCGCGCCGAGAACGCCGGGACGTCGGTGATTCAGCCCCGTCATGGCGTTGCAGAGATGCGTTATGTGCGCCGCACCATCCGTGATTGCTGCGCGTGCGGTGTTATAGTCCGCCGCCGTATGGCCAAGCGAGACGATGATGCCGTGCGTTCGGCACTGCGCAATAAAGTTCTCCTCCGTCAGCATCTCGGGCGCGATCGTGATGATCTTGATGACATCCGCATAGGGCGCGATCTTCGCGAATGCGGGCGGCAGAATGTACTGCTCGTCCTGTGCTCCCTTCTTCGCCGGACTGATGAAGGGGCCCTCCATGTGTGCACCGAGGACGCGCGCCCCCGTGCCATCGGCGTTCATCGCGCGGCGGATACGCACAAGTGCTCGCTCTACGGCATCAAAGGCACAAGTCATCGTGGTCGGCAGGAAGGCGGTGACACCCGTCCGCGCCTGAAATGCGGCGATGCGGCGGAGGGCATCTGCGTCCTCATCCATTGTATCCGCGCCGTCACATCCGTGAATGTGGACGTTCAGAAATCCGGGAGCAACATACGCACCTGCCGCATCAATCACCGTTTCGGCATCTGCCGCGCGAAACTCTGCCGCCGGCAGGATGTTCGTGATGCGTTCATCATAGCAGAGGACAAGACCCTCCTGCGCGGTAAAATGTCCGTCCGCGCTCGGCAGGATGAGAACGCCGTTTTGGATGGCTCTCATTTCGTATCACTCGATTCCCGCAGCAGTGCGCCCGCCTCACGGTCAACGATGAGTGTGACCTGCGGATGCAGCTGGAGGATGGAGGCGGGGACGCGCGGCGTAATCGTGCCGCATACCGCATCGCGCACCGCCTCTGCCTTCTCTGCGCCGCTCGCCATGAGGACGATATGGCGTGCATGAAAGATCGTGCCGATGCCCATGCTCATCGCCTCACGCGGCACCTCATCAGGAGAGGAGAAGAAGCGTGAATTTGCCTCGATGGTGCTCTCCTTGAGCACCACCTTGTGCGTCGTCCGTGCGAACGCCTCGCCCGGCTCATTGAAGCCGATGTGCGCGTTGCGCCCGATCCCGAGGAGCTGCATATCGATGCCGCCCGCCGCCGCAATCGCCGCCTCGTAGCGCGCCGCCTCGGCGTCTGCATCCTTTGCCATGCCGTTTGGGAAGAAGATGTGATCCTTCCGTATATTCACATGGTCAAAGAGATTCTCGTGCATAAAGCGGTGATAGCTCTGCGGATCGTCCTCAGGCAGACCGACATACTCGTCCAGATTGAATGACGTTGCCTCGGAGAAATCCAGCCCCACGGCCTCATGCAGCCAAACCAGATTCTGATAGAGCTCGACCGGCGTGCTGCCTGTGGCAAGCCCCAGAACCGAGTCCGGTTTGACCCAGAGCTGCCCCGCAAGGATCTTTGCCGCCTCCTTGCTCATATTCTGATAGGTGTCGGTATAAATAATACGCAACGCAATTCTCCTTTCGGTAAAACTCGTCTGAAATCTACTACAATATAACATAATCTTAGATAAAATTCAATTATTTTTCATAAAATAATTGAATTTTATTTTTTCTCGGTGATAAAAGAAAATATATTTCGTTTTAAAAGAAAAAAGAATTGCGATCGACCATGCTGAGTTGATCCGTACTTCCCTAAGATGGTCGTGCCGAATTTATCCGTGCTTCCTTAACAAAAACGGCAATAAAAGAAGGACGATCGTGCGAGGGCTGCATCCTCATACCATCGTCCTTCTTTTATCTCATTTCCGCCGTTTGACGATCCCTCGGCGAAAAGTTACCACCTCATACCTGTACGCGCCGACTGCCGTCCGCACTTCCTATGAACTGCGCCGGGTTCAGTCCCTGCAGGAGGTCAATGACCTTTTCGCTCTCCGCATCGAGCCGTGCGATCTCCGTGCGGTAGTCCACGATCTCCGCGATCACCCCGCGGAGCATCTGCTTGCCCTCCTCCTCCTGTTTCTGATACTCCTCCGTAATGCTCGTATGGATGCTGTCCATGCGTTTCTTCGCCTTGATGTACGCGTTAAAGATCGCCGCGCCGGCGGCGATGCCGAGCGCCGTCCAGTATACCTCCCCGCCGTAGAGACCGAGCAGCACGGGGAGGAGCCATATCCATCGAAAGAGTTTTTCCTGTGAGGACAGCTCATAGGGGCGCATGCGGATCATGCGCTTAAGATCGTTCCACGTGACAAATAACCGCAGCAGTTTTTCCTCATTGGATCCGTCTTCCGTCTCGTTATCAAATGCAAGAATCCTAAATTTGATGGTCTGCGGGATGGCGGCGCGATTCTCCGCGACAATATCGCGAAAGGCGGAAAGAATCGAATCACGCCCAAGGGCAAGCGCCATTTTCTGCAGCGCGGGGCTCGCCTGCATCTCCTGCGGGTGCATCGCCGCATCCGACAGGAGCTGCATGAAGTCGCGCCGCTCGTCAAAGGCCTTTACCTTCTCCGCTAAAATTCTGCGCGCACGATCCTCCCTGCCGCCCTCATGGATGACCAGCTTCTCAAGGATCGACTCCATGTGCAGCGGCTTTTCCGCCGCATCAAAGTCGGCGGCCAGACGCTCCAGGATGCTGTCCAGTTGCTGTTTCAGCGTGCGGGGCGGCGCCGTCTGCGTGACGATCTGCTGAAAATGTGTGCTGAGTTTCTCATAGAGACGCGCACACGAGAGCGTACGCTCCAGCGCCTCCGACACCGATCTGTCAGTGTGCACCCTCAGATAGGGAAAACTGCCCTCTGCGGGCGGAGCGGAGCACATCGCCTTCATCGCCTCATACCAGCGTTTTTCCTGTGCATCGGCAAAACTATATACCCTGCTGAACCGATCGATCCAGCCGTCGATCCGGCGGCGAATGAGCCCGTCTGCATCGCGTCCGAGGAGCCCCGACACGTAGGCATCGATGACGATGCCCGCCTTGCGGTCAAGCGCCCCCCCATCCAGTCCGGCAAAGTAGCGCTGCAGCCAGTGCAGACTCGCCTCTTTCCGGCCGAAACGGCGGCAGACCAGTGCAAAAAAGAGTGACGTTCGCTCATCATCGCGGTGCAGTGCCTCCGCGCACGCGCGGTTTGCGACCTCCTCCTCGTCGTTGATCCACGCCGCGAGCGCAACGAGCGCGGGTGCCAGCCAGTAGCCGGGCGCACGGAGCATGAGCTCCTCTGCCGCCGCACGCAGCGTATCCTGCCGCACGACCGCGAGATCATTCGCCTCCAGAATGCCGCGCGCCATGCGGCGGATCTCCGCATAGTGGCCGAATCGATGCTCGATCTCCTGCCGCAGCTTCACCAGACGGATCTCCGCGAGCTGGATGCGGTTCGTCCGCTCCTGCTTTGCCGCATAGGCATGAAAGTCCTGCGTCAGCGTCTCCACGTCCCCACGCAGATCATCGACACTGCGCCCGACGGCATGGATCTCCGAATGTGCCGCACCGACAAAATCACCGAGCGCGTCCAGACGATCCTCCAGATATGACAGATCCGGCTCGATGTAAATGGTATCGCTCATCTTCTCTCCCCATATTTTGTGTTGTTATTTATAATTTATTTTATTTAATTATATATAATTTCATATTATAAGTTATTGTATTATGGAATATGCATATCCCGTTGATGATATAGAAAATAGTATAGCATAGGCACACGCATGGGACAAGAAAATCGATATCATGCAAAATACAAGTCACACAAAAAAGTGGCTGCTGCACGACGCTAAAATTCTCGTGCAACAGCCCTGCTCCTCTATCAAACAAGCTCTCTCAGCACCGCTCCAATATCGCTGCCAAGCACAACACTCCGATCACGGATCTCCTTCGGCACATACGCATCACGGCTCACGGTCACGAGTGTCACATCCGCGCGCTCTGCCGTCATGCGCCAGAACGGATACTTGATGATGCCGGGCGTATTCATCCCCACGCCGAGCTCTAGGAGGAGTGTCCGTCGCCCCTCCGTCCGCGCGAGATAGTCCGTATAGCGTGCGGCGGCGGCGTGCCATCCCGCATCCTCGACAAAGGAGGAGTCTGCGCGCAGATTCGTCGTCATCTCCGCACCATCATCGGGACAGCGGGGAATGAGCTCCGTCGGGATCTCCATCCGCAGCGCATTCCGCGCGGGGACGATGAGCGCCCCGTCGGCAGCGAACGTGAATCCCTGTGCCGTGAGCATCGCACATACGGCATCCTCGTTGTCATAGGTGCGATGCGCCGTAACACCCGCCGGCTGACTGCTCTGAAAGAGACCATAATCCCCCTGCGTGTAAAAGAGACGCTCTTTATCGAACCCCGTCCGCTGAAAGGCATGATCGACATTCGTCGTCAGGACGAAATAATCCTTTTCACGAACCAGATGGAGGAGATTCGGATAGACATCGCTCTCCGGCATCGGCGCATAGCGGTTGACGTAGATGCTCCTGCTCCACCACGCCCAGAAAATCTCGCGTGATGGAAAGGGATAAAAGCCCCCGCTGTAGATGTCCGTCATACCGAATCGCTCGTGAAAATCTGCGAAATACGTCATAAACCGCGTACCCGCATAGTCATAGCCCGCTGAGGTGCTGAGTCCTGCACCCGCGCCGATGAGCACGCAGTCCGCCGCACGGAGCGCGTCGGTGATGCGCGTGATGGATTCCATCATGATAAAAGCCTTTCATAGATGTCACGATCCTCGTCCTTGAACACGTTGAAAATGACACGTTCTATGGACGTATCACGCGTGAGGAAATCCCGCACCTCACGCACGGCGATCTCCGCCGCCGCCGCATTTGGGAAGTGAAACTCCCCCGTCGAGATGCAGCAGAACGCAATGCTCCTGAGACCATGCTCCGCGGCAAGGGAGAGACAGGAACGATAGCAGGAGGCGAGCTGCGCCCGATGACGATCCGTCAGAGCACCGCTGACGATTGGTCCGACCGTATGGATGACGTGCCGCGCAGGGAGATTGTACCCCTCCGTGATCTGCGCCGTTCCCGTCTCCTCGGGATGCCCCTGCTCCTCCATCAGCGCAGCGCATGCCGCGCGCAGCTGCAGCCCCGCCGCCGAGTGAATCGCATTGTCGATGCAGCGGTGACAGGGGATAAAACAGCCGAGCAGGGCAGAGTTGGCCGCGTTGACGATCGCATCTGCCGCAAGGCGCGTGATATCTCCCTGCCAGAGGGCAATACGCGCATCAGAGGCGACGGATGGGAGCGCCATGACATCCACCACGCCGCGTGCCTCGCGCTCCGCTGAGAGCAGCTGATCCTGCAGCGCCAGAAAGTCTTCCGAAAGCGGGCGCGGCGGACGCACATTCATCAGCGCGCGCAGAAGCTGCCGCTGCTGCTCTCCCGACACACCGACCTCCGCCGCCTGCGCGCGATACTCCGGCATCTCAGTGAGGAGCATGTCATTCATTTTTTGAATGATGGATAAAGACACAGCGATCACTTCCTTTTACAGAAAACTTTTGCAAAAAATAGAGCACTCTCCCCCGTTGTTCACGAGAGAGAGCGTTACAGACAGCATCCTTTTCAGTGTCAGTCAATCGGCCTTACTTCTGAACGAGCGAGACACGCGTACCGATGTGTTCACCGCTCTCGATCAGATCCACCATACCGACGGCATAGTCCGCATAGCTGATGATGCTCTCGCCTGCTGTACTGAGCGTCAGCTCCTCACCGCCAAGAATATACGCACCGGTCTTCTCTCCATCCGGACGGAAATCTGCCGCCGGGCTGACAAAAACCCACTTTGCATCCTTCCGCGTACGGAGGGCAGCCAGTTCCTCGGTCTGTGCCTTGGCGAGTGCGTAGAACACCGCTGGGAACTCCGGCGTATCCAGGAGCTGCACCTTGTGCGATGCATCGACATAGAGACTTCCTGCGCCGCCGACGATATAGAGACACGTATTCGTCCCCGCAACGAGATCGGCGAGATGCTGGCTCGTCTTTGTGTGCAGCGGCAGCGTCTCCGGCGTAAATGCACCGAATCCGTCCACCACAGCATCAAAGCCCGCAAGATCTCCCTTTGTCAGATCCAGAATGTCCTTCTGCACAAAATGCTTCGCCGCACTCTGATTCTCATGACGTGCAAACGCCGTAACCTCATGTCCGCGTGCCACAAGCTCCTCAATAATCGCACGGCTTGCCTTTCCATTGGATGCCACAACTGCAATTTTCATCATAAATTCCTCCATTTGATTTTTATTTTGTAATTTATTTAATTACACTAGAAATATAACATAGATAAAATAGAATTTCAATAGGTACAATATATTTTTTTAAGGAATCACTGATAAAATGAAGTCTGCCAGATTGGCGCAGATTTTTTCGTCCGAACGAGGTGGAAAACCGGACGCAGAGTGGTGCTCTGTGGAGGATTTTCCGCCGAAGTGCGGGCAAAAAAGATGCGTCAATATGGTTGTACCGAATTTATCAGTACTTCCTTAAGATCACAGAAACACGTACATGGCAAAATAAATCCCCCTGATGCATGCTGTGCATCAGGGGGATTTCTGATCGGAGTCAAACACTCCGCATGGCGGAGATGCGCCGCGCGCCATCCACATCCTCAAAGGCGATGATGATATCCTGCGTAAAATGTGCCGTGATGCGTGACCCATGCCACTCGTACGGCGTCTGATTCCAGCGCAGGAATCCCTCGACCAGGAGGCGGTGATCCACATCGAACTGCTGGATGCACTGTGACACCGTCGAAATAAAGCGCGGAAAATCAACGGGATCAAAGACCGCATCCGGCACATCCGACAGGCCGACGAAGAATGCGCCGCCGTTATGCGGGCAGCGATAGTAGGCGTATCCGTCCGCCAGTCCGCAGGTGACGATGGAGAGGTTGTGCCCGTTATAGGTATCGTTCAGGTCGAATTCGTCCGTCGTTAGTGCCTCGATTTGCTGCGCTGCACCGAACTCCCTCGTCTCACGCGCGAGGCGGATGATCTTTTCGGGGAAATCATTGATGTTCTCCCAGCCCCAGAGCCATGTGCCGCTCGATGCGGACTCGCTGCCGATGAACTGGAGCGGGTATTCGCGCGTGCCGAAGCTGATCACGCCGCGCTCCAGATCGACGTCCCAGTCCTCGTTTTTCACCACGTACTCGGCACAGGCTTGCTGAACGCTGATCATCTTGCCGAGGCAGGCAGAGAAAAGCGCCGTCCAGTCCCCGTGCGGCACAGCGAGTTGATCGAGAAATTGCTTCATCGTTGTTCCTCCATATAGATCATAAAATACGTCAGGGGTTTTCTCTTTTATCGTTTCACCGATAGTTTAGTATAGCACAGGAACATACGCAACAAAATCCCCTTGACACACATGGCGTCAAGGGGATTTTTCTATCTCAATTTATAAATCAAATATCCAGATTTCGCACGAGTTTCGCGTTCTCCTCGATGAACTGGCGGCGCGGCTCGACCTTGTCGCCCATGAGGATGGTGAAGAGCTCGTCTGCCGCCTCGGCGTCCTCTGCACCGACCTGCAGCATGGTGCGCCCCTCGGGGTTCATGGTCGTCTCCCAGAGCTGCTCGGGGTTCATCTCGCCGAGTCCCTTGTAGCGCTGGATGGTCACGCCGTCGCGCCCGATCTCGTCGAGTTTTTTCGCCTGCTCCTCGTCGGAGTAGGTGTAGAAATGCTTCTTGTCCTTGCGGATCTGATAGAGCGGCGGCTGTGCGATGTAGACGTGCCCGTGGTCGACGAGCGGCTTCATGTAGCGGTAGAAGAACGTGAGGAGGAGCGTGCGGATGTGCGCGCCGTCCACATCTGCATCGGTCATGATGATGATCTTGCTGTAGCGGCGTTTCGAGAGGTCAAACTCCTCGCCGATGCCTGTGCCGAACGCCGTGATCATCGTGCGGATCTCGGCATTGGCAAAGATCTTGTCGAGGCGTGCCTTCTCCACATTGAGGATCTTGCCGCGCAGCGGGAGGATCGCTTGGAACCTTCGGTCGCGTCCCTGCTTCGCAGAGCCCCCCGCAGAGTCGCCCTCAACGATGTAGATCTCGCACTGGTCGGGATCCTTGACGGAGCAGTCCGCGAGCTTGCCGGGCAGGCTGGAGACCTCCAGTGCGTTCTTCCGGCGCGTCAGCTCACGTGCCTTGCGTGCCGCCTCGCGGGCGCGCGACGCCATGAGTGCCTTGTCGAGCACCTTTTTCGTGACGGCGGGGTTCTCCTCGAAGTACTCCGTGAGCCCCTCGGTGACGATGGAGTCCACGATGCCGCGCACCTCGGAGTTGCCGAGCTTCGTCTTGGTCTGCCCCTCGAACTGCGGCTCGCGCACCTTGAGGCTGATAACGGCGGTCAGTCCCTCGCGCACGTCCTCGCCCGAGAGGTTGCCGTCCTTGTCCTTCAGCACGTTCAGCCGGCGCGCAAAGTCATTCGCCGCGCGCGTGAGCGCGATCTTGAAGCCCGCGAGATGCGTGCCGCCCTCCTCGGTGTTGATGTTGTTGACAAAGCTGTAGATATTCTCCTGATAGCTGTCGTTGTACTGCATGGCGATCTCGACGACGGTGTCGTCCTTCACGCCGTTGAAGTAGATCGGCTCCTCGTTGATCGTTTCCTTTTTGCGGTTGAGGTGGGAGACAAAGGAGCGGATGCCGCCGTCAAAGTGGAAGGTCTCGCTGCGCACTTCGGCGCCGCGCTCGTCGGTGAGCGTGATCGTGATGCCGTGGTTGAGGAAGGCGAGCTCGCGCAGACGATGCTTCAGCGTGTCAAAGCTGTAGGTCGTGACGGTGAAGATCTCGGGGTCGGGGACGAAGTGGACGCGCGTGCCCGTTGTATCAGATGTGCCGATCTCGTGCAGCTTCGTCGTGGTGACGCCGCGCGAAAAGGAGATCGCAAAGATTTTCCCGTCGCGGCGCACCTCGACGTCCATCTCCGTGGAGAGGGCGTTGACGACGGAGACGCCGACACCGTGCAGACCGCCGGAGACCTTGTAGCCGTCGCCGCCGAATTTGCCGCCCGCATGGAGAACGGTCAGAACGACCTCGACGGCGGGCATGCCGCTCTCGTGCATATCGACGGGGATGCCGCGTCCGTTGTCCGTGACGGTGATGCTGTTGTCCTTGTGTATCGTGACGCCGACCGTGTCGCAGTAACCCGCGAGCGCCTCATCGATGGAGTTGTCCACGACCTCATAAACGAGGTGATGCAGGCCGCGCTCTGATGTCGAGCCGATGTACATGCCGGGACGCTTGCGTACCGCCTCCAGTCCTTCGAGGACTTGGATCTGTCCCGCGCCGTAGTCGGCGTCGACGGCGGTCACCTCATCTCCCATCTCCTCCTCCGAGATCGCGATACCCGTAAGATCGGGCGCATCTGCCATCTCAGCGGCTTCCTTTGCCTCCTCGGGGGTCAGCGGACGGATCTCCGCCTGCTCGTCCGTCGTTTCATTTGGGTTATTTTTCTTTGCCATTATGTCCTCCTTGGGGGTCGATCATCGGTGCTATACGAAATACATCACAGTGATTTTCTTTTAGTATATTAACACAATATGCCTTAAGCAAAGGAATATCTCGATGAACCATCATCCATACTTTATCCATATCAATCGAGATATGGTAGGAATGTGCAAAAAAATTTCGCATCCCTTTGATGAGTCTCCACGCGACTTCTTGATGTTCTGTAATAAATGCGTCGGAGAAACTCCGCGACGCTTCCCCTATCGTCTGTAATGCCATAGAGCAAGCATGCTGAAAGAGACGATCCTTTATAAAATCATCCCGTGTTTTGCCAAAACGTTCCTGTGCCTCGTCGATATCCTCACAATATTGAACGATAATTTGCAGAATCTGTGCGTCCTTCGGACTGAGCGTCATAGAGCAGCACCTTGTCTCTTTCCACATATTTTGCAAAAATCGGATACTCATTCGGAATGCGCGTAATCATATCTACATCCTTTGCAACAGCATCCTCTAGATCCATGCGAAATGCAATCAAATCCAACAAACTCACATGATTACTCGACTCGGCGTAGACGTCCACATCGCTGTCCTCACGCGCCTCGCCGCGTGCATACGAGCCGAAGAGCCATACCTTTTCAATTTTGTATTTCTCGCAGATGGGGCGGATTTTATCACGGATTTCATCAATACTGAGAATCATGGGTGTCACCCCCTACGATTTCTTCGCCCTGCGCTGCTTCATCTCTTCCCAGAACTCACGTGTGGTGATGAGCTCGTTGCGCAGTTCCCAGAAGGTGCTCTGTATCTTCTTCGGTGTGACCTGCTCGGGCGGCAGGCCGCGATGCAGCATGGTGAGGAGGCGTGCATTCTCGCTGTCCTGTGCCGTGTACTCCGTGCGTCCCGCAATGCTGCGGATGAGATCGGCACGCTCACTGCCGACCATGAGTGCATCCGCCGATGGGATCCGCCGCGTGATGTCCGCGAGCTTTGCCCACGGCTCACGCCGCAGGATGGCACGTACCTCGCGCCGCAGGCCGCGCTCCTCGCTGCGGCGGCAGTCCATGCAGGCACCGCTGACGAACCGTCCGCAGACGGGACAGGGGGTGAGCCCTCGTGCCTCCTTGAGGTTCCGCGCCTTGCGCATCGTCAGATACGCGCGCTCAATGTGCGTGCGCAGGTCGCTGTCCGATGCAGCAGAGGCGAGTGCCGCCCCGTGCGCAATCTCTGCATCCGTCAGCCCCGTCTGTGCGAGCGCACGCCGATAGGCAGCAGGCGTCTCCGCCGCGGCATCGTCTGCTGTCTCCATGATGGGGCGCATCGTGCGTGCAAAGGCAATTTCCGTCACCATACGCCCGCCTGCGTAGTTGTTGACGCGCTGGACGATCTCGGGCGCACTCATGCGCATCTCGTTCTTCCAGACGGCATCGGGCGCATAGAGAAAGAGCTTCTTGTCCTTTACCGCAACGGCACGCACGCGGCGTGCGACCATCTCCCCCATGATGTCCGCCCAGTGAGAGAGAGTCGTATGCGTGATGTAGTCGCGCTCAAAGGAGGGACCGAGGCGATGAATCGCGGCGCGCACATCGTCGCCCGCACCCGCCGTGCCAAGTGTTGTACGCACGTCTCTTCCTCCTCTGTGTCAATCCCGCATCAATACATCGGATTGGGTATCCCATACGTTCATGGCGCCCCCTTCACCGCTTGCGCGGTCCCCCTCCCCCGTATCGTACGGGGGAGGCTAAGGCAACATGGATACATTCCGCTGCATGACATTGACGCATCTTCTCCACACATCAACGGAAAATCTATGCGAATCCTTAATTCTCCCGCACTGTCCCCGCCTCCACGTATCGATACGTCCCCATGCGCTCTGCGGGGAAATACGCCGCGTCGGTCGCCGTGATAAAGGTCTGGATGTGCTCGTGGCGGATAAAGTCGAGGAGGGCGCGGCGGCGGTCGGCATCGAGCTCGCTCATCACATCATCGAGGAGGAGGATCGGCGCCTCACCGATATTCTCCTGCAGGTAAAAGAGCTCCGCGAGCTTCAGCGCGAGCGCACCCGTACGCTGCTGCCCCTGCGAGCCATAGCTCCTGAGGCTCATGCCGCCGACGCGCAGGACGAGATCGTCGAGATGCGGCCCGACGCCCGTCGCCGCCCGCGCAATATCGCGCGCACGTCCCTCGCATAGCATCTTATTATACCATACATGGAGTGCCTCTGTCATGTCGTCTTCGGCAAAGTCCTCCGCCCCCGCGCCTGCGATCTCATAGGCGAGCGCGAGCTCTTCCCCGGCCGCGAGCACCGCCTGCACGCGCGCGGAGAGCGCACCGAGCTGCGCGACTGCCGCGATGCGGCGTGTCACGATGTAGGCGGCACTCCTTGCGAGCTGCGCATCCCACGGAGGGAGATCGTCCGGTGCGGCGAGACGCTCGCGGATGTCCTTCAGCACGGCGTTGCGCTGCTTCAGGATGCGCGTATAGCGCAGGAGCTCGCCGTAGTAGGCAGGACTCGCCTGCGAGAGCTCCGCATCGAGATAGCGGCGGCGGAGCGCCGGCGCACCCTTGACGAGAAAGAGATCCTCAGGAGAAAAGAGCACCATCGGCAGGAGACCGACGAGATCGCGCTGGCGCAGGCTCTCCCCTGCGTAGGTGATGCGTCGCCGCGCTCCGCGGGCAAAGGTAAAGGAGAGCTCGCCCGGCACATCGTGCCGCCGAAATGAAAGCCCGATGTGCGCGCCGTCTGCCCCCACGCGAATGAGCTCCGCATCGCTCGATGTGCGATGGGAGCGTCCAAAGGCGGCGTAGTAGAGCGCCTCGATGATATTCGTCTTGCCCTGTGCATTCGCGCCGAGAAAGATCTGGACCCCCGGGTCAAACGCGAGGTGCAGCGTCTCATAGCTGCGATAGCTGCGCAGCGTCAGCTCTGTGATCTGCATTGTTACATGCGCACGACGCGGTATGTATCACGGCCATTGATTGTAATGACATCACCGGGGACGAGCTTGCGCCTCCGTGCCGTCTCCGGCACATCGTTGCGCAGGATCATGCCCTCCGCGAGGAGCGCCTTGACCTCTCCGCCGCTCGCCACGGCCCCCGCCAGTTTCAGAAACTGATCCAGCTGGATCGTATCGGTATGAATCGCGATATCCATCACGTCAGTGCGTCCTCACAGGCGTTACCACATAGATATAGTTCGGATCGGCCTCCTCGCGGATCGTGATCGGCGAGAGGTTGACCCCCTGCTCGTTCGAGCCCTGCAGAGAGAGGATACACGTATCGCTGTCGAGCGACTTCATCGCATCCATCAGATAGGAGGCGTTGAACGCGATCGTCACATCATCGCCCTCGACCTGTGCCGTGATTGTCTCCTCCGCCTCACCGATCTCGGGGCTGTTCGAGGAGATGCACATCATCCCGTCCGCAAAGCGCAGCTTGACGATATTGTACTGATCCGTACGCGCAATGAGAGAGGCGCGGTCGACGGCAGCGGAAAATGCCGCGACATCGAGCGTCACCTTCGTGCGGATATTCGCATCCTGCGGAATGACGCGGCGATAGTCGGGGAATGCCCCCTCAATGAGCCGCGAGGTCATATAGATGTTGTCGAACGAGACACTGATCTGATTATAGGAGCACGACACATAGACATCAGACGGCACATCGCTGTTCATTGTCCGTGTTACTTCCTCTAAAAAGCGTGCAGGGATGATGACGCGGATCTGACCGGCCTCCTCCTCCAGCTGCTCGCTCTTGACCGCGAGACGATGAACGTTCGTCGCAGCGAACGTGACCTCGCGTCCTTCGACCTCGAGCTGGCAGCCTGTGAAGATCGGACGACGGTCGCGCTGCTCCTCCTTGAGACAGGCAAAAGCAGATTTCTTGACAAGACGTGCAAGGACACGATCTTTGATGGTAAATTGCAGTGTTCCGTCTATACGCTGCAATACAGGGAAGTCCGTAACCTCCATCGTGCGCAGGGTGAATCGTACCGTACCCGAGCGGATCTCGGCGAGCCCGTCGGAGCTCTCCGTGTTGATCGAGACCTCCTCAGCGGGCAGCTTGCGTGCGAACTCCGTGAGATACTTTCCGGGGAGAACGGCGGTGCCGGTGCCGTGAATCTCGGCCGGGATGGTCACGATAAAGCCCAGCTCATAGTTCGTGGTCTGGAGTTCGAGCTGTCCTTCTCTGGCGTTCATGTAGACACCGGAGAGAATCGGGGTCTGCGGCTTGGTAGAGAGGCCTTTGCTGACGATCTGCAGCGCGGCGATCAGGTCGCTCTTGGGCAGGGTGATGTTCATGATGAGTCCTTTCGATTTCTGTGCGGCGTGGGGGTTTTCGATTGCCACGTGATGTATATAAATATAGTAACGGTAGTAGTAGACGCTGTGGATATGTGGAAAATGGGAAAATCTCCAGTTGTGGCGGGCCTGTGTCTGTGGATAATTGAGGCCGAGTTATGCCTGACTTATCCACAGTTTACACAGATTGGTAGTGGATGAGTTATTTTTCCACAGTACGTCCACACGTCATGAGACGTCTTCTGCACAGTGTTGTCCACAGGGGGACGCACGGTCGATGGGGTAGAAGAAGCACGGGTCGATTCGGCGCGACGGATCAGCGATTCGTTAAATCCCGCGGATCTGGATGGAGAGCGACTTGATGAGTGCATCGGTTGCAGGATCGCTCTCTGTGAGACTCTGGATCTTTTTGTGCGCGTGGATGACCGTCGAGTGGTCGCGGTTGAAGAATCCACCGATCGTCGGCCACGATACCTCCGTCATCTCGTGACAGAGGTACATGGCGATCTGACGCGGATAGGCGATGTCGTTGCTGCGCTTTGAGGAGCGGATGTCCTCGCTCGTCACTTTGAAATGCGTGCAGACGATGCGCTCGATCATCTCCATTGTGATGCGGCGCCCTTTCTCCCCGCGCAGATAGTTGCCGAGCGCTGCGACGCAGGTCGTCTCGTCGATCGGCATACGCATCATGGAGGCGTATTTGATGAGGCGCGTGAGGGCCCCCTCGAGCTCGCGGATGTTGCTGTCCACGCGGCTCGCGATATAGGTCACCACATCGGCGGGGATATCGACGTCCTCGCTCTGTGCCTTTTTCTGGAGGATCGCGACGCGTGTCTCGAACTCCGGCGGCTGGATATCGACGGGCGCACCGCCCGCAAAGCGCGAGATCAGACGATCTTCGAGCCCCTTGACATCCTGCGGCTGGCGATCCGAGGTTAGGATGATCTGGCTGCCGTTGTCGCGCAGCTTGTTGAACGTCTGGAAAAACTCCGTCTGCGTCTGCTCCTGCCCCGCGAAGAACTGGATATCGTCGATCAGCAGCACGTCGATATGGTAGTATTTCTCGCGGAATGCGTCCATATTCTTCTCGCGGATGGAGCGGATGAATTCATTCGTAAAGTCCGTGCTCGCGATATAGAGGACGCGCTTTTTCGGATCGTCGGCGAGGATCTTGTGGCCGACCGCGTGCATGAGATGCGTCTTGCCGAGCCCCACGCCGCCGTAGATGAAGAGCGGGTTGTGCGAGGGGAGCCCTGGCGCGTCAGCGACGGCCTTTGCCATGGCGTAGGGGAACTGGTTCGAGCGGCCCGTGACGAACGCCTCAAAGGTATACTTCGGGTTGAGCGTTGTCGCGTCGTCCGGCGCCGGCGCGTGCGTTTCGGGCGGCGTGAGCGGGAGACTGCCCTGCGTGGGGTATGTCGCCTGCTCGTCCGCGGCGATATGCCCGGCGGCGGCCTCCTCTGCCATGGCGGGTTCCACCGGGATTTCCTTCGCCGTAGGCGGCTCTTTCTGGGATGCTGCCGCCGGATCAATAATGATCCGGAACGTATAGCCGGCACCGAGCGCCTTTTGTATGACGTCACCGAACAGTGCACCCAGACGTGATTCTACGTATTGCTTCTGGATATCTTCGCCAACGGCAAGCAGCAGTTCCTTATCGTTGAGTGAAACGGGCACAATGGGCAAAATCCACTTCTTTACTGCGTCTTCGTGAATGATTCCGCTGGTCTTATCCAGCACTTTTTGCCACAGGTCGGCGAGGTTCTTTTCTTCGGACATACAGTTTTGTCCCTTCGTAAAAATTTGTTATCCACAGAGTTATTCACACTTGTGGATAACTCTTCCGATGTGAAACGCTAGGTAATCCGTGAAGATCGAAAATTATGCACGATGTTTTCACAGGTTTTCCACAATGAACCAAGAGATATTTTATCAAAAAAAAGCGGACTTATCAACAGGTGCTTTGGTCTTATCCACCAAAAAAAGGGCGAAATCATGCCCGTGTGCCTTGACATACGCGCGTTTTTTCGTCTATAATGTGACCTGATTCACACGCGAGACTACCTGCGCGGCGGTGTGTGCCGCGCGTTGCAGCAGAAAAGGAGGTGACGAGAGGTGAAGAGAACATTTCAGCCGAACAATCATTGGAGAAAAAAGACGCATGGATTCCGTGAGCGCATGAAGACGAAAGGCGGCCGCCTCGTACTCAAGAGAAGGCGTCAGCGCGGAAGAAAGAAACTTTCGGCGTAATATCGCTGGACTTTGGGCAGGAGGTCACCGCAGGTGGCCTCTTTTTTACGAATATGGAACAGAAAAGATATACACTGCCGCGCAGCAGGATGATCAAGCGCCGCAGCGACTTTCAGTGCGTCTATCAAAAGGGGCGCTCGGTCGCGGGGCGGAGCATGATCCTCTATGTCCTGCGCGACCCGCGTGTCGCGGGAAAGGTCGGCTTTGCCGCCGGGAAAAAACTGGGCTGTGCCGCCGTGCGCAGCCGCACGAAGCGCCTCCTGCGCGAGGCGTACCGCTGTCTGCAGCATGAGCTGCGCGGCGATGTGGGGATCCTCCTCATCGGGCGCGCGGGTCTCGCGGACGGCAAGATGCAGGACGCCGCCGAGGAGCTGCGCCGCCTCATCCGCCGCGCGGGGATCTTTGCCGGCGGCGCACCGGAAAAACATCGGAGGGAGCACGGATGAAACGCCTCTTGCTCCTCCTCATCCGCTTTTATCGCGCGGCGATTTCGCCGCTCTTTCTGCCGCACTGCCGCTACTACCCGACCTGCTCGGCGTATGCCTTGGAGGCGGTCACGCGCTATGGCGCATGGCGCGGTGGGTGGATGGCGCTGCGGCGCATCCTGCGCTGTCACCCCTTTCATCGGGGCGGCTATGACCCCGTACCGTAACGAAACGATTCCAAACATCCGAAATACAGACGACTTCGACTACCAAACGTCCCAATCGTAGGAGGAACTATCCTTGATCGAATTTTTCAGCAATCTGTTTTCGCCCATCATCCATATTTTGCAGATGATCCTCGGCGCGTTCTACTCCGTCACCAGTGCCGCCGGCCTTGAGAGCTACGGCTTTCCCATCATCCTGCTCACCATCCTCATCAAGCTCGTGACCTACCCGCTCACCGTGAAGCAGGTCAAATCCATGAAGGCGATGCAGGACATCCAGCCGAAGATGAAGAAAATCCAAGAAAAATACAAGCACGACCCGCAGATGCTCCAGCAGAAGACGGGTGAGCTCTTCCGCGAGGCGGGCGTCAACCCGCTCGCCGGCTGTCTGCCGCTCCTCGTGCAGATGCCGATCCTCATGGGCATGTACTACGCGCTCTTTAACTTTACCTTCCCGAGCGCGGAGGCGGCGGCGTTCTTCTGGCTGCCGAGCATGAGCGAGCCGGATCCCTACTACATCCTCCCCGTCCTCTCGGCGGCGACGACCTTCCTCCAGCAGAAAATGACCTCCAGTGAGATGACGGGTCAGATGAAGATCATGATGACCGTCATGCCGCTCTTCATCGGCTGGATCAGCCTCACCTTCCCATCGGGACTCGTCCTCTACTGGGTCACGATGAACGTAGTCCAGATCGCCCAGCAGTGGTGGATGTACCGCGGTGAGGACAAGACGGCAAAGGGGGCGGCGTAATGGCGGAGATCATCGAGACGACAGGCAAGACCGTCGAGGATGCCCTCGCAGCAGCACTGGAAAAACTCGGCTGCGGCCGCGAGGAGGTCACCTACGAGGTGATTCAGGAGCCGTCGGGCGGCTTCCTCGGGCTCTGGGGAAAACGCGAGGCACGCATCCGTGTCACGACGCGTCCCATCATCCGTCCGCATCATCAGGAGATCCCGACCCCGCCGCCGCCGACCATCACCGCTGCACCGCGCGAGGAGAGTGCGCCCGCGCGCAGCGAGGACGACGGCTTCGACCCGCGCGCCAAGCGCTACCACACTGATCTGCGCTCCTCCGCACGCCGCGCTGCGGCAGGCGATGGATCGCGCATGGAGACCGAGCGGCGCGAACCTGCCCCGCGGCGAGAGCGTCCTGCACGGGACGATGCGCCGCGCGGCTACGGCAATGCGCGTCCGCGCTACGAGGGGCCGCGCGAGCGTGAGGGCGGCTATCCGCCGCGCCCGCGCCGCGAGCGCAGTGACGTACCGCTCCTCCCGCTCACCGATGAGATGGCGGCAGCAGCAGAGGGCTTCCTCGGCAAGATCTTTGCCGCGATGGGACTCTCCGTCACACTGAACCGCGCGGATACGCCCACGGGCACGATCTTCAACATGCACGGGGAGAACCTCGGCATCCTGATCGGCAAGCATGGCGCGACGCTCGACGCGCTCCAGTACCTCACGAACCTCGTCGTGAACAAAATCCCGGAGACGGGCTTTGCGCGCATCATCCTCGACGTGGAGGACTACCGTTCACGTCGTGAGGAGACGCTCATCCGCCTCGCGGGACATCTCGCGGACAAGGCGTGCCGCATCGGCGAGGAGATTCATCTCGAGCCGATGAGCCGCCACGAGCGCAAGATCATTCACATGGCGCTGCAGGACAATCGCCGTGTCACGACCTACAGCGCGGGCGAGAATCCGCGCCGCTACGTCGTCATCGTCCCCAAGCGCCGTCGCTATGGGCGCAATGAGGACGGCTATGAGCCGTACGAACAGTGACTGCCTGGCTCCACTGAGAAATGGGGACGGAAATACTCCTAGGGAATCGCTGATCATAAGCGTACAAGCGCACGCACGCTTGTGCAACAAGGTGTTTGCGTGGAGTATGCAGTCTTGATATTTTGACGCAGATACTTATAGGGTTGTTATACGGAGGGGAACCTTCGTGCAGCAGCCTTTTTTTGCACAGTGCACAAACAACGACAGAAAGGACACGCGCCATGACTGAGGATACCATCAGCCAGATCGCAACCCCGCACGGCGCGGGCGGCATTGGCATCATCCGCGTGAGCGGGGGGGATGCGCTCGGCGTTGCGCAGCGCGTCTTTCGGCCTGCGGCGGGCGGCACGCTCGGAGACATGGCGCCCTATACCGCGCGCTACGGTCATATCACGGCGGCGGACGGCAGCGTGATCGACGAGTGCATCCTCCTCTATATGCGTGCGCCGCACTCCTATACGGGCGAGGACACGGCAGAGCTGCAGTGTCACGGCGGCGCGGTCGTCCTGCGCGAGGTGCTCCTCAGGACATGGGAGGCGGGCGCGCGGCCCGCGGAGGCGGGCGAATTCACGAAGCGCGCCTTTCTCCATGGGCGGCTTGACCTCGCGCGCGCCGAGGGCGTCATGGAGCTGATCGCGGCAAAGAGCACACGCGCCGCGCGTGCCGCACGGGAGCGGCTCGCAGGTGCATTCTCCCATGCGGTGACGGACATCCGCACGCAGATCCTCGGTGCCGTCGCGCACATCGAGGCGGGGATCGACTTCCCCGAGGACGACATCCCCGCGGCATCCGCCGAGTACCTTGCGGCGGAGATCGACGCCGCCTCTGCCGCCGTCCGCTGCCTGCTCGCGGGTGCGGATACGGGGCGCATCCTGCGTGAGGGGGTCAAGACCGTCATCGTTGGCCGCCCGAACGTCGGCAAATCGAGCCTCCTCAACGCCCTCCTCGGCATGGAGCGCGCCATTGTCACCGACGTGCCAGGCACGACACGTGACATCATCGAGGAGGAGATCAGCGTCGCGGGCATCCCTCTGCGGCTTCTCGATACGGCGGGACTGCGCACGGCAGAGGACGCCGTCGAGCAGATCGGCATCGCACGCACCGAGCAGCATCTCACGGATGCAGAGCTCATTCTTGCCGTCTTTGACGCATCAGAGCCGCTGACCGCGGAGGATCACGCGCTCCTTACGCGCCTTTCGGCGGCATCGGCAGATACCATCATCCTCTGCAGCAAGGAGGATCGCCCCTCCGTACTGAGTGCGGCGGACTTTGCCGCCGTCGCTGCGCCCGTCCTCCGCATCTCGGCGCAGGAGGGTACGGGGCTTGATGCCCTGCGGGAGGAGATCGCCGCGCACATCGTTCGGCGGGAGGGCGACCTCAGTGATGGGGCACTCCCGAACAAGGAGCGCGAGATCGAGGCACTGCGCCGTGCGGAAGCGCATCTTGCGGCGGCGGCAGAGACCCTCGCTGCAGGTCTTGGGACGGACTTCGTCTCCATTGATCTGCGTGCTGCCTATGACATCCTCGGCGAGATCCTCGGCGAGACCGTCGATACCGACCTGATCGACCGCATCTTCAGCGAGTTCTGCATCGGGAAGTAGACATAACACAAATAAAATCAGATTTATGTTATAAAAATAGGGGAAAATATATACGTGAACAGCAGTACAAACTACGACATCATCGTCATCGGCGCAGGCCATGCGGGCGTCGAGGCGGCACTTGCCGCGGCACGCATGGGGAGGCGTACGCTCATCCTCACGCTCTCGCTGGACAATATCGCTATGATGCCGTGCAATCCATCCGTCGGCGGCCCCGGCAAGAGCCACCTCGTCCGCGAGATCGACGCGCTCGGCGGTGAGATGGGGCTCGCGGCGGACCGTGCGAGCATCCAGCGGCGCCTGCTGAACACGGGCAAGGGACCTGCCGTCCATGCCCTGCGCATGCAGGCAGATAAGTTCCTCTATCAGCGCATCATGAAGGAGACGCTCGAGAACACGGAAAACCTCGATGTTCGCCAGCTGCTCGTAACGGAGCTCATCACGGAGAAGAGCACGGGAGAAAAGCGTGTGACCGGCGTTGTCTGCGAGACGGGGGAACGCCTGACGGCACACGCCGTCATCCTCGCGACGGGGACATATCTGCGGGGGCGCATCATCCTTGGCGAGACGATCTATGACGGCGGGCCGAACGGCCAGCGTCCTGCCATGGCATTCTCGGAGTCCCTTCGCGCGGCAGGGCTTCGCCTCATGCGGTTCAAGACAGGCACGCCCGCGCGCGTTGACCGCCGCACACTCGACCTCGCGGAAACGGCACTGCAGGCGGGCGACCCTGATGCACCTGCCTTCTCCTTCCTGACGGATGCGATGCCCGACGCGCAGACCCCCTGCTACCTTACCTACACGAACGAGGCGACCCATGCCGTCATCCGTGCAAATCTGCACCGTGCGCCGATGGCAAACGGGGTGATCGAGGGCATCGGTCCACGCTACTGCCCCTCGATCGAGACGAAGATCGCGCGTTTCCCCGACAAGGAGCGGCATCAGCTCTTTCTTGAGCCGGAGGGACTGCATACCAATGAAATATATGTACAGGGTATGTCTACCAGTCTGCCAACAGATGTGCAGGAGGAGTTTCTCCGCACCATTCCGGGAATGCACCATGCACGCATGATGCGCCCCGGCTATGCCATCGAGTACGACTGCCTCGACCCGCTGCAGCTGGAGGCGAGCCTCGCGGTCAAAGAGATCGCAGGGCTTTACTCTGCGGGACAGGCGAACGGGACGAGCGGCTACGAGGAGGCGGCGGCACAGGGCCTCGTTGCGGGCATCAACGCCGCACGTGCCTGCATGGGAGAGGAGCCGCTCATCCTGCGGCGCAGCGACGGCTACATTGGCGTTCTCATCGACGACCTCGTGACGAAGGGAACAGAGGAGCCGTACCGCATGATGACGAGCCGCGCCGAGTACCGTCTCGTCCTGCGGCAGGACAACGCCGACCTGCGGCTGACGCCCATCGGACGCCGCATCGGACTCGTCTCGGATGCGCGCTGGGCGCGTTTTACGGCAAAGCGCGGCGCCATCGAGACAGCCCTCGCGCAGCTGCGGGAGCGGCGGCTCAGCCCGAGCGCCGAGACGGAGGCGCTGCTCGCAGAAGCGGGCATCTCTCCGCTGCGGACACCCATGACCCTCTTTGCCCTGCTCGCACGCGAGGGCGACTACCGTGCACTCGCCGCCGTCTTTGACCTCCCGCCGCTTGCCGACGACGTGCGCGAGGAGGTCGAGATCATGGCGCGCTACGACGGCTACATACGGAAACAGGAGGAGCAGATCGCGCGCATGGAGCGGCTCGAGAGCCGGCGCATCCCCGCCGATACAGACTACGCGGCAATCGGCAGCCTGCGCCTCGAGGCGGCAGAGAAACTCGCAGCCGTCCGCCCGCGCTCCATCGGACAGGCGTCACGCATCAGCGGCGTCTCGCCGGCCGACATCTCCGTCCTGCTCGTATACCTCGAGAGGGCGCGGCGTACATCGTAATTTCAGATAAAAAGAAAGAGCCTGTCTGCGGATAGGCTCTTTTTGAGTGAAACTATGTTTGTATTCGAATCGCAGGAGACAAATTTGAAGACCCTGCGGAGCACCAGACCATTTTAATCGCATATCAATTCCTCTGAGCGCACGCCAATGATATACTGTATGAAATTATGTGATTTTGCGGAAAGGAGAGCGCTGCATGAAGATGAAGATGGCACGGATCGTTCTGCTCCTTGGCGCGCTTATCCTGCTCGCCGTATTTGCTCATCGCGAATACGCGGCGCAGGAGCTGCGCGCGCAGCTCCTCACGGGGACGGTCGAGGCGACGCGGGTGGAGGTCAGCACGAAGGAGAGCGGCTGCATCGAGGAGCTCTTTCTGCAGGAGGGGATGACGGTGCGTGCCGGCGATCCAGCGGCACGCATCGGCCGGCGTGATCTGGACGCCGCAGTTCTGCGCGATGAGGCGGCGCTTGCTCATGCCGAGACGAGCCTCCAGCGAACGCAGAGCGGCAATCGTGCGGAGGAGATTCGCGCGGCGGCGGAGCGGACGAATGCCGCACGCGCTGCTGCAGAGAAAGCAGATGCCGACTATGCGCGCGGCGCGGAGCTCATTGCGGGCGGAGCAATCTCCCAACAGGCCTTTGACGGACTGCGCGAGGCGCGCGACGCGGCGAATGCGAACCTGCGCGCGGCACAGCAGGAACAGGCGCTCACGGAGAGCGGCAGCCGCCCCGAGGATATCCGCATGGCGGAGGAGGATGTGCGGCGCCAGCAGGCAATCCTCGAAATCGACGCCTCTGCGGTCAGCGATCTCACGGTCCGCGTGCCGAAGGACGGCATCGTCCTGTCAAAGAACTATGAACGGGGCGAGTTTGTCCGCGCAGGCACGCCGATTGCAACGCTCATCGATCCGCAGGACGTTTGGGTCAAGGTCTATGTGCCGACCGACCTGCTCGGCGATCTGCGCATCGGGGATCCGGCGAAGGTCTACATCGACGGACAGACGGAGCCTTTGGACGGCACGATCAAGGAGATCAGCGATGCGGCGGAGTTTACCCTGCGCCAGAGCATCACGAAGAACGAGCGCGCGAACCTCGTTTTTGGCGTAAAGGTCGCGGTGGATAATGCCGCAGGCATTCTAAAGCCCGGCATGCCCGCGGATGTGGACTTGGAGCCCCGGAATGGAACGTGAGCCGCGCGCGGACGACGCGCCCGTGATTGAGACGCACGACCTCACGCGCGTATTCGGCAGCTACACTGCGGTGGACCGGCTGAATCTCTCCGTGCCGCGCGGGGCGATTTACGGCTTCATCGGCTCGAACGGATCGGGGAAGTCCACGGCCATCCGCATGATCTGCGGTCTCCTCCCGCCGACGAGCGGCACGGCATTTGTGCTCGGCTGCAATACCGCCGTGCATCCGGAGCGCGCACGACAGGCGCTCGGCTACATGTCGCAGCGGTTCAGCCTCTATGTGAATATGACCGTTCGTGAAAACATGATGTTCTACGGTGGTCTCTATGGTCTGCCGCGGGAGGAGCGGCGCGCGCGCATCGCGGAGGTGATCGCACGGATGCAGCTCACGGACCGCGCCGACGTCCTCGCGGGCGGCCTCTCGGGCGGGCAGAAGCAGCGCCTCGCACTCGGCTGCGCCATTCTCCACCGTCCCGCGCTCCTCGTGCTCGATGAGCCGACTTCCGCCGTTGACCCGACCTCGCGGCGGCTCTTTTGGAATCTGCTCTCGGAGATGGCGGGCACGGAGCGGACGACGATCTTTGTCACGACGCATTTTATGGATGAGGCGGAGCACTGCGATGAGATTGCCTTCCTGCAGCGCGGAAAGAAGATCGCCTCCGGTTCACCGTCTGCGCTCAAGGAGGAGCTGCCCGCGCGGCTCTACGTCCTGCCGCAGGACAGTGCGGAGGATGGGGAGGCCGCGCTGCGGGCGGCGGGTGTGCCCTGCGACGAGGTCTATGTGTTCGGACGGCAGGTGCGTGCGCTCGTTCCGCGGGAGACTGTGCTGCCGGAGCAGCTGCGCGCGGCACCGTGGGATCTCACGATGGAGGACGTCTTTATCTACTACGACCGGCGGCAGAGGGAGGCACAGGGATGACGCGCATTCTTGCACTGCTCGCGAAGGAGCTCATTCAGATGCGGCGTGACCCGATCACGATCGGCGTGACCTTCCTCCTGCCCGTCATCTACCTCGTTGTGTTCGGCTTTGCCATCCGTACGGACGTGCGGCACCAGTCCACGGTCGTGTTTGATCAGTCGCGGAGCGAGGAGAGCCGCAGCTTCCTTGCTGCGATGACGGCGAGCGGCTATTTCGACCTGCGCTATATCGCATGGAGCTACGATGAGCTGAACGAGCGGATCGAGCGCGGCGATGCAAAGATCGGCATTGTCTTTCCGCCCGATCTTGTACGGGAGGCAAACGCGGGGCACACCGTGCCGATTCAGGCGATTGTCGACGCCTCGGACTCCATCGCCTCGACCTCTGCCATCGCCGCCCTGACGGGGCTTGGCATGCGGGTGCAGCCCGTCGCTGTGCGCGGGGCGCCCGTGGCTGCGCCTGCCTACGACGTGCGCATCCGCGCATGGTACAACCCCGATGCCGTCACCGCCTACTACATGCTGCCCGCACTCATGGGCATCATCCTCTCGATCACCATGGTGCTCATGGTCTCCATGTCCATCGTGCGTGAGCGCGAGGCGGGCACACTCGAGCAGCTTCTTGTAACGCCGCTGCATGTATGGGAACTGCTCATCGGCAAGATCCTGCCCTACATCATCCTCGGCTACATTCAGACGACGATCTGCGTCCTCATCGCCCTTGCGGTCTTCGGCGTGCCCCTGCGCGGGAGCATCCTGCTCCTCTACGGGCTCACGACCCTCTTCCTCCTCGCCTCGCTCACGATGGGGCTCATGATCGCATCGCTCGCACAGAACCAGCTGCAGGCGGGGCCCATGAGCATCGCGACCCTCCTGCCGGGCTTCCTCCTCTCGGGCTTCATGTTCCCGCGCGAGGCTATGCCCGTGTTCTTTCAATACCTCAGCCTTGCCATCCCCATGACGCACTACATCGAGATCCTGCGCATGATCTTCCTCAAGGGCGGCGGCCTCACGGCGCTCTATCAGCAGACCGCCTTTCTCGCCCTCTTTATCCTCGTCTTCTTCGGCACCGCCGTGCGGAAATTCAAGCGGTCGGTGATATAAAAAGACCCTTGGGCGTGATGCATCCAAAGGCGAGAATACGTTTGTATTTTAAATTCGACTGTGTTGTCATGTATTTGAACATCCGGGGTGGGAGCAATCCCGCGGCGGTGTCTTTCCCCCGAAAGGGGGTGAGCGGATATGTCTGAAATCGGTGCGATTCTCTTGTTGGTCGCTGCCACAGGCTATATTTCAGCAATACAAAAAAAGCAACCGCCCAGCTTTTGACCGAGTGAGCGGTTATTCGAAAGAATATTAAGCAACCTTGGAAAGAAGCCGTCAAGGACGTTTCTTTCTATGCTTATTAGAATAGCCCACCTGCCCCGATGCAGGCGGATTTTTTCTTTACAGCACCGCGATCAGCCGCTCGACATCCGCCTCCTGCGTTGCCCAGCTGGTCGCGATGCGCATGACAGTTACATCGCCCCGCTTTTCCCAGAAGCCCATGGAGACGTGTGCGGAGAGGCGGGCGAGCTGCGCCTCATTGTGATCGTGTTCTTTGGCTTTTCATCACGAAAGCATCCTGCTTTCCCACGGATGGATGATGTTCTTACTTTGCTTACGTAGATTTTGAACGGACTTGACAAAAGAAGAGATATTTTCTACAATGGTATCAAATGATACCATTGTAGGCGGTGGAGTATGTCTGATCTGAATCAATGGATTGAGAGTGAACAGGAAGTTCAAAACTATATCGATAAACTTCGATATGCTCTTTCCTGTGGAGCGAAAATTACGTTTCAGCGAGAGCGCCTCGTAGACCAAGAACGCAATGAACGTTATACAAATCGTTTTACGGTATCCGATCTGTTCCCGAATGAAAACCCAGTGGATGCACTGAGAAGAGAATTGCAGCTGCTGCATGTGGGGGAATATATACATACGGTAAAGGATCTTCGTTTTCCCCAAAGAAGTGAAATGCGCGTGTTTGGCAGAAGATACCATGGATCCAATGATGTGTATATTAAAATTCGTGTTGAACTTCTTTCGGCGACGGGTAACCATACGGCTTTTGTGATGTCTTTTCACTATGCAGAGGTATCATTCGCAGCAGAAATATTTCCATATAGGAAATCGGGGGTGTAGTCATGGATACAATTCAGACAGTAAACAGACTGTGTGAGTGCTGCATGGAAGAACATGCGGTTCAGCACGTCGTGATCCATGAGAATACACAGTTTAGAAGAGTATCCGTGTCATATGATGCGCACTATTTCTATTGTGACCGCGCAGATGAACTCTATGCGGATGAGGAAATGATCTCGCGCAATGATATTGCTATGAAAAACGAGTACCGTAAAACATGCGGACTGTTGACAGCAGATGAAATTATTGGTATTCGAGAGAAGTACAAAATCAGTCAACAGGATCTATGCAGACTCTTAGGCTGGGGAGATAAGACCATCACACGCTACGAGGGGCATCAAGTTCAGGATAAGGCACACGATGACATCCTTCGGAAGATCGACCATGATCCGAAGTGGTTTTTGGATCTCTTAGAGAATGCGCAGGCGATATTGCCGGAAAGGGCATACTGTAAATATCAAAAAATTGCTCGTGAACGCTACGAACATCTCCAAGAACTCTATCTAAAGCAAGCAATTCTCTCACGATATGCGCGCTATATGGATCGTCCCGAGCTTTCCGGTTATCGGGAGCTCAATCTAAATATTGTGAAGGATATTATCCGTTATTTTGCAAATGCAAAAAATATGATGTACCTTTATAAAGTAAAATTGATGAAGCTGCTCTGGTATTCGGATGCACTCTCCTTTAAGCGTTTTGGGCATTCCATTACAGGACTGGTTTATCAAGCTCTCCCCATGGGCGCAGTGCCGATTGGATATGATACCATCATAGAGTTCTCTGGTGTGCCTTATGAAGAACATGAATACGACAATGGAACAGCATATGAATTTTTGCCAACGTCCAACAAAGAATACACATCTCTGAGCACAGAGGATATGGATATTCTTGAGACAATTATTGCATGTTTTGGCACATCGAAAAAAAATGACATCGTGGAAGCAATGCACGAAGAGGAGGCATATAAGAAGACAGCCCCCAAGGATATCATTTTATTTCAGCATGCAAAAAATCTAAGTATCACATAGGTTATAAAGACATCACTTTTCGTTAGGAAAAATGGTGTCTTTTGTTTTATTGGAATATAAGGAGAAGCTTCATGTGTTATTCGTCACATCATATCAAGTGGCTTGTTGATACGGGCGAACGATTATCAACAGTGGATGAGAAGGAAATTGAAATATGGGAATTTAAGCATGAAGATGACGATGTAATTTTATCCGCATGGGCAACGCATTTTCGCAATCACTACTGTTTGGATACAGAGATTGAGACGCGCAGGGGGAAAGAGACACGTTCCGAGTTCTTGCGCAACGCCTGTTTTCCAAGTGAAACAGAATCATTCGGATCGGCCATACGAGCTGGTGATTTTGGGGAAATACTGGTTGCTGATTATTTAGCGTATCGACTTGGATATCATGTGCCACGTGTCAGGTGGATGTTAAAGCCAACTCCGAATGAATCAACGAAAGGAAGCGATGTCATAGGTTTTCAATTCGCAGATGATACAGGTTGTTCTCCTAATGATGAACTGTTCATCATAGAAGTTAAAACGAGGTTTTCTCAAAGTGGAGGAAATAGTCTACAAAATGCAATTGATGATTCATCGAAAGATGATATTCGTCTTGCAGAGTCTTTGAATCTTATTCGACAAAAATCGATTGATCATAAACATATTGATGATGCAAATCAGGTGATTCGCTTTCAAAATCCTGTGGATCAAGAATATCAAATAAAGTATGGAGCATCATTTCTTGTTGACATTGAGTATTTTGATAAGGCAAATATACCATCATCAAATTGCGAACGAATTCGTACATCGAAAGGGATCATATCACATCCTCATCGTGACAGCTTGGCACTTTTAGTCATTCGTGGTGATAATATGATGAAATTGGTTCATGAACTATATAGGAGAGCTGCAGATGAGGCCTGAACAGAAATCTGTGGGACTACTTGGTGTCACACGTTCCAAAGGAAAAATGTATGAGTATGGGTTGCCTGAAAAGCAGCATATCAACATAAACGAGGATCCCACAAGACTTTTCCATATTTCCATTGCGCTCCTGGGTGAGCTGGCCGCTGCAATCAATCGGGGTGCTGAATCTCCTTTTTCAGAATCTGAATTAAAGAAGAACTTAATTTTCTCTGCATATTTTTTTGATGCGTATCTCCAGTCAAAACTCAACAGTGCATATGATGCATATGTACTTCTTCTTGGTGCTGCTTCCTATTATTTATGTGACCTTCCCGGAAGTTCTTCTGTATTAACTCAAAAGCTACAGAATGGAGAGATCAATCTTGATGCAGGAGGATTGGAGAATCTATTACTTTTTTTACTGGGTGGGGATTGGCAGATAGATATTGATGAAAATAGTACATACGGAGAGCGTATTGCGGCAGTAATAAGAGGAGTTCGCCAATTTTTTCAGAATGGAACGGGAGAAAAAAAGCTCCTTGAATTTGCTGTGAACCTCCGTCGTGAGGTATATGAGAGTGGGACGCCGCGCCAGCTTCTGTTTGCTGATGTAGCGATAGCTGTATTGCAAAGTAAAATTGAACGCTCTACATGGAAAACATTACCGGCATATTCCGGCTTAACTCTTGATACATGGCGCTCTATACTTCAGAAAGATTCCTTTATTAAGGAACTCTGGCCGGCACAACACCTTTTGGGGAAAAAGGGTGTACTGCAAGGGGCATCGGCTGTGGTTCAAATGCCGACCAGTGCAGGGAAGACAAAATCTACAGAACTGATCCTTCGCAGTGCTTTTTTGGCAAATCGCATTTCGTTGGCTGTTATCATTGCTCCATTTCGGGCATTGTGCAATGAGATCAGCGGCAGTCTCACTGCTGCATTTGACGGAGAAGCAATAACTGTAAATGAGCTATCCGATGTATTACAGATTGACTATGATAATAATGATGTCACGGCAAAGAAAACAATCATGGTTGCAACACCGGAAAAGATGCTCTATATTCTCCGACATGAGCCGGCATTAGCGCAGCAGATTGGCTTGCTGATTTTTGACGAAGGTCATTTATTTGATGACGAGACGCGTGGAGCTACCTATGAATTGCTTTTGACAGAGCTCTTATCACTTACATCGAAAGATACGCAAAAAGTTTTGATTTCAGCTGTGCTGAACAATGCCGAAACCATAGGTGAATGGCTGAATGGAGAAGCGAATGTTGTCGAAGGTGCGAATCTTTTTCCAACCTCCAAATCTGTTGGTTATGTGAGTTGGATTGGTACGTTGGGACAAATTCAATATTTTGGTAATCATCGTTTTGGTCAATACGATTATTTTGTTCCGCTAGTTATTTGTCAAGTATCGCTTAATAAAAAAGAACGAGAGCGTAAGGAGCAATTATTTCCCGATCAAAAGGATAATGCAAGTGACGTTGCACTATATCTCGGGTTGAAGCTTGTTTCAAGCGGAGCAGTTGCGGTATTTTCTGGGAGAAAGGACTCGATATATAAGCTGTGCGATCGATTCATTGATATTATTGAGCGGGGATTCTCTCTGCCGTCTGGAATCTCAGAGGAGTCAGAGACTGTGGAAGTGCAGCGATTGGAACGACTCCATCGGGAAAATCTAGGTTCCGACGCACCGGCGGTAAAATGCGCAAAATATGGTATTTTTACACATCATGGAAATATGCCGCACGGGATACGTTCAGCGATTGAATATGCTATGCAGCATAATATGATCCGTTTTGTAATTTGCACCTCGACACTGGCACAGGGGGTTAATTTGCCCATACGCTATCTCATTGCAGCAAACATGCATCAAGGAAAGGAGATCATGCGAAAACCCGATTTCCTAAATCTGATTGGGCGTGTGGGGCGGGCGGGTATGCACACAGAGGGCAGTATTATCTTTGCAAATCCGCAAATTTACGATGGCAGAAGGAATAGGCATCAAAAATGGAGATGGGAAGAAGTACAAACTCTTTTGCGTGAAGGAAGTTCGGAGCCTTGTTCGAGTAATATCATGATGCTATTTTCCCCTATCGTGAGCCAGGATCAAAAATATGAGTTATCGACGTACGGACTTGATTTTGTTCAACGATATATTGATGCAGAAAGTCAAGATGCTTTTGTCGATGAAACGCTTCTGCCTTATAGCAATATCGAAAACTTTCCCGTTAGCGATATGAAATATCTGCTGTTGAAGCGGATTGGTATCCTGCATGTATTGGAGAGCTTTCTTCTATCACATTCATATAATATGGAAAAGGGTGCGGGTGAGGAGGATGTGCTTCGTCTTGTAGAGGGAACTTTGGTCTACTTTTTGGCGGATGATGAGGAGAAGGAAAATATTCGAAAGGTGTTTCAGCTGCTTTTTCGTAATATAGTGAAAGAAGTTCCTCAGCCTGAGCGCCGTGCTGTCTATGGGAAAAGTCTTTTTGGTCTGAGAGAGGTGCAGCAAATTGAGCAGTGGGTGCAGCTGCATGAAAAAGACTTGCGTGCCGCAGAGCAGTCATCGGAAATACTGGATATACTGTGGTCGCTGTTTTCGCAGTATATCCATGCGAACGAATTTAAGACGTTTGATCCGTCGAATTTGTTGAAAGAGGTCGGGCAGAGATGGATTCAAGGTGGTTCTTTTGGTACGATCTTGTCTTTCGTCCAGAAATACGATGTCCGTATTGGCAGGCGTAAGATTACAATCAATCACGTAGTTGGACTTTGTGAAAATATATTATCCTATGAGGGGATGCTTATTGTCAGTGCTGTCTGTGAATTTCTAGAAATGATGAACCCAACGCAAAATAATGAGGCTATTCAACGTATGCGGCTATTTCAGAAGCAATTAAAATATGGTCTGCCAAAGCAGACCATGATTGTACTCTATGAACTTGGTTTCTCAGATCGGGTGATTACACAACATATCGTAGAAGAGCTTCAGTTGACTGGTATCACGAAGCATGCCCTCATGCGAGAACTGAAAGAGAAGAGTAAAAGTGCTACAGATCTGATGAATAAATATCCACACTATTTCCAAGAACAGCTGAAACAGCATCTGGAGATGGTATAAACTTAGAGCACCGCGATCAGCCGCGCGACATCTGCCTCCTGCGTTGTCCAGCTCGTCGCGATGTGCATGACGGTCTCATCCTCGCCGTGCTTTTCCCCAAAGCCCATGACGACGTGTTCGGAGAGGCGGGCGAGCTGTGCCTCATTGAGCGAGAGGAAGATCTGATTCGTCGGGCTGTCTGCGGCGAGGCAGCAGTCCTTCTCCGTGAGTGCCATGCGGATCTGGTCTGCCATAGCGACCACATCCGCGCTGACGCAGAATCTCCGCGTGCGTTCCCTCCATATAGCCCAAGGCAAAGGAAAGCCGTTCGCCCATTTCATCATCTCCTTTTTTGCACGATTCTATACCATCGGACAGCATACGGGGATTCAAGGAGATTTGTTAAGAAAGGGAATTTTTTTCCGATAGAAATGGTAAGGACAATCGTACAGCACAGGAAGCAAGAAGGGAGGGATTGAAATGGAACTTGAGAAAATCTATGGCAGCGGCGGAGCAGTGCCCGCATCATCTGCGCGGCGCACCCATGCGAAGGAGGACACCTCCGACACATTTGCACGGATGCTGCAGAACATGCGCGAGGCAAAGCCCGTCAACAGCTGCGGGCGTGAGGATCTGGAGGGCGACACTGTTGTGACGCGCGTGCTCGCGGACGGCTCGGTCATCACACAGATCTATAAGGGAACGACGCTGATCTCTGAGACGACGACGCCCGGGACGAACCCAGAGGCGGGCAAGGCGCTCATCTCCGAGCGTGTCGAGCAGCTGAAGCTTGACGAGGATGCGGCGCAGAACCCCCTGCTTGACTCGCACGCAGCGCAGGGCGCACAGGGCATCGCGGCGCTCATTGGCACCGCGGTATCATCCGACTGATCCATGCAGCTGACCTCCTATCCTATGCGGACGGGAGGTCGCTGTGTCTCTCCCGCCCCACTTCTCTGTTTTCCATCTGTGAAACAATACGCGTTTTGTTACATGGACGTGACAATTCCTTAGAATTTAACTAAAGTTTCTGAATCTACTTAAGAATATCTGCGTCATTCCGATAACAGTGATAGGAGGTTACTATCTCGCAGGGAGCGCGAAAGGAGGGAAGAATATGAAATTCGATAAAATATATGTCGGGCGAGGTATTGCAGCACCGACTCCTGTGCGCCGCACCACGCATCTCGGCGAGGATACGGGCGACACTTTTGCGCGTATCCTGCAGGAAGAACGCGACGCAGCAGAAGCGGAACTCCAAAACCCCGAGAACAGCGAGCCGGATACGATTGTCACGCGTGTGCTCGCGGATGGGTCCGTTGTTACCCGCGCCTACAAGGGCGCGCGTCTCATTTCTGAGACAACGACACATGGCAATCGTCTCACTCCGAGTAAGGCGCTCATCGCGGAGCAGGCGACCTATCTGCCCGGCGCAGCACAGTCTGCCGCTGCAATGCTCGCATCGTTGACACCGCAGAGGGCGGCCGAACGCACGGAACACATCAGCAATACGTTATAACATATAACATTGCCAAAACGACCTCTCACCCAGTGGAATGTGTGAGAGGTCGTTTTGTGTATGGGGGAGCATGGATCAGTCAGATCAGATCGAGACTTCTGCATCCCTGCCGTGCCTTTTATCCGCTGTAGTACATTGACGATCCCATCATCCACAACACGTCGTATCGCAGTACCGCACTATACTGTGGGGAGACGACAATGCTGCCGCTCCGATCAATGAATCCCCATTTGCCGTCCTTTATGATCGGGGCAATTCCGGCGGAGAAATGCCACGGGAACTCCAGCCCCGCAGGGAGATGAAAGGCAATCTGTCCGGTCTTGTCAATGATGAGGACATCATCTGCCGCACGTACGCGCGTGAGCCCTTCATGGAAATCGTCTGCTTCATCGTAGGCAGGAGGGATGTGCATGATGCCGTCCCTGCCGACGTAGCCCCACTTCCTGCCGTCGTACACAGCGGCCAGATCATCGCAGAAATAGTGCATCTTGCTGTACTGCGGATGGACGATATAGGTACCACTTCGATCGACGGCACCCCATTGTCCATGCACCTTGACGAGGGCGATGCCGTCCTTGAACACGGTGGTATAGTCGTTCGTGGATGGGATAACCTCCGTGCCGGAGGTATTGATATACCCGCGTCGAGCCCCGTCGTCAATGATGCTGCCGTCATCTTCATAGAGCGGCGCTCCTGCGGCAAGAGAGAGCGCGCTTGTCACTGCTGAACTAAAATTGGCCAGTGTTCTTGTACCACGGGAATGGGACACTTCGGCAAGCCCGTCATAGAAGGCGCGGACGTTGGACCACTGCATTTTGAACGGCGTCTTTCCTGTCTTGTCGATGTAGGTGATCTTTTTTCCTTTCATGACCAAGGCATACCCCTCATGAAATCCTTTCGGATGGCCCAGTTTGCGAAACTGCGGCGCGATCACCATCGTACCATTCCTGTCGATAAAGCCCCATTTCTTGTCGATATTGACGGCGGCACGCTCCTCGTGGAACGGCTCTGCGCGATCATACGAAGGGGGAATGACCATATTGCCCGTCTCGTCGATGTAGCCGTATTGCTCCCCCTTCTTTCGGATGACAGCGGCACGCCCCTCGGAGAATGGCTCGACGCTGTAGAACATCTCATCCGTCAGGCGGCTCCCGTCACGGCGGCAGAGACGGTATTGATCATACTCTTCACCGATGCAGAGAATGCTGTGCCCCATCGGCTGGATTAACGCGTATGCGGCCGGCAGCAGCAGTGCTCCGCTGAGGTCGTATGCACCGACCTTGCTCTTCTCATCGCGTACGACGATGATGTCATCCATGAGTGGCTTGATATTCACGTAGGCCGTGGGGACAATCTGCGTGCCGTCGGTACGGATGATGCCTAGTCTGCCGCCCTTCTGAACGATGAGATAACCCTCTGCATAGGTGACGATGCTGTCATACACAAGGGGGACGACCTCTGTTCCATCGGCAGCGACGGCACCCCATTTTCCGTTTTTCTGTACTTGGAATACGGTACGTGCGGTGTCCGTCATGATGACGGCGGAGGACAGCTCCTCCTGCGGTTTTTCTGCCGCCTGTCCGATGCCCGTGCTGAGGAGGAGGGCGGTGCTGAGCGCGGCGACGGCGGTGCACAGGCGTGTCATGTTCATCCGTGTCATTTCGTTCTCCTTTGTCATGGCGCAATCGTTTCATTTTGTTCTATTTCGCGGAAAAGACGCGCTTTCCTGCATAGGGCTCAGGGGGGCTTCTCCAGTTTTTCCTGTGATCCTCCACAGCGCTTCACGCATCACTTTTCCATCGGCGCGATGAACGGCGGCGGTTGGATTCATCAAAAAAGCACGGCAGATGGCAAGGCCGTGCTTTTTCGTAAGACGAATCTAATCCGTCGATGCTATCATGATGGTCAAAGTGATTCGGTCACAGGGATCCCCCAGGAGGTATGGCGAAAGATGATGACATCGATGTTTGTCCTGATCCTGTTTGGCGTGGTGGCATGCGGCGCAGCCCTGTGGTCGATGTACCGCGGGCTGAGCGGCGAAGCGACCAAAAAATTCCTCCATTTTGAGAACGGACGCCTGACCGTATACTATTACTCCTTCCCGGGGATGCACGAGAAGACATACGCGCTCGATCAGATCCGTGAGGTGCGCTTTACCCATCACTGGGTGCGCAGCCCGGTCTCGCATACGGGCAAGATGCAGATCGTATTGCACGACGGGACGGTGAGCCGGTCATTTTTCTACGACGGGAGCGTCCACATGAAAAAGATGGTGCTCGCCACCTCGCTGGCGCTGATGAGCCTCACCACGAAGGAGCTCGCCGAGGAGTTCCGCCGGCATGGCGTGCGCCGCATTATCATCGATCCGCACCTTTTGGAGTGAGGCAGGGCGGCGGAGACAATCAAAAAGCACGGCTTAGCGATAAAGCCGTGCTTTTTCATTTGCTGTGCTAAGGAAGCACTGATAAATTCGGTACAACCATCTTAGGGAAATACTGATAAACTCAGCACCGCCGTCTTAGTACATCTTTTTCGCCCTGTCTGTGTCGACAAATCCTCCACATAGCCTCTGCTATGCGTCCGGTTTGTCTCCTTGACAGGACAAAAAATCTGCACCAATTCGACGGACTTTATTTTATCAGTACTTCCCAGCGCATCTTTTTTGCCCGCACTTCGGCGGAAAATCCTCCACAGAGCACCACTCTGCGTCCGGTTTCCCACCTCGTTCGGACGAAAAAATCTACGCCAATCTGAGAGACTGTTTTATCAGCGATTCCCTAAAAATCCGCCAGCCTACTTATTTCTTCGCCTGACCGACCAAGAACACGCTCGCGTCCTCATACTGCGGTGCGATCACCATACTGCCGCTGTGGTCGATGTAGCCCCACTTGTCGCCGACCTTGGCGGGGGCAAGCCCTGCGGCGAAGCTGCCGAGCTCCGTCACTGTGCTCGGCGTGAGGAAGGGGACGCGCCCCGTTTTGTCGATGAAGAAGGCCTTTCCGCCCTTGACGACGGCGGCCAGTCCCTCGTGAAAGTCCTGCACGGCATTGTACGTGGGCGCGATGGCAACACTGCCGTCCTTTGCCGCGTAGCCCCACAGTTCCGCCGTATCCTGCACAGCGGCGCGGTCCTCGGAGAAACGGCGCATCATGCGGTAGTTTGCGGGAACGAGATATGCCCCCGTGCGGTCAACGCAGCCCCAGCGGCTCTTTACCTTGACGAGTGCCATGCCGTCAACGAATGTGCTGTTGTAGTCGTTCTTGATCGAGACGATCATCGTGCCCGTCTTGTCGATGTAGCCGCGCTTCACATTTTCATCGTCGAGCATGAGCGGGTCATAGATGTACTGGCCTGCTGTGCCGGCGACGATGGTGAACACCGCGCCGAGAAAGTTCGTCGATTTTACCTTGCGGCGCACCTCGGCGAGCCCGTCATGAAAGGGCAGTGCGCTGTCGTACGGCGCGGCAAAGACCTGCGTACCCGTCTTGTCGATGTAGGCGAGCCCCTTCTTCCCGCGCACGGCGGCCAGCCCCTCGCTGAATCCCGTGGGGATGTCCCGATACTGCGGCGCGATCACCATCGTGCCCGTCCTGTCGATAAAGCCCCACTTGCCCCCGACCTCGACGGCGGCGAGCCCCTCGGAGAAAATGCCCGCCGAGGCGTACTGCGGCGCGATCACCTCTGCGCCCGTCTTGTCGATGAAGCCGACGTGCTTCTTGTCCTCCATGACGCTCGCCAGCCCCTCGGAGAAGATACCCGCCGACGTGTACGACTTCTCCGTCAGGCGGGAGCCGTCCGCACGGTAAAAGCTCCATCGCTTGTCCGTGCCCTGCACGATGGCGGCGCCGTTATGATAGGGGACAATGTCGCGGTGGACGACGGGGAGGATCAGCGTGCCGTCCGTCCCATAGCAGCCCCATTTCTTGTCCGCATCCTGTACGACGATGCGATCCTCTGTCAGCTCCTCGATGTGACGATAGGCGGCGGGGACGACCTGCTTGCCGTCCGCGCGGAGCACGCCCCATTTCTTCCCCTGACGCACGAGGAGATAGCCCTCTGCATAGGGACGTATCTCATCGTACTCCGCTGCGATCACGGCGGCACCCGTCGTCGAGACGGCGCCCCATTTCCCTGCGGTCTTGACGAGGGCGAGCGGTGCCGCATGGACGGCGGCGGACGGCTCCTGTCCGCGGTCGACCAGGATGCCCATCCCCGTGTAGAGCGGGTTGTCGTGAATGGATTCGGCGGCGGCGTGAGGCATCTGTGCCGCGATCAGGCCTGCGGCAGCGAGCGCGGCGATGGCGGTGCGCAGACGCGGCGTCTTCTTCTGTGTCATATTCATTCCCCTTTATTCTTGGAAATTTCCTTATCCTGCTGTTATTCGCGCAGAATCAGTGCTTTCCCTGCCATGGAAATGGATAAAATGAAAATCCTTGTCGCAAAAACCCGCACACCATGGGGAAGGTGTACGGGTTTTTGTGTTCCTTCGAACATTGTGCGCCGCAGGCACTCAGCAGTTCCCGCGATGGATATGGCGCAGGTGACGCGCGGCAGATGGCGCTGATGACCTCGAGCTCGTCCATGGTGTAGAGCGTCCCGTACTCCGTCGGGTGCGAGAGGTAGACCATGCCGGGGCGCACCATGTGATCGCGGTTCGCGTCCTCGTGATACGTACGCAGACAGCTCTCGATGGCGCGTGCCGTGAGTTTGCCGTCCGCATGCGGGAGCGCGAGCACCTTGTGGTCGCCGCACTCGATTGCGCCCGCCTCGTGTACGGTGATATGCCCCGTATCTGCGGCAATCACGCCCTCATAGGGATGCAGCAGAGATGAGATCACGATGCGGTTCGTCTGCGTTCCCCCCGAGAGGAAGTGAATCTCCGCACGCGGACTGCGGCACGCCCTTCGGATCTTCGCACGCGCCGCATCGGAATAAGTGTCCAGCCCGTAGCCGGCCGTCTGCTCCAGATTTGTCTCTATGAGCCGCCGCAGAATCTCTGCATGTGCCCCTCCAGATAGTCCGAGCCAAAGGACAGCAGTTCGCTCATTCTCGTCATCTCCTTTTTCGTACGATTCTATATTATCGGAAAATCGATGGGGATTCAAGGAAAATGTTAAGAGGGGGGGGGATTTCTCCGATAGAAACAGTAAGGACAGCAATATCATGCAGGAAGCACGAAGGGAGGGAAACCGATGGAACTCGAGAAAATCTATGGCAGCCGTGGAGTAGTGCCCACATCATCCGAGCAGCGCACCCATGCGGCGAAGGAGGACACGTCCGACACATTTGCGCGGATGTTGCAGAACCTCAAGGAGTCCAAGGCGGCAGAGGCGCGCGACTGGGCGGAGAAGGTCGGCGATACCGTCATCACGCGCGTGCTCGCGGACGGCTCGGTCATCACGCAGATCTATCAGGGGACGAAGCTCATCTCCCAGATTGTGACGCGCGGCTCGCATCCCGAGGCGGGCAAGGATCTCGTCTCCGAAACAATCCAAAAGATGAAGCATCAGGCCCTCGAGCAGACCGCGGATCCGCTGCTCATGTCGAAGGCGGCGCAGAGCTCCGTCGCGACGGCGGCAGCTGTCTCTCAGATGATGTAAGGCATTCGGTCAAGACAAAGACCTCTCGCACCGAGGATGGTGCGGGAGGTCTTTTGGTTTGTAACAATGCGGGAACGTCAAAATCCCCAGTCAAGCCCTGCCTTGAAGGTGACGCCGCGCTGCTTGCCGGCCCAGCCCTCGACGCTGAGATCGGCGGTGGCGCGCTTGCTGAGGTTCGTGCGGTAACCGAGCTCAAGGCTGCCCGAGAGGCCCTTGAGCGAAGGGCTTGGGGTATCGTAGGAGAAGCCGCCCGTGTGGTAAGTTGCACCTGCGTCCCCCTTGAATTCATACTGAAGGGAAGTGCCGAGGATGAGTGCGCCGCTCCCCTTCGGGATCGTCCAGCGTGCGCCCGTGCGCAGGCGGTGGCTGTCGACGGCGTGGAAGTCATAGCGGTCGCCGGTCGAGAGGGTTGCGCTCGCTCCGTTCTGATGCGTATAGAAGTAGCGCAGATAGAGCTCACGCTCCGTTCCGTTTGCCGCCTTTGCCGTGTGGCCGACGCCGAGATGCGCGCCGATGTAGTTCGCGTCCGTATCGTAGGATGCGCGGCGCGTGATCCCTCCGACGGGAAGGTCTGCCTCATAGTCCGTGCTCATGCGCCCGAAGCGCAGGCTGCCCTCGTAGAACATGCCGCCCTTCTTCTCCTGACGCAGGAAGGCGCCGCCGCCGACGTAGTGGGTATTGCCCTCGCCGTGGGTGCCGTCGTCGAGGTAGGAGTCGTAGCTGCCGCGCCCGTATTCAACGATGGGGCCGAAGAGGATGCGGTCATTGCCGCGCATGACCTCGCGGGAGAAGCCGACGGCGAGATTCATGCCGCGGACGTTGACGTGCGAACCGGTCTCGTGGCGCAGGCTCGATCCGCCGATTGCGGCAAAGGGGGCGAATCCGCCCGCGCCCGCTGCCTCGGCTGAGGCGCTCGCCATGCCGCCGCCCGCGATGAGGTCGCCGCTCGCACCGAGAAATGCCGCTGTGCCCGTCATGGTCTCGGCAAGGGACTTCGTGTTCTCGTGCAGAACGAAGTTGTTATTGCCGGGGTTAGGATTCGGATTTGGGTTGGGATTCGGGTTCGGATTTGGGTTCGGATTCGGATTTGGGTTGGGATTCGGGTTCGGATTTGGGTTCGGATTAGGGTTCGGGTTGGGATTCGGGTTTGGGTTTGGGTTAGGGTTAGGATTCGGATTCGGGTTCGGGTTCGGGTTTGGCGTTGGTGTCGTACCCCCGTCGATGGCGCTGCCGTCGACCTTCACTACGAGCTCCTTCTTATTCGCCGTGACGCCCATTCGTGCCGTCCGATGTCCCGAGACGCCCTCGTAGACGGTCATCGTGGTCGCGCTGTCCGTATCGATCTGCGCGTTCTCTGCGTAGAGGAGGCGGAGGCGGTTCGCCGTGCTGCTGCCCGGCAGATATGCCGCGAGCGTTGTGCCGCTGAGGTTGGTGTTGGCATTCGAGGTCACACGCAGCATCGTGTCGTTCTCCGTCATCCCTGCGGGCACGTAGAACGCAAGCCGCTGAAAATCCGCAATGCTCTTGGCTGTGATTCCCTTCGTCTCGCGTACGATGAGTGCGTTGTTTTCCCGTGTCACATTTGCCGCCGTAGCCACGCCGCCGTGGAGGTGTGCCGCACTGAGGTTGGGAGCCCCTGAGATTTCGACCGTATTGCCCCGTACGATGGCAGTTGTGCCGGCAGAGCCGTCCGTCGTTGCACGCCCGCCGTAGATCGCGTCCTCATATTTGCCGCCGCTGATATGGAGCTCATTGCTCTCTGCGGCAGCGACTGCCGTGCCGCGCGTCGCCTGTGCGTAGCTGTCACCGCCGAAGATATCCTTTTCGAAGGTTCCGCCGTTCAGCGTGACGATATTCCCGCTTGCGACAGCCTGTGCCTCGGTGTCGAGCGCATTTGCATTTGCACTGCCGCCGCGGATCTCCTCCCATGGGGCACTCACGGGGCTGAGTGTGATGCGGTTCGCGTGTGCCGTCGCTGCGACCGTGCGCAGCTCGCCGCTTGCACCGGCCCTGCCGCCTGTAACCTCGCGCCCGTCGTCAAAGCTGCCGGCTGTGACGGTGACCGTGTTTTCCTCCGCTGTCGCCGTCGCGCCTCTGGTCGTACGGTAGGCATATGCGGCACCGCCGGTGAGCTCGCTGTTGATCGCCCCCGAGGCGTTCTCGATGCGGATGCTGTTGCGCGCCGTGATGGCTGTCGCCGCATTCGAGCGTGCATATGCCGTACCGTTGCCCGCCGCCATGCCTCCCGACAGACGCGTGCCCGTGAGCGTGATTGTATTGCCCTCGACCAGCGTTTCTGCCGTTCCATGGAGGGCGTCGGCGTAGGCTCTGCCCGCGAGCGCCCCGTAGGTGAGCGTGCCGCCCTCTGCCGTAATGTGATTGTTCGCGGCGCTGACGTGAACCGTGCCCGCCCCGTTCGTTGTGAGCGAGGCACGCGCGGCGGTTACGTGATTTGCTGCGCCGCCGTTGTTGATCGTCACCGTGTTCCCGTTCGCCTCAGCCGTAAAGGATGGGGCGTCAAGAGCGCCGACCTGCTCGATGCTCGCAGCGTTCAGATCGCCAGTTTGCACGCCGTTCGCACCGATCACGACGGCATTTTCATTCGCCGTGTAGGACACTGCACCGCCGCTCGTACGCGTTACACGAATCTCCGCGCCGAAGACATTACCGAGCGTCCCCTTGGTGAGCGTAATCCGATTCCTGTTCGCCGTGATTGTGGTCGGGTCTGCCGCATTTGTGAAGCGCTGATAGCTGATGCTCGCACCCTTTGTAGCGGTAAAGTCGTATGCGCTGCTCTGCACATCGATGCTGTTGCCGCTCGCGGACAGCTCGCTGTCCCCGTCCTGATGATCCATGCGGACAGCGTTCATGCGCCAAGTCTGTTGGTCGTCCGTAATCGTGTAATGGTGATTGTCCTCGACAATCGGCGCCGCATCTGCCGTCACCCCTCCGAGCGCCAGCCCTGCCGCAATCAGCGCGCCAAGACGCATCTGTCCCCTGCGATTCATAGCATTGACTCCTTTCAACGTGCCTGTTCTAATGAGAATATATCCATCCCATTGATAACATAGCCAATCGTATGCGTAAATGGGGCAAACGTAGGGGATGAGGCGGGACTCATTCCGCTTGGCTGCTGCATTATGGCGATGATATTAGACGGGAGCAGAGTCCCGTCATTTCGTGGAGGCGCGCATGCCGTGCCATGCCTGTTTTCCACGCTTTCTTAAAGTTTCCGCATACAAATAGGACTGTAGTGCGACACTGCGCGTTACAGTCCTATTTCGACGCATTATATGTTGTTGAGGGAAGATGATGTTTTACTGAAGAGAGGTGAGTGCCGTCTTAGCCGTGCGTGTGCAGCCTGTCAGAAGGTACCCGCCGCGTCGTACGCAGGGGCGATGACGATCGTGCCCGCGTGGTTGATGAAGCCCCACTTGTCCCCGATCTTCGCGGGTGCAAGTCCCGATGCGAAATCGCCGAGCACCGTGATTGTGCTCGGAACGAGAAAGGGTACACGCCCCGTCTTGTCGATGAAGAAGCTCTTTCCTCCCTTGGAGACGACGGCGAGATCCTCGTGGAAGTCATGCGCCTCCTCGTAGGCAGGCGCGATTGCGATCTGGCCGTCGCGCCCGACAAAGCCCCACTTGTCGCCGTCCTTCACCGCCGCCATGTCCTCGGAGAAACGGTGCATCTCGTTGTATTTTGGTTCGACGATGTATGCGCCCTTCTCGTTCACGCAGCCCCATTTGCCCTTGACGACAACGAGTGCCATGCCGTCCACATAGGTGGAGTTGTAGTTGTTCTTTGGCGATACGATCTCATTGCCGCTGTGGTCGATGTACCCGCGCTTGATCTTCGGATCGGTATATAGATCCGTACCGAGTGAGAGGAAGCCCGAGGCAAAGGCGGCAACGCCGAGGGCGGCGCCGAGGAAGTTGGTCGATTTTACCTTACGATGTACCTCTGCCGTGCCGTTGTTGAATGGCAGAACGGTTTCATAGCGCGCATCGAATTGTTTTGTACCGGTCTTGTCGATGAAGATCCAGTTCTTTTTGCTCTGCACGCCCGCGAGCCCCTCGCTGAATCCGCCCGCAACGTCGCGGAACTGCGGCGCGATGACCATTGTCCCGCTTTTGTCGATGAATCCCCATTTCCCTTTGACCGCCACTGCCGCAAGCCCCTCGCTGAAGATCATGGCGAGCCCGTATTGGGGGGCAATCACCTCTGTGCCGTCCATGTTGATGAAGCCGACGCGTCCCTTGTTGTCTTCAACGCTCGCAAGTCCCTCGGAGAAGACGCCGATGTTCTGATAGGATTTCTCAGTCAGGCGTGTCCCGTCTGCACGGTAGAATGTCCATGACTTGTCCTTTGCCTGTACGAGAGAAATGCCATGCAGGGCGGGGACGATGTCGCGCTGCTGGCGTGGGAGGAAGACGTTGCCCTCCATGTCGTAGCAGTCCCATGTTCCGTTCGTGTTCTGTACGACAATGTCGCTTTCTTCAAACGGCTCGATGCTCTTGTACATCACGGGGACGATGAGCTTGCCCGTATCGCGGAAAACGCCCCATTTTTTGCCTTGGCGCGCAGAGACATAGCCCGATGTATAGGGGGTGAGCTCATCGTACTCCGGCGGAATGACGAATTCTCCTGCGGTGTTGATTGCGCCCCATTTTTTGCCCTGCTGTACGAACGAGAGCGGTGTGGTGCTCGTGGCTGGCTCTGTCTTTTGCTTGTCCAGCAGGACCTCTACGCCGCTGTAAATGCGGCGATGGAACGGAGCAGCCTGTGTTTTGTACGTAACATGATGCGCCTCATCTCCTTTGCAATGAACACTCCTATGTGCACAGCATACCGCATTTTCCTGTGCAATACAATCTTTATTCAGCAGTTCCCACGATGGACGTGCCGCAGATGGCGGCGTGCGATCGCCGTGAGGCGGTCGATGTCCGCAATCGGTGTCGGCGGCGCGCTCATGCGGTGGCGCGGGAAATAGCGGCTGATGTGGAGCGGGAGGTCGGGCGAGAGAGCGGCGAGCCAGCGTGCCTCGGCGTCCATGTCGGCGAGGCTGTCGTTTATGCCGGGGATGATAAGGGTCGTCACCTCGACGTGGACGCCCGCGCGGACGGCGTGCGTGATGGTCTCGCGCACGGTCATGAGGTCGCCGCCGAGCCGTCGGTAGAAGTCCTCGCGCCAGCCCTTGAGGTCGATGTTCATCGCGTCGACGTGCGGGAGGAGGCGTGCGAGCGGCTCCGCACAGATCATGCCGTTTGTGACGAGGACGACGGCGAGCCCCGCCGCGTGGAGGAGCGGCGCCGTATCCATGATGTACTCATAGCTGATGAGCGGCTCGTTGTAGGTGAATGCGACGCCGAGGCTGCCGTGCGGGGCGGCGCTCAGCTCCTGTGCGAGCGCGGCGAGACGCGCGGGCGGTACGTTCTCCGTCGGTATGGCGGCATCTGCCGCCGCGATGTCCGCGTTCTGGCAGAACGGGCAGGCGAGATTGCAGCCATAGCTGCCGACGGAGAGGATCGCGCGGCCGGGGTGGAAGTGATAGAGCGGCTTTTTCTCGATGGGGTCGAGCGCGAGCGCGGTCAGCTGCCCGTAGTTCGTCGGACGGATGACGCCGCCGACGTTCGTGCGGGCGCGGCAGAAGCCCGTCTCATCCTCACGCAGGCGGCAGGCGTGGGGACAGAGACTGCAGACTGCCGTCACGCGTGACGCTCCGACGTGAACCGCCAGATGCGGATCTCGGCCTCCTCGGGGATGCCCGCCTTTTTTCGTGCGGCGCGCAGCTGCTCCTCGGCCGTCTCTGTGCTGGGGACGGCGGGGAGCATGACACCCTTGCGCCCGCGCGACTCGGCGATGATGCCGTAGGTTTTTGGGTCGAGTGCCTCTGCGCCGCCCACGAGCTCCGGCTCACTGAGCACATCGACCGTGATGTCGAGCGCGTCCAGTTCCTCCTCCGTCACGGGGGTGACGTGGGTATCATTTCGTGCGGCGTGCGCGGCATTGCGCGTGATCTCGTCAGCGATGCTCTTTGCCGACGGCTCGAACGTCCCGTATGTCCCGCGCGGCGCACCATCCCGCGTGAGCGTTACGTAGACCCCCGCGCGCCCCGTCATCTCCTCCGGGAGCTCTGCGGGCACGGGCGGCAGTTTCCCCGTGCGGACGATCGTCTCCACGGCGCGGCGGGCGAGCCGTACGTAGTCGTCCTCTGCCGCGCGGCGTTCCTCGCGGGCGCGCCGCTCCAGCATCTCATATCGCTCCACAAAGCTGCGGCGCGGATCTTCGCGCATCACCTTGAACGACACGAGCCCGTAGCCGATGCCCGTCGTCCCCTGATAGGAGAGCTTTTTGATCTTCAGTGCGCGCGCGTCGAGCACGCCCGCCAGCATCCACAGCCCACGCAGGGCGCACTCCGCCGCCGGCTGATAGATCGCGGGATCCATGCGCAGGAGTTTTAGAAAGTCGCCCTCCTCCAGATACTTCACGCACGCCTTGTCAAACCGCGGCCCCTCGGGCGCAAAGCCGCGCGGCGCGTCGGGCGTCAGACGGTGGGAGAGGTCACCGCTCGCGAAAAAGACCGCCCGCCGTCCGAGCTCCTCCGCCACGCGGGCGATGCACCGGCCGAACACATAGTGCTCCTTGGGCGAGAGCCCCGAGACCCCGACGCGCACGAGACGAAAGTCCGCCGTGTGTGTCTCAAGGAAGGAGAGCGGCACCATCACCCCGTGATCGAGCGCGGCACCCCGTCCGCCGACGCCGCCCGCCGCGATCCCCTCGGCGGATGCCGCTTTTGCGAGCTCCTTGGCAAAGGGCTCATCGTAGTCCGCCATGACGCGCAGATCGGGCGCGCCGAACGCGGCGAAGTCCCCCGACGCCATCTCGCCCGGCGCGATGTGGAAGTAGTCTGCGTACATCACCGTGTGCGGGCTCGCGACGATCACCGTCTCGGGCGCGAGCTCTGCCGCCTCCTTCATCGCGCGTTCATAAGCGTTAAGTGTCAGTTGGAGCTTTCGCTCCTCGCCCTGCCCGACCTCCGGCAGGAGGAGCGGCGGGTGCGGTACGGCGTATGCGGCAACGATGGACATAACGATACCTCCTCTTCGGTATATTATTATATGGATTCGACGCGCGGGGCGAAAGCCCTGCATTTTTAATTGATCCGATGCGTGCAGCACGGTATGCCGGGAGGGGTAAAGGAAGCACGAAGAGATAAAAAACCGCGATAATTTGGAGGCGGACGGGACATGGTGTATGAGCATCTCTCTCGCCTCTGCATAGGGATGAGGTGCGCTGGCAAGAGGAGTACGCGCGGCACAGAAGGTGCGATAAAAGGGCTTTATCACTTCGATTGGAATTGTCGGATCGGAGTGATTCGATCGATGTGTCGACGTATGCATGAAAACAGCCTCCTGTATCGATCATGATGCAGAAGGCTGTTTTTCACTCATCCCATCCCCCAGAGGGCGGCGATGACGAGGGCGGGGAGGAAGTTCGCGACGCGGATGTTCGGCAGGCCGAGGAGGTTCGTCCCAATGGCAAAGATGAGGATGTTGCCGACGCAGCTGAGCCCGGCGAGGGCGCTGTCCGTCATGTAGGGAGCGAGCAGTCCCGCGAGGGAAAAGATCGCGCCCTGAAAGAGCCCGACGGAGACGGAGGAGAAGATGCAGCCCTTGCCGAGGGTCGCCGTGAGGAGCATGATGATGACGCCGTCGAGGACGCTCTTCGTAAAGAGGACGGACGGGTCGCCGAGCAGGCGGTCGTTGATCGAGCCGATGACCGCCATGGCGCCGATGCAGACCGTGAGCGAGGCGGTGACGAAGCCGTCGATAAACCGCGTATCGCCCGCGCTGCCCGAGACGCGCTTCAGCCACGCGCCGAACGCGGTCATGCGCGCCTCGATGTTCAGCAGCTCGCCGACGAGACCGCCGACGATGAGGCTCGTGATCATCATGTAGATGCCGCCGAGCGCGAGCTGCCCGTCCGCATTGGCGCTGAGCATCGTGCGCAGCGTGCCGCCGAGCCCGAGGAACATCACGGCGAGCGCACAGGCGCGCATCAGCGTCTCCTGCACGCGCTCCGCGATAAAGCGGCCGCAGCCAAGCCCCAGGATACCGCCGAACGCGATGGCGGCGACGTTGGCGATGATTCCGATACCGGGGAGCATCGTCCCACCCCTTTTCCCATTTCGTGATGGTATATTCTACTCCATTTCACGGTGGATGTAAAATGAAGATATGTGATGTGACGATCCGTATCAATGACGGAGGGGGGGGCAGCGCCTCATCTGGCCGATCCCCCGAAGGGGGGCACGCCCCCTTCGGCTCGCTGCGCTCGCCACTTCCCCGTAGATGGGGAAGCTATTATGCCGTTACTCCCCGAAGCCTCCCCCGTATGACGGGGGAGGGGGACCGCCTGCGGTGGTGGGGGCACACTGATTCCTGTATACATACAGATTCCATAGACATTTAGTGCTTTATCATGGTAAAATGTGCGCATGTTTTTTTTCGGAGGGATCTTGTATGGAATCGTTTCTTCCCGTACTGAATGCGGTGGACTCCTTCCTCTGGGGGGCACCGCTCATCGTCCTGCTCGTGGGGACAGGCATCATGCTGACGCTGCGTCTCTCGCTGATCCAGGTGCGCCGCCTGCCGCGTGCGCTCGCGCTCATCCTCAAGGCAAAGAACCGCGGAGAGGGCGATGTATCGAGCTTTAAGGCACTCTGCGTCGCGCTTGCCGCGACCATCGGCACGGGCAATATCGTCGGCGTCGCGACGGCGGTCAAGGTTGGCGGCCCCGGTGCGATCTTCTGGATGTGGATGGCGGCGTTCTTCGGCATGGCGACAAAGTACGCGGAGGGGCTGCTCGCCGTGAAGTACCGTACGACGGACGAGCGCGGAGAGATCGCAGGCGGACCGATGTACTACATCCGTCACGGCATGGGGGAGAAATATCGCCCGCTCGCAGGATTTTTTGCGTGTGCGGCGGTGCTCGTCGCATTCTTCGGCATCGGGACATTTCCGCAGGTCAACGCCATTGTGGACTCGGCAGAGCTGTCCTTCGGCGTGCCGCGTCTCGTGACGGATATCGCCCTCACGGTGCTGATCGCGGCGATCACCATCGGCGGCCTTCGGAGCATTGCCGAGGTGGCCTCGCGCATCATTCCCTTTATGGCGGTTCTCTACATAGTCATCAGCGTCGGCATCATCGTGATGCACATCGACGGCATCCCCGCGGCGATCGGCCTGATCCTCGAGGGGGCATTCACCGGCACGGCGGCAGCGGGCGGCTTTGCGGGCTCCACGATCATGATGGCGATGCAGAACGGTATCGCACGCGGCGTCTTCTCCAATGAGTCCGGTCTCGGCTCCGCACCGATTGCTGCGGCGGCGGCAAAGACGAAGGAGCCCGCCGAGCAGGGGCTGATCTCCATGACGGGCACCTTCATCGACACGATCATCATCTGTACCATGACGGGGCTCGTCCTCGTCCTCACGGGAGCATGGCAGAGCGACACGGCGGGCGCGGCGATGACGGGCGCGGCGTTCACGGGCGCGTACGGGCACATCGGCGGCGCACTGCTCACCATCTCGCTCGCTCTCTTCGCCTTTACGACCATCCTCGGGTGGAACTACTACGGCGAGCGCGCCATCCTCTATCTCGCGGGCGTGCGTGCGATTCTGCCGTACCGCCTCGTCTTTATCGCGCTCATCGCCTGCGGTGCCTTCCTGAAACTTGAGGCGATCTGGGTCCTCGCCGACATCGTCAACGGCCTCATGGCGATCCCGAACCTCATCGCGCTCATCGCCCTCTCGGGCGTCGTCGTCCACGAGACGCGCCGCTATTTCGAGAAACTCGAGCGCGGGCGGCGGTTTATGAAGTAAATGTGAATGGGCTGCTGTACGAAGCTGGAAAGCTTTGTGCAGCAGTTCTTTTTTTGTGCATGGATGAAATCTATAGCATCATGAATGGCTTCATTTCATCAGCGCTTGCTAAAAAATGTAAATCGTGCTAATTGACAGAAGAGACAGGCGAGAATATAATGTGACATATAGAATTGACGTATTTAAATTTCTTTCATGAGGTTCTCGTTCGTTCATGGGGAAAGGAGAATGCGTGGAGCGGCTGTTTATTTAATGAGGTGAATGTATGAGAAAATGGAGTATTCTCACCGTCTTGGCGGCGATGCTGTGCACCCTGCTCGCAGCGGGATGCGGCGGCGGTCCGCAGCAGAATGCTGCGAGTGACGGAAAGAACAAGCTGGTCATCTACACGTCGATGAAGGAGTCGCTGATCGGCGGCATCGTCGAAGGGTTTAAGAAGAAGTATCCCGACATCGAGGTCGACTATCAGTCAGCGGGTGCGGGCAAGCTGATGGCAAAGATCGCGGCGGAGAAACAGAGCGGGCACATCCTCGCAGACGTGATCTGGACGAGTGAAGTGCCTGACTTCTATAAGATGAAGGCAGACGGCGTGCTGGAGAACTACAAGCCCACTGTCTTCGATGAGCTCGTGAATCCATTCGATGACTATGACGGCACGTTCACGGCAGCACGTCTCGGAACGCTCGGCATCACCTATAACAAGGACAAGATCTCGACTGCTCCGACGCAGTGGAGTGATCTGACGAAGCCGGAGTTTACGAATGCATTTGGCATCGCTGACCCCGCTCTTTCGGGAACGTCGTATATGAGTATCGCGCTCCTGCAGAAGCAGTTTGGCTGGGAGTTCTTTGAAAAGCTGGCCGCGAACCAGACCCGTATCGGCAAGGGGGCGGGACAGGTCATTGATGACACCTCCTCGGGCGAGCTCGCCGCGTGCCTGGGTGTTGACTACATCACGAACAATAAGGTCAACAAGGGCGCACATGTCGCCCTTGCCTATCCGCCCGAGCTGCTCGTCGTACCAAGCCCCGTGGCGATCTTCAAGGAATCAAACAACATGGATGCGGCCAAGAAGTTCGTCGACTATCTGCTGAGCAGTGAGGCACAGCAGATGATCGCCAACGAGGGAACCGTTCCTGTCCGCAACGATGTCGATATGCCGGAGAAGTTCGGTCTGCCGAAGCCGGCAGAGGCCCTCCAGCGCGCCATTAAGGTGAACTATACGGAGATCCTCCCGCAGAAAGAGGAGACGATCAAGAAGTTCACAGAGATTATCGGTAAGAAGTAGCTGCGAAATCGGTCGTTCCTGTGAGGGCGGTGGAATGAAACAGTTCATTCCGCCGCCCTTTTCAGTATATGGGGATGCACGAACATATTGTGCGCGGTACTCCTGTGCCGTGTGGAGGAGGGCTTTATGGATATTATCCGTGTGGAGGGCGTCAGCAAAAGCTATGGCGATCACCATGTCTTAGCCGATTTGTCACTGACGATACGCAAGGGAGAGTGCTTTACCCTGCTTGGGCCTTCGGGCTGCGGGAAAACAGTGCTGCTTCGCCTGATTGCAGGCTTCGAGTCCCCGGATGCAGGCAAGATCTATCTGGACGATACACTCGTTACCGACCCTGCGGAGCAAGTGGAGATACCGCCGGAGCGCCGCGGCATCGGACTCGTCTTCCAGGACTATGCGGTATGGCCGCACATGACGGTCTTTGACAATGTCGCCTACCCGCTCAAGATCGCGAAGCGTCCGAAGGACGAGATCCGTACGCGTGTGATGGAGATGGTGGAGATCGTCGGGATGAAGGGGCTGGAAAAACGCCTGCCGTCGGAGCTCTCGGGCGGCCAGCAGCAGCGCGTCGCGCTCGCGCGTGCGCTTGTCGGCAAGCCCTCGCTCCTGCTCCTCGATGAGCCGCTGTCGAACCTGGATGCCAATCTGCGCGAGGAGATGCGCTTTGAGATCAAGGCATTGCAGCAAAAGCTGAATGTCACTGTCCTCTACGTGACGCACGATCAGGAGATCGGGCTCGCGATTTCTGACCGCGTAGCGATCATGGATGAGCACGGCGGCATTCAGCAGATCGGTACGCCGTGGGAGATCTTTGAGCAGGCGGCGAATCCCTTTGTGTTTAACTTCATGGGGATTGCGAACTTCCTTCCGGTACGACGTGAGCAGGACCTTCTCTTTGTCGGTGACGGCACGCAGCGCATCGATGCTGAGCTGCCGGAGGGGGATGCCGATCATTGGGCAGCAGGGTTCCGCCCGTCGGATGTCATGCTCTCTCGTACGGGAGACGGGCTGAGTGGGATCGTGCGCCGCGCGAACTTCCTCGGTGCGACGATGGACTATCTGATCGAGATCGATGGGACGCATCTGCGCACGAGTATTGAGACACATCGTGCCATCAGCGATGATTTGATGTTTCGTGCCGGAGATCCGTGTCGGGTGAAATTCCTCAGCCTGCTCTGGTTTGGTGCGGATCAGCTGAAAGAAGAGGTGGGCAAATGAGTGCTGTGAGTCGTCCCCAGAGCTTTGGTATGGCGCAGGTGATCCTGTTCCTTGCCATTGCCATTCTGGTCATTGTGGTAGCCTTCCCGGTTCTGCTGATTCTCTTCAACGCATTCTGGGTGGACGGATCGTTCAACTTTTCGAGCGCGCTGGATATCCTCAAGGAGCCTGAGACGTATCAGGCACTGCTCAACTCCCTCATCATTGCCTCCTGCACCACAGTGGGCAGCACGATCGTCGGGACATTCTTCGCGTGGCTCGTCACACGGACGGATTTGCCGCATAAGACCTTCATGAAAGGAATGTTCCTCGTTCCCTTTATGCTGCCGTCCTTTATCGGTGCACTCGCGTGGAAGATGCTGCTCTCGCCGAATGCCGGCTTTATCAATCAATTCTTTATCGATCATTTCGGTTTCTCGGGCCCCATCTTCAATATCTACACCTACTACGGGATCAGCGGCGTGGAGATCATGTACCTTTTCCCGTTCGTCTTCATTCAGGTGTGCGGCGCCCTTGAGCGCATGGATCCGACGCTCGAGGAGTCGGCGCGCATCTCGGGCGCGGGGCTTTTTACGATCACGCGAAAGATCACGATCCCGCTCGTTTTGCCGAGTATTCTCTCGGGGGCGCTTCTCATCATGCTCTATTCGATGGCGCATTTCGGCACGGTGGCCGTCCTCGGCATCGAGAACGGCATCTATAATATCCCGACGCTGATCTATGAGCGCATCCATCAGAGCGGCGGCAGTTTTGATGCGATCCGTACGGGAACCGTGCTCGCTACGGTGCTCGTTGTCACGGCGGCTTTCATCATCTGGCTGCAGCGCAGGATCCTCGGCTCGGGACATTATCAGATCATCGGCGGCAAGAGCTTCCGCCCTATGGAGCTGAAACTGCGCGGCCTGCGCTACCCGCTCCTCATCTTCTGCCTCGCGTACATCGCCTTTACAATCCTCTTGCCGACGGCCGTCATTTTCCTGGTCGGCAGTCTCAAGACCTATGGGCTTTCGTTTGCGCTCAGTAATCTGTCGCTGGATAATTACAAATTCATCCTGTTCGACTACAAGGTCACGCGCGATGCGATCTTCAACAGTGTGACGCTCGGCTTCACGGCGGCAGTCATTACCATGTTTGCCGGCGTCATGATCTCCTACGTCATCGTTAAGATGAAGGTGCGCGGCAAGGGCGTTCTCGAGTTCCTTGGAATGCTGCCGTTCTCCGTCCCCGGATCGGTTATTGCGCTCGGTGTGATCCTCGCGTGGAGCGGGCAGTTCGGCATCAACCTCTACAATACGGTGTGGATCATCCTGGTCGCCTACATCGCCCGCTACATGGCGTTTTCTCTCAAAGCAAACTCCGCCGCGCTGGAGCAGGTGCATGACTCGCTCGTCGAGGCGTCGCGTGCCTGCGGGGCGACGATGTGGCAGTCGCTGCGCGACGTTGTCCTGCCGCTTGTGCGGCCGGGGATGTTCGCCGCGTTCTTCCTGATCTTCCTGCCCTCACTGCGTGAGCTGACCGTGTCGATCATGCTCTATGCACCGACGACGCGCACCATCGGTGTCGCGATCTATACGCTGAATGAGGACGGTGAGACGGTCATGTCGGCGGCACTGGCGGGCATCGCGCTCATCATCATCATCATCGGTCAGACAATCATCAACCATTTCACGAAAAAGGCGGGGGTGTAAGGTATGTCGTATGTGCGTTTAGTGGATGTGACCAAACGATTCGGCGACGTCACCGCCGTCGATCACCTCAATTTTGAGATCGAAAAGGGCAGCTGCTTCTCCATGCTTGGTCCGTCGGGCTGCGGAAAGACAACGACGCTGCGCATGGTGGCAGGATTCGAGGATCTTTCCGAGGGCGAAGTGTGGGTCGGCGACCGCCTGCTCTCCTCACCGAAGAAAAATCACTATTTGCCGCCTGAGAAGCGGAACTTTGGCATGGTGTTTCAGGCATTTGCGGTCTGGCCGCATCTGTCGGTCTATGAGAATGTGGCGTTTCCTCTGCGTATCCGCAAGCTCCCCGAGACGGAGATCCGCCAGCGTACCACCGAGGCACTGAAGGCGACGAATCTCCTGTCGGCAGCAGAAGGAAGCCCGGACTTCCTCTCGGGCGGCGGTAAACAGCGCGTGGCACTTGCCCGAGCACTTGCGATCAATCCCGATGTTATGCTGCTCGATGAGCCGCTCTCGAGTCTCGACCCGCATCTGCGTGAGGAGATGCGCTTTGAGATCAAAGAACTGCAGATGAAGTATGGCTTCTCGATCATCTACGTGACGCATGATCAGTCGGAGGCAATGGCGCTCTCGGACTACATCCTGGTGATGAAAAATGGTGTCATGCAGCAGATCGATACACCGCTCAACGTCTATAACCATCCGGTCAATAAATTTGTTTTCAGCTTCATCGGCCTCTCGAACTTCCTGAAGGCATCGTGGCAGGACGGGCGGCCTGTCATCGAGGGACACCCGCTGGATGCTTCCTTTGTGCCGCCGGAGGAGCTGCGCAGCGTGCCTGCGATCTCTCTCGCCAGCCGTCCCTCCGAGATCGATTTTGCCCCGACGGAGGCGACGGATGCACTGCACGGCATCGTGACGCGCAAGTCCTATCTCGGTGAGATCATCGACTACCAGATACAGATCGGCAGCCAGTTCCTGCGTGTGCAGAAAGGGCGCCGCGAGAAGGGCCCCGACGAGGGCGAGAACTGTGCGGTGCGCCTCCTGCGCCCATTCTGGTACGAGGACTGAGGGCGGGAGCGAGCCCTTTCCTCTGTCGATCCGAAAACGATCAATATAATTACACTCTCCTTTTCTCGTCTCACGGCAACTACTCTCGATAGAGGTAAATGTGAGACAGGAAAGGAGAATTTTTATGCGAAACAATTTGCCGCGTGTGGACTGGATGGTCGGGACGGGGCTGGTCGTCGTCGCGATTCTCTCCGTGTTCTATGGGAGCGCGGAGCTGACGAGCAATATCGCCTCGGGGCTGATCGGCTTTCTCGGGCGCACGGTCATGATGCGCGGGGAAAAGGAGGGGACGCGATGAGCACGGTGCTTCCTGCGTCTGCCATGCGGCGCGTGACTTGCCGTGAGCTGCGCCTCCTCGGGGCGGCGTACCGCCTGCCGCTCGCCTATGCCGCCGCGCGCTGCGCACGCGAGACGAAGCTCTACCTGCACTGGACGGCGGGGCACTACGGGCAGTTCTTCGAAAACTACCACGTCCAGATCGATGCGGACGGCGCGATCTATGTGATCGGGGACGGCGCACTCGATGCGCTGCTCGCCGCGACCTATCGGCGCAACAGCGGGAGCATCAGCATCGCCCTCCTCGGCTGCGTCGGTGCGACGACGGACGACCTCGGGTGCGAGCCGCCGACGGCCGCGCAGATCGAGGGACTGGCGATGGCGATGACGGCACTCGCCGACGGGCTCTGGCTGACGATCGATAAGGAGCGCGTCCTGACGCACGGCGAGGCCGCCGACAACGAGGACGGCGTGCGCGCTCATGCGCCCTATGGACCGCGCACGACATGCGAGCGCTGGGACCTCGAGTACCTCGGTACAGCGGAGAGCCCCGCCTTCGCCCCGTGGGCGGAGGACGGCACGCGCGGCGGCGACGTGCTTCGAGGAAAGGCACAGTGGTATCGTCAGCACAAATAGACTGTCCTGCCAAGGCTGGGAGGACACGCATATACGATCACGGTACCCCACAAATTCTGATCCATAAAAATAACCGTCAGTCATATAATGCATTCAGCAAATATGACCGGCGGTTATTTTATTGGAGGAATTAAGGGATGATCATGGAACAAACAAAACGCAGGCGTTCCTTTCTCGTCATACTGAACGCATTTATGGCGTTCGCCTTGCTCTCAACGGACATCTGCTCGACCCATTTTTGCCCGCGGGCGACGCGATAAGCTGACGCGGGATTCTCTCGTCATTTTATGCAGCCATAAAAATTAGCAGTAAGTCCTAACAGAACTTAAATTCATTTTATATCCATTTCCCATATGCGCATCGTATTCTATCCCCAGAAACCGTGATAGGTTGACGGCAGCGCCGTCTGAAAGGATGTGTTTCACATGATGACAACAAAGATGATGAAGCGGACTGCGATCGCCGCGATCGTCGGCGCCATGAGCTACGGTGCCGCAGGCGTGGCCGAGGTATCCGCGCACGCGCTCAGCGTGCCGGCAGAGCGCGCGTCGTACACGAGCTTTGACGGACGCGATGATGTTCAGCAGCTCGCATGGGGTGGACGGCGCAAGAGCGGCAGCAAGCGCTACTCGCAGGGCAGCATGACTACGGCCGCCATCGTAGGCGCTGTCGTTGGCGCGATCATTGCGAAGAACACCTGATATTCGGAGATCATAGGGCACCCACTCCTACGGGGGCGGGTGTTTTTTTGTGCTATAATATCTGCAAAGGAGGAAATCGGATGATATATTCCACTTTTGCCGGGGCAATGCGCACATGTGTCCTGATCGGGGCACTGTTCGGGCTCATGGCGCTTTCTGCCGCTGCACATCCCGTGGACGATCCGGCGGATCCTGTCTATCGGGCGCGGACGGTTCTGCCCGACGCGGCAAAGGCGCGCCGCGACGCACCGGCCCTCGAGACGCTCCGCGCCGCTGCTCCGCGTACGGTGCATCTCGCCGATGCTGCGGCGACGGCGGAGACGCGGCAGCTCTATGCGTATCTTACGGCGCTCGGGCGCCTGCAGTACACGATCTACGGACATCAGAACGACGCGCATCATAAATTTTTTCGCATCGACAGCGGAACGAACTCCGATACGAAGGACATGACGGGCGTGCTCGCAGGGATCGTCGGGCTCGATGCACTCTCGCTGACGGGCGAGGAGCTGGAGCTGACCGATGCGGAGCGCGCAGCGGGCATGAGCTGTGCGGACAAACTCGAGCGGATCGCGGCGGAGGCGTCGAACGAGGGCGCGATCCTGACGCTCTCTATGCACATCCCCAACCTCGCGCGCGCGGCAAAGCGCCCGCAGGCAGACGGCGGCTATGACTTTTCGGGCTATTCGCCGGACGATCTCTCGGGGCATGTTCTGCACTGCGCCGTTCCGGGCGGCGATCTGCATCCGGTCTATACGGCCTACCTCGATATGGTCGCGGATTTTCTGCTGCGCATGCAGAGGCGCGGCATCCCCGTGCTCTTTCGCCCGCTCCATGAGCACAACGGAGACTGGTTCTGGTGGGGCGCAGCGGGGACGGACGGCGCGGACTACACTGCGCTCTGGCAGTACACGGTCCACTATCTGCGCGATGTACGCGGCGTGCACAATACGCTCTACGTCTATGCGCCGAACGCGCCGTTCTCATCGGCGGAGGACTATCTCGATCGCTATCCGGGCGATGCGTATGTGGACGTATTCGGCTTTGACTTCTACGACGATGACGACGATACGCCCGTCTTTTTCAAGCGGCTCGAGCATGCGGCGGCGCTGGTTGTGTCCGCGGCGGATGCGCACGGCAAACTCCCCGCGCTCACCGAGGTCGGCGTTCATAAAAACGGCGGCGGGCTCGCGCTCACGGGCAATGACGATCCGCATTGGACGAGTGCGGCGGCAGCCGTCGCGCGGCGTCATCATATCCCGTATCTCATGACGTGGGCGAACTTTGAGCAGGAGGAGAAGAACTTCTACCAGCCCTTCATGGTCAGCGATACGCGCGGCCACGAGCTCGTCGACGGCTTCATCGACTACTATAATGAGGAGACCTCGCTCTTTGCGGGCGGCCTCGGAGACTGGCGGGGATTACCTGTGCCTGTGCAGGAGTGAGTTATCGAAGATGCTTCTCCGATGAAATTGCCGGTGATGGAAACGGATGCCTCTGAGCGGGGTGTACACGTGCGTGAAAGCGTGGGATATGCCTCCGCGGCGTGGACAGAAAGACGCTGCGGCCGCAGGCATGAATGAATGGAGAAACGGGAAATTTTCGGCGATATTTCAGCCGCTGCCCATCATTGCGGCTGCTCTGGCGGGGAACAGCTTTGGGCGCGTGACGATGCTCAATGTGATTGCCGGACATCTTATCGAGCAAGCGCTGACTGCACTGCTCTATTTCGTCTTTCTTTTCGTTATCGCTGCCTCCATGCTCACCGCAGAGGGGCAGCCTTTTTCGCGCACTCGATTCTGTTTGCAGAGATGCTCCTCGTCATGTTGCTTTTGGCAGGCGGTCCGTCTTTGCGGACAATGATCGGGCAGCACTCATATTTACCACGCTCTCATGCGGCTTTCTGCTGGCTCTTGTACTTGGCAGCGGCATTCCATGATCACCTGCTCACCCTCATCATTGGCCCCTTGATCGAGCTCCCCGCACTTATCATCATCGCGCAGGTGATGCGGCAGCGGGAAAAGGGATGAAAGAACGCATGGATTGCCGCGCGGCATGGAAGCTGGCGGCGTTCGGCAGGTCGCATGCTCTTTATATGCGGGAAGATTGGGCGATTAAGTTGAAGGAGACTTAAACCGCGGTCCTGTTTCGGTATGCGGTGAGATGCATGCCTGTTCAGAGGGGAAAGCGTGTTTGAATGCACAGATCTCCTGACAGCAAAGGAGATACGCGATATCTGGATGAGATTCTGTATAAAAGAAGAAAGTTGACTCCTTTCATTAAAATGATATAGAATAATACAAGAAATAAATGAGATTTCTCCTTTAAAAGGCCCAACAGAGGTGAACGTGATGAGGGAAAAAATATTGCCGCCGTATGCCCCCATACTGATGGAGTCAACACGCGCAGTCGGATACTCTTTAGAGACGGCAGTTGCAGATATTATTGACAACAGTATCGCTGCATCGGCATCACGGTCAGAAATTTTCTTCTTCCCCCTGGGAGAGGCGTATATTGCGGTCTTGGACAACGGCACAGGCATGAATGAAGATGAGCTTAATACCGCTATGCAGTATGGAAGCAAGGATCCTGTTGACAGGAGGGGCACGGCGGATCTCGGCAGATTTGGCCTGGGGCTGAAAACGGCATCACTGTCACAGTGCCGATGTCTTTCCGTGATTTCTAAACAGGGAGAAACACTAATTGGCCGACGCTGGGATTTGGACCATGTCGCGAATGCTTGTGACTGGTCACTGCTTCTTCTGGATCAAGATGAGATCCAGACAGTTCCTGAGATTCAGCATCTGCTGGAGAAGGACTCCGGAACCCTGGTTGTCTGGCAGAACCTAGACCGCCTGCAGGCAGGAGAAATCCAGTTCGAGCAAACATTCGGGAGAAAAATGGATGTTGTCCGGGACCATCTTGCACTGGTATATCACAGGTATTTGAGCGGTGAGGCAGGAATCAGAAAGCTCCGGATTGAAATAAACGGAGAACGTATTTTGCCGGCAGATCCTTTTCTAAAAGACAAAAGTACACGTCCGATGGATGATGAGGTCATCGTTATCCGCGGGGAAAAAGTTCTTGTTCGTCCTTACATACTGCCGCACATTTCCCGTATGACTTCAGATGAAATCGGCCTTCTCGGCGGAAAAGAAGGCCTGCGCAGGCATCAGGGCTTTTATGTATACCGAAATAAGCGTCTGCTGGTTTGGGGGACGTGGTTCCGTATGATGCGTCAGGGCGATATGTCGAAGCTGGCACGCATCCAAGTTGATTTAAGCAATGCTCTCGATGATTTGTGGGCGCTCGACATTAAAAAATCCTCGGCACTTCCTCCTGCAGAGGTACGGGAGAATCTGCGCAGCATTATTGACCGCATTGCTGAAAAAAGCAGGCGTACATGGACTTTTCGCGGGAAGAAAGAAATCTCTGACACAACAGTACATGTGTGGAATCGGCTGAAAAGTCCAAGCGGCGGCATATACTATGAAATCAATCGAGAGCACCCGCTGGTTCAGCAGCTGACTGGCTGTCATGAAAGTCTGAAAAAACCGCTTCTTGCTCTGCTTCAGCAAATTGAGAAGTCTATTCCACTGAATCAGTTGTATGTGGATCTGAACAACGATGAAAAGGTAGATAATGATCAGGAGCAGGATCCTGCGGCAGTGGGTGAGGCCCTGAGGGCACTGCTTGAGATGAGCGAAGAAAAAAATGGGAAACTGTCTCTGTTGGAAACAATGGCGGGAATAGAGCCATTTTCTCTATATCCAGATGTCTGCCATGAGGTCAGAGAGGAGATTTTAGGAGATGAGCAGAGAAAATGTTGAGCTGTTTGAACGCAATATATCTATATGTATTAACTCCATCTATCAGGAAAAACCTCCGACAGAGGAGGAGTTTATGGCAGCAGCAGCAGAATTTCGTACGAGAATGGGATCTTTTCTGCCGCCAGTAGATGATCAAGAATTTCAGGAGATTCTGGCACGGCTTCGATCCCAAATTGTCGTTGAAATGGATGTAGGCGAATTTATCAATGACAGAACCAATGGACATCAGTCATGGCTTCCTGCCAGACGTGCAGAGACAGACTTCTTCTTCTGGGAACGGTACAAAAAATATCTTGAGGAAGAGAAGAAATGGAATCCGCGCGTGACGGCAAACCTCGGGAAAATATCTGATGAGATCCTGGACTTATGCGGTGATCCTGAGGAGCCGTATTTTTCCGTTCGCGGCCTTGTGCTTGGGGATGTACAGTCCGGGAAAACGGCCAATTATACGGCGATATGCAACAAGGCGGCTGATGTTGGATACCGCGTCATCATTGTTTTGGCCGGCATGCAGGAAAATCTCAGAAAGCAGACACAGGAGCGCTTGGATGCGGAGTTCTCCGGCCGCAGGAGTGACAGCTTTATGGATCCGACCGCTAAAAATACAGCGGTCGGTGTTGGTCGGCACCGTGCCAGCGGCACAAAAAAGGGCGTGGCTTCCTTTACTTCGGTGACTAAGGATTTTGACAGCGGCGCGCGTCACGGCTGTAGTCTCAGCATTATTGAAAGCGTAAACGGCCCAGTTTTGCTTGTTGTGAAAAAGAATAAGCGGATTTTGGACAACTTGATCAGCTGGCTGGATGCAAACAATACCGTGAATGATGGAGGGAAGATAGACCTGCCGCTCCTGCTTATTGACGATGAGGCGGATAATGCCTCGGTCAATACCAAAGACTCGGATGATGATCCAACGGCAATCAACAACTGCATCCGTCAGCTGCTTGGGCTGTTCAGCAAGACAACGTATCTGGGGATTACAGCGACCCCCTTTGCTAATATTTTCATTGATCCCGAGATCGATGAGGATCTTTTCCCCTCAGATTTTATTTATGCCCTGTCTGCACCATCGCATTACATAGGTGCGGACAGAATGTTCGGCGATGACGATGAGCGTTCCTGCGGCGATGACGATGAGCGTTCCTGCGGCGATGACGATGAGCATTCCTGCGGCCATATGATTGAGAGCATTGATCGTGAAGAGCTGGAACTATGCCTTCCGCCCAAACACAAGAGCGGATTTGTTGTTTCAAAGCTCCCGGCCGACCTTTATGAGGCATGCAATTACTTCTTGCTGGTCAATGCCGTCCGTGATATGCGGGGCGATCGGGGCGAACACCGTTCCATGATGGTTCATCTGAGCCGATTCCGCTCTGTTCAGGCACAGATCGCTGATCTCTTGACCATGTGGCTCAGTCAAGTGAACTCTGATCTTCGAAATTATGCAAAGCTGCATGTTGATAAAGCGGAGGAGATTGCATCCATACACGAGCTTCACCTGGTGTGGGATAAATACAAGTTGTCGGATACTGTCGGCATCTCGTGGGAGAAGCTGCTGAAGTCTTATCTATACAAAGCCATTGCACCGATTGATGTGCGGGAGGTGAATATGAATACAGGCGCGGCCAGTCTCGATTACTTCAACCACAAGAAAGACGGCCTGCGCGTGATTGCCGTCGGCGGCAACAGCCTGTCCAGAGGGTTGACCTTAGAGGGACTGTGCGTCACATACTTCCACAGAAATACGAGGATGTATGATACCCTGCTGCAGATGGGGCGCTGGTTCGGCTATCGTCCGCACTATGATGATCTGGTGAAGGTCTGGCTGACAGAGGAGATGATTGATTGGTATGGCCAGATCACGCGGGCGTCAGCGGAGCTGAAAGAAGAGATCAAAAAAATGCGCAATGCGCATCAGACACCGCGTGACTTTGGCCTCAGGGTGCGGCAGGATCCAGGGGCACTCATTGTCACTGCACGGAACAAAATGCGCACGGCCGGGGATATCACCTGCCCCATCACTGTATCCGGCCAAATCCTGGAAACGCCGAGGCTGAAGGCGTCTCCTGAGATACTCGAGGAGAATGAGCGCGTATTTAAAGCCTTTGTCCGGGATCTGGCAAAGAATGGAGAGCGTGTGGAGGGGGAGGAACGAGCACAGGGATATCTTTTCTGGCAGCATGTTCCGGGCCCTGTCATTGCGCGGCTGCTGGATAACTTTGAGACAAATCCATGGCATCTCTCCTATAACGGACATGCATTATCTGAGTTCGTTGCGGCGAAGGAATGGAAGGGAGGCTGGGATGTCGTCCTGGTCAACCGCGGTGATGGTGCGGCATATCCCGGTGGATTGGCATGCGGCAGCGAGATTCTTCCCATGGATTGTACAGAAAAGCGAAAAATTCTTGCCGATCAGCGGATGCTGAGTGTCAGCGGCACCAAAGTCCGTGTCGGCCGAGGCGGATTGACACGCATTGGTCTGAGCAAAGCACAGATTGCTGCGGTACAAAATGAATTTCGAAAAGAGAACCGAAAAAAACAAGTGCCCGATCGGGCATATCTGATCGAAGATCGTCCTCCAATCCTGATGCTGCATGTTCTGCAGGCAGAGTATGAGGGAACGCCGCGTCCGGATCTTCCGGCGTTCTTGTTTGCTCTGGGCGTCGGATTCCCGAGAGCAGAGTATGAAACGACAACGGCAAAATATAAAGTAAACCTTGTGGAGCTGCGCAAGTGGGCCGACATACCGGATGAGTTTGATGAGGAGGAGCAGGACTGATGGGAAGCTATGATGCAGAACTGAGAGGGAGCTGGGACCGCATCGACTGCTATGACGGAGGTGCGCTGCAGATCCCGCTTCCGCATCCTCTTGAGTGGCATGTTCGCTATGCGGGAGAAAATCAGAAATCTCTCGTTGCTGTCAGCGATATCGCCGCAGGCGAGCTTCCTTCCTCCCGTGCGATTGAGGCCGCCTGCAGGCAGCGAAGGGACGGGCGGTATGCGCTGTCCTTCACTTTGCTGAATCGTGCCGAGGAGGATGTCTTTATCACAATGGCGGGGGACATGATTGCCTTTTCCAGTGATGCTGCATCGCCCGCAGACGCTGTGCAGCGTGTCCTGCGCAGATACGCTGGGTGGGTCAGGCTCTTCGAGCGCAGACAGAGCGAGCTTTTGGGCATTCATGCGCAAAAGGGCCTCCTCGGAGAGCTGCTGTTTTTGAAAGAAGTAATTGAGGACGGGCGTCCTATGCTGGAAGCCGTTGCTGGGTGGGCGGGGCCAGACGGCGCTGACCAAGATTTTTTCTGCGACGACGGATGGCATGAGGTGAAGGCTGTCGGCGCCGCAGCGCAAGGGGTCAGCATATCCTCCGTTGAACAACTCGATCATCCTATGGCAGGAGAGCTGGTTGTTTTTCGCATCGACGCCTGTGTCCCTCAGCACAACGATGCGGTTACGCTTTATCAGACGGTTTCTGCGTTGGAAAAGATGGCGGCGAGTACGCCCGGCGCTGCAGAAACTCTTTTCTTAAAGCTTGCTGCGGCCGGCTATGTTCACAGAGAGGAATATGATCAGCAGCATTTTTTTGTATCAGCACAGCAGCACTATGCCGTCACAGAGAACTTTCCGCGTATGAGACGAGCCGGACTGCCAAGAGAAGTGGTCAATATCTCCTATCAGCTGGATCTTCCAAGTCTGGCGCCTTGGGAAAAATAAGGAGGGTATTTCATGGATGTGCTCGACTTTAAAAAGGAGTTTCTGTCTGAAGTAAAAGCCTCAGCGGCAGCCATTGGGGAAGGATCCAGTGCGGCTTTTGCAGATCATATGGCGCAGTATCTTATTGATGCGGAGGTTTTGCCGGATTTTACGCCCTCCTTTTATACGGGAAAATATGGGCGCAATAAATGCAGAGTTGACGGCTATGTGTATAATGAACTTGATCAGACCGTGAATCTGGTCTTTGTGGATTATAACGGCAATGATACTGAGCGGAGATTGAAGCCTGCAGCTGCAGCGCATGATTTTGGGCAGCTCGCCTTTTTTTTAAAAGCTGCATTTCAGACGAATCTGTATAAAGAGATCGAGATGAGCACACCGTGTTCTGATTTGATTGATTTTCTGCGGGTGAATGAAAAGAACATCCGAAAATATCGATTCTTCATCTTCACCGATGCAGATATGAGCAGTGCGCTTAAAAACATCGAGACTGAACCTTACGATGGGATCCCGACGGAGGGGCAGATTTGGGACATTGACCGTCTGTATAGGGTATGCTGTTCTGATCAGGGCCGCCAAGTCATTGAGATTGACTTTAGGGAGTACGGCATTGACGGCATTCCGTGCCTGGAGGCGAGCTCTGCAGCGACGGACCAGTATCGCAGTTATTTGGGTGTGATCTCCGGCGATGTGCTTGCAGACATCTATGATGAATACGGCGCTCGTTTGCTCGAGGGGAATGTACGCTCCTTCCTTTCAACTAAGGTTGCGGTCAACAAAAAAATACGAGGCACTATTCTTAACAGCCCGCAGATGTTTTTTGCATTCAACAACGGCATTTCTGCGACGGCAATGGAGGTCACTGTTGAGGATACGAAGTACGGACGCCTTATTACTGCAGTCAAGGACTTTCAAATCATCAACGGCGGACAGACGACAGCGTCTGTCTTTAATGCACGGCATAAGGACAAGGCGCCTCTGGATAAGCTCTATGTTCAGATGAAGCTGACCGAGGTCGGCGGCTCAACGCAGGAAGAGACGGATGATTTGATCCGCAGCATCTCCAGAACCTCCAACAGTCAAAACAAAGTCAGCGATGCGGACTTTTTTGCCTCCCATCCGTTTCATAGGAGAATGGAGGCGATTTCCCGCCGCCTTCTCGCGCCGGCTGTCGGCGGCGCGCAGTATGAGACGAAGTGGTTTTATGAAAGAGCCAGAGGGCAGTATCTGCAGGAGCAGATGAAGCTTACTCAGGCACAGAAAAATAAATTCCTGCTGCAGCATCCCAAAAAACAGCTGATTAAGAAGACAGATCTTGCAAAAGTTCAAAACACATGGAGCGGACATCCGGATATTGTCAGCAAGGGAGCACAGACCAATTTCATCTCTTTTGCGGAATATATTGATGAGCAGTGGACAATAAATGATGCGCAGTTTAATGAGCGGTATTTTCAAAATACGGCGGCGCTGCTTCTGCTGTTTCAGTTTCTTGAGAGTTCTGTCTCAAAGCAGCCCTGGTATCAGGGCGGATACCGTGCGAATATCGTGTACTACACCGCTGCCCTGTTTCGTTTTCTGCTGCAGAGACAATTCTCTGGTGCGGACTTGAATCTGGCCCTTATTTGGAATCGTCAGCAGCTTCCTGCTCCGGTCGGGATGACACTGATATCTTTAGCAGAGTTGGTGCATCTTAAGATCACATCACCGGAAAGAGGATTGGCGAATGTTACCCAATGGTGCAAGAAGAAGGCATGCTGGGAGGCGGTCAAGAAAATTGAGTATGTCCTGCCGGACGAACTGGAGGCGTTTCTTGTTACTCCCGAAGAGCAAAAAGCAGAACAGCGCTCTGCCAATAAAGATCAAAAGGTTGATAATGGGATCAGCGCGCAGACGGAGGTGGTGAGTCATTCCGGCAGCATGTGGACACGTCTGCGTGAATTTGCTGTTAAAAATAATATGGTGACCGCTGTTGATACAGCAGCTCTTTCCATTGCTGAAAAAATACCGACGAAAATACCAAACGCATATCAAAGCAAACGCCTTGTGGAGCTGCTGCATACAGCTGCGGAAGAGGGCTTCAACATCAAAGAATAGACGGAGACTGCAAAATATGTACAACGTTGTGGATCTGTTTGCCGGCGCAGGAGGCTTGAGCCTTGGGTTCCAGCAGACGCACAGGTACTGCATAAAGGCTGCATTTGAGCATAATCCTGCGATGCAGGAAACCTATCGAAGGAATCACCCGAATACGGTTGTTTATGGAGATGTTCGGTGTGCAGACTATGCCGTTCTGCAGGAGGAGCTTGGACCCATTGATGTCGTCATCGGAGGACCGCCCTGTCAGGGATTTTCCAATGCGAACCGCCAGAAAAACACAGCCGTCAGTCAGAACAATGCATTGGTCAAAGAGTACATTCGTGCAGTTCTTGAGATCCGCCCCAAAGCGTTCGTTATGGAAAATGTCAGTATGCTGAAGTCGGATGTGCATCGGTTTTTTTTGTCGCAGCAGGACCTCCCTTTGCTGGAGTCTGCAGCGCTGAAGGTCCAAGACTCTTACATCCGCCTGCTTGATTCGGAATATATGTTTGCAGGTGCGGCGGAGCTGATTCAAAATCCGGCTGCAGTCCAATTGCTTTTGTGGCCGAAGGAAGACTACCAGCTTCTGAATGTTATTTATAAAGCAGCAAAAAGTTCAACAAAATTGTCTGCTGCGCTGAAAAAACATAAAAAGAACCTGCTCAAAACCGTCTCGCGCTATGCAGAAATGGGGGGTGGCCGCATTGAAGCGGCAGGGCGGCAGGCATTCATATCGCTCAGAGAATATTATGAAGGCAGGCTGACGGAGGATGAACTGCGTGACAGGATTGCTCCGGCGGTCATGTATCAGAGAATGCTCCAGCAGGCCGCCGAAATTGCTGCCAATAACCTGGTTGTGGACGAATATTCGCTGAAGGATGGCCTGCGGGTCAAAATTCGCTCTTTTTCTGTATATGATTATCTGAAAGAGCGGCTTGACAACAGTCTTGGAGCTTTAGGGTATAAGATCGAGGCACGGGTCCTTTCTGCTGCAGACTACGGCGCACCGCAGAAGCGCATGCGCTTTGTCATCATGGGGCTTCGAAAAGATATACCTGATGAGGTGCAGTTTCCTCTGCCGCAGTATGATCCTTCTTCCTACCGAACGGTGCGGGATGCAATCTCAGATCTTGAGGAGACTGCACCTGTATTTGATGTTTTGGATGACGCAGGGAGACCAATATCTGCGGCATCGCAGACAGGCGGCCTGAACAATGAGCTGCGCGATTCTGATCTCCTTAGGAATCATATTATCACTCGGACACGGAAGACATCCATGGACAGATTTAAGGCACTGAAGCAAGGGGAAAACTTTCATGCACTTGATCAGTCTCTGATGATAAATACCTACACGGATCCATCTCGGACACAGAATACGATTTACCTTAGGCTGGACTACGATCAGCCCTGCGGAACAGTTGTAAACGTCCGCAAGTCCATGTGGGTTCATCCTGTTCTGGATCGTGCACTGAGTATTCGTGAGGCAGCCCGTCTTCAAACATTTCCGGACAGTTTTGTCTTTACGGGAACGAAAGACCAGCAGTATCAGCAGGTCGGCAATGCTGTTCCGCCGATTATGGCGCGCGCCGTCGCTGAATGCCTGGCAGAGCAGCTGGATAAAATTGACGGGGCGCATTCCTGAAATGGCAGACAATCACAGCAAGGCTGTGCGGAGCAAAAACATGTCCCGTATACGCAGTACAAATACAAAGCCCGAAATACTGGTGCGGAAATATTTATTTGCACAGGGATTTCGTTTTCGGAAGAATGACAAGAGGCTTCCCGGTTGTCCGGATATTGTTCTGCCGAAATATAAGACTGTAATTTTTGTAAACGGCTGCTTTTGGCATAAACACGAGTGTGCGCGATTTGTTTGGCCCGCATCAAATACAGACTACTGGTACGCCAAGATCATGAAAAATGTTGAGAGAGATGCAGAAAACTATCAGCAACTTGAAGCGGATGGATGGAAAGTAGCTGTTGTATGGGAATGTCAGCTGAAAAAAGATTCTTTTGATGCGGTGATGGCATCCATCCTTGAGATGATCCGCAGATGATAAGAATGAGAAATATGTGCCGGAGTCATACAGCATATATATCTGACTTATTAGGAGATCAGCTGCTTCGTCCTTTGATAATAAAGAAAGCATTCTATGCAGAGTCATTCGAACAACTGTCCGTTTTGATGGATGCACAGAATGCTTTCTTTAATGCGGGAGTATCTAATTGGTCTCTCTATACCGTGTGAGGTACGGGAGATTTCGCCGCGTCTGGTGAAATGCTATGGAGCAGAATGGGAGCATATTCAGATATACCTGTGCGGCAATGAAGTGTCGATGTTGTCTTAATGTACATGGGAAAGAGCTCTTTTAGAGTCCTTGTCAACTAAGTCCACAAAAAGTCGGATTTATAGACTTAGCATAACTTAAGTCCACGAAAAGATGAATTCGTGGACTTAGCAAAGCTTATTGGACTATATCTAAAATTTTTGTAAAGACATAAAGGCTTTTTCGTTCACTGCCTGTTCGGGTTAGATATTTTTTTTCGGTTAGATTGGCGAGTACCTTATAAACACTGCTGGCTGGGAGCCGTAGTGATGAGATTACCGCAGGCGGAGAAATTTTTAGCTGCTCAAAGAGCAAATCAACTAATGGAATCATTGCTGTCTTGTTTACAGCGGCAGACATTTCTTTATAGAGATCGATAATTTGTCTTGAAGTGGAAATATGACGTATGCTTTCTGTAGCTACACCATCGAAGAAAAAATATAACCAATCCCGCCATGCGGATATTTGCTCCTCTTTTGATGAAGCTCTCGAGAGGGCGGCAAGATATTTTTTATAGGTATTATTATTTTCAGCGAAATAGCGACTAATATAAAAAATGGGGAAAGGCAAAACCCTCTTATAGAATAAAAGCAACGGAATAAGAAGCCGACCAACACGCCCATTTCCATCTTTAAATGGATGAATCATCTCAAATTGAGCATGCATGACAGCCGCCTGCACCAATTCTGAAATTTCACTGTCTGCACGGATGTATTCGATCAAATTATCCATATATTCATCAGTTAGAACAGGAGGAAGCGGGGTGAAGTTACCCAATATATCATTTTGGATGAAATTTTGCTCAGTTTTGAAAATCCCCGGTGTTTTATCAGCGCCTCGGACATTGTTGTCAAGAAGCAAAATGTGCAGTTGGCATATCATATTTTTTGAGATTAATGCATCGTGATCCCGTAAAGTCAAATGGCCATAATGAATGGCCTTGCAATAATTTTCGATCTCGATGATGTCATTTGCCATTGTCTCAGAGCTGCGATTTTCCGTCACAACATCTGCTATGGTTGCAAGAGTCCCTTCGATTCTTGAGGATAATACAGCCTCCTGCAGAGTCAATGATGAAATTAGTATTTGTGGAGAGGGAAGATTTTGCAAATATCCTATAAACTCTGATAGTCTGCTTCCCTTTCGTATGATGTTAGAAATAAATGACTTGTCACATGCAAGTTTGTTGCTGATGGTATCAAGAGGTAATTTGCATGGGATATGAGGCGGTGGGAAATCTTTTATATTCATAATGTGAGTAGCCCTTGTCCTTTAAAAATACTATAGATTTTATCATACACCGATAATCTGTGAAAATCAATAAAGTAATGGAGGAGAAGCTTATGCGCAAGGTCCTTGTTGTCGTGGATATGCAGAATGACTTTATCGACGGCGCGCTTGGGACGCCGGAGGCGCAGGCGATGCTGCCGCGTATGGCGGCAAAGCTCACGGCAGAGCAGGCGAGGGGTACGGTGCTCGTTTTTACCATGGCCGCCCCCCACGGTGCGGACTATCTCCAGACGCAGGAGGGCCAGAAACTGCCCGTTGAGCACTGCATCCGCGGCACGGAAGGGTGGCAGATTGCAGATGCTCTCCAGCCGTTTGTGCGTGGGGCGCAGATCGTCGAAAAGCCTGCCTTCGGTGCGACAGATCTGCCCGCGCTTCTTGCGAACTATGACGAAATCGAACTGGTCGGGCTCTGCACCGATATCTGTGTCATATCCAACGCGCTGCTCCTCAAGGCATTCTACCCAGAGAAGCCCATCTCCGTCGATGCCTCCTGCTGCGCCGGCGTCACCCCGGAAAGCCACGCGACCGCCCTCGTTGCGATGCGGATGTGTCAGGTGGAGGTACGGTGAGTGGTGCCCTCGGCATTGCTGGGGGAATGCGTCTTATATTTGCGATAGGGAGATATGATGGGAAGAGCATATTATTCGGGTTCAATTTCTTCTTTTTTGATGGCAGAAGAAGATCATATCCTCGGGCGGTTGATGATCGAGGATTCGTTTCGGACCGAGGATATTCAAAAGAGCGCATGGCGTGCGGAGATCCGGGTTTTAAAGGAGCAGCTTGCCTCTTTTCCGGACGGAGAGATCGCCTTTGAATTCACGATTCCGCGCATGGGACACCGTGTGGATGCCGTGCTCATCATCCAGGGAATTATTTTCCTGCTGGAGTTCAAGGTCGGGGATGATACGTATGCAAAATCAACAAAAGATCAAGTGATGGATTATGCCCTTGACCTCAAGTATTTTCATGAGGCGAGTCGGGACCGCACAATCGTGCCGATCATTGTGCCGACGGAGGCGGCCGATCAGGCGAATACACTGGCTCTGATGGAAGATGGGATTGCACAGGTGCTCTGCTGCAATCGGCATAACATCGGGGGCGTGCTTCGGCAGGTCCTGTCGCAGATGCATGCCGCCCCTCTACCCATGGATGCGTGGCTGGATGCGCGCTATGCGCCGACACCGACCATCATTGAGGCGGCACAGGCACTCTACCGCGCGCATTCAGTTCGTGATATATCGCGCAGTGATGCGGGGGCAGAAAATCTGACTGTGACGACGGCAGCGATCAATCAGATCATAGATGAATGCAAGGCACGCCACAAAAAGGCGATCTGTTTTATCACAGGAGTTCCTGGGGCGGGAAAGACACTTGCGGGGCTTAATATTGCCAATGCGCGTCATCAATTCAATGAGGATGAACATGCCGTATTTCTCTCGGGGAATGGCCCCCTCGTTGCGGTTCTGCAGGAGGCATTGGCACGTGATCGGGCAGCGACGCACAATGTGACCAAAGAGCAGGCGCGACGAGAAACGAAGTCTTTTATCCAGGTGATTCATAAATTCCGTGATGAGGCATTGTCCTCATTGCGCCCTCCCATCGAGAAAGTTGCCATTTTTGACGAGGCGCAGCGTGCATGGGATGCTGATGCACTGATGAAATTTATGAAGCGGAAAAAGGGCGTGGCTGATTTTCAACAATCGGAGCCGGAGTTTCTCATCAGCGTCATGGACCGGCATGCGGATTGGGCTGTGATCGTCTGTCTCATCGGCGGCGGGCAGGAGATCAATACGGGGGAGGCCGGCATAGCGGAATGGCTGCATGCGCTGCGTGAACAATATCCGGACTGGGAGATCCATCTATCGGATCGGATGACAGACAGTGAGTATGTGGGGAGCAGTGACATTCAGCGGATGCTGGGGGATCGGGCGTATCGAGTTGTCTCGTCCCTGCATCTGGGCGTATCGCTGCGCTCCTTTCGGAGTGAGCGGCTTGCAGATTTCGTTAAGGCACTGCTCGATGAGGATGCAGCTGCAGCACGAGAGCTCTATGCTGCACTTCACTTGAACTACCCCATCATTTTGACGCGAGATCTTGCCCGTGCAAAGGCGTGGGTGCGCAGCAAAGTGCGCGGGACGGAGCGCTGTGGGTTATTAGCGTCATCAGAGGGCAAGCGTATCAGGGCTCTTGGGATTTGGGTCCCTCCTGAGATTGATCATGTAGGGTGGTTTTTGAATAGGAAGGGGCATGTGAATTCTTCCTGCTTCCTTGAGGTTCCTGCCTCTGAATTCAAAGTTCAGGGCCTGGAGGTCGACTATGCCCTGCTGGCGTGGGATGGAGATTTTCGCTATGTCAAAGGGAAGTTTGCTTATTACCGATTTCGAGGCTCCTGCTGGTCCTGTGTTCATCAGGAGCATAGAAAAAAATATCTCAAGAATGCCTATCGCGTCCTCCTCACCCGGGCCCGGCAAGGCCTCGTCATCTTCGTTCCTGAGGGTGATCCGGATGATGAAACGCGCAGGCCGGAATACTATGATGGTACGTATGCATACTTGAAGTCGCTGGGACTGCAAGAGATTTAATCAGCTTCACTGCGGGGCTCATTCCTCTGCATTGGTATCTGACACTCGTTCGTTGGCGGCACACATCATAATCCTCCTCATATTGAGAAGGACGCGGGATTTTAGAGACGCAGGAAATATTTTCGTCTTTATTATTGGAAAAGTTTGATAACGGGTTTATAATAAAGCGTCTTCAATTTTTTATGATTGCCTTTGGGAGGCGTGTCCAATGAATTCATTCTTTGAGCGGCAGTTTCGGCTGCAGGAGAATCACACAACGGCGACAACGGAGGTCATCGCAGGGCTCACGACATTTGCAACGATGGGCTATGTGCTCGCCGTTGTCCCGCACATGATGGGTGAGGCAGGCGTTCCGACGGGTGCGATGCTCACGGGCATGGTGCTTATGATCTTCGCTGCGACGATGGCGATGGGGCTGTATACGAACCGTCCATTTGCCCTCGCGCCCGGCATGGGCAGTGTCGCGATTTTTTCGATTACGATGGTGCAGCTGCAGAATGTACCGATTGGTGTGGCGAGTGCGATCGTTTTTTTGAGCGGATTGCTTTTTATCATCGTGACAGTGCTTGGCATACGCAAGGCTATTGTCATGACTATCCCGCGCGGCATAAAGATCTCGATCGGTGCGGGTGTGGGCATCTTCCTCGCGGTTATTGGGATGCGCAATGCAAAGCTGCTCGCAGCAAATGCGAAGAAGGTCGCGCTCTCATTCGGCGATCTCACACAGCCGGTTGTCCTCCTCGCGGCGATCACGTTCATCATCCTGCTGGTTCTCTCTGCACGTAAGGTGCGCGGTGGAGCGCTCATCAGTATTCTCGCGGGAACGGTGATCGGTATCCCCATGGGCGTCACCAAGCTCCCCGAGAGCATCTTCCGTATACCGGACAGCATCGCCCCCATTTTCTTCAACTTTGACCTTGGTGGTGCGCTCAATCTCGCGTATCTGCCGTTCCTCTTTGCGTTCTTCCTGCCGGACTTCTTCTCGAGCTTCGGCACGGCGATCGGCATCGGGGGCAAGGCAGGTTTCCTCGACAAAAATGGCGATCTGCCGGGGCTCGACAAGGTCTTTCACGTGGACTCCATCGCCGCGACGATCGGCTCGCTCTTTACGATCCCCGTGCTCATTACCTATCTCGAGTCCGGCGCGGGGGTCGAGGCGGGCGGCCGCACGGGACTGACGGCGTGCACGACGGCCGTCGCATTCCTCCTCATCCTCGCGGTGACGCCGCTCGCACTGATGATTCCCGCAGCGGCGACGGCGCCTGTCCTTATCTACGTCGGCGTCAGCATGATGGCGGGAATGCGCAATCTTGACTATACGGATATCGCCGAGTATATCCCTGCATTTCTCTGCGTTGCGTTCACCGCGTTCACGTTCAACATCGCGAACGGCATCTCCGTCGCCTTTATCTCGTTCGTCATTATCAAGCTTGCCATGGGGCGCACGGCGGAGCTGCACAAGGGACACTATCTGCTTGCCCTCCTGCTCGCGTATTATTTCTACGCCATTGCAGGGGTAAAATAGGAGTATGGTATGGATATTGACGTCCTTCTGACTGATGGAAAGATATACAACAGCTATCTCAAAAAATTCATTCCGGGCAATATTGCCGTCAGCGGAGATCGCTTCGCCTATGTCGGCATGGACGAACTGCCGCTGACACCGCGGTGTGCGGTCGATCTTGCGGGGCAGTACGTCATCCCTGGGCTGATCGACTGCCATATGCACATTGAAAGTACGATGTGCGCGCCGCGTATGTTTATGAACGGCGCGGTGCGCAGCGGTGTGACGACGCTCATCGCGGAGCCGCATGAGATCGCAAATGTATTCGGTCTTGCGGGCATCCGCGCGCTGATGCAGAGTGCCCAGGATGGCCCCTGCGACGTTCGCATCGCCATCCCCTCGTCCGTTCCGTCGACGAATGACGCGCTCGAGACGGCGGGTGCCGCGATCGAGAATGATGATGTCGAGGCGCTCATGCACATGGATCAGGTGATCTGCCTCGGCGAGGTGATGAACTGCCGCGAGGTCATTGCGGATGCGCACTCCAAGACGAATCGTCTGATCCGCCAGATTCAGCACGGCCGGCCGGATTTCTCCATCGAGGGGCACTGCCCGCGCTTCGTCGGATGGGAGCTGGCGCAACTCCTCTGCCGCGGCATCCGCTCCGATCATACGGATCAGTCGCTCGAGGGGCTCGCGCAGCGCGCGGCGAACGGGATGTTCATCCAGCTGCAGGAAAAGACGCTGAAGAAGGAGTTCCTCGACTACCTCATGGAGAACCGTCTGTCGGGGCGGTTTGCCCTCGTCACGGACGACACGATGCCCGACGACTTCATACGGCGCGGACAGCTGGACCACCTCGTCCGGCGAAGCATGGAGCTCGGTCTTGCGCCCGAGGAGGCGGTCTATGCGGCGACCTATGCACCCGCGCAGCACATGGGGCTGCGGGAGAAGGGGGCAATCGCCCCCGGCCGCATCGCCGACTTCGTCGTGCTCTCGGATCTGCGGGCCTTTGAGATCGAGCGTGTCTGGCGCGCGGGACGGCAGGTCTTTGCGCGCGGCGAGGCGTGGGAGGAGCCGGAACGGGACACGTCGTTCCCCGCGCATTTTTACCGCAGCGTGCATCTGGCACCGCGCAGTGCCGAGGACTTCGTCCTGCGTGCGCCGATCGCGGAGGGGACGGTGCTCTGCCGCATCCTCGAGGTGCAGGAGCATACGACCTTTGTTGCGGAGGGGCGGGCAGAGCTGCCTGTGCGCCGCGGCGTGATCGACTGGGAGAGCAGCCCCTACAGCCTTGCCTGTGTCTTTGAGCGGCACGGCAAAAATGGCGGCTGCGGCATGGCGCTCGTCGGCGGGACAGCGCTCACGCGCGGCGCGGCGGCGACCACCTATGCGCACGACAGCCACAACCTGCTCGTCCTCGGACAGACCGCGGCGGATATGACGGCGGCGGCGAACGCCGTCATTGAGGCACAGGGCGGGGTTGCTGCGGTGCGGGACGGAAGCGTCACTGCGTGTGCACCGCTCCCCATCGCGGGCATCCTCTCTGACCGCCCGCTCCCCGTCCTCGGAGAGCAGATCACGCACGTTCGCCGCGCCCTCACGGAAAACGGCTATCGGCATGATAATGCCATCATGTCTTTTGCGACACTTGCACTCCCCGTCAGTCCCGATATCAAGCTGACGGATAAAGGCATCGTCGATGTGCGGCGGGGCGAGATTGTGCCGCTGATCGTAGAGCTGCGGACAGCAGAGTGAATATGATTTCGCTGATAAAAAGGGACGATGGAGCGAGTATTCTCGCTCTGCCGTCCCTTTGACGTACACACGGCGTTCTCTCCGTGAGTGCGGAGCACGTCCTCCTTATGGAGATGCGGAAGATGGGCGGCAAATGGCCGCGCTTTGATCGGGTCATGGCAGACTACGATGTCGTCGCCTAGATGGCGGACAACGCGGGCTGCCTCCCGTGCAGGACGAAGGTTATGAACCGCGCCGCACGGAATGCCGCTATCGACGCTGTGCAGGAGGAGTTCGGCACACAGTACATCGTCTTCCCGAACCCCGCCTACGGTTCCCGGGTCAGTGCCCTAGCAAAGGACTACATGACCATGAGCCCCGAGGCGCGCGAGGACTTCCATGGGAAGATGCTGACAGCGTAACAGAACACAATGAAAAGAGCCCGTCTCTGCTTTCTTGTTGCACAAGGGAGCAGGGGCGGGCTTTTGAAATGAATGTGACCTTTTTGCAATAAAACCATTGTACCTTAAAATACATTTATGATATAATTCTAATTGAGTCTAAGTTATTTATAATCATTAGAGCGGTGTATGCTGGAGTTTTTAGGAGGAAATGTTATGTTTTCGTGTACGTTACGCAGGGGAACATTGGCGCTTTTGGGCGTTATCCTCGTGAGTCTGCTTGGCGGGTGCTTCCAGATGAAGATGGGGGCAGAGTTCCGCGCGGATGGGACGATTGCAGTCTCGCAGGAGTGGACGGCGACGAACGAGTTCGCCATGGATAAGATCCGCGAGCAGCGCGCCGAGGCGCAGAAGGAGGGCGCGCAGATTCAGGATCGCAGCAACGGCTTCGTTGCGACGCAGACGTATGAGAACGTGGAGCAGCTCGTCGGTGGTGGAGCCAAGGCGTGGCAGCCGACGCAGGGGCATCATGGCGTATGGCATCGCGCAGGATTCCTCTATGATACGTACGATCTCGATCTCTTCTTTGCTGGTGATGCGAAGAGCAACCCCGTGAATCAGGAGACGGACGAGTTCTCGCGCAGCATGATGCAGTCCGTGCTGGACTCGGTGAAAATGGACTTTGCGATCATTGTTCCGGAGGCATTCGAGCGTACGAACGGCATTGTTTCCGGGACGACGGCGACGTGGGATCTGAAGCCCTCGTTCTCCGGGCAGGATGTCGTGATCCAAGCGGTGTTCCGTGTGCCACACCCGCAGCATGTCCAGATCGCAACCGCTGCGGCGGTGGGGATTGTGATCCTCGGCATTGTCGTTGCGGTGATCGGATTCGTCCGAAAGAATGCACACAGTGTCGTCCTGAGCGCTGTCGGCATCGCTCTCCTGCTGGTCGGCGTTGGCGTCGGCGGGTGGACGTGGTATCGCATGGGCAACACGCCCGTGCTGACGGCAGCGGATTCCGTCATGGGAGCAGCACCTGCCGCGCAAACGCAGGCTCCGGCAGATAACGCCAAGAGCACGCAGCCGCAGCCTGCGGAAAAGAGCGCAGCACCGCAGGCGCAAACAAAGGATTTCAGCACCTACGAAAAGACACTCCAAGAGAAGGGAATCACCACGAATGTGATCGGCGCATCCGGCCGCGATGAGGACGGCTTCCTCGTCATGGCAAAGGAGCAGGGGCGCTACACGATGTACGTCTACGCAGCGACAGAGGGCGCAGCGGTGCAGGTGCATTTCCCGATGGCGGCCGATGTCGCGAAAAAGGGATCGTATTGGAATCCCGTGAATTTCCCGAGTCGGAGCGGGGACCCGTATCTCTTTACCATCACCATTCCGCACGACAATCGATCCAGCAACGATGCGGACCTCGGCACGTGGAACGGCGATGCGCACACGTTTACCATCTATGCGCAGTACAAGTATGAGGGCGGCAAGGTCGTGCCGGGGATGCTGACCTCGGCGAGCGGCGAGAACCCATCGCACTATCAGGCATATCTGAAGGAGCAGCGGAACGTCAACATCGCAGACGCCGTGCTCACACATTTGGAGTCGCTGAACCGCGACCTCAGGGAGCGCAATGTCGATGTGCCTGCCAAGGGGCAGTAATCGGAACGCATGACAAAGAGCCCGTCTCTGCAAACGCAGGGGCGGGCTCTTTTGAAGACGTATCTTTTGATTTCTTTGAAATATGTTATAATAGGGACGAAAGTTTGATCTAGCCAATCTCTATGGGAAAGATTTGGTGGAGCAGAGTGAAGATATTCGATAACATCACAAACACGGTGCGCGACGATCTGCGGGCAGAGATTGTGCGCGGCAGCAGAGTGTCCATTGCGGCGGCGTGCTTCTCCATGTATGCGTATCAGGAGCTGAGCGACCAGCTGGCGTCCGTGGAGGAGTTCCGCTTCCTCTTCACCTCGCCCACATTCATTCGGGAAAAGGCGGCAAAGGAGAAGCGCGAGTTCTACATCCCGCGTATCACGCGTGAGACGAGCCTCTACGGCACCGAGTTCGAGGTGCGCCTGCGCAACGAGATGACGCAGCGCGCGATTGCGAAGGAGTGCGCGGACTGGATCCGTGCAAAGGCGCGGTTCAAATCCAACACCGGCGGCGAGCAGATGATGGGCTTCATGACCGTCTCCTCTGCCGAGAAACAGACCGTCTATGTCCCGATGAGCGGCTTTACCACCGTGGACCTTGGCTGCGAGCGCGGCAACAATGCCTATAACATCGTCCAGTGCATGGACGAGCCGCAGGCAGCGCAGATGTATATGCGCACCTTCGACGAGCTCTGGAACGACCCCGCGCGCATGCAGGACGTCACGGATGCCGTCATCGAGAACATCAGCACCGCCTACGCCGAGCATGCGCCCGAGATGATCTACTTCACGACGCTCTATCACGTATTCAGCGAGTTCCTGGGCGACCTCTCTGAGGACGAGCTGCCGAACGAGGCCACGGGATTCAAAGAGAGCAAGATATGGAGCATGCTCTACGACTTCCAGCGCGACGCCGTCCTCGCCATCATCCACAAACTCGATGCATACAACGGGTGCATCCTCGCGGACAGCGTCGGCCTCGGCAAGACATTTACCGCACTTGCTGTCATGAAATACTATGAGAACCGCAACAAGAACGTCCTCGTCCTCTGCCCGAAAAAACTCGGAGAGAACTGGAACACCTACAAGGACAACTACGTCAACAACCCACTTGCTGCGGATCGTCTGAACTACGATGTGCTCTTCCATACGGACCTCTCGCGCAGCCACGGACAGTCGAACGGGCTCGATCTGGATCGCCTGAACTGGGGCAACTACGACCTCATCGTGATCGACGAGTCGCACAACTTCCGCAACGGCATCGGAACGCACAGCCGCACGCAGGAGAACCGCTATCAGCGCCTGATGGAGCGCGTCATCCGCGCCGGCGTTCGTACCAAGGTTCTCATGCTCTCTGCAACGCCGGTCAACAACCGATTTACCGATCTAAAAAATCAGCTCGCCCTCGCCTACGAGGGGCACGCGGCCAACCTCGACGAGCGCCTCGACACATCGAGGAGCATCGAGGACATCTTTCGGCAGGCGCAGAGCGCATTCAACACATGGAGCAAAGAGGAGCCCGGGGAACGCACGACGGACACGCTGCTGTGCAAACTCGACTTTGACTTCTTCGAGCTGCTCGACAGCGTCACCATCGCGCGCTCGCGCAGACACATCGAGAAATATTATGACACGAGCGCCATTGGCAAATTCCCCACGCGCCTCAAACCCATCTCCCTTCGCCCGCAGCTCACAGATCTGGCGGACGCGATCAACTACCATGAGATCTACGAGCAGCTCATGCAGCTCACACTCTGTATCTATACGCCGTCGGACTACATCCACCCGAGCAGACGGGACAAATACAAAGACCTCACCCACAACAAGGGAGAGAACCTGACACAGACAGGACGCGAACGCGGCATGCAGCGCCTCATGAGCATCAACCTGCTCAAGCGCCTCGAGAGCTCCGTCCACTCATTCCGCCTGACCCTTGGTAAAATCAAGGCGGGCATCGATGCGGCGATCACTGAGATCAACCGCTTCGAGCAGTCCGGCCATACGGATCTCCCCCTGTATGAGATGGAGACAACAGACCTCGACATGGACGACGAGAACACCGAGCTCTTTGCCGTCGGGAAAAGAGTACCCATCGACTTGGCAGACATGGACTGGAAATCATGGCGGAGAGAGCTGATAAAGGACAGCGAAATACTGGCCGTCCTCACGAACATGGTGGCGGACATCACCCCCGCACACGATACGAAACTGCAGGAACTCCTGCGCCTCATCGCGGACAAGATCGAGCACCCCATCAACGAGGGAAACCGCCGTGTTCTCGTCTTTTCGGCATTTTCTGATACAGCGGAGTACCTCTACGAGCACGTCAGCACGTATCTCAAGGAAACATACAGTTGCGACACGGCACTCATCACCGGCTCCATCGACGGGCGCACAACGATCGCGGGCTTTCGCGCAACGCTCAACAACGTACTGACCTGCTTCTCCCCCCTCTCGAAGGGGCGGGACGTACTCATGCCGGGCAGCACGGCGGACATCACCGTCCTGATCGCAACCGACTGCATCTCCGAGGGGCAGAACCTGCAGGACTGTGACTACATGGTCAACTACGACATCCACTGGAACCCCGTGCGCATCATCCAGCGGTTTGGGCGCATCGACCGCATCGGCAGTCGGAATGCGTGTATCCAGCTCGTGAACTTCTGGCCGGATCTGACCCTCGACGACTACATCAACCTCAAGCCGCGCGTCGAGTCGCGCATGCGGCTCAGCATCATGACCGCTACGGGCGACGACGACCTCATCAACCCAGAGGAAAAGGGCGACCTCGAGTATCGTAAAATGCAGTTAAAACGCCTGCAGGAGGAGGTCGTCGACATCGAAGACATGAACGACGGCATCTCCATCATGGACCTCGGGCTCAACGAATTCCGCCTCGACCTGCTCGCATATCTAAAGGACCACGGTGACATGGACAAGAAGCCGCGCGGCCTGCACACCGTCGTACCTGCATCGGACGAGCTCGGCGCGGGCGTCATCTTCGTCCTGAAGAACATCCGCAGCAGCATGGGCGTTGACACGCACAACCGTATCCACCCATTCTACATGGTCTACATCGGGCAGGATGGGACGATCCTCTGCGACTACCAGAACCCGAAAAAGATCCTCGACGACATCCGCCTCCTCTGCCGCGGGAAAAAAGAGCCCATCCGCGCGGCATACGAGCCGTTCAACCGCGAGACCAACGACGGACGCGACATGCACACCGTCTCTGCCCTGCTGAGCGATGCCATCCACTCCATCATCGATGTAAAGGAGGAGAGCGACATCGACAGCCTCTTCTCAGCAGGCGGGACGAGCGCCCTGCACAACGACATCGCGGGGCTCGACGACTTCGAGCTCATCTGCTTCCTCGTCGTGCGGTAGGATCGGAGGGAGAATATGCTCGGACTGCCGTCCACGACGGAACTCCATCGGAGAATCCCCAAACAGACCATCTATGACAAATGCAAGCCGAGCCCTGTGCTCAAAAAGGCATTCAGCGCGCAGATCGCCTCCATCCACTGGCGCAACAAGATTGCGCCGGAGATTCTGAACCTCGCCGCAGGGAAGGAGGTGCGGGAGCTCGAAGTATTCGAGCTGCGTCTGAACGATGGACAGATGGACGAGGCGGTACTGCGCCTCATTGACCGCGCGATCCCGTACCACATCCTCTTTGTCCTCGTGTGGGAGGATCGGATGCGCCTTGCTCTTGCATACAAAGAAACACTCGACGCAAAAAGCGCGGGCGTGCGGGTGAAGCGCTACTACTACACGGACTGGATGGCTGTGGGAGAGGTCACTCTGCGCCTTGAGGGGCTCTCGATGGACGCCGTCTTTGAGAACCTCGTCCGCCGGATTGCGGGTGGGGCACTCGGGGATGCACACACATCGACCCTCAGGGAGAGCGTTGCGGCGCAGGGGCGCAGAGAGCGCATCGGAAAGCAGATCGCCGCGCTCGAGGCGAAGATCCGACGGGAGAAACAGCCAAAGAAAAAATTTGAACTTGTGCAGCAGCTGCGGGTACTGCAGACCCTAATGTAATCTTTTGAAAATCCTTGGGAGATGACTATATGCCTATACATGTAACTAAACATAAAATTGATCAAGAATGGCGTTCAACCATTAGTAGCCGATATAAAGCTGTAACAAAGGCGTTTAATAGCGTGTTTTGGGAAAGTGATAGCGAGACTGCCCACAGTCGATATGTCGGATCGTATGGACGTGGGACGGCAATACAATCGAGTGATCTAGACATTTTGCTTGAGTTGCCTCCAGAAGAATATTTCCGATTTGATAAAACAAAATGGAATGGACAATCACGTCTATTACAGGCTGTGAAACAATCTATTGAAAAACATTATTCACTGAGTGATATTCGAGCAGATGGACAAGTTGTAAAAATTAACTTTTCGGATGGTATGAAGTTTGAGTTATTACCTGCATTTGAGGAGCAGGATTGCTTTGGGGACTTTATTCGTACATATAAATATCCGGACAGCAATATGGGGGGACGATGGAAATCGGCAAACCCCATCGCAGAACAGCAGGCGATGAGTCTCAAAAATGATGACTTGCATACAAGAGGCCTTTTGATTGATACTTGTAAGCACATTCGGTCTATCCGGGATACATTTTTTAAGAGCTATCATCTTTCAGGCATTGTCATAGATGCCTTTGTCTATGATGCAATTGGCGATTGGCATTGGATGAGTGAAGGTGAGACGAGTCAATATCCTCAAGGATCTTATGAGCAAAGATTGCTGAATCACTACAATACGATACAGAGACAGATTACTTGCCTTTCAGCACCGGGGAGTGTTGCGAGCATAGATGCTTCCAGTAGTATGGAGTGCCTTGGAAAGGTCCTGCATAAGATTGCCGATTGAGCGATCCTCAATCATGTAATGGAGATGATGTTATTGGAGCAATATCAAGTATTGCTTGATGTAGTCAGGCAGCAATATGCGAGTGTTGTATGGACGCATAAGATTCAGGAAAAACAGGCAGATATATATTTCAAACGATATAATTGTCTTGAGACGGTCAATATCATTTTCGCATCTGCAACATCCTGTGGGATTGTAAGCACCATTTTTTTTGGGGAGTTATGTGCGAAAATCATAACTATGTTTTTGTCCTTTGTGACGTTGGCTATTACAGCATATTATAAGAGTTTTGATCTAAAATCTATTGGATATAGGAATAAAGTGTCTGCAAATGAATTTTTGGTTATTCGAAACAGATTGCTTCGTATTATTGCGGACATACATATCCATAGAAAATCATGTGAAGAAATAGAGGAAGATTTTTCTCGTGTTATGGAAACGCTGGATAATCTATATGCTCACGCGGCACAAACAACAGATGATGCAGTGAAGATGGCGATGAAAGGGCTAAAAGAGCGTGAAGAATATACCTATTCAAATGAAGAGATTGATCGATTTTTACCTTCCCAGCTGCGTGGTCGAATTGATTCATAGCGGAGCATGTATAAGAAAGAATTCATCTCTGCAAAGGTAGGAGAGTTTTGGCTTTCTTTGCACTAAGGTTATAGTAAATAGAATGTGATTTTGATGTGAACAGAGATGTGAGCAGAATAGGAGATAGCGCGATGGAGCGGATGAAGATGCACAGCAGGGACAACGTGGCGGAGCATGTGGAGGCGGTTAGGCGGTTGTTCCCGAATGCGCTGACAGAGGTCATGCGGGATGGGAAGGTCGTGCAGGTGATCGACTTCGATGTGCTGCGGCAGGAGCTGTCCCGCGAGATCGTGGAGGGACGCGAGGAGCGCTATGCGTTCACATGGCCCGACAAGCGGCAGGCGATCCTCGCGGCGAATGCGCCGATTGCGATGACGCTGCGCCCCATCGTGGAGGACAGCGTCGGGCGGGACGGTACGGCGGGCGCGTTCGACAGCGAAAACCTCTACATCGAGGGGGATAATCTCGATGTGCTGAAGCTGCTACAGGAGACGTACCTCGGCAAGGTGAAGATGATCTATATCGATCCGCCGTACAATACTGGGAATGATGCCTTTGTGTACGATGATGATTTTGCGATGGCGGATGGGGATTTCCATGCGGCGAACGGGTGGCGCGACGAGGACGGTGCGATGCAGTATGATCTGCGTGCGAACAATGTGAGCAACGGACGTTTTCATACGGACTGGCTGAATATGATCTATCCGCGTCTGCGCGTGGCGAAGTCTTTGCTTGCCGATGATGGGGTTATTTTTATTAGTATTGATGACAGTGAGCAGGAGAATCTCAAGAAGGTTTGCAATGAGATTTTCGGTGAGCAGAATTATGTAGGAACAGTTATATGGGAAAGGGCTTTTTCACCGAAAAATGACGCAAAATATTTCTCTGCAAGTCATGACTTTATTGTTGTATATGCGAAGAATATAACGAATTTTTCCATTGGATTATTGCCTCGTTCTGAAACAGCCAATGCACGCTATAAAAATCCGGACAATGATCCAAGAGGGCCATGGACAGCAGACAATATGACCGTAAAAACATACAGTGCTACATACGACTATCCTATTACGACGCCCAACGGAACAGTAATTCGTCCGACAGATGGAAGATGTTGGTTTACAAATAGAGAACGCATGGAGAAACTCATAGAAGAAGGAAGAGTGTGGTTTGGTGAAAATGGGGGGAATACGCCAAGAATAAAGCGATACCTTGCAGATGTTCAGCAAGGTATGACCCCGACGACAATATGGCAACACGAGGATGTTGGGCACAATCAAGAAGGTAGACAGGAAGTAAAACGACTATTTGAGGACAAAGGATATTTTGCTGGCCCGAAACCGCTTCGCCTATTAAAACGTATTCTTAGGGTGGCAAATGTGGATGAAGACGCTCTTATTCTCGATTTCTTCTCTGGCTCTGCCACAACCGCCCATGCCGTAATGCAGCTAAATGCCGAGGACGGTGGTCATCGGAAGTTCATTATGGTGCAGCTGCCCGAGGCGACGGACGAGGGCGGCACAGCCTACAAAGCGGGCTATCGGAATATCTGCGAGATCGGCAAGGAGCGCATTCGCCGTGCGGGGGCGAAGATCGCAGCTGAGGCGGGCGAGAAGGCGGTAGGAGTTGACCTCGGGTTCCGCTGTCTGCGCCTCGATACGAGCAATATGACGGAGGTCTACTATGCACCCGATGCGGTGACGCAGGACGGACTTTTCGCGCAGGTGGACAATGTCAAGGCGGATCGCACGCCGGAGGATCTGCTCTTTCAGACGATGCTGGATCTCGGCATCCTGCTCTCGGCATCGATTACGGTGGAGGAGATCGCGGGGAAACGCGTCTTTAACGTTGCGGACGGCTTCCTTCTCGCGTGCTTTGACCGTGATGTGACGGATTTGGCGGTGACGGCAATCGCAAAGCGAAAGCCCTACTACGCGGTGTTCCGTGATGCCTCGATGGCGGACGACTCTGCGCTGACGAACTTCGATCAGCTCTTTGCGGCGTACAGCCCCGCAACGGTGCGGCGGGTGCTGTAGTGTAACACCCCTCGGGAAGCGTTGTGAATCATTATGAGTAGGAGGCGTCATGATGCAAACGTCTGTATTTACCATGGAACAGATTGCTGCAGCGGTGAAACCGCTTGCTGATAAATACCGTGTGAAGGAAATTTATTTGTTCGGTTCGTACGCGCGTGGGGAAGCGGACGAGAACAGCGATTTGGATTTTCTTGTTTTTGGTGGAGAAATGTTTCGGCGAACGATGATTTTTGCCTTGGCGGAGGAGCTGCGCGAGGTGCTCAAGAAAAACGTGGATGTTTTTGAAATCGCAGAGGTCAACCCGGACAGTAATTTCTATCAAACGATTATGAAAGAAAAGGTTTTGGTGGCATGAAGTATTCGGATCGGCAAAGGGTTCAAAAGATCTATGACTATGCTGTTCAGTTGCAGGAATATATCCGAAAAAACGACATTGAAAAAGAGGAGCTGCTGACGCAGCTGCCGCTTCAATGGCTTGTCACAACGCCGTTATACAATATGGGAGAGCACTGTTATTATTTGTCCGCAGCGTATAAGGCGAACCATGCTGAAATCTCATGGACGATGATTGCAGGGCTCAGGCATCGCCTTGTGCATGATTATGATGGGACGAACTGGAATATTATTTCAGAGGTTGTTTTTGAGGAGTTGCCCATCCTGGTCCAGCAGCTGGAGCGCTGTTTGACAGAATATGAGAATACGGGTGATTGCTGATGAAGTTTCACTTTACGGTGCAGCCGTACCAGACGGAGGCGGTGGAGGCGGTTGTCCGTGTGTTCGAGGGGCAGCCGTATAAGGCGCATACGGACTATCGGCGCGATGTGGGCACGGGTGCGGCGCAGGGCAATCTGCTCCGTACAGAGGAAGGCTATCGGGATGCGTCGTTTATGGACGTGGACACGGCATCGGACGATGGCTTTCGGAATGAAAAGCTACATCTGACGAAGGAGCAGCTGCTCGCGAATATCCGCAGGGTGCAGAGCGTACGCAATCTTCATCTGTCGGAGTCGCTCTCCGCGCCGCTCGGTGCGTGTGCGCTCGATGTGGAGATGGAGACGGGCACGGGCAAGACGTATGTCTATAGCAAGACGATGTTTGAGCTGAACCGCCGCTATGGCTGGAGCAAGTTCATCGTGGTGGTGCCGAGCATCGCGATCCGCGAGGGCGTGAAGAAGTCCTTCGAGATGACGGCGGAGCATTTCATGGAGCACTATGGGAAGAAGGCGCGGTTCTTCGTCTACAGCAGTGCGAATCTGAATCAGCTGGATGCGTTCTCTGCCGATGCAGGACTCTCGGTGATGATCATCAATACGCAGGCGTTTGCCGCCTCGCTGAACGAGGAGAAGTCGGTCGAGGGGCGCGGCGGGAACAAGGAGGCGCGCATCATCTACTCGAAGCGCGATGCGTTCGGCTCGCGCCGTCCGATCGATGTGATTGCGGCGAACCGTCCAATCCTCATTCTCGATGAGCCGCAGAAGATGGGGAAGAAGGGCTCGGTGACCCAGAAGGCACTCGCGCAGTTCGCTCCCCTCTTTACGCTGAACTATTCGGCGACGCACGCGGAGCGGCACAATCTCGTCTATGTGCTGGACGCGGTGGATGCCTACAATGCGCGTCTGGTGAAGAAGATTGAGGTGAAGGGGTTCGAGGTGAAGAATCTGCCGGGGACGGGGCGCTATCTCTATCTCGCGGAGATTGTACTCTCGCCGAAGGTGCCGCCGCGTGCGCGGATCGAGTTCGAGGTGGCGCAAAAGGGCGGGGTGCGGCGCACGCTGCGCATTGTTTCTAAGGGGGACAATCTCTGCCATCTCTCGGGCGGAATGGCACAGTACGAGGGCTATGTGGTAGAGCACATCGATGCCGCTGCGGGGACGGTGCTTTTCCTGAACGGTACAACGCTCCATACGGGAGATGTGCAGGGGGATGTATCGGAGGCGGATCTCCGACGGGTGCAGATCCGTGAGACGATTGTCTCGCATTTTGAGAAGGAGCAGCGGCTTTTCGCACGCGGGATCAAGACGCTCTCGTTGTTCTTCATCGACGAGGTGGCGAAGTACCGTCAGTATGATGCAGACGGAAATACGGTGCTTGGGGAGTACGGGCGGATCTTCGAGGAGGAGTACCGCGCGGTGATGAACGAAAACCGCGATATTTTTGATCCTGCGTATATGAAATATCTGGACAATGTGCCTGTAGAGAAGGTACACGCGGGGTATTTCAGCATTGACAAGAAGACGGGACGCGCGGTGGACAGCAGTCTCAGGCGCGGCTCGGATCTGTCGGACGACATCTCGGCGTACGATCTGATCCTGAAGGATAAGGAGCGGCTGCTCTCGTTCGATGAGCCGACGCGCGTGATTTTCTCCCACTCGGCGCTGCGCGAGGGCTGGGACAATCCGAATGTGTTCCAGATCTGTACGCTGAAGCACGCGGCGAGTGTGACGGCAAAGCGGCAGGAGGTCGGCAGAGGTCTGCGCCTCGCGGTCGATCAGACGGGCCAGCGGATGGATCGGACGGTGCTGGGAGATGCGGTGCATGAGGTGAATGTGCTGACGGTAATCGCGAGCGAGAGCTATGCGGGATTTGTCGGCGATCTGCAGAAGCAGATGGAGGCGGAGCTGTACGATCGTCCGAAGACGGTCACGGAGGAGTATTTCATCGGCAAGACAGTGAAGTCGATGGATGGAACAGCGGCCACACTTGATAAGACGCAGGCGCGAGCGATGTATTTCTACCTCGGTATGAACGGTTATGTGGATGTCGAGGGGCATGTGACGGAGAAGTACCGTACGGAGCACGCGGCGGGGACGCTCGCGCCTCTGCCTGAGGCTCTCATGCCCATGACGGAGGGGGTCCATCGCCTTGTGCAGGCAATCTATGATGAGCGTGTGCTGCGCACAATGATTTCGGATGCGGGGATGACGAAGACACCGGAGAATCCGCTGAATGATCGGTTTTATCGGAAGGAGTTTCAGGCACTCTGGAAGAGGATCAATCACAAGTACGCCTATACGGTCTCCTTTGACACGCGACAACTCGTACGGGCGGCGATCGACCATATCAATGCCGAGCTGCGTGTCAGCCGTCTCCAGTATACGATTACCTATGGCGGGCAGCAGACGGATCTGGATGCGGCGATGGTGGCGGATGGTACGAGTTTTAGCTATGGCAAGAGTCGGACGAGTACGCTGAAACGCGCCCAAGGGTCAACGGTGACGTATGATCTCATCGGGCGCATTGCGGCGGGGACGACGCTCACGCGGCGCACGGTCGCGGAGATTTTGCGGGGGATTAAGGCCGAGGTGTTTGCAGGCTACCGCTGCAATCCTGAGGAGTTTATCCGTACGGTGACGCGGCTCATCCTTGAGCAGAAGGCGACACGCATCGTCGATCACATCGAGTACAATACGATCGAGGGCAGCTACGATGCGAGTATCTTTGCGACGGAGAAGCGCCCCTACACCGAGGCATACGAGGCGGAGAAGGCAATCCAGAACTATGTGTTCACGGACGGCAATGTGGAGAGGAGATTTGCCCAGGATCTCGACGGCGGGAACGAGGTGCTGATCTATGCGAAACTGCCGCGCGGGTTCGCCATCCCGACGCCGGTCGGAAGTTATGCGCCGGATTGGGCGATTGTGTTTCGCGAGGGGAAGGTGCGTCACATCTACTTCGTCGCGGAGACGAAGGGAACGCTGTCCTCGCTCCAGCTTCGTCCGATTGAGGAGGCAAAAATAGCGTGTGCGAAGAAGCTGTTTGAAAAACTGCATAGTGACTGCGTGATCTACGAGCATGTGAATGATTTCCAGACGCTGCTCAACCGTGTGATGAAGTGATGTGTATATGCAACATGCCTGTCCCTCTGTGGGACAGGTTTTTTCTCTTGCTGCGGAATATGTTATAATAGGAGAAAAGTAAAGAGAGTGTTTCTCAGACTGTACACGGCAAAGGAGGTGCATCATGCAGCGGCGATATATTTTTACGGGACTGATGCTTGCGGTGTTGGTCGGTGCATTCTTCTACCTCCGCGCCGAGCAGCGGACGCAGATCGACTTCGAGCAGGTGGAGCCGATCCCGGGGTACAAGATGGAGATGCGGGAGCCGCCGCTGCGGGTGGCGATGATCTCGGTGCTGAACCACGCGCGCACGGAGGGCTATCAAAGTCAGATGGTGCGCAGTCTCGGGCGGCTGCTCGGGCGGCCGGTGCTGCTCCTGCACCGCCGCAGCTACGCCGAGATCAATCAGCTGCTGGCGAAGGGGGATGCGGATGTGGCGTTCCTGTCGAGCGGTGCGTATATGGTGTATGGGAAAAAGGAGGATGTGCGCCTCTTGGCGATGCCGGAGCGTGGCGGAACGAACTACTATTTCTCGTATGTGATTGTCCCGCGTGCGAGCAGCGTCACCTCGCTCGCGGAGCTGCGCGGACGGCATTTCGTCTATGTGGATCCGATGAGCTACTCGGGCTATCTTGAGCTGCGTGCATATCTGCGGAAAATGGGCGAAGATCCCGAGACCTTCTTTCGCTCCTCCTATTTTACCTACAGCCATGATGACTCACTGCGTGCGGTGGCGGACGGTCTGGTAGACGGCGGCGTGATTGCGAGCCTGACATATGACTACTACCGGGAGTATGCGCCCGCGATGCTGGAGCAGGTGCGGATCGTACAGGTGCTGCCGGGGAGCGGGATGGGGCCTGTGGTGGCGCGGCGCGATCTGAGGGAGGCGGATGCAGTGCAGGAGATCCTGCTGCATCTGGACAGAGATCCGGAGGCAAAGGAGGCGATGGAGCAGCTGCTCATCGACCGCTTCGTGCCGCCGCAGCCGGAGCTCTATCCGCGGTTCTCGCCGGAAGAGGGGATCTGATGCAGTATTTTGCGAAACTCCGCATTGCGGGCAAGCTGACGGTGATCGTGATGGGGATTGTGCTGCTCTTTGCCATTCTTTCGGGTGCGCTCATGCTCGTCACGCTGTCTGACATCATGCGTGCGTCACTGGAGCGGCGCGGGCTGAGCGTGGCGGCAGAGGTGGCGGAGCTCAGCAGCGACGCGCTGCAGACGGGCAATCTCTTCGCGCTCGAGGAGCTGATCCACACAGAGAAACGCAACAATGACTTTGTATCGTATATCTTTCTGCTGGACACGGACGGACGTGTGATGGCGCATACCTTTACCAAAGGGATGCCGCTGCATCTGCGCGAGCTGCACGGGGTGGGCGGCACAGAGCCGGAGGTGCTGCGCGTGGACACGAGCCTCGGGCAGATCCAGGACATCCGCTGGCCGATCGAGGGCGGTGCGCTCGGCGCGGTTCGCGTCGGTGTGAGCGAGGATGCACTGCGGGAGCTGTTGGTCTCCAATGTACTGAAAATGCTCGGGATAACGCTGGTCATCCTGCTCCTCGCGGCGGTGCTGATCTTTCGCCTGTCGGAGATCCTGACGCGTCCGCTCCATCATCTGATGGAACGTGCGGAGCATATCTCCAAGGGTCATTTCTCGGGGCGTGCGATCACGTTCCCTGTGACGGATGAGATCGGGCGTCTGGCGAATGCGATGAACGATATGGAGCGGCATCTGCGCGAGGGGGCGCAGGAGCGCAGCCGTCTCCTGCGGCACATCATCACGGCGCAGGAGGAGGAGCGCAAGCGGATTGCAATGGAGCTGCACGACGAGAGCGGGCAGACGCTGACGGCACTGCTCTTCTCTCTGCGTGCGCTCGCGAACGAGACGGATGATGAAAATATGCAGAAGGCGCTGCTCGCGATTCGTGACGAGACGGCGGATACGCTCGCGCGGCTGCGCAGTCTCGCGGTGGAGCTGCGCCCGCCGACACTGGATGAGCTGGGGATCGAGGCGGCACTTGAGAAGCTGGTCGCTGACTATCGGCGCAAGCACGCGGTGGACATCGAGCTCGTCTGCGCGGTCGAGGCGGTGCCCGGCGACGTGGAGAGTCTGGCGGTCTATCGGATCGTACAGGAGTGCCTGACGAATATTGTGCGGCATTCCCATGCGACGCGGGCACAGATTCGCCTGAGCGCAGAGGAGCGCATCGTGCTCTATGTCAAGGACAATGGCGACGGCATCACACAGGAGCGCATCCGTGCGGCGCGGCGGGAGAACCACATGGGGATCTACGGGATCGCCGAGCGCGTGCGCCTGCTCGCGGGGCGGATGGAGCTCTCTGCAGAGCTGCCGGAGTGGACAACGGTCTATCGCATTGAGCTGCGCGGAAGGGGGCTGACGGATGAATCTGATGATTGTGGATGACCATTTGCTGATCCGCGCGGGGATCAAGCTGCTGCTCAAAAACACGTCCGCCTATACGGTGACGGCAGAGGCGGAGAGCGGCGAGGAGGCACTGCGGCTGCTGGCGGTGCAGCCGATCGACCTCGTGATCATGGACATCTCGATGCCGGGGATGGGCGGGCTCGCCTGCATCCGCGAGATCCGCGCGCGCTTCCCCGCGGTGAAGATCCTCGTGCTGAGCATGCACGAGGATGAGGAGTATATCTACAAGGCGATGCAGTACGGGGCGATGGGCTATCTGCCCAAGACCTCGGCGGACAACGAGCTGTTCGATGCGCTGCAGGCACTTTCGCAGGGGCGGCGTTACCTCAGCCCGAACGCGCAGCAGTCACTCATGGACATCATGTTCCGCCCCGCAGAGGAGGCAGCGGATGATCCGCGCAGCGTGCTCACCGCGCGGGAGCGGGAGGTCTTTGACGAGCTGATCCACGGGTATACGATCACGGAGATTGCCGAGCGGCTGCATCTCAGTGTAAAGACAGTGGACACACATAAGAAACATATCTACGAGAAACTGCACTGCAGCCGGCGCAGCGAGCTTGTCACGCTCGCCCTGCGGAACGGGCTTTTGCAGTAGCGTGCCGAGACATATCAATAGAACCCCACATCGGATTTTTTCTGATGTGGGGTTCTGTATTTCTGATGGAAAAATGGGGAGAAATCCGAGGGAAAAACAGAACTTTGCCGATGGTCGGGGAATGCCGCATTCGCTATACTGCAGACAGCATAAAATTTGCAAGGGGGATGGATTTATATGTCAATTTTTTCACCGGCACCGCACATTGAGCGGCTGCCCGCCGACCAGATTGACGAGCGGTACAAGTCACTCCGACGGCAGGTCTTTCTCGGGACGTTCATCGGGTATGCGACCTTCTATCTGATTCGCAAGAACTTCAGTCTCGCGATGCCCTACATGATTCAGGACTACGGCTACTCCAAGGCGGATCTTGGTATCGTCCTGACCATGCTTTCGGTTGCATACGGCGTGAGCAAGTTCGTCATGGGCAACATCTCGGATCGTTCGAATCCAAAGTATTTTGCCACGCTGGGCCTCCTGCTCAGTGCGCTCGTGACGCTCGTGTTCGGCGTTGTGCCGGGGGTCATGACGAGCATTCCGATCATGTGCGCCCTGAGCTTCATGAACGGATGGTTCCAGGGGATGGGCTACCCGCCGTATGCAAAGTCCATGGTGACGTGGTTCTCCCAGACCGAGCGCGGCGCGTGGTGGTCGTGGTGGAACGTCTCGCATAACCTCGGCGGCGGGTTGATCGCACCGCTGGCGACGGCAGGTATCGCACTCTTTGGCACATGGAACAGTATTTTCTTCTTCCCTGCGCTGATCTCCATCGTCCTCGCCTTCATCACCTTCTTCCTCCTGCGTGACACGCCGCAGTCCTGCGGTCTGCCGCCCATCGAGGAGTACAAGCACGACTACCCGAAGGAGCACGGTGCCGTCATGGAAAAGCAGATGACGGCAAAGGAAGTTCTGATGAAGTACATCATCAAGAACAAGCTGCTCTGGTATCTGGCGATCGCGAACATCTTCGTCTATTTCATCCGTTACGGCGTCGTCGACTGGGCGCCGACGTATCTCGCGGCGGTCAAGGGCTTCTCCAAAGAGAGCTCGCGCTGGGCATACTTCCTCTATGAGTGGGCGGGCATCCCGGGCATGCTCGTGAGCGGCTACCTCAGTGACCGCGTATTCCGCGGACGGCGTGCGCCCGCAACGATGATCTTTATGACGTTCGTCATCGTCGCGATCCTCGTCTACTGGTTCAACCCGCCCGGCAATGTCCTCGTGGACAACCTCGCGCTGATTGCCATTGGCTTCCTCATCTACGGGCCGGTCATGATGATCGGACTGCAGGCGGCGGACATGGTGCCGCGTGTCGCAACGGGCGGCGCGACCGGCCTTACGGGCCTCATGGGCTACATCGTCGGCTCCGCGTTCGCGGGCGTCTACATGGGTTTCGTCGTTGACCATTTCGGCTGGACGGGCGGCTTCATCAGCCTCCTCGCCTCCTGCGTCCTCTCGATCTTCTTCCTGTTTATGACCATGGGTGGGAAGAAAAGAACAGAATAAAGGAATCGTTGGATTCCCACATAAAAATCCCGCTGCGTTCGGTATGTTCCGAATGCGGCGGGATTTTGTGTGTATTTAGGAACGCTGATAAAATGAAGTTGGTCAGATTGGCGCAGATTTTGTCCTGTCAGGGAAGCTGCTGCCAGTGCAGCGGCAGCGATGAGAGTGACTGACTTGTCGAGAGGCTGCTCAGTGATAAGAGATTACATTTCCATCCATAAGGTGATGGGAAAAAGGGATACCGCGTCGCTCAAGCTGCTGCGTCATGTCCCTTATGTATGCTTTATCAGTGCTTCCCCAGATCACCGCAGATGCCTGTGATGCATATTTACCGCCGGCAAGTAGACTTTCCGGCAGAGCAGGGCGGCGACGAGTGCGATGGCCGCGGCGATGTAGCCGATGTGGGCGATGTGGTCAGCCCCCGCTGCCAGCCCGCCGATGTACGTTCCGCTGCCGATGCCGAGGTTGAAGATCCCCGAGTAGATCGCCGTCGCGACCGTCGATGCGTCGCGTGGGACCGAGGTGAGCACCTCCGCCTGGAACATCGTATTGTAGAGCGTCGCGAGCACGCCGAGCACCATCGTGAGTACGATCATCGTGCCGACGGAGATGGCTGCCGCCTGCCAGAGAAAGAGCATGACGGCGACCCCGACCAGGCACCAGCGCAGCAGAGCCAAACGGCACCTGCCGTACATCCGCGAGAATACGAAGCTCGCGATGATGCCGCTCACCCCGAGCAGCATGAGTGCCACCGTGATCAGATTGGGCGAGAATTCTGCGACCGTATGCAGGAACGGCTCGATGTAGCTGTACATCGTGAAATACGCCGTCGCAAAGAGCGCCGTCATGACGTAGATGCACGCCAGCGCAGGCTGACGCACGAGCGACGGCAGCTCTCGGACACTGACCCCCGCCCCCGGCGTGCGCTGCGGCAGGAGAATCGCGAGATAGACGAACGCGGCAGCGGCGACTACGGCGAGCAGGAGGAACGTCATGCGCCACCCTGTGGCGAGCCCGATCACGCGGCCGAGCGGGAGCCCGACAATCGTCGCGACCGAGCTGCCCGTCGCGATCATACCGAGAGCCGCCGGCTGATGCTCACGCGTCACGAGACGCGTCGCGAGCGGCGCGGCGATCGACCAGAAAATCGAGTGCGCGCAGGCGACGACAATACGCGCCCCGAGCAGCATCTCATAGCTCGTCGCGATCCCTGAGATCATCTGCCCGATGCCGAAGAGCGCCACCATCAGGAGCAGCAGCTTCTTCAGCTCCATGCGGCAGGTAAGCAGCATCAGCGGCAGCGACAGCAGCGCCACCACCCACGCATAGATCGTGATCATCTGTCCCGTCGCTGCCTCCGTCATGGAGAACGACTCGGAGATATCGATGAGCAGTGCGATCGGCATGAATTCGGAGGTGTTGAAGATAAACGCCGTAATCGTGATTCCAAACAGCATCATGTACTGGCGCGGCAGCATCGTCATAAAACATCCCTCCCTATCTGTGTTTTCCTTGTGTGACAGTATCCACATTGTAGAGAAAAATAAAAAAAATGCAAGGGGGAAACGCCCTTTTTTGCGGATTTTCCGCGATCTGTATAAAGCTGTAAAATTGTGATAATGGCGCGTGTATTTTACCTGTGTTATAATTAGAAGCAATGAAGTAAAATACGCACAAAATAAGAAGAGAGCGCGATGGAGCATAGGGAGGTGCACACGGCAGGGGCGGTGTGGTGATTGTGCCGGCTTTGTGCGTACGGTAAGAGCGCTGTGCTGAACGCTTTCTCAGCAGGGGGCTGTGCCTTCCTGCCGAGCATCGCACACAGGAGATGGCACAACGAGATTGCTCCTGTGAGAAAAGGAAAAGAAATAGAATAACCTGTGTGATTCCTTTAAGGAGGCCATACGATGCTGGGGGCGATCATTGGCGATATTGTCGGCTCGCGGTTTGAGTTCGACAATCATCGCAGCAAGGATTTTGAGCTTTTTGCGGAGGACTGTTTTGCGACGGATGACAGCATTATGACGCTGTCCGTGGCGAAGGCGATCATGGAGACGCAGCGGGAGACGGCGGACGCACCTGCGGCAGATGCCGCAGGGCTCTCGGATGCGGCAGACGCGGAGGAGGGTTTCTATGTACGCCTGCGCGCGAATGCGGTGTACTGGATGCGGAGCATCGGACAGCACTATCCCGACTGCGGCTATGGCGGGCGGTTCTACTGGTGGATGTTCATCACCGATAACCCCGCGCCCTACGACAGCTTCGGCAACGGTGCGGCGATGCGCGTCAGTCCTGCGGGATTTGCCGCGCGCAGCATGGAGGAGGCCATCGCCCTCGCCAAGGCGGTGACGGAGGTCACGCACAACCACCCCGAGGGGATCAAGGGCGCGGAGGCGACTGCTGTCGCTGTCTATATGGCGCGGACGGGGCGCACGCAGCAGGAGATCGCCGCCCATATTGTGGAGCACTACTACGCGCTCGACTTTACCATTGACGGGATTCGGGAGGACTATATTTTTAACGAGACCTGCCAGCATACTGTACCGCAGGCGATTGAGTGTTTCCTCGAGTCATGCTCCTTTGAGGATGCTATCCGCACGGCCATCTCGCTCGGCGGTGACAGTGACACCATTGCTGCGATCACGGGCGCGATCGCTGAGGCGTACTATGGCATCCCCGACGCGATCCGCGCACAGGCACTCTCCTATCTCGACGACCGCCTCCGTCCCATCTATGATGAATGGGAGGCGCGCTATAGGATGGAGCAGAGAGCGCACTGAGAGAGCTGAGAGAACAGAAAAACTCCCGCGCGCCGACAGCGGCGGGAGTATCAGAAAATGGAGGACATACAATGAAGAAGGCAATCGTCGTTGTGGATATGCAGAACGACTTCGTGGACGGCGCACTCGGCACGGCGGAGGCGCAGGAAATGCTGCCGCGCATGGTGGAGAAGCTGACGGCGGCGCGTGCGGCGGGGACGGCACTCGTCTTTACTATGGATACGCACGGCGCGGACTATCTCACGACGCAGGAGGGAGAGCATCTGCCCGTCCCGCACTGCATTCGCGGTACGGCGGGCTGGGCGATCGTGGAGGCACTCCGCCCCTTTGCCGATGCGGCAGCAGCCGTGATCGAAAAGCCTACGTTCGGCGCGACGGCACTCCCCGCCGCCCTCGCGGACTACGACGAGATCGAGTTTGTCGGGCTCTGCACGGATATCTGTGTCATCTCGAACGCCCTCCTCGTGAAGGCGTTCTGTCCCGAAAAGCGCATCAGCGTCGATGCCGCCTGCTGCGCGGGTGTCACGCCCGAGAGTCACACGACCGCGCTCAACGCGATGCGGGCGTGCCAGATCGAGGTGTGCGGCTGATTTTATTTCGTTGATACATTCCCAAGCAGCGGATCAGGAGGTGCCGTGGATACGATATCCCCTGATCCGCTGTTTACTTATACTCTGGATCACATTTTCTAAAACCAAAAGAAGGAAAATAAAAGAGAAATGCCGAATAAATTAAAAGCGAATAGTCGGTATGTTTTGTTTAATACAAAATAGAGATCAAATAAGGAGGATGTGGTGATGAGCGCCCTGCGCACCATCATTTTTATGACAGCATTATGCTTCTTCGGGATGGTGAGTGTTCCTGCCCTTGCCGGTGCGCCGCAGCGACGGCGTTGTCGTCAAGTATCCGGCGCCGTATGAGTATTTTGCTTATATGCACAACATATTCGCTCGTCAATTATTGCAGCAATATCAAGAAGATGAGCGGCATCGTATTGATATGTTTTATTCTGAGACGGACAGGAAGCTGCAGCGCTTCGCGGGACTGAGCGCGGCCTATCAGCGCGGGATGCTGTATTTTATGGAATTCCCACAGAAAAACAACGGCATCTACCTCAGTACCAATGCGGAGGGCAACATTGACGCTCTGCTGATCGAGGTCAGTGATGATACCAGTGCAGGGCCTGCCTTCGTTGAAAATGAGATCCTCATCTCGTTCGTCAGTGCGCTGCTCGCGGCGGACATGCCGGCTCTGCGCACGGCTGCTGCCCCCGTCATCAACGGGCAAAAGGCCTATGTTGATATTTGGACAACCCCATTGAGAACGATGATGGGACGAAGCGGCGAGGGCTTTTATGTTCGCGTCATGAGCCTGCCGAATGATCAGCCGTTCTGCCGCATTGCCATCTTTCGTCCTTGACTGCATCGGGGGACTGTCATCCATCGGACATTGTATGCGTAAGGGAGGTCGGCAAACATGAAAATCCTGCAAAAAATCGCTGCCGTGTTTGTATTTTGTTCTGCGGTTTTATTTGCATCCTCTGCCGATGCAAGAGTCGTGCAGATCTGCGACATGAGTGCATATGCACTTTATAACGAAGGAAATGCAGTCCTTGCGGCACTTGACCGTCCGTATCGTTTGACCGAGCTGACTCACATTGGGCGAGTTTCCAAAGACAGCGGCTATGATCTGTACCTTTCATCCATCGGGGCAAAAGGAGAGGCCGCGGTTGTTTCGTTTTTCTGCAATGACAGAGGCTTTGTTTCCAAGGTCATCATCATGGCAGACGGAAATAAACCGAATACTATTCCCTATGTTGGAAGTGCTCTTGCCTCGCTGCTGATCGCCATGGGTGTATCTCACGATGAGTTTAACGTGTTGGCAAAGAAGAGTCCGCTCGTCGGCAATGGAACCTATGACACAGTATGGGCGCATGCACTGGGACGGCGTATTATCCAGGAGATGCATGGTGATACTGATGCAAAAGGGAACCTGATCATGACGGTGCGTCTGACGGCGGAAGACAGTTGATCTGCCCCGTGCAGATGGGACGTCGGGTAGGAGTGAGGCGGCAGTGTCCGCTTTTGCGGCCTGTGGTTTGTTCGTTTATATTTCGCAGTAAGAAAGGGATGGTGATGTCTATGTGCAACGGGAAGAATGTATTCGCAGTCATGCTTGCGCTTCTGATCGGACTTGTCATCGCAGGTGGGCCGGCGCGTGCAGATGCCGCGACGATCTACATTTATCAAGGCAAGGGCGTTGGCGTGATGGCGGATACGACCTCGCGCTGGTTTGATGGAAATGCGGGTGGTGTTGCCTGTACCTTTGAGCGTGAGCATACAGGTGTCTTAACGTATCGCTTTACGCGCACAGCAAACGGATGGGAGTATGAGACGTTCGGCACCAGACCATCTTACTACGATGCAAAGCCGATCATAAACGCCATCCTCAACTATATTGTGACGGGGAATACCACGAAGGAATACAACCCGTCATAAATTGCAAGCCGCATAATCGAAATTGTTCTGCCCCCATAGCTGCGCAGCAATGGGGGATTTATGCTGTTCAGGGGGGCATAGACCGTGATGCAGGAATGTGAGATCCAATGAGAGATCATGGATGTGAGTACATTTCGCACAGCAAAAAAGAGCCGTCAGCATGACGGCTCTTGTATTTTCTCTGGAGCGGGCGATGGGAGTCGAACCCACCTCTAAAGCTTGGGAAGCTTTCATTCTACCGATGAACTACGCCCGCAGTGATTGCTATGATAGCAGATTCTCCCGCGTTTGTCAAACGCGCTCACTCCTCGGGCAGGAGCATGGCGAGGTCGGGCATGAGCTTCGTGATGTCGCGGATGAAGACGCGCAGGACGCTCGTCATGACCTCGGGGTCAAACGCCGCGGGGTTATGCGGGACGACGACGTCGGCGTGGATGGCGGTATCGGAGGTGAGGTAGAACTTGATGAGGCGGCTGTCCTGGTTCTGCCGCATGAGCCAGCCCGTGAGCAGCATGGCGTTCGTGTCGTCGACGGCGTTCTGCGCAAGACGGACGCGGATGGTCGCATAGGCGGTGCTGTCGATGATGACGGCGATGGGCAGTCGCCGCTCGCCTGCCTCGATCTCGCTCTCAAAGACGGTGGTGTCGCGGTCGTCGCCCACCTCGCGGATGGCAAAACCGGTGATGTTTTCCTTTTCAATATACTCCTCGAATGTTTTGGCCGCCTCGATCACGACCAACCACCTCCTCGTGCTTATTCCTCTTCGTATGTAAACTGATCTGTGTCCGCATGATAGTCGAGCCGATATCGAACGGCAGGCCTGCCTGTGTCAGTATAGAGCTCGCGGCCGAATGCGAGCGCGATGTACGGATGATCTGCGCTGTGCTGCACGGATCCGATGTAGACCTGAAAATCGTCGGGGATCGGATTGTAGTAGTCGCTGCTGTCGACGCAGATGCGCCAGGCACCGTCCACCGGCGATTTTCCGACGATGACCGCACGTCCTGAGGCGGGCGGAGCGCCCGGCGGACGCCAGCCGGCACGTGTGTTGATGTTGCAGTAAAAAAACAGATGCCCGTCGCTCATAAACGCTCCGGAAGAGCCGAGCCCCAGACGCGATGCCGGTGCACTAAAGTGAAAGACGTTCTGCTTGCCCTCCCACAGGGTGAAATGGATCTGCGTGCCCATCTGTGCGAGCGTTGCCTTGATCTCCGCCGTGCCGACTTGATAGTAGGAACGGCGCACGTCTTTGCCCTGCTCCATGCGCACGGGCTTTAGGATGAGCTGGGCGCCGGAGACGGGCGGCAGTGCCGCGGATGCGGTCACAGCAGCAGTGAGCACGGCGATGGATAGGATCAGCAGGAGGGACATCTGATATTTTTTCATAACCGTTCTCCGCCATCTTCTAACGATATTTTATTATAGCATAGCGTGCGGAAAAGGGAAAGAGAAAAGAAGTGCCCGCCAGGAGACCTATTGTGTGAATCTCCACAGAAAACAAAAGTTTTATAAAAAGAGGATTTTTGCCGCAGCGCGCGAACTTCTATTATAAGGGACGCACGAGAGAGAAAGGGATGTAAAAATGAAATCTTTGCGGAGTAAATTTATGCTGGCGCTGATGGCGCCGGTGATTGCGCTGTCGGTGCTCATCATCGCGCTGCTGCTCATCATGGCAGATATGCGTGATCGCCATACGCAGGAGCAATTCCGTACGATGCTGTACACGGACTACGACAATATGATCGGCGTCGCGACGGAGCTCGCACGCAGTGAGGTGCAGAGCGCCTACGATATGTACCGGGACGGACGGCTGACGGAGGATGAGGCAAAGGCAGAGGCGATTGCCCGTGTGAAAAAGCTGCGCTATGGAGCGGACGGCAGCGGATACTTCTGGATTGACGACACAGACTGCCGGCTGATCGCGCATCCATTTTTGGAAAACAAGGAGGGCACGGATCGCAGAGACGACCGTGACCCCGACGGCAACTATGTCATCCGCAATCTCATCGCAGCAGCGAACGACGGAAGCGGGTACAGTAATTTCATGTGGGAAAAGCCGGAGAACGTCGGGACGGGGCAGCTCTCGCCGAAACGTGCCTACTCGCTGAAATTCGCTCCGTGGAACTGGGTGATCTCGACGGGCAACTACGTGGACAACATCGACGCCTATCTCGCCGCGCGCAGCGATGAGAGCCGCGCAGCGATGTATGAGGAGCTGCAGCTCTCCATCCTGTGCATCGTGATCGCCCTCGCTCTCTGTGCGGTACTGGCACGTAAGGTCAGCGGCGGCGTGACGCGCCCTGTCATCGATATGGCACGCGCCTTCTCGAAGAACGAGGCAGGCAAGATCAAGATCCATCCCGTGGAGAGCAGCAGCGCCGATGAGGTGGGTGTCCTCTCACGCACGATGAACGACTTCGGCGCACAGATCAAAACGATGGTCGCGGCCCTCGGAAAGCGTGCCTCTGACTTGGGCACGATGTCGGGGACGCTCAGTACGTCGAGTACGAATGTACTGAGTGCCGGCGAGGAGCTGAGCCGCACCATCGAAAACATCGCGAACGGCTCGACGGATCAGGCAATGCATACGCAGACGATCAGTGACAACATCCAGTCGATCGAGTACTCCCTCCAGAAAAATGAGGACCTGCTTCGCGATCTGAAAGAGGTGAGTGCGCGCGTCGCCGACGAAAAGGAGCACGGTACGGCAGTGGTGCATGACCTCCTGGAGGAAACGGAGCAGGCAAACGCCAACATCGCGGCAATTACGCGCCTCGTCAACGAAAACAACGAGAGTGCCGGCAAGATCGGCGAGGCGAGTACGATGATCGAGTCCATTGCCGAGCAGACGCGCCTGCTCGCACTGAACGCTGCCATCGAGGCGGCACGTGCCGGAGAAACGGGGCGCGGATTTGCCGTGGTTGCGGATGAGATCCGCAAGCTCGCCGACCAGTCGAGCAGCTTTACCAAGGATATCAAGGAGATCATCGCGGAGCTGACACACAACTCGGAGAACGCGGTTGCGGGGATTCAGGATGTGGAGCGCACCGTGACGGTGCAGACGGAGGCAATCGGCTCGACGCGCAGCAACTACATGAGCATCGCGGCCTCCATTGAGAGACTCGAACACGCGACAGCGGCACTCGAGTCGTCGATGTCGGCCATCTTTGCCAACGTCAAGGAGATTACGCCGCTCGTCTCCTCACTCGCGGACGGGGCGCAGAACAGTGCCGCGAGCACGCAGGAAATGGCGGCAAGCATCCAGCAGCAGACAAGCGATATCAACGGCATGGCAGATGTGGCGCGTGAGCTCGCTGAGGCGGTGCGCGCCATCCAGGAACAGATTGAGGCATTCGACGTGTAGCGATTCCATTTGCTCATGACAAACGGGACTGCGGTACGACATTTTCGAATTCGTACTGCAGTCCCGTCTGTATTTCAGTCCCGTGGAGCATTCCTGCTCAGTGATGGAAGAGGCGGATGTGGGTCATTGCCATGGCGATGCCGTATTTGTCGCAGGTCGCGATGACGTTGTCGTCGCGGATCGAGCCGCCGCTCTGCGCGATGTAGGAGACGCCGCTCTGATGGGCACGCTCCACGTTGTCGCCGAACGGGAAAAATGCATCCGAGCCAAGTGCGACGCCTGTGACCGTGCGGAGGTAGGCGCGCTTCTCCTCGCGTGTAAAGGGGGCGGGTTTTTCGGTAAAGAGCCGCTGCCAGTCCGCCGCGAGCAGGGCGTAGTCGTCCTCGTCGCCCGCGACATAGACATCGATCGCATTGTCGCGGTCGGGGCGGCGCACATCGTCACGGAACGGGAGTGCGAGCACCTGCGGGCTCTGGCGCAGCTGCCAGATGTCCGCCTTGTTGCCCGCGAGGCGCGTGCAGTGGACGCGCGACTGCTGTCCCGCGCCGACGCCGATCGCCTGTCCGTCCATCGTGTAGCAGACGGAGTTCGACTGCGTGTATTTCAGCGTGATGAGTGCGAGCAGGAGGTCGCGGCGGGCCGCAGCGGGGATGTCCTTGTTCGCCGTCGGGCGATCCGTGAGACAGTCCTCCGTAATCTTCACATCGTTGCGCTGCTGCTCAAACGTGACGCCGTACACGTCCTTGCGCTCGATGGCGGGCGGCGTGTAGCTCTCATCCATTTGGAGGACCAGATAGCTGCCCTTGCGCTTGGATTTTAGGATCTCCAAGGCCCTCTCCGTGTAGCCCGGCGCAATGATGCCGTCGGAGACCTCGCCGCGCAGGAACTCTGCGAGACTCTCGTCGCAGACATCGGAGACGGCGGCAAAGTCGCCGTAGGAGCTCATGCGGTCCGCGCCGCGCGCCCGTACATAGGCGCAGGCGACGGGCGAGAGCTCGCGCTCCGCCGCATGCGTCGCGCGCGCCAATGTCTCGCTGAGCGGCAGACCGAGTGCCGCGCCTGCCGGACTGACGTGCTTGAAGGACGCCGCTGCGGGGAGCCCCGACATCTCCTTCAGCTCGCGCACGAGCTGCCAGCTGTTCAGCGCGTCGAGCAGATTGATGTAGCCCGGCCGTCCGTTCAGTACGGTAAAGGGCAGTCCGCCGTCGGCAAAGACGCGTGCGGGCACTTGGTTCGGGTTGCAGCCGTATTTGAGGGTGAGTTCGTTCATGTGAGCGCTCCTTTTTGCTGATGAATTCTCCTTTTATTATAGCGGGAGGGGGGCATTTTTTCAACTGAAGAACAGCGGTGACAGGAACGCGGTGCGGCGGATCGTTTGCCTGTGAATTTTCTTTGACAGTGCTGCAAAAGCAACGTAATATGTAGGTGAAAGAAGTTGTAAAAACTATATTCTGCCATCCGCAAGGGAGGTACCATGGAAAACGAAAACCAACAGCGGTTCATTCAGTTCCCCGAGACGTATGACCGGAGACGCCTGAACAAGATGTACCGTGCGGCAGGTCTGCCCGACCGCAAGTCGTACCTGCTCCGCAACTATTTCTGCGCGATGGCGAATCTCTATGGCACGATTTCGCTGGCGGAGGCATGGAAGCTGATTCATGCGTATCATCCGCGTGGCGCGATTACGGAGGAGCAGTTCTGGACGTTTGCCGAGCTGGCACGCCATGAGGATGAGGGCTATGACATCATGGGGCTGGACGAGTGCTTTGCGGATGAACCGCCGCACACGCCGCAGGAGCGCAGCATCATCAGCGGTATCCTGTTCGATACGGACGAGGGGTATGCCGATATGCTCAACCGGCAGCGGGGAAAGCCGCTCTATGTGCCTGCGACACAGGAAGAGATGCTGTACTATGCGGATTGGCGGTACGTCGAGGCGACGCCGTGGCAGAAAAAGCTCGCGGCCTTTCTGATGAAACGGATGCCGAAGAACTGGTACCTAGGTGAGCGAGAGCGCGCACTCTGGGAGGTCTTTTTCGACGTGCGTGTCGACGGCGATGTTCATCTCCTTCTTGGCGCGGCGGAGGAGTGGGGGCTTGTCATGAAGCGTGACAGCGAGGTCGAGGAATTTGTCGCGCTTTGCGTGGACTACACCAACCACGCGCGTCTGTTTTCCAATCGCGGCCATACGCCGGACGAGCTTTCCGCCTTGATGCCGCATGACTTCACGCAGCGGCAGACGGCGAGCATCGGCCCGCGGATGCGCGAAGCACTCGCGCGCGGGACGATGACAGTGGAGGAGCTGCGCGAGCAGTTCCGGACGCAGGAATTCCCCCATGAGAGCGTGCGCACGGCATTTTTGGAGGAGCTGGAGCGCGTCGCGGCAGAGCTTGGACTCGCCGCAGGGCAGGAGAAGGTCGGACGCAACGATCCCTGCCCCTGTGGGAGTGGAAAAAAATATAAGAAGTGCTGCGGACGGTGAGCCAAAAAATCTTTTCATAGCGACAGGAGGAACACATGGACGTTGCAACAATGATCGAGCCAAAGTTATCAGTGATTCCATAATCTTTTTATATAGACGTATTTGGAGTTGACATGGATAAAGGGGACGTACGATAATGATAAGAACAAGTGTCATACGGAAGTGCTTTGACGTATTTTGAAGCAGAGCACCCTGCATAGATGAGGAGGCACTGTCAATGGATATGACAGCAGCAGAAATTGTACGTAATGGTGAAGCCTTCTTGGGCATCGAGTTGGGCTCAACACGGATCAAGGCCGTTTTGATCGACGCAAAATGCAATGTGATTGCACAAGGGAGCTATGCGTGGGAGAATCATTTTGATGGAATGTATTGGTCTTATCATCAGGATGAGATTTGGCATGGCCTGCGCAGCGCATATACAGATCTCCGACAGTGTGTGGAAGAGCGATGCAGAGTATCCATTCAGCATGTTGCTGCGATGGGGATTAGCGGAATGATGCACGGGTATCTCGCCTTCGATATGGCCGGCGATTTGCTTGTTCCCTTTCGGACGTGGCGGAATAATACGACGGGAGAGGCCGCAAAGGAGCTTACCCGCGCGCTCGCGTTTAACATTCCCGAACGATGGAGTGTGGCGCACCTCTATCAGGCACTGCTGTCCGGCGAGCCGCATGTGGCGCAGGTCGACTATATGACGACGCTCTCCGGCTATATCCATTGGAAGCTGTCCGGGCAAAAGGTGCTGGGCATTGACGATGCATCCGGGATGTTCCCCATCGATCCCGCGACAGGAACGTACGATATGGGGATGCTGAAAATATTTTCCGGGCTTTCGGCAGCGGCGGCACTTCCCAAAAATCTAGCTGACATTTTACCGCGTGTGTGTACGGCAGGACAGACAGCGGGTAAACTCACGCCGGAGGGGGCGGCGCTTCTGGATGAGAGCGGCAATCTTATGGCGGGCTGCCCCATGTGCCCCCCGGAAGGCGATGCGGGAACGGGGATGATCGCCACGAACAGCATTCGTGAGCGGACGGGCAATATCTCCGTTGGTACATCCATTTTCTCGATGAATGTGTTGGAGCGACCGTTCCAAAAGGTCTATCGGGACGTCGATATTGTCATGACGCCGCACGGAAAGCCGACGGCGATGGTGCATAGCAATAATTGTACCTCGGATATCAACGCATGGTTCGGGATTTTTTCAGAGATTGCCACTGTACTGGGGGCTTCCGTTCCTGCGGATACGTTGTATCAAAAGTTATTTCAGCAGGTGGAACAGGCGGACCCCAGTGGAGGTGGGCTCCTCAACTATAGCTTCCTCTCGGGGGAAAATCTCACGCGGACGGAGAAGGGGAGACCGTTGTTCGTCCGCACGCCGCAAAGTGCATTCACGCTGGCAAATTTTGTACTGACACAGCTCTATGCGGCGTTTGCTCCATTGCGGATAGGATTTGATATCTTGACGCAGGAGGAAGGCATCCGAATGGAACGCATGATTGCCCACGGAGGCTTGTTTCGCACGCCGTACATTGCGCAGCAGGTACTTGCCAATATGCTTGATGTGTCGGTGACGGTAATGAAGACAGCAGCAGAGGGCGGTGCGTGGGGGATGGCAGTGCTGGCAGTCTATGCGCTTCGTGGGAGAGGAGAGGATCTCGCCGATTTTCTGGATCGGGAGGTATTCGCAACAGCAGAGGGAGAGACGCTTGCCCCCGATGCGGTAGGCGTGTGCGGCGCGCAGGAGTTCATTGCGCGCTATCGTGCGGCTCTCTCCGTCGAGAATACTGCCGGGGATGCACTAACGTACAACGGATGAGCATGCATGGCTGCCGTGTGAAAAAGAGACTTTCGCACGGTGGCTTTTTTGCGCATCGAAAATCCTTTGTGGTTTCTTGCATCCATTCCATATCATGCAAACGGTTTCTTTACAAATTGCCCCAATAGTGCTAGAATTTTGTTATTGAAGATTCCTAATATTAGCAGGAGGGACTTATGGACTTTGCAAAGATGATTGACCATACGCTGCTGAAAACGGATGCGACAAAAGCCGGCATCGATCAGTTGCTCAGTGAGGCCAAACAGCATCATTTCGCTTCCGTTTGTGTCAGCCCAATCTGGGTGTCCTATGCGGCAGAGCAGCTACGCGGCTCTGGGGTCAAGACCTGCACTGTCATCGGCTTTCCACAGGGCGCGACGCCGACAGCAGTGAAGGCGTTCGAGGCACAGCAGGCTATCGCCGATGGCGCAGAAGAGGTGGATATGGTGATCCCTGTCGGTCGCCTGAAGGATGGGGACTATGACTATGTGCGCGCGGATATTGTGGGCGTCGTCGCTGCAGCAAAAAAGAAAGCGCTTACAAAAGTCATTATCGAGACGTGCCTTCTGACCGACGAGGAGAAGCGCACAGCATGCCGCCTCGCTCAGGAGGCGGGGGCGGACTTTGTCAAGACCTCGACGGGGTTCTCCACGGGCGGCGCGACGGCGGCTGATGTTGCGCTGATGCGCGAGGCCGTTGGTCCCTCAATGGGGGTCAAGGCGTCGGGCGGCGTCCGCAGCCGTGCGGATGCCGAGGCGATGGTCGCTGCGGGGGCAACACGCCTCGGAACGAGCAGTGGCGTAAAGATTGTGAACGGAGAGGGCTGAGGACCATGAGAATCGCTGTTGTTGGATCTAATATGGTCGATCTGACGGCCTATATCACGCGGATGCCCGCTCCGGGTGAAACGCTGGAGGCACCGGACTTCGCGTTGGGCTGCGGCGGAAAAGGGGCCAATCAGGCGGTTGCCGCCGCCCTGTGCGGCGCAGATGTTATGATGGTCTCGCGGGTTGGGACGGATATCTTTGCGGATAATACGATCCGAAATTTTAAGGCCTATGGTGTTGATACGACACACGTTAAGAAAGTGGAGGGAATGTCGAGCGGCGTTGCCCCCATCTTCGTGGATCAGCATGGACAGAACAGCATCCTCATCATCAAAGGGGCGAATAACGCCCTCACGCCAGCGGAGGTAGATGCGGCGGAAGCGGATATCAGGTCGTGCGGGCTGATTATCCTGCAGCTTGAGATCCCGCTCGAGACGGTCTATCATACGATCGAGTTCGGGCGGCGCAGTGGAATTCCGGTACTGCTGAACCCGGCACCTGCGACCAAGGAGCTTGCTATCGACCGCGTGTGTGCCTGCGATTTCTTCGTGCCGAATGAGACGGAGCTCGCCATCCTCACCGAGATGCCGACGGCGACGCAGGAGGATGTCGAGCATGCGGCGGCGTTCCTCCTCGGTAAGGGACTGAAAAATGTCATCGTTACCCTTGGGGAGCGCGGCGTCCTTTGGATGACCAAGACGGAAAAGCACTACGTTCCGGCGTGCCACGTGGATGCGACGGATACCTCTGGGGCAGGTGATGCCTTTATCGGATGCTTTTCCAGCTCCTATGTGCAGGATGGAGATACCCTGGCAGCCATTCGGAAGGCGAGTGCGTTTGCGGCACTCAGCGTGACGCGTAAGGGAACGCAGATGTCGTATCCCGATCGAGCGACTTTTGCGGCCTTTCTCGCACAGCAGGGAGGACAATGAGAGACATCATCAAAGGATAAGATTATATTGACAATTTCAAAGAAAAGAAATACAATATTTATGTAATCGCTTACAAGGTAGGACACGGGGATTGATTGCCTGTGCACGATGAGATGGCAGTGCCGACGTTCGCTCGGGTCGTCCTTCGAAGGAGGTGCGGCGATGCGCGTAAATATTTACGATGTGGCACGCCGTGCCCAGGTGTCATCGGCGACTGTCTCACGTGTGCTTAACGGCAGCCCTCATGTCAAGGAGACGACGAAGCGGCGTGTCATGCACGCCATCAACGCCCTGGACTATACGCCGAATGCACTGGCACGTAAATTGAGCACGGGGCGTACGTGGAACATTGGGTTTTTGATTCCTGATGTGGAGAACCCCTTCTTCTCACAGCTTCTGCGCGGTGTGACAAATACTGCAGATGAAAGTGGTTACAATATTTTCCTGTATGGTACGGACGATAATGTGGCAAAAGAGCACCGCTTCTTTGATGTGGTGCGTACGGAACGGCTTGCGGGGATTCTCGTGATCCCTGTGGATGCAGGAAACGAGAAGACGTGTGAGTGGCTTTGCACGCTTGAAGCGGAGCATGTGCCCGTCGTTTTGATTGACCGCAGTCTGAAGAATGGACGTTTTGACGGCGTCTTTTCCGAGGATTTCCGTGGCGCAATGGATGCGGTGGAGTGCCTCCTGCGGGAGGGGCATCGCCGCATCGCGACGATCCGCGGGCCCGAGAGTTCCCGCCCCGGCAATGAACGGTGGATGGGATATCTGGCGGCGCTCGCCAAGTGGAATATCCCACAAGATATGCGCTATGTGGCGCAGGGGGACTTTCATCGGGAGCGTGCCTATGCTGCCATGCATGGGCTCATGGAACAGGACGATCCACCGACGGCCATCTTTGCGGCAAACAACATGACGTCGCTCGGCTGTCTCCGTTACTTTCATGAGCACGGGATGCGCCTGGGGGTGGATGTCTCCCTGATCGGCTTTGATGAGATCGAAATGCTGCACTACAGCGGCACGGCGCTCAGCGTCGTCGATCGGGACATCTACCGTATGGGGCAGGATGCGATGCATCTCCTGATACGGCGGATTCAGGAGAGAGCAGAGAACGCGGACGATGTGTGCGGACGACAGGAGATCTTTCTGCCGACAAACCTCGTCCTGCGTGGCTCGGAGAAATGGACAGGAGTGTGATCGATGTGAAGGAATACGAGGACCTCTATCACCAGATCCTTCGCGAGCATGAAAGCGTTTTCGCGGCGCAGGATCAGACACAGCTCGAGGCCGCTCTTGCAGAGATCGCGGCAGCAGGGCGTATCTTTGTCATCGGCGCAGGGCGTGAAGGAATTGCTGCACGTTCTTTCGCGATGCGACTGATGCATCTTGGTAAGGAAGTGCATTGGCTCTGGGACGATACGACTCCGGGAATGACGACGGGAGATCTCCTTATCGCCGTCAATGGCTCCGGCTGTATTGGACATATCGACTATCTTCTCGATCAGGCGGGAAAGACCGGTGCACGGCGCCTTGTCATTACGGGGGCTCCCGCTGAACGGACTCCGTCGGAGGCAGAAGTGTCGCTCTTTGTACCGGCAATGGTATACAAAGGCACTGACCCGCGTACGATTCCGTCAAAGCAGCCGATGGGCAATCTCTTTGAGCAACACTTATTCCTGTTATTTGATCTTATGGTCATGCTGCTGGTGGATCGTCTGCATGAGACACCGCAGACGATGGAGGCACGTCACCGCAACATCGAGTGATGCTGCTTTCTGCCAGCTGTGGATATATCGGATTGGAGGCCGTACATTATGTTAAAGGGTATTCCAAAATGTATTAGTCCGGATCTGCTGAAGGCTCTTGCAGATATGGGACACGGCGATCTTGTCGTCATCGCGGACGACTTTTATCCTGCGGTGTCGATGGCACGCAACGGGATCACGATCAATGCGGACGGCATTGGTGCAGCGGAAATGCTGGATGCCATCCTGACGTTGATGCCGCTCGATACGGAGTATGAGAAACACCCGGTGCAGATCATGGATGTCATGGAGGAGAAGCGCGCGGAGATCGGTCGTCCCAAGGTATGGGATGATTTTATCGCAGCGGTGAAACGTCACGTGCCCGAGGGCGAGTCCTGTGTTGGGTTCATCGATCGCTTCAGCTTTTACGATAAGGCGAAGACGTCTTTTGTCACAATCTCCACGGGAGAGCGTCAGCCCTATGGCTGCGTGCTGCTGCAAAAAGGCGTTATGTAAGGGGTGTGTCGTTCGGCATCCCCGGAATAAGGTGAGGAGGATTTCATCATGACAGTGAAAAAGAAACTCTTGGCGGTAGCACTCGGCGTCACCTGCTGCCTGTCGCTCGCCGGCTGTGGCGGAGACAGCGGAAAGCAGGAGGGCGGCACGGCGGACAAGTCCGTTGCGCGTGTCGTCGAGACCACGGATGTGGCGACACAGGGCGAGAAGAAGGACTGGAAAATTGCCGTCGTCGTCAAGGACTCGTCCAACGGCTGGTTTGCCCGTATGGATGAGGGTGTGAAGCAGTATGCTGCCGACACGGGCATCAACGCCTATCAGAAGGGCCCGGCGGCAACTGATGCAGCGCAGCAGGTGCAGGTCATCCAGGATGTTATCAACCAGGGCATCAACGCACTCTGCGTTGTCCCCGTCGATCCTGCAGCATGTGATCCCGTGCTGCAGGAGGCACGAGATAAGGGCATTGTTGTCATCACACACGAGGGGTCCACGTGCAAGAATTCGGACTACGATCTTGAGGCATTTAACAATGCAGGCTATGGTGCGTTCATTATGGATAAGCTGCAGGAAGCGATGGGCGGCAAGGGCGTCTATACGACGATGGTCGCACATCTGACGAACGCCTCGCAGAATGAGTGGGCAAACGGCGCAGTCGCTCAGCAGATGGCAAAGTACCCGGATCTGAAACTTCTCGATAACCCGAAGCGTGTCGAGTCGGAGAACAATTCGGAGAAGGCATATCAGGTTGCGAAGGAAGTCATCAAGTCTCATCCGGAGGTCAACGGCTTCGTCGGTACCAGCTCGATGGATACCCCGGGCATTGCGCGTGCAATCAACGAGCTCGGTCTGAAAGGCAAGGTCTTCGTCGTCGGCACCGGTATGCCGAACGAGTGCCGTACGCTGATCAAGGACGGCTCACTCTCCTACATTACGCTCTGGGATCCGGCTGAGGCCGGCTATGCAATGTGCGTTCTCGCACGGCAGATCCTCGAGGGGAAGACCCCACAGGCGGGCATGGATCTCGGCCTGAAGTCCTACAATAATCTGCAGGTCAGCCCTGACAATCCGCACCTCTTCATGGGCGCCGGTTGGATCGCCATCAACAAGGACAACGTTGACAACTATAATTTCTAATCTATGAGCTAGACTATCAGCGAAGGCGCGGCAGTCCCCTCTGGCGGGCTTCTGCGCTTTTGCTCTATATGCCCATATTGGAAGGAGGAGCCGGGGATGTCTGATTACATATTGAAGGCAACCGGGATTAAAAAATACTTCGGCGGCGTCAAGGCACTGGACGGGGTCAATCTATCAATCCGTAAAGGGGAGGTACACTGCCTCGCAGGGGAGAATGGCTGCGGAAAGTCAACCATCATTAATGTAATTTCGGGATTTTATACACCGGATGGAGGGTCTCTCGAGATCGACGGCGAGGTGTTCGATCACATGACGCCGCAGACAGCGATTAACAGTGGCATCCAGGTCATTTATCAGGACTTATCCCTTTTCCCGAATCTTACCGTGCAAGAAAATCTTGCGTTGAATATGGAGGTTGCCTCTGGTCGCAGTATTGTCAACAAGTCGCGGATGCGGCAGACGGCACAGGCAGCACTCGCGAAAATCAATCTGGATGTCGACCTCGATGAGCTCGTCGAGAACCTGACGTTCGGCATGCGGCAGATGATCGCCATCAGCCGAGCACTGCTCAATGATGCACGGCTGATCATCATGGATGAGCCGACAACAGGTCTTACCAAAAAAGAAGTGGACACGCTGTTTCGCCTGATTCGTGACCTGCAGTCACGTGGCATTGCCATCCTCTTTGTTTCGCATAAACTGGACGAAGTATTCGAGATTGCAGAACGCTATACAATCTTCCGCAGTGGAAAAAATGTTGCAGAGGGCAGCACGCGTGAACTTGATCAGGATAAGTTTACTTATTATATGACGGGACGTGAGATCGTCAGCAAACGCTTTTCCTATCAGGACGAGGCAGCACCTGCCGTGCTCGAGGTGAATCATCTCAGCCTCGACCATGGGTTTCGAGATGTGAGTTTTTCCTTGAAAAAAGGAGAAATTGTTGGCATAACAGGGCTTCTTGGATCCGGACGGACAGAGCTTGCGGAGGCGCTTTTCGGCTACCATCACCCGCAAAGTGGAGAAATAAAAATAAATGGCAAAAAAATAGAAATTAATTCCATTAGCGACGCTATAGAGAATGGTATCGGCTATTTGCCGCCGGACCGCGTGACCGAGGGACTGTTTTTGAGCCAGTCGATCGCGGATAATATCTCGGCGAAGAAATGGGACGAGTACGCAAACGTATTCGGTGCGGTGGATCAGAAGAAGATTGAGGAGATGGCGCACTACTGGGAGAAGGAGCTATCGATCGCGCTGCATGACGTGGAGGCGCCGGTCGGCACGCTATCGGGCGGCAATCAGCAGAAATGCGTATTGGCAAAGTGGCTCGCCATCGATTTGAATGTACTCATCCTCAACGGACCGACGGTTGGTGTGGATATCGGCGCCAAATTCGATATCTACGAGCGCGTGCGCAAGCTTGCGGGCGAGGGACTCACGGTGCTTATCATCTCGGATGATCTGCCCGAGGTCCTGACGAACTGCAACCGCGTCATGGTGATGCGGCAGGGACGGCTCGCTGCAACATTATCGACGCAGGATCTAGACGAGAGTACACTCGCAGATCTTGCCCATCAAGGAGGGGATGCCGCATGAAAAAGCGGATGTTTACATCGACGGAGTTCTACGTCGGTATTGTACTGGTGCTGCTCTGCCTCCTGATCCAGATGAAGAGCGGGCAGTTTTTCACGGGGAACAATGCGGTTGATCTGCTGCGTGCGTTCTCCGTGCCGGCGATGTTCTGCATCGGCGAGATGTTCGTCATCATCACGGGTGGCGTGGACGTCTCCTTTCCGGCCATTGCCTCGATGGCGATGTTCATTGTCTGTTCACAGCTTGAGCATGTGACAGATAACCCCATTCTGTTCTTCGCTGCGGCGATGCTCATCGGCCTTGCCGTTGGGCTTGTCAACGGCTTTATCATTGCGCGTTTCCGCTTCCCCGCACTCATCGTGACGCTCGGAACGAGCAGTATCTGCTTCGGCATTATGCAGGGGGTCTTTAAGTCGCGCGAGTACCCCCTCTGCCAGCCACTCTACGAGCTTGGTCAAATGAAGCTGCTCTCCGTGACCAATCCAGTCTCGGGGCTCACATCAGATATGCCCGTCGGCATCATTCTCATGGTCTTGCTCATCTTCATCGGTTGGTTCATTCTCGAGCGCACCATGCTCGGGCGTGGTATCTATGCGATCGGCGGTGACGAGCGTGCAGCGCAGCGCGCAGGCTTTCACGTTTTTAAGACCATCGTATTCATCTATGCGTTCTCGGGCTGCATGGCAGGGCTCATCGGTGTGCTTCGCTCGACCATGTTGCTTGCTGTCCATCCGAATAACCTCGAGGGACTCGAGCTGACCGTCATTGCCGCCTGCGTGCTGGGTGGTGTCCGCATGGAGGGGGGCAAGGGGACGGTGTGGGGCGCGATGCTCGGCATGGCACTTCTCACCGTTATGGACAATAGTTTGATCCTCCTCGATATCTCTACGACATGGCAAAAGGTATTTACGGGCGCGGTCATCATCCTCGGCACGGCGATCTCCGCACTGCAGGCACGGAGAAATGAGCGTAAGCTCACCGTCCATGTATCGGATGCGGAAGGAGGGAAATCATAATGGAGGTTTTGCGTCAAGTCTTCCGCAGAGATAAAAATCTCATGCGACTGATGATCGTGTTTCTCGTGGTTTTTGCTTTTTGTACGGTACTCAAAGGAACCCTCTTTCTGAGTGTGTCAAATTTTCAGTCCATGGGAAAACAGTTTCCGGAGTTCGGCCTCCTCGCCATTGCCATGGCGTTTACGCTCTATACGGCCGGGATTGACCTCAGCGTTGTTGCCGTGGCAAATCTCTCAGCCGTGCTCGTTGCAAAGGTGCTGCCAACACTCATCACGCCTGAGACTCCGGAATCTACGGTGATTCTGCTCATCCTCGCCGCATGCGTGGGAGCGCTTCTCTTCGGGATGCTCTGTGGAGCCATCAATGGCTTTCTTATTGGAGCGGTCGGCATCACGCCAATACTCGCAACTCTCGGTACACAGGCACTCTTCATGGGAACGGCGATTGTGCTGACGAACGGCAGTACGCTTGGCGGGTTGCCGCCACAGATTGCGAGCACGATGTCAGCGAAGGTTCTCGGGATTCCGACACCATTTATTATTTTCGTCGTTCTTGCACTCGTATCGGCCTTTGTCATGGAGCGCACGACACTTGGATACAAGCTGCGCATGCTGGGGACAAGCGTAAAGGCATCGACGTTCTCCGGCTTTAACAATATGCGTCTCTATCTTGCCAATTACATGGTCAGCGGACTTCTGAGCGCGGCTGCGGGGCTGATCATGCTCGGACGCTTCAACTCAGCAAAGGCGGACTACGGCGCGTCCTATTTGATGGAGGCGATCCTGATCGCTGTGCTTGGCGGTGTTGATCCCTACGGCGGCAAGGGCAACATGAAGGGGGTCATCGTTGCCATCCTAATCGTTCAGATGATATCGAGCTGGCTCAATATGTATGAGAGCATCTCGAACTTCTATCGCCAGATCATCTGGGGCGGGCTGCTCATCTTCGTCCTCATCTATAACTACATTGTCAATGAGCGTGAGAAGAAGAAGGCTAGTCAGAATTAAAGGATAAATAAAGAACAAAGAAGCACTCTGCATGATGAGAGTTTTCATCATGCAGAGTGCTTCTTTGTATATTGACTAAGGAATTCAAGCTTTTTTTGGCACAACTTTTCGTACTTCGATGAAACAACTGACACAGGCTCGTATACGGTGTCCGGTTTTCCATCTCGTTTGGGTGAAAAATCTACGCCGATTCGAGGAACTGGTTTATCAGAGGTCTTTTAATCTTTCGAGAGCAGAGCCTCGGTCAGGGCCTCCATGATCTCCTCTTCCCAGATGTAGTTGCCGCTGAATGTGCCTGCACTGCGCGGGTCGTCGTCCTCGGCGACGGCTTCGCCGTTCATGATGTAGACGAAGCCGTCCTTCGTTCCGGGGCGGAAGAATACGCCGGAGAGCAGACCAAACGCCTCGCCGTTGTGCCCGACAAGATCGACCGCATGGCTGCGGTTCACACGCGCCGTGCTGTCGCCTGCGATCTGCAGTTCGCCAAGCCCATAGGACAACAGTGTGCCGCCGGCGGTGTTCCCGTTTTTCTGCGCTGCATCATACTGCCATTGGGGGCGCAGCATCTCTTGGATGGATGCAGGAGAGAGAATCTGTTTCCCGCGATAGGTTCCGCCGTTCATCAGCAGTTCCAAACCGTGTGTCAGCTCTTCATAGGAGATGCGCAGACCGCCCTGCGGGGAGAGCATCGTTGCATTCGTGCCGGGCACATAGCCTGTGAGGGAGAACCATCCTTGGATGTCCTCTGCATACGGATTTTGCAGGTAGATGGACTCCGCTTTCGGCTGGCGGCCGTTATAGTCATCCGCCTTGCCGTACCAGGGGCCATTTTCATTCCAGGTGCCGTTCTCGTCCTTCTTTTGATAGATCGTGCCGAGCTTTGCAAAGCCGCGCTTCGTGAGATTGCCGGGCACATAGTCTGCTGCCGTATCCAGCTGCTTTAGAATGTGCTCCTTTTGGTAGCGGTCAAAGCGCTCGCCCGTCACTTTCTCAATGATGGTGCCGAGCAGTCCGTAATTGATATTGGCATAGCAGAAATACTGTCCAGGAGCTTCATTTGCAGGGGCAAAGTGACCGCCGTTTTCGTAGTAACGGCCCTCGGGGGTAAAGAACTCGCGCACGCTGACCGATGGCGGGATGCTGTAGACTTTGCCGTCGCGCAGCGATGAGGTGTGGCTCGCGAGCATCCGCACTGTAATCGGGGTGTTGGGGTGGGCAGGATTTCTCAGAGAGAAGCCGAGGTAGCGGCTTACATCGTCGTCGAGGCTAAGTTTTCCTGCTTCGGCAAGCTGCATCAGTGTGAATACCGTAAACTGCTTGGAGACGGAGGCGATACGGAAGCGTGTATCGCGCGTGATCGGCTCAGCTGTGGTTGGGTTCTGGCGGAGAAAACGGCGGCCGCCGGCAAAGTGACGGTATACCTCCTGTCCGTTGCGGTAGAGGATAACACCAAGTCCCGGCACCTTCGTGCCCGTATCTCCGATCATTGCATCCAGGCGCTTGGTCAGTTGTGCTGCTGCCGCAGGAGAGAGTGCGGCGCTCTGTGGGAGTGCCGCAGGCACGCCGACGACAGGGGATGCCGCTGTCTTGTGTGCAGCGGCGGCGATGGAGGCAGGAGCGTTGTTTGAGGCCGCGTATGCCGCAGGCATTCCAAAGAGGAACGCTGCACTGATGACAAGGGAGAAGCGGCGCAGGGAGATGATTCTTTTCCGCATGAGAAGCTCCTTTCGTAAGATGAAAACGAGACAGAAGAAACAGAAGAATACAACGACAATTATACAACGGTTCTCTCGATAAAGCACGATGGACTGAGAAAGAATATTGTATACGGCGGAACAGACTGTGCGTATCCCTCTGCCGTATCCATCCGATTGCGTTAAACAGAAAACCAAAGAAAACAAAGATCAAAAGAAATAAAAACAATCAAATATTATATTGACTTATGATATATTATGTTTTATTATATAAAAAACAAAGATAAAACAACATAAAGACAATAAAACGGACAAACAAGATATAGGAGGAAAGAGACGATGGAGCATCCGTATTATCTGGCGATTGATATTGGTGCATCGAGCGGGCGTCACATTCTGGGCTGGATTGAGAACGGGAAGATCCGCATCGAGGAGATTCATCGCTTTCAGAACGGTCTCGTGGGAAGGAACGGGCATCTCTGCTGGGATGTGGATCATCTCTTTCACGAGGTGGTCGAGGGGCTGAAGCGGTGCCGCACGCTGAATCGGATTCCAAAGAGCATCGGGATTGACACATGGGCGGTGGATTTTGTCCTGCTGGATGAGGCCGGACGGCTGCTCGGCGATACTGTTGCCTATCGGGATGGGCGGACGCAGGGCATGGATGCGCTGGTCTACCGGACGATTTCGGAGCAGGTGCTCTACGCACGCAACGGGATTCAAAAGCAGATCTTCAACTCGATCTATCAGCTTATGGCGATCCGGCAGGAAAGCCCCGAGATCCTGTCGGCGGCAAAACATTTTCTGATGATTCCCGACTATCTGAACTATCTCCTGACGGGGGTCATGAAGAACGAGTACACGAATGCGACAACGACGCAGCTCGTGAGTGCAGAGACGCAGGATTGGGACTACGAGCTGATGGATATGCTCGGCATCCCGAAGGAGATGTTCGGGGCGATTGCCATGCCGAAGACTCCCGTGGGTGCACTCACGGAAAAGATCGCGGAGGAGGTCGGGTTCCAGACGGAGGTGGTTCTGCCCGCGACGCACGATACGGGATCGGCGGTCATGGCGGTGCCGAGCACGTCGGATGACAGCATCTATCTGAGCTCGGGGACGTGGTCGCTGATGGGCATCGAGCGCCTGATCCCGGACTGCTCGGAGGTGTCGCAGCGGCACAATTTCACGAACGAGGGCGGCTACCACTACCGCTATCGCTACCTCAAAAATATCATGGGCATGTGGATCATGCAGAATCTGCGCAAGGAGTTCCGCCACGACTACACGTTCGAGGAGCTGTACCAGCTCGCGCATATCGGCCGTTACTTTACCTCGACGGTGGATGTCAACGACGCGGCCTTCCTCGCCCCCCAGAGCATGCGGGCGGCGCTGCAGGAGTACTGCGGGCGGACGGGGCAGGAGGCACCCGAGACGGAGTGCGAGCTGCTCTACTGCGTCTACAACAGTCTCGCCCAGTGCTATGCCGAGACGGTGGCGGAGATCGAGGAGGTGACGGGGCGGACGTTCGAACGCATTCACGTGGTCGGCGGCGGCTGTCAGGATCAGTTCCTCAACCGCCTGCTGCAGCGGCAGACGGGCAAGGAGGTCTGCGCGGGCCCTGTGGAGGCGACGGCGATCGGCAATCTGATGGCGCAGATGCTGAAGGACAAGGTCTTTGAGGATCTGTCCGAGGCGCGTCAGATGGTGGCAAAATCCTTTGATGTCAACGAGGTTTCGCCTGTGCTGTAAAGGCGCAGGCGCGGCCGGAGCAGGAGGAAGACGACATGGAGATAAAAAACGCAGAGTTTATGGAGCGCTTTCAGCGCCTGACCGCTGATGCGTTCCAAAAGGGGTGGCATGAGCGGAACGGCGGGAATCTGACGTATCGCGTTCCGGCGGAGGAAGTGGAGGCGGTCAAGGACTCGCTGCACGAGGTCCGCGCATGGCAGCCGATCGGCAATACGGTGCCGGGGCTTGCGGGGGAATATTTCCTCGTGACGGGCAGCGGCAAGTATATGCGCAACGTCGCGCTCGCCCCGGAGGAGAATGTCGCGCTCATCCAGGTTGATGCGGCGGGCGAGAACTACGGCATCGTCTGGGGGCTCGTCGGCGGCGGGCGTCCGACCAGTGAGCTGCCGACGCATCTCGCGGCACATGAGCTCAAAAAGGAGATGACGAATGGAACGAACCGCATCATCTACCATGCGCATCCGACCAATCTCATCGCACTGACCTTCGTCCTTCCGCTTGAGGACAAGGCGTTCACGCGCGAGCTTTGGGAGATGGCGACGGAGGATCCCGTCATTTTCCCGGAGGGGATCGGCGTCGTGCCGTGGATGGTTCCGGGCGGCAAGGAGATCGCCGATGCGTCCGTCAAGCTGATGGAGAAGTACCGCGTCGTTGTCTGGGCGCATCATGGACTCTTCGTCTGCGGCGATGATTTCGACGAGGCGTTCGGCCTGATGGACACCGTGGAAAAGGCGGCCACGATCTGCGTCAAGGTGCTCTCCATGGGCGGCAAGAAGCAGACGATCCCGCGTGAGGGTTTTGTCCAGCTCGCGAAGGATTTCCATATCGCGCTCAATATGGATTTGCTCGACTGACATCATTACGGCATCATAGAAAGGTGAGATTCCTATGTTAGGGGTAAAGCAGGACATGCACATGTCCGCGTGGAAAAAGACGCTGATCGCAGGTCTGATCAGCTACATCGACGCCGGGTCGATTGTGGCGGGCGCGTCGGGGCTCAGTATGTGGGCCGACTATCTCGGCATGAGCAGCGTGCAGATGGGGCTGCTCGCGGCGCTCTCGTCCAACACGGGCGGGGCGGCGCTCGGCGCACTCATCGGAGGCAGGATCTGTGATAAGTACGGACGCAAGTTCGTCTATAACTGGGCACTCTTAATTTATATGATCGGCGTTGCGATTATCTGCCTCGCGACGAACTATCCGATGTTCCTGCTCGGCTATGTCATCGTCGGACTCACAGTCGGTGCGGATGTCGTGGCATCGTGGACGTTTATCGCCGAGGAGGCGCCGTCGAAGGACCGCGCAAAACACTGCGGCTCGGCGCAGATTGCGTGGATGCTCGGTCCGGTCGTCGTGTTCGCCGCATCGATTCCCATGAACTCGATGTTCGGACTTTTGGGGAACCGCCTCATCTTTGCCCATCTCATCATCGTCGCTGCGTGGATCTGGTACCAGCGCCTCAAGATGCCCGAGTCGGCCGAGTGGAAGGCAGCCAAGGAGCATGCGGAGAAGCTTGCTGCTGAGGGGATCGTCCAGAGAAAGGCGACCTATGCCGACATCCTGCGCGGCACTTCGCTTCGTACGGTCATCATGTGCTGCGGCGTCTATACGATGTGGAACCTTGCCGCGAGTACGAATGGATTCTTCATGCCGTATGTCTATGAGCATGTCGGCAACCTCAGCAATGCGATGGGGCTTTTCCTCACGTGCCTGAACTTCGCGGTCTGTATCCTGACGACGGTGATCTTTATGTATACGGCAGACCGTTTCAACCGCCGCAAGATCTTTGCCATATTCTCCGGGCTCGGCGTCATCAGCTGGCTCGTCTGGGTGCTCCCGCCCGATATGCTGCAGACGTGGATGCTCTTCTTCTTTACGATTGTATGGGGCTTTTCCATGCAGCAGCAGTTCTATCAGCTCTGGAGCTCCGAGCTCTTCCCGGTGCGCTATCGTGCGACGGCGCAGGGGTTCACCTTCTTCGTTACGCGCTTTGCGGCGGCGATCTGGGGCTTTGCCGTTCCGATCATCATGGAGCTTCTCGGTTTCCAGACGGCGGCGATCCTCATGGTCGGCTTCTGTGTCATCAGCTGGGCGGCAGGGACCTTCTTCGGCGCGGATGACCGCGGCAAGACACTCGATGAGATCACGGCCGAGCGTTACGGCGACGAGGTGGATGAGAACGGCTGGCTCGTTGATCCTGCGGCGTCTGCACGGACGACGGGTCATACAAACTGAGAATCGAGGAGAATCAAGTGGAGCGATTTGCGTGGAAGGCAACGGTCAAGGACGGCATGCTCGCCGAGTACAAGCGGCGGCATGACGCCATCTGGCCGGAGCTGAAACAGGTGCTCAAGGATGCCGGCATCAGCAACTACACGATTTGGAACACGGGGAATGAGCTGTTCGGCTATTTCGAGTGTGAAAAGGGCGTTGCCTACGCCGAGGACTATCAGGCCAAGAGCGAGGTCGTTGACCGTTGGAATGCGTATATGAAGGACGTGATGGTGATGGAGCTCGACCCGGAGACCGGGGCGCAGCCCAAGATGCAGCAGGTCTTTTTCCTGGCATGAACATCGAGTTCTCATACGAAATGAAGGAGAATCAGAATATGCTTGTCAATACAAAGGCAAAGGTCGGCGTTTTCTCCATTGCACTCGGAGCATATCTGCCGCAGTTCCCTGAGCTCGTTCCGGAGTTCAAGGGGCAGTATGAGGCGTTCAAGAAGACGCTCCCCGACACGGTGGAGCTCGTCGACGGCGGATTCGTCACGACGAAGGAGGAGTCGCAGGCGGCGGGCGAGAAGTTCCGCGCGGCCGATGTGGATCTCGTCATCCTGCAGCTGCTGACGTACGCGACGTCCTACAATATGCTCCCCGCCGTCAAGGATCTCGATGTGCCGGTGATTCTGGTCAACGTGCAGAAGAAAAAGGCACCGGACTATCAGCATACGGACATCCCCACATGGCTCGGCACGCTCTACGCCTGCGGGGCAGTCGGTGAGATGGCGGCCGATCTCAACCGCTACGGCAAGCGACATGCCGTCATCACGGGCGTGGTCGAGGGCGGCGACCCCGAGGTGCAGCGCGAGATTGAGGATTGGTGCCGTGCGGCGCAGGTACGCCGCCGCTTCCGCGATACGAACATCGCGCAGATCGGCCGTCCCTATCCCGGCATGATGGATCTCTACATCGATGAGTCGAACCTCTATCGCCGCCTCGGCCTTTACACGAAGCAGTTTGACTGGGAAAAGATGTGGGCGATTGCCGACAACGTCGCCGATGATGCCGTGATCCGTGCCAAGGCACAGGAGATCCTCGATACCTTTGACATCGCGGGCGGCGCGACGGTCGATACGGTCTGGGATATGGCAAAGTATGTGGTCGCGTTCGAGCAGTGGGCACAGGAGGAACGGCTCGGTCTGGTTGCGTCCCACTATGACGGCTATGCGCAGGGGGCGGCAGGAAAACTCGACAGCATGCTGATCCCCGCGTTCTCCATGCTCATCAAGCAGGGCACGGCGTGCGCGGTCGAGGGCGATATGAAGGTCGCCATGGCGATGAGCATCATGAAGACAATCTGCGGCACGGGACAGCTTTCGGAGATGTATTCGATTGACTTTAACGAAGATATCTGTATTATAGGACACAGCGGCTCCGGTGATGCGGATATTTCGCAGGCAAAGAAACCGACGATGAAGATCGTTCCGGTGTTCCATGGCAAGACGGGCGGCGGCTACCTGACGCAGTTCTATCCGCCGACGGATACGCCCATTACCTATCTCGCCATTACGCAGGACGGTGACGGTCATTTCAAATTTATTGTCGCTGAGGGCGTCAATGAGTCGGGGGAGATCTTTACCTTTGGCGATACGAATATGCGCATGCGCTTCACGTGCGGTGCGCGTGAGTTCTGCAATCGCTGGAGCGAGGCAGGACCGACGCATCACATGGCGGCAGGCGCGGGCAGACACATTGACACGCTGCTGAAGGTTGCGAAGATCTTGGACATCCCCGCAGAGATCGTGACACGGTAGTATTGGCCCGGCGTTTCATCGCATAACGATACCGATTCCTTTCTCACGCGGAAGGAATCGGTATTTTTCATTCCATAGAGGAGGTTTGCTATGCTGGGCGTAGAGCGGCGGCAGCGCGTGATGGAGATGCTGACACGTGACGGCAGGGTGTATGTGGGAAAACTGGCAGAGGCATTTCATGTGACGGAGGAGACCGTCCGCCGTGATCTGGAGAAGCTGGAACAAAAGAAACTGCTGCATCGAAGCTATGGCGGCGCGGTCCTCGCGGAGGCGACGAGTGAGGATCTTTCATTTGTACGGCGCAGCGGGCAGAACCAGGAGAGCAAACTGCGGATTGCCGATGCGGCGCACCCCTTGATCCACGAGGGGGACACCATTATGGTGGACTCCAGCACGACCTGTCAGATGCTGCTGAGCCGCCTCGTGAAGAAGGCGAACATCACCGTCATCACCAATTCCGTTCGGCTGATGTACGATTTTCGTTCGAGTGATTTCCGTATGATCTGCACGGGCGGGAACTTTCGTGCGAGTTCCTGCTCGCTGACGGGGCCTGCGGCGACGCGGATGCTGGCGGGCTATCATGCGGACTATACGATCATCAGCTGCAAGGCGCTCGACCTCGCCAAGGGGCTGATGGAGTCCAACGAGAGCGAGAGCGAGGTCAAAGAGGTGATGATGCGGCAGGCGCGCAGCGTGATCCTGCTGGCCGACCACAGCAAATTCGACAAGACGGCACTGGTGCACTTCGGCGACATCAGTGCGCTCTCCTACCTCGCCGCCGACCGTGAGCCGTCGGAGGAGTGGAAAAGATTTCTGGACGAGCACGATGTGAAACTGTTGGTGTGATGGCGGTGCTGCTGTACGGAGCGAAAACTTCGTACAGCAGCATTTTTTCTTATGCTTATGAGAGAAAAGCGCACGAGGGAAGGCAACCGAGGAACGCCTTTATCAGTATTTTCCTAGAGACGACCAAACAAATGGGAAAGATATATTTTCAACATACTGTATTTTTTGGCGCATTGGGATTATAATAGAGGTGTAACTTAAGGAAGCACGGATAAATTCGGCACGACCATCTTGACGCATCTTTTTCGCCCGCTTTTCGTTAGCAATCCTCCACATAGCCTCTGCTATGCGTCCGGGTTGCTGCCTCAATCGGACAAAAAATCTACGCCGATCTGGCATACCTCATTTTATCAGTGATTCCTTCGATTCAGAGGAGGGCTGCGCATGGTGCCGCGCGTGGGTCATATTGCGTTTCTCAATGTGCTGCCGCTGACGTATGCGCTTGCGCATGGAGCGGCGGAGGGGCTGGATATCCTGCGTGCGGTGCCAGCACAGCTGAACGACCGTCTTGAGGCGAAGCATCTCGATGTGTCGGGGGTCTCGTCGATTACATACGCGCATCATGCCGATGATTTGCTCATTCTGCCCGATGTGTGCATCGCCTCGGACGGCGATGTGCGGAGCGTGCTTCTCGTCAGTCGTGTGCCGGCGGAGGAGATCGGGGTGCAGCGCGTCGTGCTTTCGGACAAGTCCGCCTCGTCCCATGTGCTGCTGAAGATCATTCTGCATCGCCTCTATGATGCTGCGCCGACGTATGAGGTGCGGTCGCTCACGCCCGACGACCCCGTGCCGGATGGTGCGGCAGCGGCGATGTTTATCGGCGATGATGCGCTGGAGCTCTATCATCATGCGCCGCAGGGGATCTATATCTACGATCTCGCGCGCGAGTGGACGCGTCTGACGGGGCTGCGCATGGTGTTTGGGATTTGGGCGGCGGCGCGTTCGTTCGCGGCGGCGCATCCCGCGGCACTCCGTATGGTGCATAGACGCATCGCAGGGGCGTTCCGCCACTGGGAGCGCGTAAAGGACGCGGCGATCGGCGAGGTGCTCGCGGATGGGCGCTTTACGCGCGCGGAGCTGACGGCGTATCTCGGTCACGCCGTGGTCTGGCAGCTGGACGCGGAGACGCTGGAGGGGCTGCGCTGCTTCTATCGGTACGCGGCGGAGGACGGGCTGATCGCGCGTGCTCCTGCGATTGAGTTGGCGCAGGTTTGACGGATTTCCTTCTTTATAGTAAAATATTTCCATCAAAAGAAATGGATGCGCTGCGTGGAGGGCACGGATTCCATACGGCCAATCGAAGCGTATGAGGCGTGCCGCCGATGGGGGAATGACTTGCAGCGCGTTGAGAAATGAAGGGAGCATCCGAATGACACAGATACGAAAACTCCTTTTCGCGGTGAAACATATCTTTGGCCGTCGACGCGTGATGCGCCGGACACAGCGGACGCTGCGCCGCAGTCTCGCGGCGGGAACGGCGCTGGCGGTCTGTGCACCGCTGGTGGTGCAGATGCCCGCCGAGGCAGCACATATCCTCGTCAAGGAGGGGATGCGCGGCGGTGCGGTAAAGCACGTGCAGGAGCTTTTGATTCAGGGCGGTTATCTTGCAGGGGCAGCGGACGGGATCGCGGGCCCCATGACACGCGAGGCAATCGAGCGCTGTCAGGCGGCGCATCAGCTCACCGTGGATGGGATCTGCGGCGAGGCGACCTACCACGCGCTGTCGGGCGGGGCGGACTATGACCCCGCGGCGCTCGGCATCGTCGAGGAGCGCCCCCCACAGGTGAGCCGCGGCGGTGGACGCTCAGTCTATGTGTCGGCGACGGCGTACAGTGCGTACGATCCCGGCAACGGCAGCCATACGGCGACGGGGACGCTCGTGCGCCACGGCGTGATCGCCGTTGACCCGTCCGTGATCCCTCTCGGGACACACGTCTTTATCCCCGGCTACGGCGAGGCTGTGGCAGAGGACATCGGCTATGCAATCAACGGCTATCGTATCGACGTTGCCTTTGATACACACGCGGAGGCACTGTCCTTCGGTCGGCAGGATCTTGAGATCTTTATTATGGAGTAGTGGATTCGTTCATGAAGCTAAGTGTGGAGCGGACCAATGAGTGGATCCGCTATGCGGCGGCGGCGGGCATCTATTTTCTGGTCATGGTCGCCGCCTATATCAATATGGGACAGGACATGGGCGCGGAGTATTTTCTCCCCGGGCTCATTCCTGTCCTTGTTGTCCTTATGCTGCTGCAGTATGGGACGGGCGTCTCACTCTTTTCGCGCGGGATGCTCGGGGCGATGGTGCCGGGGCTGCTCTGGTGTCTGACGTTCCCGCTGCTTTATGCGTGGACGTACCATCAGGACTGGTACAAGTCACTGATCTACTTTGACTTTCTTATCGGGACGGCGCAGATGATTGCGCTCGCCGCACTCGGCGGGGCGTTCCTGCGGCTCGGCCATCGGCGCGTGACGGCGGCACTGCTCGCTGTGCTCGGCTTTCTCATGTCACTCATCCCGCTGACGCAGATCGCGTACTATATGACGGTCTGGCACGCGCTCAGTCCCGCCTCACTGATGGCGCTCTATCTGACGAACTGGCACGAGGCGGGTGACTACATCGAGTCGACGGTGGGGACGCTGCCCGCGCTTGGCATCGGGGTGCTGCTGCTCCTCTTTGTCTATCTCCTCTACCGCAGCTACCTCGTGCTCGCGCGCCATATCTATCCGAGCGCGGAGGGCTCGCGCATGGGCGCGCTCGTCGCGGTTATGGTGGCCGCGGCAGGCGTTCTCTTTGCCCTCGTGCCCGAGTGCTCGATTGCAGGGGTATACAAGGACGTGACCTCGTATGTCGAGGAGACGCAGTCGTATGGACTAAATCAGGGCGAGCGCTACGAGTCGCTCATCATTGATCTGGAGAATACGCTTGCCGCACGTGCGCCGGGGACGGTGATCTTTATCATCGGTGAGTCGGCGTCGCGCGACTATATGCACGCCTATACGCCGGGCTTCCCGTACGAGGATACGCCGTGGCTGGAGAGTATGGCGAGCCGGGACGGATTCCTGATCTATCAGAATGTCTACTCCTCGTGGACGCAGACCGTCCCCGTGCTGGAGCGCGCGCTGACGGAGAAGAGTCAGTACAACGACAAGGAGTTCTATGAGTCGGCGTCGATCCTCGATGTGGCGAAGAAGATCGGCTACAAGACGTATTGGTTCAGCAATCAGGGGCGATACGGGCAGTTCGACAGTGCGATCACGATGGTCGCCAAGACGGCGGACGTAGCGGAGTGGACGGACGATTCCTACAATTTCACGACAAAGTATGACGAGAGCTTGCTCCCGTATCTGACGCGTATTGATCCAAAGGCAAATAACTTCGTTGTTCTGCACCTGATGGGCAGTCATATCTACTACAACAACCGCTACCCCGATACGTGGGCGAAATTTGTCTCGGCGGCGGGTGACTCGACGGCGACGAGTGCGCCGTCCTACGCGAACAGCATTCTCTATACGGATCATATTCTCGCGGAGATCTTTGCCTATGCGGAGAAGAATCTGAACCTGCGCGCGATGGTCTACTTCTCCGATCATGGGGAGAATCTGCAGATCTCGCACAATCCCGATGTGTTCAAGTTCGATATGGTGCGCATTCCCATGTTCATCTACCTATCGCCCGAATACCGCGCCGCGATGCCCCGCCGTACGGCGACACTGACGGGGCGGCAGGATGCGTACTTCACCAACGATATGATGTACGATACAGTCTGCGGGCTCCTCGGCGCGCCGAACAACCGCTACGACCCGCGGCAGGATTTCTCGGCGTCTACGTACGGGTTCACGCGCGAGACACTGACGACGATGTTCGGGATGCATGCATTGACCGAGGATGTCGATCCGCCGATATATGCGGCGGGCGCACCTGCTGCGCCTGCTGATGGGAAGGAATAGGAGGATTACGATGCACTTTTTCTGTGAGCAATGCAAAAAGGAGTATCCCGTTGCGACGCATTCTTTTCAATGTGAGTGCGGCGGCCTGTTCCGTCTGTACCAGAGTGCGATGGATGCAAAGGATGTCCATGATGGGGTGACGCTCGGCGAGGTGCCCACGCCCCTCCTGCCGCGTATGATGGACGGGCGGCGGTTCTATTTCAAGATGGAGGATCGTCAGCCAACTGGATCGTTCAAGGATCGCGGGGCAAAGCGGCTCATCGGGGAGCTGGCGCATATCGGCATCGACAAGGTGGCACTGGACACGGCGGGCAACGCGGGCGCGGCGGTGGCGGCGTATGCGGCGGCGGCGGGGATCGCGTGCCGCGTCTACGTCCCTGACGATGTGTCGGCAGAGCGCGTCAAGCAGATTGCGGCGTATGGGGCGGACATTGTCCGTGTGCCGAATGGCCGTGCACATACCATGGAGATGGCGCAGGAAGAGCTCGGCGATGCCTACTACGCCTCCCATATCTACAACCCGCTCTTTATCGACGGGGTCAAGAGCATGGCGTATGAGATCTATGACCAGCTCGGCGGCACCGTGCCCGACTATATCTTCGTCCCCATCGGAAACGGGACGATGCTGCTCGGGCTCTATCAGGGGTTCGAGGAGATTGGCCGCCTGCCGCATTTCGTCGGTGTGCAGAGCACGAAGTGCGCGCCCGTCGTCGATGCGTTTCACGGGTTCCCGCGCACGCCGTATCGGCATACGATCGCCGAGACCATCCGCGTGGAGGAGCCGCCGCGCATGGAGGCGATTCTCTGGGCGCTGCGCAGCAGTCAGGGAGACGCGATCGCCGTGGAGGACGGCGCGATCCTGACGGCGGCAAAGGCGCTCGGGGAGCACGGTATCTATGCGGAGCTGACGGCCGCGGCGGCGCTCGCGGGGGCGCGGGCGTTCTTTGCCGAGGGGATGCCCGACAACTATCGCGTGATTGTGCCGATCCCGGGCAGCGGGCTCAAGAGGTAGCACGATGCTCCACGCGATCATCGACATCGGCTCGAACACCATCCGCATGGCGGTCTATCAGATCGAGGGCGATACGTTTACGATGCTCATGAAGCGCAAGCACACGGCGGGACTTGCGGGCTGCCTCGACGATGGGCGGCTCACGCGCGAGGGCGTTGACCTGACGATAAAGATCCTCGGCGGATTCGTGGATCTCATCGACGCCCTCGGCATCGGCCGCGTCCATGCCTTTGCGACGGCGGCGCTGCGCACAGCGACGAACCGCGCTACCGTGCTCGCGGAGATCGAGCGGCGCACGGGCGTCCGCATCCGCGTGCTCTCGGGCGCGGAGGAGGCGGCGTACGCCTTTCGCGGGGCGGCGGCGAGCATCCCCTATGCGGATGGCATCATGGCGGACATCGGCGGCGGCAGCACGGAGATCGTCTCCTTTGCGGGGGGCACGATGCAGGAACGGTGGAGTCTGCCGCTCGGCTCGCTCGCCCTGCGGCGCGCCCATGTGACGGGGCTCTTTCCGACGCCCGCGGAGTGTGCGGCGATCGAGGCGGATGTGTGGGAGATCCTCGTGGAGATGCCTGCGGTGTGCGCCCTGCGCGCCCAGCATCTCGTCGGGCTCGGCGGAGTGCTCAGCAGCACGAGCCGCCTCCATGCACTCCTCTATCCGATGGAGCCACAGCGATGTATCGCTGCGGCAGCACTCGCACCGATGATTGCCATGCTCGGCAGCGGCCGTCCGCTCGAGGAGCGCGACACCGCCCTCCTCCTGCGCGCCGCGCCCGACCGCCTCCACAACATCGTCCCCGGCATGATCATCGCCCGCGTCCTCGCGGAAACCTTTGCCGCCGAGGACATCACGTGCAGCGACGGCGGCGTGCGCGAGGGCTATATCCGCGCGGAGATTCTTTGAGACCATACATTCTGTGCCAACCTACGCCGATGGAAGGGGAGATCCGTGCGGCATCGGCAGCGGCACATCAGATAAAGAATCGTTCCACAAAAAAAGACGCCTATGTGGGCGTCTTTTTTGATTCTTTCGGCTGCTCCGGCAGAGGCAGGGGGCTCCCCATTGTGCCGCACTCCCGCAGGAGGCGGCGAAAGCGTACATATATTCAGGGGGCGAAAGCGTGTTTTGGTGTTGGGGAAAGTGCGTGCGGACGGGGCATTGACGCGGCGTGTGTCTGCGGCAGGGTGCTGTACGGCGCAGTCTGCATCCGTACCCTGTGCGTTCAGGGACGCCGTTGGGTGTTTCGGGCATTGCGTTTTACACGGCGAAGTGTGGTGGCGGTCTCTCCCGCCAGCCCCGCGTTCATCCGCCCTGCGGCATGGTCCGCCGATGCCAAGGCGCGGCGCGGGGGTGGTATTTGAATTCTCCTCACAGGGAGTGTCTATACCATGTTTTGGGCTCTGTGTGCGGATACACACAGAGGGGGTGTGCAGCCTCTTTGTTCATCTGCACCTGAACCGGGAGTGGAATCCCTGCCCCTGCCGGAGCAGCCGCTATTTTGGTGCATCTTTTCCGTTTTCGCCCCTACCACCGCTTACGCGGTCCCCCTCCCCCGCTCGCGCAGGGGAGGTTGAAATGGCGGGATATTCACTTCCCCCGTCGCTGCGGGGGAAGTGGCGCGCGCAGCGAGCCGAAAGGGGCGCCCTTGTTTTCGCTACTTCCCTTCCAGTGCCTCGATGATCTCCGTGAGGGAGGTGCCATCGCAGCCGAAGATGCGTTCAATGAGGCGGCGTTCGGCGCTGTCTTCGCCGAGGGGAGGCATCGTGATCGGGAGCTGCAGCGTGTAGTCAACCTGCACATTGAGGAGCGCCTCGTCAAGCGCACGGGACGTATCCGCTGCCGTTTTTGAAAGTGCCTCCTGCATGCGGCGCACGGCATTCCGATCGTAGTCGATCGTTTTTACTACCTCGATGTCGTAGCAGTAGGGGGTCTGGTTGCCGTCCTTGTTAAAGACGTAGCCCTTCCCGGCGCCGCGTTTCATCCTGCTCGTGGAACGCTGCTCGGATAGGTGCGCGAGCGTCTTGAGGAAGCGGCGGCGTGCCTTGTTCTCCTCGGCGGCGGTGTCGAAGTTCAGCGTCATTGTCGTCTTTGCCTGTGTAATGGCGCGCCCGAGCCGTTCCTTTTCCTCCATGAGGGCGTGCCATGCGCGCAGCACAGTCATGGGATTGTACGCCATGTAGAACTTCTCGCTGCAGTCCACGTCCTCGTCCGCCTGCTCGGGGACGACCTTGCTGCGGAGATGCTTCTCCGTCACCGTCATGACGTTGTCCGTATCGTCCAGATATGAGGCAGCCTCCTCCAGCAGACGGCTGAGGATCTTCTGCATCTGGAATGCTTCCTTGAGATTCATGTGTTCCTCCGTTTTCTCTCTTATTCCGTGCGTGTTCCTTTACACGCGCACGTACTGCATGATGTTTGAGCTGTCCTTGCCGAGTGCTTTGGCCGCGGTGACCTTGCCGCCGTCGACCATGTCGTAGAACGCTCTGCCGAGGGTCAGTTTGGTTCCGCGCGGCATTGTCCAGTCTGTGCCGAAGAGGGCCTTTAGGCTGAACTTTGTCCCCGGCGTCAGTGCCTCGACACGGCGCAATGTGTCGGCGTATGTCGCCGCAAACGCATCCTCCGTGCCGAGGAGCAGCGCGCGGATGTGCGCGAGGACAGGAATGCCCTGCTTCTCCGCGGCCTCTGCAATATGGGCGTACTCATCGTCGTTCAGTAAGAGCTGGATATTTTTCATGATAACGCTCCTCACATATTCTTGCTTGATGAAATGAATTTATGGAAGCACTGATAAATTCGGTACAACCATCTTGACGCATCTTTTTTGCCCGCACTTCGGCGGAAAATCCTCCACAGAGCACCACTCTGCGTCCGGTTTTCCACCTCGTTCGGACGAAAAAATCTACGCCAATCTGGCAGACCTCATTTTATCAGTGATTCCTTAGTTGTCTGTGAGCATATTTAGATTATATATACTCTGATTGATAATGTCAACCAGAAAAAGAAAAATATTTTTCAGAACTTGAAAGAAAAGTAATATTGTTTTATTCTTGTCAAAGCAATATTCTTTTGATGGAAGAGAAAGGTGAGGGGCATGGTTCAAAGAGCATTGGGCGAAGAGATGTTCAATGATTTTCAAAAGGGTGGCCCGCTTCACGAACTGCTCACGTACGTGCAGCATGATGACACCCTTGATTTGGAGTTTCGAGGGGAGTACGCGGCGAATATTTACTATCGCGGCGGCAGCCTCTTCCGCATTGACCGGAGCGCGATTGGCTATACGCTCACGTTCGATACGAAGTATGATGCGGGGATGGCGGCAAATCCTTCGATCTGCACGGCGGTCAAACATATCCCGCTGTATAAGCATGCGATGGATGTCTGGTTCGCGGAGAATCGGAAGTATGAGCGGGAGTTCCAGCAGGTCGTCGTACGGGAGAATAATCGGCATGGCGCGATCTCGCATGCAACGGATTACTATATCGCTGATGTGGAGTATGTCTATCGCGATGCAGAGGGGACGAATGCGCGGTTTGATATGGTCGCTGTGAAATGGCCGTCGACCGTGTCTGCCCGAAAGGACGAGGGAGCACCGACGCTCGCTGTGATCGAGATGAAGTATGGAGATGACGCGCTGGATGGTTCGGCGGGGCTGGTCGCTCATCTGAATGATGTTCAGGCATTTGTCGACGGCGCAGCGATGCATCAGTTCTGTGCGGATATGGCGAAGGTGTTCCGGCAGAAATGCGAGCTTGGACTGATTTCGGATATGGCGGAGAAAAAGCATCATATCACGATATCCGAAGAGAACATCGAGCTGATCTTTCTCATCGCGAACCATGATCCGGACAAGACAAGGCTAAGAGCAGCGGTTGAGCAAATGGCAAATCTTGTTGCACATCAGCAGTATCCGTTCGCCATCAAATTCGCGGCCTCATCCATGATGGGGTATGCACTCTATGCCGATCCGATGAAGACCCTTGGGGAGATGCAGGAGATGCTCGAAAAAAAGGCATAGCACAACGAAAACGCACCCCTCCGTACATGGACGGAGAGGCGCGTTTTGTCTGTGTGTGTAGAGACTTAGGAAGAAGCACTGATAAATTCGACATGACCATCTTGGCATACCGTATGTTTCAGTGATTCCTATCTGCAGCGTTTGCGTATATCACTATTCACTGGCACGAACTTTAATTGAGGTTATCATACCGTTCTTTACCGTAAACCACATTGTCACAGACTCGTTTACATTATATGCATATATCGTTTTGTCGAAACGTTTCCGATACTCCTCATTATCTTTTTCAGAAAGCTTCGGGGCCTTATGTCTTTCCGTAGATACACCATCTGCTGTGCCGTATATTTTGGATAATACAGTTTCTGACATTCCGACACGCACACCATCTGCTGTACTAAAGTCGCCTCTCCCATCTACGGTAATTGAGGTTACGATATAATTATCATCCAAATCCCATGCGGTCAATTGAATACTTGCTCCCTTGTAGGAAAGGTCTATTCTATGGTCTGATTGTGACGTATGATACGGCTTTCCAAAAGCAGCAAGCAGTTTTTTCATAGAATCCCCTACACAGATACCATTGATTGACGTCTGCTCCTTGTATATAGAACAACTTATCGGAATAGCTCCGAGATTCCTTGTGTATTCCACGGGACGTTGAGCAACACATATAGGACTAATAAATAAGCAGAAAGAGAACACAATGCCTATCTTTTTGAAATATTGTCTTCCGAACATCATCTCATCCCTCCATATTAAGGAAGCACAGATAAATTTAGCACCGCCATCTTAGCGCATCCTTTTGCCCCCCTTTTTTGTCGGCAAATCCTCCACATAGCCTCTGCTATGCGTCCGGTTTGTCTCCTTGACAGGAAAAAATCTGCATTAATCCACGGGCCTGTTTTATCAGCTCTTCCCTAACAATCGACATTCCATTTCAGTAAAGGGGTGCTGCACCATGATGTTGCCTCTCTCGTCGTGCTGCTGTTTCCCTCTATTATAATATTTCGGAGGCCAATCATGCGACAAAAGAATTTATCAATATTTCCTTAGCTCTCAGAATCGCCCATCCACTCGTCGGCGAAGAGGGGGGCGTCTTTGACGAGGGCGACGATTTCCTTGCGCGTTGCCTCGATCTGCTCGGGTGTGAGGACGGTCGAGAGCGGCTTTGCGAGCAGGGAGCCGATGTAGGCGATGTCCTCCTCGCGCATTCCTCGGGTCGTCGGGTTCGATGTCGAGAGGCGCAGGGCGTGGAGGAAGAGTCCCGGATCCATCGTGGGCATGGTGTCGAGTTTGACGCGGATGCCCATCTGTCCGATGACCTTGACCGCCGTGCCGATGTCAACGCCCGCCGCCGTGGAGGCGAGGACGAGGTGTGTGTCCGTGCCGCCGCAGAGGACGGACGCGCCGTGGTCGGCGAGGGTGCGCGCGAGCACCTGTGCGTTCTGCACGACCTGTTCGGCGTAGTTGCGGTAGCGCTCGCTGGCTGCCTCGCGCAGGACGACGCCGAGCGCGGCGAGGTGGTTCATGTGGAGTGCCTCATGCCCCGTGTTGATGACGGCGGCATCCATGCGCGAGGCGAGCTCCGCCTTCGTGAGGACGACGGCGCCGTCGGGCCCGCGCAGGGAGTCGCGCGTGGAGAACGTGACGACATCGGCGAGGGGGACGGGCGAGGGGATGAGTTTGGATGCGACGAGGCCGACGCTCTGGCTGATGTCGACCCAGAGGTAGGCGTCCACGGTCTGTGCGATCTCATAGAGGATCTGGTAGTCGATCGTGCGCGGGAAGCTGACCGGGGAAAAGATGATGAGCCGCGGCCGGACGCGCTCTGCCTGCGCGCGCACTGCTCCCCAGTCGATTTCCTGCGTGCCGGGCTCGATGCCGTAGTTCTCAAAGCGGTAGGAGAGTCCCGCGACGTGATCCTTTTTGCGCAGGTTGAGGGAGAGTACCATGTCGCCCTCTGCGAGGAGCGCCTGAAAGACGACGCGTGAGGCGGCGACGATGTTGCCGAGGCGGACGATGGCGTGGTCGCTGTGAAAGAGCTGTTTTGCACGGTCGCGCACGATGGCCTCGAGGTGGAGGCCGCCGGTCGGGGTCTCGTCGCTGCGGTCAAAGAAGCTGTTCGTGAGGATACTGCCCTCAAGATACTTTGCGAACGGCGACATGGCGTTCATGTTCGGCATCAGCGAGAGTGTGTAGCGCTGGCGCTGGCGTTCTTCCTGCAGGAGGTTGTAGATCTCGGGGTCGAAGGCTTCGAGATGATGGACGACTTCTTCGCGTTTCATGGGCAATTCTCCTTAAAAATCGACAAAGAAAGGATACTGTTGACGTTTTCCATGCCCACAGTATACCACAATATTTCCGTTTGGTCACCCACTTTTGACGTTTCTGAATATTGCTATCAAGGAGAGAGGGGGCTGCTATGCGCCCCTTCACTGTGCATAGCGCGCCCGATGGCGGGGCAGCACCCCGCCGCTCCTCAGTGCGGATGGACGACGGAGACGGCGCCATTGCTGCTGATGGCGCGGTACGTGCCGTCGCTGTAGACCTCGACGAACTCGTAGCCGCCGTGTGCGGCGAGCGAACGTGCGCCCTCCATGCCCTCGGGGAGGGGCTCGCCGCGCTTATAGTGCATGATGATGCCCCCGGTGATGTTGATGGTGTGCACCTCGTAGGGTGCGCCGAGAAAGCACTGCGCGACGATGCCGATGGGGATGGATGCGATGTTGACGATGTCGGGAAACTCCGCGCGGATGGCGTCGACGATGGCGTCGCGCTCCGCCGTGCTCATGGTCGCGCCGCCCGCATCGAGCTTGTGGATGGCGTCGATGTACGCCTTGGAGCGCGGCTCTTTGAGACGGCGCGCGAGCTGCACGGCGTTTTCCTGCGCCTCTCTCTGCGTCTCTCGGGGGGCGGCGGTCAGGCTCAGGCGGCTTTCCTGCGTCTGTTCCGTCTGATTTCGGTGGAGTAGTGGTCGCGGCATGTTCGTTCCTTTCTGTCGGGGGAGTTACACCAGTACCTTGCGCGTGCGCATCTCGGCGGATTTTTTGAGCTCGGTCTCGCTGCCGATGGGGCGTCCGCTCGCGGGGACGGCACGCTCGCGTCCCCAGTCGCGGATGGCGGCGATTTTTTCCGGCGCGGTCGCGGAGAGCGGGACGACGTTTTCAAAGGCGCTGCGCAGGTTCTCTGCGCTCAGGCTGAACGCGGGGTTCGCGATGGCGCGGTAGGCGAGGTCGCGGACGGTGGACTCGAGATCCGCGCCCGTAAAGCCGTCGGTCATTGCGACGAGGGTGTCGGCGAATGCGCCCGCGAAGTCGAGCCCCAGATACTTTCGCATGTAGAGGTGCAGGATGTCGCGGCGCTCGTCGGCGGTCGGCAGGTCGATGAAGAAGAGCTCGTCGAACCGCCCGCGCCGCAGGAGCTCCGAGGGGAGCATGGAGACGTCGTTCGCCGTCGCGACGACGAAGACCGGCTTGCGGCACTCCTGCAGCCAGAAGAGGAACTGCCCGACCATGCGCGTGGAAACGCCGCCGTCGTTCGAGCTGCCCGCGCCCGAGAGTCCCTTTTCGATCTCGTCGATCCAGAGGATGCACGGCGCGACGTTCTCCGCCGTCTGAAGTGCGCTCTGCAGCTGCTGCTCGGTCTGCCCGACGTAGCTGCCTTGTACGGTCGCAAAGTCGAGGCGGTAGAGCGGGAGTTTCCAGCTGGCGGAGATCGCCTTGGCCGAGAGGGACTTGCCGCAGCCGGGCACGCCGACGAGCAGGATGCCGCGCGGGGACTTGAGTCCCTTTTCCCGCAGCAGGCTGCGTTTCTCCGCGGTAAAGAGGAGGCGTTTCTCGTCGAGCCAGTTCCGCAGTCCCGTGAGCCCGCCCACGTCGCGGACGCTCTCGTCGACGGTGATCTTCTCCAGTCCCGAGATGTCGGAAAAGAGGCGATCCTTCGCCGTGCGCACCTCGTCCATGTCCTCCCGCCGGATGGATTTTTTCGCGATGAGCGCCGCCATGACGTTCTCTGCCTCGATGGCGGTGACGCCGCAGAGGATGGAGGCCGCCTCGCGGATGTCGGCGTCCGTCCACTCGATCGTGATCTCGCCGCGGTAGTCGTCGATGTAGCCGCGCACGATCTGCTCCATCTCGTCCTCGTCGGGCAGCGGGAGCTCGAGACGCAGCCCGAGGCGCTGGAGGCGGTTCCAGATGGGGGCGGTGGTGAGCACGATGATCTGCCCGCCCGTCTCGTTCGCGAGGGTCACGAGGTCGAGGAGCTGCCGCGCGTCGTTCGTGTCGGTCGAGAGGTCGGGCGTCTCGGTCAGAACGAGGGTCGTGTTCGCGCGGTGCTTCATCTGCTCGCCGATGAAGTCGAGCGCGCCATAGACGGACTTGTCGTCGCTGAGCACCTTGTCCGTGGCGAGGTCGTAGACGCCCTTGGACAGGGTATGGATGCAAAAGGGTAGGGAGAGCTCCTCTGCGACCTCTTTGAGCAGTGTCAGCGCGCGGGCGCGCTCGACGGTGTGGAGCGTGATAAAGGGGATCCGTGCGATGCCGTAGCGCGCGAGCAGCTCCTTGCACGTCTGTCGTGCGGTCATGAGAACGCCTCCGTTTCCAGTACGTTTACCCTGTGGCTGCGCACGAGTGCGCTCATGCGCCCCGTGCGGTCTGTCTTTGCGGAGGCCTCAAGGGACTCCTGCGTGCGGTCGGCCGCCGTCTGTACGGCAGCAATGGTCTCTTTGCGCGTCGCGGCGGGGAGGGCGGGGAGATCGGCCGCCGCATAGAGCGTGCGAAATCTGCGCCGCTGGGCGAGGAGTGCCGCGATGGTATCCTGCTCGGCGGACGCGCGCGCGAGGTCGCGCGAAAATGTGTCGCCGTCCTTCTGGATGCGCGTGTTCAGGGCATCGAGCAGCCGCTGGGTGAACCGCTCGGCGACGCCCGACTGCCACACGAGCGTCCCCGCGCGCATGGCGTGCACTGCCTCCTCGTCCGCCGTCCCCGCAGCGAATGTCGTTAGGAGCGCCGCCCACTGGGCGTAGGTGCGCGGCGGGGCGATCATGCGCGTCTCCTGCGCACGGGCGCGGTCGGCGGCTCGAGGTTCCACGCGGGCAGCCCCGCCGCGAGCACCTCGGACTCGCCGCGGGCGCGCCTCTCCTGCGGGCTTCGTGCGTCCTGCGCGGCGGGGGTTGCTGCGCCGTGCGCTGCCGCATCGCTTGTGGGGATCGCAGCAAACGGATTTTGCTCGTTCATCGTATGCCTCCTATATCTGCATCCTGCGGCCGCCCTCGCGGACGGTGCGGAAGGCGGAAACGTCCAGTGCCATGAGGTAATCCAGCGTCTTTTGGCTCTCGGCGTCGAGCGCGCGGTATGCCTCGCGGTAGTCCACGACCTCGGCGAGGAGGCCGCGCACGATCTCCGCCCCTGTTTTGCCCTGCTCGGCAAAGTGCTCCTGCAGCTCCTCGCGCTGCGCTTCGAGGGCGCGCTTTGCGCTGCGGTAGTTCAGGTAGATGAGCACGCCGATGACCGCGCCGATGACGAGCCCGACCGCACCGCCGAGATAGAACCCGAGGACGATGGGGACGATGCCCGCCCACTTGCAGAGCTCCTGCTTCCCGGTCAGACGCAGCTTTGCCAGCTCGCGGTCGCGCATGGCGTCGTTCCACGCGGCGAACTGCCGCAGGAGCTCCTCCTCGTTCTCGCCGTTTTCCGTCTCCCCCTCGAACTCTCCGATGCGCAGCGCAATGCTGTGCGGCACGGCGGCGCGGTTCTCCGCGATGTGGTCGCGATAGGCGGAGAGCATCCAGTCCTTGGATATGGCGAGCGCCATCTTCTGCGTCGCGACGTTCGCCTGCGCCTCCTTCGGGTTCATGGCGGCGTCGGTCAGGAGCTGCATAAAGTCGCGCCGCTCCTCAAACGCCTCCTGCTTGAGCTGCATTTCCTTCTTTGCGCGCGTCTCGTCGCCGCCCTCATCCGCGACGAGCTGCTCGAACGTCACCGCTTCGCGCAGGGGCTGCTCCGCCGCGTCGAAATCCGTCACGAGGCTCGTGAGGACGCGGTCGAGCTCCTGCACCAGCGTGCGCATGGGCGGGTTCTGCATGACGATTTGCTGGACGTGCGCGTAAAATTTGCCGTGCAGCTCCGCGCCGGCGAGTGTGGACTTCAGATCGGCGACGGTCGGGCTGTGCTCCTCGAGATAGGGATAGTGGAACGCGGCGGGCGTCTCGGGCTTCATGAGGGAGAGCGCCTCCTTCCAGCGGCCCTCCTGCGCCTCGACAAAGCCCGGCTGCTCGGAGAGGCGGGCGAGCCATGCGTCGAGCTGCTGCGCAATCAGCCCCTCCGTGTCCACGCCTAGGAGCCCGCTCGCATACGCATCGACGATGAGGATCGCCTTGCGGTCGAGTGCCGTCTCATCCTGACGCATGAGATAGTGCTGCGCCCAGTGCAGGGCAGGGGCACCGCGTCCCGCACGGCGGCAGACGAGGGCAAAGAAGAGCGCCGTCTTCTCCTCGTCACGGCGCAGTGCCTCGCGGAGCGCGCGCACGGCGATCTCCTCGTGGTCGCTGATCCAGGCGGAGAGGGCGACAAGCGCGGGCGCGAGCCAGTACTCGGGTGCGCGCAGCATCAGCTCCTCGCCCGCCGCACGCACCGTCTCCTGCCGCACGATGGCGAGATCGTTCGCCTGCAGGATGCCCTTCGTCGTGCGTCGGATCTCGGCGTAGTGCCCGTACTTTTGCTCGAGCTCCTGCCGCAGCTTGACGAGACGAGTCTCCGCGAGCTGGGCGCGCGCGGTGAGGCGGTGCGCCTGCACGAAGGCGTGGAAATCCGCCGTCAGCGCATCGAAATCCTGCTGCAGCGCGTCGACATTCTTGCCGACGGTGATGACGTTGGAATTGGTTGTGTCGATGTACTCACCGAGCTCCCGCAGACAGTTCCATATCCCGGAAAGATCCGCCTGCGCAATAATGCGGTCAGCCATGCAGTACCCTCCTGTTCAGCGATGCATCATATAATTTGATTCTCATTATATCATATTGCGAAAAGCGTGAAAAGCCTGTGTATGTGCGAATGAATCCGCAGCAGATCGAACGCTGAACCGTGCACCTGACGAGGCTGGACGGGATCGCGGCGTACGCGAATGAAATCTGTGAAAAGTAATTGACACTGCGATATGCCTACGGTATACTACGATAGCAAATATAAATAAGCAGGTTCGGTGCCCCTCGGGGCGTAACAGGGAAATCGGTGCAATGCCGATGCGGTCCCGCCGCCGTAATGCTGAGGATGCCCTATGATGTCACTGGGAAACCGGGAAGGCAGGGCAACGATGAAGCAGAGCCGGAAGACCTACCGAATCTCGTACGCCGGTGCGCTCATGGCGCGCGCCACTGCATCCTGCGATGGACAGGACGGCAGGCTTTTTTTGCGGGCGTACACGGTCATCTGTGTGATTTTGGGGGAATGGAAATGACACGACGGAATTTGGCACTTGCGGTCGCATTGGCGACACTGAGCGCAGCATGGACGGTGCCGGCAGCGGCGCAGGAGGGCGCGGCGGACGTGCACGCATCACCAGATGAACATACCCTTGGCGAAACCGTTGTGACGGCGACTCGTATCGCAGAGCCACGCATGAAAATCCCTGCTAACGTGACGGTCATCACCGCGAAGGATCTTGAAAAAAGGCATGCGTTTAGTCTGCGCGATGCCCTGACACGTGAGGCGGGCATTTACGTTGCACCAACAGCCGAAGTCAAGGATGGTGTCATGCTACGCGGATTTTCGGGCGCAGATATCCTCGTCATGTATAATGGGCAGATGCTGAACACTGCCTTTGACGGAGGTGTCAATTGGGACTCCATCCCACTGACCAATATTGATCGCATTGAGATCGTTCGTGGCGCCGGATCGTCGCTCTATGGTGGACATGCCGTCGCGGGCATCATCAATATCATCACGAAGAAGCCGACTGCATCAGAGGCGACAAAACCTCAGATCCATGGACAGGTCGATCTTCAGAGAGGCAGCAACAATACATGGCAGCGCGGACTTCAGGTCACAGGTGGTGATAAGAATATTTCCTTCCGCGTCGGCTATGAGAAGCGTACGTCGGACGGGTGGGTCGGTCATGCCGTAACGGCGGAGGAAGACAGTGGAAGTTATACGCCCGATGCGACCGGCTCCTTCAGGAGGCTGTCTGATGGCGACTATATTATAGGCAGCCGTGGGGCAAAGAAGAAGGACAGTGAGAATACCTTCGTCGATCTGAACTATGCGTTTGACAAGAACCGCTCACTTGGCTACACCTATCTGCATGCCTCGTATCAGTACTCCTATCATGATCCCATCACCTATTTCAGGGATGCCGCCGGGCTCCCTGTTTTCTCAGGCACTGTCCTTCTGCCAAACGGAAACTATATCAGTGCTTCGCCCGGTGATTTTCTTGGCTACTATGGCCAGCGGGAGCAGGATATTCACAAACTGCGCTATGAGGATACAAAGAACGGTTTCAAGGCAGGAATTGGCTACAGCAATACTTGGAAGGATGGATACTCCAGTGCTGATGGAGCAACGGATATTGACTGGACGGGTGCCGGCGACCGTGCGGAGTATCCGGCCAAGAACTATAATGCGGATCTGCAGAAAAAGTGGACGCTTGGCAACAATACACTGCTTGCCGGATTCTCGTGGATGAAGGATAAAATGCGCTATCGCAGATTCGATCTCCTCCATTGGAAGGATTGGGGCTCGACCTATGGCGCACCGTATCAGCAGAGCGGCGGTTCTGTGATGTCGTCGGCACTCTTTTTGCAGGATGAGCTGGCACTGGATGCACGCTGGAAACTTCAGCTCGGTATACGCTATGACCGCTTCGACAAGAAGGACGGGTACTCCTACATTAGAGCCGCACGCAGGGACTACGAGGACACATCGTTCCATGCGTGGAGTCCGAAGTTTGCCGTTAGCTATGAGCCGCAAAAGGATACAATGCTCTATGTAAGCTATGGAAAATCCTTTAATCCCCCGTCGATCTATCGGCTCTATCGCCGTGCGGGAAACAGTGCGAGCTCTATCCAGGCGAACCCGGATCTGACCCCGGAGATCTCCCGTACACTTGAGCTGGGAGTCAAGCAGAAGATCGGTAGGAATACCTCCTATGGACTGACGCTGTTCCGCGTGGACACGGAGGACAAGATTGCGATTGCAAAGAGGAATAACGTGCGTGCCTACTATAATCTGAACGAAGCGATGGTCAAGGGGGCGGAGTTTGAACTGAAACACCGTTTTCATCGTGACTGGCGTGCGTATTTTAACTATACCTTTGAGTCCGGTGAGTATACGAGTGGCGGCAAGACCGAGCGTGACTGGGATCTGCCAAAACACATGATGCGGTTTGGTATCGAATATAATCGTAATAAATTTAACGGCGTACTCGATGCCCAGTACATTGCCGCGCGTCAGGGCGCGGACAGCGTTACGGGAGAGTATGGCTCGGAAGACAGTTACTTCGTAACCAATTTGTATCTCAATTACAAGCTCAATGAGAACGTTAAAATGCAGTTCGGCATTGAGAACCTCTTTAACCGCAAATACTATGCAGGTGAAGCGGCAAACGAGAGAACCTACACCTTTGGTACAACATATTCGTTCTAGATTTTTAAGGAATTGCGCCTGTTGAAGGATGAATAGAGGAACATAGAAAAAGCTGCTGCACGAGGAGATACTTCGTGCGGCAGCTTTTTCTATGCAATTTTGGCGTGTCAGAACGGCCAGACGAGGGGGATGATGACGACGCAGACGATGAGGGAGAGGAGGACGAGCGGGAGGCCGATTTTGACGTAGTCCATGAAGCGGAACTGTCCCGCGGCAAGGACGAGCGTGTTCGGCGGGGTCGCGACCGGTGTGGTGAACGCGCAGGAGGCGGCGATGCCGATGGCCATAACGATCGGGTACGGCTCCGCGCCGATGGTCTGCGCGATGGAGATGGCGATGGGGGCGAGGAGTGCCGCCGCCGCCGTGTTGGACATGAACTGGGTCAGCCCGCACGAGAGGATGAACATCGCCGTGATGATGAGCATCGGCGAGGGGGCATCGCCCATGAGCCCGACGACAACATTCGCGATGAGCTGCCCCGCGCCGCTGCTCTCCATGGCATTGGCGAGCGGGAGCATCCCCGCAAAGAGGAAGATCGTTGTCCAGTCGATGCCGCGATACGCCTGTTTTTCTGTCAGGCAGCCCGTCAGGACACAGGCGAGTGCGCCGATGATGGCGATGGTCTCCATGTCGACGCCGATGCTCTTTTCGAGTACCATGGCGAGGACGACGGCGATGAGGATGATGGCGCAGATGACCATTTTGCGCGGATCGCTTTTCTCCTCCTCCGACTCCTCGGAGGCACTCTCCAGTGCGAGGTGACGCGGACAGAGATGGCGGCCGATCGTGAGCATGTAGATCATGCCCGTGAGGGAGAGCGGGATGCCGATCCATGCGAATTCGAAGAAGCCAAAGGGGCGCAGATGCGCCGTCTCAAGGGTCGCACTCATGAGGATATTCGGCGGTGTGCCGATCATCGTGATCGTGCCGCCGACGTTCGCGGCGATGGCGAGCGCCATAAGCTGCGGCGAGACGGGGATCTGTGCCGTGCGGCAGATCTGGATGACGACGGGCATCAGACACGCGACGGTCGCCGTGTTCGAGGAGACCGACGAGAGGATGATTGTGATGAGCATGAGGGCGGCCATCAGCGCGCGCTCGTTTGTGCCCGAGCGCCTGACGACGGCGATGCCGATCTGCTGTGCGAGTCCCGTCTGGAACATCGCTGCACCGATGATGAACATGCCCGCAAAGAGGACGACGGTGGGGTTCGACAGCCCGGCAAAGACTTGTGTCGGCGTCAGCACACCGAGGAGCCCGAGGACGATTGCCGCACTCATCGCTGTGACGGCGAGCGGAATGACCTCGGTCGCAAAGAGCACCGCCGCAGCGGCGAGGACGATGAGCGTCAGTGTTGCCTGATCCATAGATTTTTCTCCATTCTCAATCAGTTCAGTTCTTCCTTGGCATGATTCCTGTCATGCTCGTATCTGTATGATTTGGTGTAATTCGCGATAAAGTGGCGCATACCTGCTGTCGGGCGCGGGTAAAATACACACGGCGTTATGTGTCGTGTGCCGTATTGATTCGCTCAAACCGATACCTCTGTGCGGCACCGGGGTATTTCATGCGGTCCACCTCGCTCAGGAACATCGCGAGCGGGCGCGCGTAGATGCCGTATGTCCCGTAGAGTGCCTGATAGATGACGAGCATTTCGCCCGTTTCCGTGTGCTCAGCCACAGTCTCAATGCGGTAGAGCTTCCCTTTGAAGTGGCGCCAGATCTCGCCGTGTTTTGGTGGTTCGCGCGTCATCGTTTCCTCCTGTTGTGAAATGCCGAGGCATGAACGTGTGGCCTATATCCTCCGAGATTCCCTGAGGAATTGCTGATAAAATGAAGTCTCTTGGATTGGTGCTGAACGCATCAGTGAATCCCTAAGTCGTCACGATGATAGACGGAAGGCGGACGATTGTCAATCAAATATTTTCTTCCCCATGAGAGAAAATTCGTGTAAAATAGAAAAAGCGATAAAAGGATTGATTCGGAGGACAGTCGAGGAGGAAATGTCATGAAGATTGTTGTGCTCGACGGATATGCAGAGAACCCGGGGGACATCAGCTGGGCGCCGCTGGAGGCGCTGGGGGCGGTGACGGTCTATGACCGCACGGCGCTCACGGAGACGCCGCTGATCGCGGAGCGCATCGGTGATGCGGAGATCGCCGTGACGAACAAGACCCCGCTCACACGCGCGGTCATCGACGCCTGTCCAAACCTCAAGGCGATTGCTGTGCTTGCGACGGGCTACAATGTCGTGGACACGGCGTATGCACGCAAGAAGAATATTCCTGTCATGAATGTGCCCGTCTATGGTACGGACAATGTGGCGCAGTATGCGATAGCGCTCCTCCTCGAGGCGTGCTCGCAGGTCGGACTTCACGATCACTCCGTGCATGCGGGGGACTGGACGCGGAGCATCGACTTCTGCTATTGGCAGCGTCCGCTGATCGAGGTCAGCGGCAAGACGGCGGGCATCGTTGGATTTGGGCGCATCGGTCAGGCCGTCGCACGCATCCTGCGCGCGATGAACGTCCGCGTGCTCGCCTACAGCCGCACGGAGCGCGCGGAGGGACGAGCGCTCGCGGACTATGTGCCGCTCGATACGCTGCTGCGCGAAGCGGACTTTATCTTTCTCCATTGCCCGCTCACGCCGGAGACGGAGGCACTCATCAACGCGGACCGTATCGCGAAGATGAAGGACGGCGTCATCCTCGTCAACAACGGGCGCGGGCAGCTCATCGTCGAGGCGGATCTCGCAGCGGCGCTCGCGAGAGGCAAGGTCGCGTATGCTGCGCTCGATGTGGTATCGACCGAGCCGATCAAGGCGGACAACCCGCTCCTCCATGCGCCGAACTGCATCATCACGCCGCATATCTCGTGGGCGACGAAGGAGGCGCGTGAGCGCATTATGCAGACGACGGCGGACAATGTGAGGTCGTTTATCGAAGGGAAGCCCGAGAACGTCGTGAACTGAGAGTGTTCCGATGATAAAAGCCTGTTTGGAGGAGCGTTCTCCAAACAGGCTTTTCGATAATATGTTTGACTTTTCGTGTGGGCGTCCACTATAATGAATGAGGAACGTCCTTGGGCGAGAGTTATCTCGCGGCGGCATTTTTCCCCCGAGAGGGGGTGAGCGAAATGTCTGAGATTGGCGCGATTGTGTTTCTCGTCGTGGCAACAGGCTACATTCTCGCGATAACCCAAAAGAAATAACCGCCCTGCCCTGAGAAGTGGAGCGGTTATTCTTCATGTTTAACTGAAACCAATTCGGAAAGGTGCCGCCTGAGGCGTTCCTTTTGTCTATATTATAACAGCTGATCCGCTGATTGACAAGAGGCAGGGCACCTCTTGAACCGTGTGATATAATAGAAAAAAGAAGAAAAGGAGCGATGATTATGAATCTGCGCAGCGATGCGGATGGCATCATACAGGAATCATTGGCGGCGATTTTGCCGGATGCGGCGGTGGAGAAGGCTCTGCGCGGGCATACATTTGGCACGGGGCGCATTGTGCTGGTCGCGGTCGGCAAGGCGGCGTGGCAGATGGCGCATGCGGCATCGGATGAGCTTGGCAGTCGTATTGACCGCGGTATTGTCATTACAAAGTATGGACATGTCAAGGGCGATATACCAAACATTGCCTGTCATGAGGCGGGACATCCCGTGCCGGATGCGAATTCGTTTGCGGCAACGCAGGAGGCGCTTGACCTGACCGAGGGGCTCACGGCGGAGGATACGGTGCTCTTCCTCCTCTCGGGCGGCGGGAGTGCGCTCTTTGAAAAGCCGCTGATCCCGGCGGAGGAGCTGAAGGATCTGACGGAGCAGCTGCTCGCCTCGGGCGCGGACATCGTGGCGGTGAATACGCTGCGCAAGCGGATGAGTGCCGTGAAGGGCGGGCGGTTTGCAGAGCACTGTGCGCCCGCACAGGTCTTTACGATTGTACTGAGCGACATTCTCGGCGATCCGCTCGATATGATCGCATCGGGCCCCGCATATCCCGATACATCGACGGCAGAGGATGCACACGCTGTCGTGAAGAAGTATGGCATCCGTCTATCTGATGCTGCAACAAAGCTGCTCGATACGCCGCTGCCGTCGGAGCTGCCGAATGTGACGACGCACATCACGGGCAGCGTGCGCGAGCTGTGCGCGGCGGCGGCCGAGGCGGCCGAGCGGCGCGGCTATACCCCCATCCTCCTGACCGATCAGCTCGACTGTGAGGCGCGTGAGGCGGGGCGCTTCCTCGCGGCGATTGCCCGTACGCACGCGCACGCGGGCTCGTTTGCCTATATCGCGGGCGGTGAGACGGTGGTACAGCTGAAGGGCATGGGGCGCGGCGGCCGCAATCAGGAGATCGCGCTCGCGGCGGCGGACGGTATTGCCGGCATCCCGAACGTGGCGGTGTTCAGCGTCGGGAGTGACGGGACGGACGGCCCGACGGATGCAGCGGGCGGCTACGTGGACGGCGGCACGGCGGCGGCACTCGCGCGGGAGCGGCGGAGTGCGGCGGAGGCGCTCGCGGAGAACGATGCCTATCCCGCGCTGAACGATGTGGGCGGGCTGATTGTGACGGGACCGACGGGGACGAATGTGAACGATGTGTCGGTGCTGCTGATTCGCGGCTGAGAGCAGAAAGGGGGCAGTATGACAGCGTTTGAGGAGATCCTGGCGGCGCGCGTGGCCGAGGCGGGCATCCCGCTGACGGCGGAGCAGATTGGGCAGTTTTCGGTCTACCATGAAATGCTCCTCGACTGGAATACGCGCATGAATCTCACGGCACTCACCGCGCCCGAGGATGTCGCGGTCAAGCATATCATCGACAGCCTGACGGCGTACGACGCCGCACGCTTTGATGGGGCACGGACGCTGATCGATGTGGGGACAGGTGCGGGACTCCCCGGCATCCCGCTCGCGGTCTATGCGCCGCATCTCACGGTGACGCTCCTCGACTCGCTCAACAAGCGCGTGCGCTTTCTCACGGAGGTGACGGCGGCGATGGGGCTCCAGAATGTGCGCTGCATCCACGCGCGCGCGGAGGAGGCGGCACATACGGCGGAGCACCGTGCGGCGTACGATATCGCGGTGAGCCGCGCCGTGGCACGGCTGCCCGTTCTCCTCGAGTATACGCTGCCGTTCGTGCGCGTCGGCGGCACCCTGCTCGCGCTGAAGGGGCGCGCCTATGCCGCGGAGCAAAAGGAGGCGCGGCGCGCGGCGGAGGTGCTCGGCGGCGGCCGCGTTATGGCGCGTCCCGTGCATCTGCCGGGGCTCGACGATGTGCGCGTGATTCTCACGGTGACCAAGGAGCGGCAGACGCCCGCCGCCTATCCGCGCGGTGGAGGAGCACCGACGCGCCGACCAATTTTATAGTGTGACTGCTGTACGAAGTTGGAAAATATCGTGCAGCAGTATCTTTTTATATTGAGGTGTGATAAAATACCCGTACTTCTAGGGAATCGCTGATAAAATGAAGTCCGTCAGATTGGCGTAGATTTTTTCGTCCGATTGAGGAGGCAAACCGGACGCATAGCCAAAGCTATGTGGAGGATTTGCAGGCATTGAGCGGGCAAAAAAGATGCTCTAAGATGGCGGTGCTGAATTTATCAGTGCTTCCCTAAAAAATCCTGCCTTTTTTATAAAGGGTTTATGCAGTTCGTGTCGAAAATAATTAGAATGACATAAATAAGCTGATGCACCATGTACGCTGCCCGTGGGGACGGGCACGGCGGACACGATGATGAATGATGACAGGAAGGGCGGGACGACGAATGACGAAATATTGGAAGGGAATCGCGCTCGGGACGCTGATGGCGTTTGCCGTCGGCAGCGGCGTGAGTGCCGCCGCGCCAGAGGAGGCACAGGCTGTGGCGGCGCAGGCGCAGGGCACGGCGACGGCAGAGACGGCGAATGCGCCGATGGGGCTGTCTGCGCGCCTCGCGGCGAAGCGCTCCGCAGCGGACGCCAAGGCGGCGCAGAAGGCGGCGCGTGACGCGAAGAAAGAAGAGGAAAAACGCGAGAAGAAGGCGCGATACAAGACCCTTTTTGTGGACAACGGCTTTACCTACTATCTGGACTCCAAAAACTCACGTTGGGTGCTGCGTCCGAACAGCGGCAGGGAGCGCATGATCGAGGCGTGGGTGCGTCTCGTGGAAAACACGACGGGCGGCCCCGTTGCCGAGGATGGCAAGGTGCGCCCGAACAAGTATTTTTTGGAGCACTACTACATCAGCCCCGAGCGGCGCGAGATCATGTTCATCTCAGAGCTCGAGGTGACGGGTCGCCCCGAGAACGCTGTCAAGGAGCGCCCGTACGATGCCGCAAACTGGGAGCAGCTGGTGCCGGGCTCGATCGAGGACGATCTCTTTGACGCCATCGTCGCCAAGATGAAGCAGGCTCCGGGGGAGCGCTCGGGCGTGCTCAGCGGCACGAGCGGCATGAGCCTGCGTGACATGCTCGAGGAATTCGCGCGTATCTCGCTCTGAGAAATCACAGATCCAGACTTTCCCGTTCGGCTGTGGCATCATACCGGGAATATCGCCGCAGCCGGGCAGCGACTGCTGCACAGAAAATGGGGAAAGACGACGTGGGGGTGACCGTGATTCCTTAGAGGGGTAGGTGAGGGGAGTATGGGGACAACATTACTGGAAAACTATAGTAAAAAAGAGGCCTGCCCTGTGACCGGCCTTCTCAATATGATGCAGTTCATGCGACACGCATCGCTCCATCTGCAGGATCCGATGACGCGGCCGCTTACGTTCATTTATTTTGATATTGAAAATTTTAAGAGCTTTAACCAGCGCTACAGCTTTCAGCAGGGCAACCGTTTCCTGCGCTATATCGCGGATCTCCTGCGGGAGACGTTTCCGGGGGATCTGCTCTCACGGTTCAATGACGATCACTTCGTCGTGGCGACGCCGATCGAGCAGCCGGATCGACAGGTGCAGTTCATCCACGATCACGTCCGCATCTACGATACGCATCTTCCGCTCGAGCTAAAGGCGGGCATCTACCGCCCCGATGCAGATGTGACGGATGTCGCGCGCATCGTGGATCGCGCCAAGATCGCCTGCAACACCATCAAGAACACCTATGATCTCGTGTGGGCGGTGTTCGACCCCTCGATGGAGGAGGAGCTCAACTTCCGCAGCTACATCGTCCGCAATTTTTCCAAGGCAATTATGGGCGGGCACATCATGGTCTACTACCAGCCCGAGATCCGTACGATGACGCGTGAGATCTGCGGATTCGAGGCACTCGCGCGCTGGCATGATCCCGTCTACGGTGTCATCTCGCCGGGCGTGTTCGTCCCTGTGCTGGAGGACGCGCATCTCTCGCCGCAGCTTGACCTCTGCATCATTGATCAGGTCTGTGCGTCCATCGTACAGATTCAGCGTGATATACCGGATTGGAGTCTTCTGCGTGTCTCGGTGAACCTCTCTCGGGCGGATTTTCGCCTGATGGATATGGTGCAGGCGGTCGAGGATGTCCGCCTGCGCCATGGCGTGGCACGGCAGATGCTCAACATCGAGGTCACGGAGGGCGTGCAGGGCGACGATGAGACGTTCCTGCAGGGCGAGATTGCGCGCTTCCGTGCGCTGGGCTACGAGGTCTGGATGGATGACTTCGGCAGCGGCTACTCCTCATTGAACAACATCAAGGACTATGTCTTTGACGTGCTCAAGATCGACATGAACTTCCTGCGCTCCTTCGAGACCAATCCGAAGTCGGCGATTGTCATCCGCTCCATCGTCAACATGGCAAAGGAGCTCGGGATGCACACGCTCGCCGAGGGCGTCGAGACCGAGGCGCAGTTCGAGTTCCTACGGGAAATCGGCTGCGAAAAGGTGCAGGGCTATCTCTTCAGCCCGCCGATTCCGTTTGCGGAGGCGATTGCCTACTGCCATGGACCCACGGCGCGGGTCAAGGTGGAGCCGTTCCGTCTCGGCAGCTACTACGCACGCGTCGGCGCAATCAACGTGCTCTCGAACACACCGCTTGAGCGGCGTGGCTCTCCTGAGATCGGCGACTCGCTCGCGCTCGCCATTCTCGAGGACTGCGACGGCTCGTTCAAGTACCTCTATCAGAACCACATGTTCCGCCTGTTCATGAAGAGCATCGAGCTCGACGATGGGAGTGTCGACACACCGCACTACGAGCGCCGCCTCGAGCAGAACCGGCGCATGATCGCGCGCATGATCGAGGAGGCGGACCGCACGGAGCGCGAGGTCTATACGGATTTCGTCACGCGCAACTCCTTTAACAGTGTCCGCCTGCGGCTCATCGCACGCGACGCGGACGACACGCGCGCCGTCTTCCTTATGGCGACTGTGAATATCTCGCGCTTCAGTGCCGAGGCAGGCTCCACACAGGAGGCGATGAACCAGATCATCGAGCTCTACGACCGCGTCGACCTTCTCGACCTCAATCGGCGTCGGCTTACGCAGGTGTACTGCTCCGTCACCGAGCCGAGCTATCTCAACAAATTTGATCCATTTGAGGAGTTGCTCGACCGCTACGGCAAGGCGATGGTGCTCCCCGCCGAGCTGCCGCTCTATCAGCGCTTTTACAGCACAGCGCATCTGCAGAGCCTCCTCCTCCACGCGGATGCGGAGAGTACGATCCTCCTGCACAAGCGCCTGCCCGATGGCACGCGCGTCCTGCGGCTGCACCACCTCATCCCGTTCCACATGGAGAACCGTGACTACATCATCTCCTGCATCCAGCAGGTCGACGAGAACGTCATCAGTGCATCCCTTGCGTCGCTCGCGGCGCCTGAACTGCCGTAAGAAAATTTTGCGTATGCTGCATGGGCGAAAAAACCCATCGAAAAAATATCTGCCGCAGAGAAATCTGCGGTTTTTTTCTGCCATCACAGGGATGATGCTTTTGCAGGGCGTTCATCGAGCTGATATACTCCAGATAACGAAACAAATGTTTGAAGGAGGAGTATCAAATGGTATTCGATGGAAAACAAAGGTACGCGCCCCTAACGAAGGCGGAGGAAGACGCTGTCATCATGCGCGCCGTGCGCGGTGAGGCGGGCGCCATGGCGGAGATGACGGCGCGCTACCGCGGGCTGATCGTTGCGGAGGCGTATGCGCCGTATCTGCGCGGGACATCACTCGCGGCAGAGGCGGAGAACGTCGCGGCGCTCGCCTTTCTCGAGGCGCTACATGACTACGACGCACAGCAGGGGGTCCCGTTTGCGGGCTTTGTCAAGGCGCGCGTCCACCATGCGCTCATCGCGGAGTTCCGCCGTGAGCTGCGGCGGCGGGCGCGCACCTGTGCACCGCCGGAGGAAGCGGACGGTCAGGAACTGTGGCGGGGGTGTGCCGCCGACCGTCCGATGGAGCGGGCGGAGGAGCGGCTCCTCGCCGAGGATATCCTCACGCGCGCGATGCACCGCCTCACGGCGCGAGAGAAGGAGGTGCTCGATCTCCACTACTTTCGCGACCTCACCCTGCGCCGTATCGCGGTGCTCCTTGGCACGAGCGCGGGCGCACTCTCCAAGAGCAAGGCAAATCTCCTGCGAAAACTGCGTGCCTGTGCGGCTCTCCCTATTGCAACGGCGCACGAAATATGATATTCTTAGAAGAAAGTGTGAACTTGTAAAGGGGATGGCATACATGGCACAGACCAGCATTAGTATCCGCATGGATGCCGAGCTCAAAAAGAGCTTTGAGCAGTTCTGCGGTGCGGTCGGGATGAATATGTCGACAGCGATCAATATGTTCGCTATTGCGTGCGTGCGCACGCAGAAGATTCCGTTCGAGATTTCCGCGCAGCGCGCCCTGCCCGGAGAGTCGCTCAATCTCTTCACGGATACCTCGTGGGGGGAGAGCGAGGAGTAAGAGGCGACGAAAAAGCACCGATCAAGAGATTCTTGGTCGGTGCTTTTTGCTGCGGAAGCGTGCATTATCCATGAAAACAATAAATAACGATAAATACAAATAAATTACAATAAAATCGAAACAATTAAGAAAAATAATTTAAGCCCTGCACGCCATTTTTTGCACGGCGCTCCATCAGCCATGCCTTCAGCCGTGCGGGATCATCGTTGAGCGCAAGCTCTGTGGGGAATCCGATCTCATCGAGAATGGCGTGTGTATAGCCGTGCTCCCCGACGTCTGCGTCGATGTGCGCATCACTCCCGAGGAGGATATGTGCACCGTGACGGCGACAGGCGGCAAGCAGATCGCGTGCGAGGCGGTCACTGCCGGGGCGGCTGCCATGCGGGTCGTGGGAGGAATTGTTCATCTCGATGAGGACGTGCTCCGCTGCGGCAGCACGCGCCAATGCGTCAAAGTCAACAGGGTAGGCGGGATTATCGGGGTGACCGATGATGTTGACGTAGGGATTTTTCATTGCGCCGACGAGCGCCGCCGTATTCTCTGCCGTGCTGCCAGGGGCGATCACGAGATCATGCAGGCTCGCAATGCCGTAGTGAAGCTTTTTCAATACCTTTTCGGGGAGATCGACGCGCCCCGTCTCATCCATGACGTTCAGCTCTGCGCCCATCATGATCTCGACGCCGTACGAGGCGTGACCGATCACCTTGAAGTTGTGAAAGTAGATCTCATGGAACGTCCCGGGCATGGCGGGGGCGTGATCGGAGATGCCGAGGAGGGCGAGCCCCTTCTCCTTTGCTGCTGCAGCCATCTCGCGGATGGTGCTGTATGCGTGCATGCTCGCGACGGTGTGGGTGTGCAGGTCGATGATATCCGTCATAGGGCTTCCTTTCTGCGGTGAGATTTGTCTTGCGTGCAGGTGCGGGGTCTGTTATAATAACAATAGAAAGAACGCCCCAGGCGGTGTTTTTCCAGTATCATAGGTTATCTTTTTCTAACCGCTCCACCGGTCAAAGCAGGGGCGGTTATTTCTTTTTGTTTATCGCAAGAATGTAGCCTGTTGCCACGACAAGAAATAAGATCGCGCCAATCTCGCTCATTATTGCTCACCCCCTTTCGGGGGAAAGACACCGCCGTTTGTCTGGTGTCGTTCTGTGGTTATTATACCGTGAATCCAGTGAAAAGCAATTGTTTCTTACGAAAAGAGGGCTGTTGCACGAAGTTTGCAGCTTCGTGCAACAGCCCCTGTTTCATGTGGGATTTAGAATCTAAACTTCTGCGTCGTATTCTGGAGGTCGGTGGCGAGTGTCGCGAGGGACTGCGATGCCGAGGCGATCTCCTCGCTCGACGCGGACTGCGACTGCGACGCGGAGGAGATGTTCTGCATGTGATCCGCCGTCTTCTCCGTGATCTCGTTGACCATGGTCGCGGACTGCACGATCAGCTCCGTGCCGCTCTTGACGGTCTGCATGGATTTGTTGATGTCCGCCATCTGCTCCTTGATCTCGTCGACCATGCGCAGGATGTCCTTGAACTGCGCACCGACCTCGTGAATGGCTGCCGCGCCTGCCTGTACCTCACCGGTACCGCTCTGCATGGCACTGACCGCCTGTGCCGTGTCATGCTGGACACTGGCGATGCGCTCCTTGATCTCGTCGGTCGCCTCGCGCGACTGCTCGGCGAGCTTTCGAACCTCCTCGGCGACGACGGCAAAGCCGCGTCCTGTCTCGCCCGCGCGTGCCGCCTCAATGGCGGCGTTGAGGGCGAGGAGGTTCGTCTGCTCGGCGATGGCGGAGATGGTCTCGACGATCTCGCCGATCTGCTTGGAGCTCTCGCCGAGCTTCTCGACGACCTCGGAGGAGCGCAGGACGCTCTGCTCGATGCCCGTCATCTTCGTCATTGCCTCATTCATGAGGGATTCGCCGCGCTGTGCGGCATCCGCCGTCTCGGCGGAGCTTTCGGCGATGTGCGCCGCCTTCCCCGTAACCTGCTCGATATCGCCCGAAACGATGCCGATGTTCTTCTTCGCTCCCGCGAGGCTTTCCAGCTGCGCGTCCGTGCCCTCGGCGACATTGGCAACGGTACCTGCGATCTCCGTGGCGGACTCTGCCATCTGGTGCGCCCCCGCCGTCAGCTGCTCGGAGGCGGCGGCAAGCTGCTCCGCCGTTCCCGCGACCTGCCGTATGACATCGCGGATGTTCTTCATCATCGCGTTGAAGTTCGCCGCAAGCTGTCCAAGCTCGTCCTGTGAGGTGACCGGCAGATCGGACTGCGTGAGGTCGCCCTTGGCGAGCGCACTGACATGGTGCATGAGACGCTCGGTCGCGCCCGTGATCGTTACGGCAAAGCGCAGGAGCGCAAGGATGATCCCCACGACGAGGAGGATCCCGAGGACGCTCAGGACGGCGTAGGTCGTCTTGAGGCTCGAAAGCTGTACAAACGCGACGCGCTCGGGCACGGCGATGGCGACGATCCAACCGGAGGAGGGAATGGTCGCGTAGGCGATGATCTGCTCCTCACCGTCCTTCTCCGTGGCAAAGTAGCCATTCTTTTTCTCGCGCATCTTGGACAGATTTTCCTTGAGGACGGGGTTCTCGTCCGCCTTGTGCATCGCCATCCCCTCACTGGACGCGATGATGAGCCCGCTCGGGTCAATGATGATGCCCTCGCCCTCGCCGTGATACTTCAGCTCCTTGACACGCTCCCCCAGTGTGTCGAGTGTGATGTCGGAGCAGACCGCGCCCGCGAACGCACCGTTTTTGCCGTTATAGGGAACGCCGACGGAGACAACCATCTTCTTCGAGATGGCATCCTGATAGACCTCGGTGAAGATCGGCTTGCCCGCCGCCTTCGCGTCTTTGTACCAGTCACGCCCACGCGGATCGGTAGCGGAGATATCCCCGTCGTTCCAACTGATGAAGCGTCCGTCCTCCGCACCATAGGCGAGGTCGAGAACGTCATGATCGTTGGAGGCAAGGCTCACCATCTCGCGATCCATCGCGACGGGATTGCCGTCGTACGCTGCAAGGAGGTTCGCGGTGCTCACCGCCTGCTGCTCCTTCTGTGCAAGCCATGTGTTGAGATCCTTTGCCTCTGCGTCGAGAATCGCCTCGATCTCACCCGAGGTGCTCTCCGTGAGCGCATCCTGTGCCTTGTAGTAGCCAATGCCACAGATGGCAACGACGAGTGCCGCCATCAGTATGCCCATCAGCATGAGCTTCTGTTTGATACCCAATTTGGTTTCCTCCCCGCTACTTTTGCGCGCATACCATGTATGCAGCCGTGCATAGATACAAGTCGTATCATATAGTATTTTCTAAATTTAAGCAAGCCTTCTGCTGGATTTCAACGGTAATAAAAAGGGGCTTCCATACGAAGACGTTTCCATCTTCATGCGGAAGCCCCTGTCTGTGTTCGCCGGCGGCGGTCAGAGTTTGAACTTGTTCGTGGTGTTCTGCAGATCGGTCGCGAGCATGGCAAGCGACTGCGACGCCGAGGCGATCTCCTCGCTCGACGCGGACTGCGACTGCGACGCGGAGGAGATGCTCTGCATGTGGTCTGCCGTCTTCTCCGTGATCTCGTTGACGGTGGTCGCGGACTGCACGATCAGCTCCGTGCCGCGCGCAACGGTCTGCATGGATTTATTGATGTCCGCCATCTGCTCCTTGATCTCGTCGACCATGCGCATGATGCTCTCGAACTGCGTGCCGACCGCGCGAATGGCATCCGTCCCTGCCTGCACCTCGCTCGTGCCGCTCTGCATGGCGGCGACTGCGTGTGCGGTGTCGGTCTGTACGCTCTCGATGCGCTCCTTGATCTGGTCGGCTGCCTCACGCGACTGCTCGGCGAGCTTGCGAACCTCCTCGGCGACAACGGCAAAGCCGCGTCCCGTCTCGCCCGCGCGTGCCGCCTCAATGGCGGCGTTGAGGGCGAGGAGGTTCGTCTGCTCGGCGATGGCGGAGATGGTCTCGACGATTTCGCCGATCTGCTTGGAGCTCTCGCCAAGCTTCTCGACGACCTCGGCGGAGCGCAGGACACTCTGCTCAATGCCCGTCATCTTCGTCATTGCCTCGTTCATAAGGGATTCGCCGCGCTGTGCGGCATCCGACGTCTCGGCGGAGTTTTCGGCGACGCGTTCTGCCTTCCCCGTGACGCGCTCGATGTCGCCCGAGACGATACCGATGTTCTTTTTGGCACCCGCGAGGCTTTCCAGCTGCGCGTCTGTGCCCTCGGCGACATTGGCAACGGTGCCCGCGATCTCCGTGGCGGACTCTGCCATCTGGTGCGCCCCCGCCGTCAGCTGCTCGGAGGCGGCGGCAAGCTGCTCTGCCGTCCCCGCGACCTGCCGTATGACATCACGGATGCTCTTCATCATCGCGTTGAAGTTCGCCGCGAGCTGTCCCAGCTCGTCCTGTGAGGTGACCGGCAGATCGGAAAGGTGCAGGTCGCCCTGCGCAAGCGCGTCAACATGGTGCTTGAGACGCGCGGTCGCACCCGTGATGGTCGCAGAAAAGCGCATGAGGGCGAAGATCAGCCCCGCAACGAGCAGGATGCCGAGCAGGCTCAGTACGGCGTATGTCGTCTTGAGGCTCGTGAGCTGCGCGAAGGCGACGCTCTCCGGAACAGCGATGGCGACGATCCAGCCGGAGGAGGGCACGGTCGTATAGGCGATGATCTGCTCCTCGCCGTCCTTTTCCGTGGCAAAATACCCCTCTTTGTTCTGCAGCATTGCGGGGAAGTTCTCCTTCAGGACGGGATTCTCGTCCACCTTGTGCATCGCCATCCCCTCACTGGAGGCGATGATAAGCCCCGACGGCTCGACGATGATGCCCTGCCCCTCGCCGTGGTACTTCAGATTCTTGACGCGTGTGTCAAGGGTTGCGAGCGAGATGTCGACGCAGACTGCGCCGCGGATCGCACCGTCTGCCCCCTTGTATGGGGCAGCGGCGGAGACGACCATCTGGTGATTGGAGATGTCCTCATACGCCTCGGTGAAAAAGAGTGTTCCCTTTGCCTTGGCATCGTTGTACCACTGCCGCTTGTGCGGGTTGACGAGCGCACTGACATCGCCCTCTGCCCAACGGATGAAGCGTCCGTCCTCCGTGCCGTTGCATACGTCAAGCACGTCCTTGTCACTGGCGGCGAGACTCAGCATGCTCTGCTCGTAGAGTTCGGGGCGATCCGCATACATGGAGAGCAGGCTGCACGTGCTCTCGGCGATCTGCCCGCGCCGCGCGAGCCAGCCGTCCACCTTTGCCGCCTGCTGCGAGAGGTTTGCCTCGATCTCGCCGGATATGCTCGTCATCAGTGCCGTCTGCGCCTTGTAGTAGCCGATCCCGCAGATCGCCACAACGAGGAGCGCCATCAGCGTTCCCATGAGAAGCAGCTTTTGTTTGATTCCCAACGTACTCCTTCCTTTCTAAGAGATATATTGATAGATATTAAAATTTTATACCACAGCGCGGTGAAAAGCAAGGAGCTTATCATATTTTTCTAGTAAGCCGGAAAATAATGACAAATAATAGGAATAGCGAGCGGATTTGCCCATGATTCTCCCCGTTGCATTGCGGCGCGGGATATGGTAGGATAGGCGGTGTTTTGGCCGCAAAGAGCGCTGCGCCTTTGACGGCAGGAATTTCATAGGAGGTTCATCATGCAGGATGAAAAAAAAGCGGCGGACGCCATCACCCGTGAGGCGAGGCGTACCGCTGCGGCAGGGATTCTCTTTGGCGTACTCTGGACGGCGCTGGGATTTGGACTCGCGGAGGTCGATGTGCAGGTTGCGGGCTTCCCTCTCTGGGCAGTCACCTCGTCCATCGGCGTGCTGCTTGTGGGGACGGTGCTCGCCGTGTACCTCGCGCGCACGGCGGAGGATATGCCCCTCGATGAGCGCACAGAGGAGGTGGGACGATGAGCAGCAGTCTCCTCGTACTTCTCCCGCTCCTCGGCTTTATGGCGGGGATGCTCGCGCTCGGCTTCTATGTGCGGCGGCAGAGTGCGGCGGGCGGCTTCCTCTCAAACTACTTCGTCGGCGGGCAGTCGCTTGGCGGCTTCGTGCTCGCGATGACGATGGTTGCGACCTACAGCTCGGTCAGTTCCTTCGTCGGCGGTCCCGGCATGGCGTATGAGATCGGCTTCGGCTGGATCTACATGGCGGTCATTCAGACCATGACGATATTCCTCGTGCTCGGTATCTTCGGGACGCGCGTCGCGCGGCTTGCCCGGCGGATTCACGCGGTCACCATCGTGGACATCATCCGTCACCGCTATCGGTCGGATGCGCTCGCGGCAGTCGCGGCGTTCGTGATCGTGCTCTTTTTCGCCGCCTCGATGGTCGCACAGTTCGTGGGCGGGGCGCAGCTCTTTGCCGCAGTGACGGGCTACTCCTACGAGCTGGGGCTCGTGCTCTTTGGTATCGTGGTAGTCATCTACACCTCGATCGGCGGGTTCCGCGCGGTTGCCCTCACCGACACCTGCTGTGCGATCGTGATGATGCTCGGCATCGTCCTGCTGTTCTACTACGTCCTCGCGGCGGGCGGCGGGTTCGCAGCGATTCTGGAACATCTGCGCACGGCGCATCCCGCGATGCTGACCCCGACGGCGGAGGGACGCATGCCCATCTCGCTCTATGTCTCGCAGTGGCTGCTCGTGGGGGCGCTCACCATCGCCCTGCCGCAGTCCGTCGTGCGCGGCATCAGCTATCGCAGCAGCCGTGATATGCACCGCGCCATGATCATCGGGACGGTGGTCATCGCCTTTATGAATATCGCCGTCAACCTCGTCGGCGTGCTCGGGCGCGGCGTGCTCGGCGTGGAGGCAAAGGCGCTCGGGGGCGTCGACAGCGTGATTCCGCAGCTCATGGCGCACGTCATGCCGCCGGAGCTGCTCGGCTTTGCGATCATCGGGCCGCTCGCCGCCTCCATCTCGACCATCTCGGGCGTACTCATCGTTGCGTCCTCCGCCGTGGTGAAGGACGTCTACCTCCACCACGCACAGAAGCACGGCAGGGACGTTCCCGAGGAGCGGCTGCGCCGTCTCTCCATGGGGGTCACTGCCGTGCTCGGTGTGATCGTCTTTTTCCTGGCGGTATCGCCGCCGTCGCTCATCTGGCTCATCAATATGTTCGCGTTCGGGGGCCTTGAGACGGCGTTCTTCTGGGTGCTCGTCTTCGGGCTCTTTACGCGCTGGGCCAACCGCACGGGTGCACTCGCTGCGATGGCGGGCGGCACGGTCATCTACTGCGGTGCGATGGCACTCGGGATCAAACCGCTCGGCCTGCATCCGATCTCTGTCGGCATCACCGCCTCTCTCATCCTCTTTCTCGCGGGGAGCTATGTGGGACGGCACAGCGAGCGCACTTGACAGGATTTTGTGGGGAGAATATAATAGAAATAGAAAAAGAGTGGCTGACGCGTCGGAACGTCGGTCTCTCCCTATATCTTCAGTACTTGAAGAAGGAGCCTTCGTTACCTTACGTAAGGTTCTTTTTTCTTGTCTATTTTACAAGCAAGAATAATGATGTTGACTGCGAGCGTTGCCGCCGCTAGCACGAGTGAAAGTACTTCCTACAGACTCATGCACATCACCTCCCTCGCAGGAGAAAACCTACGGGCGTCAGTCACTTATTATCAATATAATACAGATGTTCCGTTAGAAAAAGGTCTCGGTTGACTTTTTCTTTGCCGAAACCTATAATAGAGACATAAAGGAGCGGCTGATGAGTGGTTGCGCCGGTCTCTCCTCTAGTGTTTTTTCAACTTGAAGAAGGAGCCGCTGCGAACCGCGGGCGGTTCTTTTTTCTGTCAACTAAAGATTGAGCAGAATAGAAATGATGCTGCTAACCAGCGTTGCCGCTGCGAGCACAAGCGATAGCTTTTCGTAAAGCGTCACGCACATCACCTCCCTTGCGGGAGACCGACCCTCATCAGCCGTTATCTATATGATAGCACAGATGATCGAAAAGGGGAATAGGCGATTTGCCTATTCCCCTTTTGCTATGCAATGACCAATGGGACGAAGAAAGCCTCCGTCCCCGCGATCTCCTCGGGGGAGAACCGTGCGCCCACGGCGGACGGCGTGCCGAAGAGCATGAAGCACGAGAGCGTCAGACAGCCCGTGAGGCTGCCCGAGTCGACTGTATGCGTAAAGCGCGGCTGACGGACGAAGTCCTGATACATTGCCTTCTTGCTCGCGCGGCAGATGATCTCCTCGGGGCTGTCGGGCTGCCGCTCGTAGACCATCTCCTCGCGCCCGCCGCGCTTCTCGACGAGGCGGACGTTCTTCCCCTCGCGTCCCCAGATCTCCTTGCGGATGTATGTGCCGTCCCGCAGCGCATCGAAATCGTCCTCGAAATAGGACGGCGTGAGGTAACGCTCCACCAGTGCACATTCCTCGGGCGTCAAGAGCTGCCCCGTGCGTGCGAGCGCGTAGACGAGCGCCATAAAGGACTTGTTCTGCAGGAGAATCGCCTCGGGCGGATTCATCATGGCAAAACTGCCTGCGCGGTAGAGATCGAGGAACATTGTCCCGAGCGGTGCATCGTCCTCCGTGCGCTCGTCCACGAGAATCTCCATCGGGTGCAGACGATAGAGCGCTGATGCGTATGCGTTGTCGTCCAGTGGAATGCCGCGCGCGTCGATCGCGAGATCATAGAACGAGAGGAAGCGGATGTCGCCGTGGGGGACACCCTCCTGCATGAGCCGCATGAGGTAGAGCGTCGTCCCGAGATCCTCGGGGTAGTCGTCGAACGCAGAGAAGACGAACGGCCTCCGTGTGAGCGCGCGCCGTCCGAGATCGGCGAGGGGGGAGGAGAGACGGTTGTGCACCTCCGTGAGAAAGCCGCGCAGCTGCGCCTCCGCCCCCTCGTTCGGGTCGCGCCGTCCGTCGTATGCGGCGGCGACACCGTTCGCGTAGAAGGACTCGATGACGAAGCACGGGGTATCGGCGTTGATCTCCACCATGTGCAGCTGCTGCGCCTCATCGAGGACGAAGTCGAACCGCGAGAGCCACGTCGGCAGGTGAAAGGCGTTCACCGTGTGCAGATAGGGAAGGATCTCGCGCGGGATATCCATCGCGCGTGCGAAGTCGTTCGGTGCACGCTGGAGCACCTCGGCGGCCTTGCAGAAGACGCGGAACAGCCCTGCCGATGCCATGCGCATCTCCTCATAGAATGATGCCGGGAACGCCTGCACTGTATGCGTGGGGTAGCGATCTGGATAGTCGGCGTATTGAATAAAAGGGAAAATCGCAGGGTCGAGCTGATCAATATAGGTGGCTGAATGCATCATGATGCTCCCGAGGAGGAGCGGATGCCTGCCCGTCCAAAGCCGGACTGCTTGCTGATGTCCTTGATGCGGCGGCTCTTGTTCCGCTCATAGTTGTCGTTGTCGCTGTTTCCTCCGCGACCGCCGCCGCTATTGATGACCGTCGTGTGATGATGCCGGCCCGACCGTACGGGGATGGCCTCGGGCAGCGGTGTGAGCGCCCCGTCGATGCGGTAGGTCATCTGTGCGAGCTCCATGTGACCGCCGGGGTAGGAGAATCCGTGAAAGGCGAAGTAGTTTGCCGCCAGAGGGGCGATCATGCTCGCTGTGCCGTACAGCCAGACGAGGTCGCCGCCCTCGTCGCGTCGGAAAGTCACCGCCGTATCGTTGTCGTAGAGCACGGTCTCCGTGCCGTCGCCGTTGTTGAGGAGGCTGCAGCGGCGGTCGAGATCATCCGTGAGCCGTGCCTCGCCCTCATTCCATTCGGGATGCACGATGTCACATATTTTATATATAATGTCATTACGATAGTAATACCCTGCCCCAAGAGCGCCAACGGCCGCGACGGCAGCAGCGAGGATGGCAGCCTTGCGTCCCATATTTTCCATGCGTCCGCTCCTTAGTGCACTGCTCCGCTGATGACGAGGGAGAGCCCGACGAATACGCCAAAGAGGAAGATGCCCGCTGCCGTGTTGCCGCGCATGATCTGCTCGGCGAGCGCGTACTTTCGATGCCACATCTTGATGATGAAGAAGCCGAGAACGAAGAACACGATGCCGACCGCCGCGTAGACGATGCTGAGCAAGACGCCCTGCACGAAGTCGGGCGGGACAGCATCGTAGGAGGGGGAGAGGATCACGGCGCGCAGGATCTGCCCGATGCCGATGAAGGAGCCGGCGGAGAGCCATGCGACGGCACAGTTGCCGCGCTTGATCTCAGCGGCGAAATCGCCGGGGACGAAGAAATCCATGATCGTATTGGAGACGATCATCAGCAGGATGCCAAAGAGCGCATAGAACGCGGTGAGCAAGAGGGTGGACAGATCAATCATAGCGGTTCTCCTATCGTCAGTGGACTGCATATTATCAGCGATTCTCTAGTGTGCGAGATGCAGGGATGGCTTTACCGCTCTCCCATCGGACGCCGCCTGCATTTTCTCAACCCATTCGGCGCGTGTCATGATAGATGACTTGTCCTGTGCCGCTGCCGCATCAGAGGGCGCAGCTGTGGACGCAGGGGCGGCGGGGGCGGCAGGCGGCTTTTTCGGCGGCGGTGCATAGATGGATCGTGGGAGCGGCAGGGTTCCCCCCTCCGGGCCGGGCTCGACAACACCGCGGCGGCCGGTCTCGCTCCATCCACGCACCGTCTCGGCATAGTGGCCGAGCGTGCGGGCGGTCACCGACGCCACGCGATCCGCGGGCAGCGGCGCGTGTGAGACGACAATGCGCGCCTTCCCCTCGCCATCATCGGAGATCTGCAGCGTCTCTGTCTCCGCGCGGAGGAAAATCAGCTGCTGCGGCGCATCCGTGTCACTTTCGGCGATCTCATCCACATGCCCGCCCAGCCCCTCGATGAGATCGAGGGCAGCGGCGTTCTTGTCGATACTGGCACGGTAGACCTGAGCATCCCCCTCTGCCGGCTCCTCCGTGTAGTATGGCGCGTCCGAGAGGCGCTCATGAAGTGCATACGGGAACCCGAACGTGCGGCGTATGTCGTGGATGGAGTTGATGTCCAGGTCAACATCCAGCATGATGACGACGAGAAATATGGTCACACCCCATACGGCACTGCTGGAGAGTACCTTCGTTATGATGGCCTTTTGTTTCTTGGTCAGGTACCCACGGCGCTTTTGGGGGCCTGGGTCAAAGGTTTGAATCAGATGTGCATCGATTCTCACCCCGCGCGATCCGTATTTTGACCCGTCCCAGTCCTCAAGGAAGAAGTATTGATTGTCGTCAATCTCGTACTGCTCGTAGGCCGCACAATCGCCGTACGAGGCCTCCGTATCACCGAGTGCGCTCGTGACGACCTCGATCCCCGCGTCGATCAGACGGTAGGATTTTGCCGGCACGACGCGCGCGACGGGGGTGGAGAGCGTGCACTCCGCGCCGTCCTCGCTGATACTCAGCCACATGCGCGCCTCACTGTCCTTGTCCTCCTCTAGGGTGAGCCCGTACTCCGTCCATGTGTCGCTCCCATTCTGCTCGCGGTAGCAGATCTTTTCCACGATGATGTAGCGTACACCGCCGATGATGATGCCGGACCAGCAGTCAAACTCGATGGACATCCCTCGCCTCCTTTCTCCTGATACAGCTTCCCTAACATTTTATCAATGATTTCTTAAAATAAATAAAATTTTATAAAATTTCTTCATCAAAGGGCGCCGTGCATCTCTAAAATCCAATCACAACCCCCTCGACCACAAAGACCATGATGCTCGCCCCCGCCGCACAGCGAAAGAGACTTGCGCCGTTCCACGCGAGAAAGAGGGCAAAGACGAACGCCGCGCCGCCCGCCAGAGGGGTGCGCGTCGCGAGCACGATGGCGGGGAAGGTCATGACGGCGAGCGTCACGTAGGGGACGTAGAACAGGAACGAGCGAACGAAACGGCTTTTGATCTCACTGCGCAGGACGAGCGGCGGGATGAGGCGGATGGCGAGGGTCACGATGCTCATGACCGCGATGTAGATCCATACGTCACGCATCGGCATCCTCCTTCTGCTCCGTGATGGGAAACAGCCACGCACCGACGCCCGCGATGAGCAGCGTCAGAATGATCGTGCGCGTGCCGCCCGAGAGCTCACACGTGATGGGGGCGTACGTTGCCGCGAGCGAGAGCGCGAAGCTCACACCGACCATCCCCGCGATGGGACGGCTCTTCTTTGCGGGCGGGAGGATCACCCAGACGAACATCCCATAGAGCGCGACTGAGAGCGCGGAGAGTGCCGCCGCGGGCAGAATACCGCCTGCGAGGATGCCCGCCGACGTACCGATCGCCCATGCGGGGACGGCGATCGCCATGGCACCATAGTTGTAGTAGGGATTGACCATGCCGCCGCGCGCCACCGTGATGCCGAAGATCTCATCGGACACACCGAAACTCACGGCGAGGCGGTGGAGGAGGGAGGTATCGGGGGCAAACCGCTGCGTGAGCGCTGCGGACATGAGGAAGTAGCGCGCATTCGCGACGAGGGTCAGCACCGCGATCTCTAGATAGGGCGCCTGTGCCGCGATCACCGTAAAGCCCGCATACTCGCCCGCTGACGCGAGATTGACAAAACTCGTGAGAAAGCCCTGCCACGGCGTCAGACCCGCCGTCTTGGCGAGAATCCCGAGCGTAAACGCCACGACGAAATAGCCGAGCGCAATCGGTACACCGTCATGCACTCCCGCGAGAAAAACTGCGCGCCTTGACGCGCCGATACCCTGCTCCATGAATCCTATCACCTTGCCCATTACTGTCATTTGATTCTCTTATTGTAAGATAAATCACGCCATTTGTAAATGTCGGGGCGCCAAGACAAATGATTGTCAAGAGGAGAGAGAACTGGTACAATGGAGGAAATAAGGGAAACTTGATCGAATCGTCCCTCGGAGGGATATATTTTTTTCGTTGAGGTGCGAAAAGAGACACGAATATGGCGGTGCAAAATGGATCCTTGCTCCGTTAGGAAAGGATGTGTAGGCGATGTCACATGCGATGGCGTTGAATCCGCCGGCAGAATCGATGGAACAATGGGGAACGTCGGCGCATCGTCCCGTTGCCATGGGCAGCATGAGCCGTGCTGCTCTGGATGCGGCACTTGCAAAGGGCATGGCGTCACTGGAGACGGGGCGGGGAATGTCGCCAGATGAAGTAGATGCCGCATTGAGGCAGGAATTTGGCGCATGAGCCACTATCGGGTACAGTATTCTCCTGCCGCTTATGATGATTTACGTGCCATCTATCGCTATATTGCATTTGAGCTGATGGTGGAAGAAACTGCACGGGCACAGACGGAGCGGATTCGATATGCGATCCGTGCACTCGACACGTTTCCACAGCGCTATCGAGCTGTGGCCTGGGAGCCGTGGGCATCACGGGGAATACGTCAGATGCCGGTGGATCATTATTGTATCTTTTATCGTATTGATGAAACTGGTGGTATCGTTACGATTATTCGTATTTTTTTGCAGGCAGGGATATAAAAAACATCATAAAATAAACGGTCATGCAGGAGATACTCCCGCATGACCGTTTATTTTCTTGTGTATGTCCTATGCGATCAGCCCAGTTCGTAGCCCGCGTCGTCGAGGACGGCGGCGTACTCGCTGTCGGGGATGTCGCGGCTCGTCTTAAAGCTCGCCGTGCCCGCCTCGAGGCTGACGACAACGTCCGTGACGCCGTCCATGCCGCTGAGTGCCTTCGTGACGTGCTTGACGCAGTGCGGGCAGGTCATGCCCTTGACGTGAATGGTCTTTTCCATGATGCTTGCTTCCTTTCTGTCAGCGGCAGGTTCTGCCGCGGCTTTGGTGATGGATGGGGACGGTGCGTCCGGCATGCCGTCGCTGTCGATGGGGGCGATACTCGGTGCACTGGGGGCGCTCTCCGTGCGCTCTGCCGTCTCCTTCGTGATGGAGAAAAAGCGCAGGCGCAGGGCGTTCAGCACGACGCAGATGCTCGACAGGCTCATCGCCGCCGCCCCGATCATGGGCGAGAGCTTGATGCCGAACGCGGGGTAGAGCACACCCGCCGCGAGCGGGATGCCGATGACGTTGTAGAAGAACGCCCAGAAGAGGTTCTCCTTGATGTTGCGCATGACACTGCGCGACAGGCGGATCGCACTGACCGCGTCGAGGAGGTCGCTCCGCACGAGGACGGCGTCCGCACTCTCGATGGCGACATCCGTGCCCGCGCCGATGGCGATGCCGAGATCTGCCTGCACGAGGGCAGGCGCATCATTCACACCGTCGCCGATCATGGCGACACGGTGCCCCTCAGACTGCAGTCTCTTGACGTGCTCCTGCTTATCCTTTGGCAGGACACCGGCGATCACCTCTGTGATGCCGAGCTGATTGGCAATCGTGCGCGCTGTGCGTGCGTCGTCGCCCGTGAGCATGACGGGGGTGAGCCCCATCGCCTTCATCTGGGCGATCGCCGCCGCGCTCGTCGGCTTTTCCGCGTCGCGGACACCGAGGAGCCCAACGATCTGTCCCGCACGGACGACGATGAGTGCCGTCTCACCGCGCCACGCCATCTCGGCACGCACCGTTTCAATGGCGGGCGGCAGGGCGATGCCGAGCTCCGTGAGGAGCGCCGCATTGCCCGCCGCGCAGTCCGCACCGTCCACGCGGGCGCGCACGCCCTTTCCGAATACGGCGTGAAAATCCGCCGCGGCAGGGATGCTCTGCCCCTGCGCCGCCGCGTACGCCGTGATCGCCGCCGCGATGGGGTGCTCGCTGCCCGCCTCAAGGGCGGCGGCGAGTGCCGTCAGCTCGTCCGCGGTGACGCCGACGGGGCGGATGCTCGTGAGCTGCGGACGCCCCTCGGTGAGCGTCCCCGTCTTGTCCATGAGGACGGTGTCGATGCCGCCCGCCGTCTCAAGTGCCGTGCCCGACTTGATAAGGATGCCGTGCGCCGCCCCGCGCCCCGTGCCGACCATGATCGCGACGGGGGTCGCGAGCCCGAGCGCACACGGGCAGGAGATGACGAGGATGGAGATCGTGATGGAGAACGCGAACTCAAGGCTCGCACCCATCATCAGCCAGATGCCGCCTGCGAGGAGCGCGATGGCGATGACCACGGGGACGAATACCCCGGCAACGCGATCCGCCAGACGTGCGATCGGCGCCTTTGACCCGCCCGCCTCGTCCACGAGACGGATGAGCTGGCGGATGGTCGTATCCTCGCCGACGCGCGTCGCGGTGAATCGAATTGTCCCCTCGATGTTCTGTGTGCCCGAGGTAACCGTATCCCCTGCCGCCTTGCTGACGGGCATCGACTCCCCCGTGACGGCGGACTCATCGACGCTCGTCGTGCCCTCTGTGACCGTGCCGTCGACGGGAATGCGTGCGCCGGGACGCACGACGATGGTATCGCCCGCGGCGAGGGCACTGACGGGAACGGTCAGCTCCACCCCGTCGAGGAGAACGGTCGCCTCCTGCGGTGCGAGCTTCATCAGTGCGCGCAGAGCGTCCGTCGTCTGCCCCTTGGCGCGCGCCTCCAGATATTTCCCGACCGTGATGAGGGTGACGATCATGCCCGCCGACTCAAAGTAGAGATTCGTACCATACTCCGCGGTGAGGGCGAGGTCGCCGTGCCCCAGACCGTAGCTCATGCGCAGCATCGCAAATGCGCCGAAGAGAGCGGACGCCATCGAGCCGATGCCGACGAGGCTGTCCATGTTCGGCGCCCCGTGCAGGAGATTGCGAAAACCGTTGACATAGTATGTACGATTGACATACATGATCGGTAAAATAAGCAGGAATTGTACGAGTGCAAAGGTCAGCGCATTCTCCGCGCCCCAGAAGATATCAATAAAAGCGGGCGCGTAGGGGATCCCCCATGCCGCGAATGTATGGCTCATCGAGATGGCGACCGTCGGCACGAGAAAGAGGATGGAGATGAGGAGACGCGTGCGCATCGCACGGATGGCCTTGCCCGCCGCATCGTCCTGCGCGTTTCCTGCCTGTGCAGCAGCGGTCTGCGCCGCCTGCGCCGTCTGCGCAGCGGATCCGCCCTTGACGCTCGCACCGTAGCCCGCCTCCTCCACCGCCGCAATGATGGCGGCGGGGCTCGTGACATTCTCGTCATAGGCGAGACTCATACTATTTGTGAGGAGATTGACGGAAACATCCGCCGTTCCTGCCATTTTCGCCACCGTGCGCTCGACCCGCGCCGAGCACGCCGAACAGGTCATGCCTGTGATATTGAAACGTTCCTTTCGCATTCGATCCCCTTCCTATTGAGAACTGTTACACTCATTATATAATTGTTGTCAAGAGATAACTGTCCCAGTATTCTGGAGAGATGTTTGCGTACGGATGCGGACAGTGTCCGTCAATTCAGCGGGGGCGAGCCAACGCATCGGCAGGATTCTCATCGTGGTCGATGCAGTATGAGACAAAATCCTCTGTTTTCGGTATGTTTTGGAACGTATCTGTTTGGCGGAAATCCGCTAAAATCTCCTCGCACAGTCGGCGCATATCGGCGCATTGCTTCTCCATGTTGTCCTGATAGCGCGCGATGAGTTCATCCTCGTCGAACAGTTCTGCCTCTGCGATATCCGTATACGTCCAGTCGCCGGGGTTATAGCGCAGATTCGCGGCGGCAGACGCATCCGTGCGATCGCTCGCGCCACCCTCTTGGTATTCCCTCAGCGTCTTTTGGAACGCCTCCTCTGTGTTCATCCCGACAAGAAACTCCGCATACTCTGTATTGCAGTCAAACGCCAGCGCGTAAAATCTCTCCCGGGGATGTGCGCGGAGAAACTCCTCCATCGCGGCAGAAATCTGCGCGACAAGATCTTTTTTATTCATGTGGTACATCACTTTCTAGGGAGTTGCTGATAAAATGAAGTTCGTCAAATTGGCGTAGATTTTTCGCCGAAGTGCGGACAAAAAAGATGTGTCAAGATGGTAGTGCTGAATTTATCAGTGCTACTCTAGGACGTCCCGATAGGCGTCCTTTCTCTGCAGCATCATCTTCGCGGCGTAGGAGCAGACGGGGACGATCTTCCTGCCTTCACGGCGTGCCGCCGCGATGATCTCCTCGATCAGACGGCGGGCGATGCCCTGCCCCCCATAGGCGGGATCGACCTCCGTGTGCGGGATGACCCAGCGGCCGCCCCTCTCCTCGATGACGGCATAGCCGATGCAGGAGGCTCCGTCATACGCCGCGCTGCGGCTGCGTTCGACTTCGTATGTGATCTGCATGGTGATTCCTCCTTTGTCTATTCGTAATGCGTCCACATCCGTTTGACGAGAATGATGCCATCGTAGAGCTCTCCTGTCGGCGCAGCATAGCCCTCGATGTTTTCCAGCACAGCATATACCAGTCGATGTTGGATGTTGATGCGCCGCGAAAGATTCCTGCTCAGATTGCCGACGAGTTTTTCGTAGGGCGGCGGGTTCTGGAATGGGTTGTCCTGCATGAGATTCAGCAGGGCCTTTGCCTTTGTCTCAAGTCCTGCAGCTTTGAGGCGCGGCTTATCCTTTTCCGCCTGTTTGCTGAACTTAATGAGGTACATCACCACGCCTCGTCTGGGTCATACGTCGCACAGGCATCGAGCGGCTCGTGGTCAGCGGCGAGAATGCTCGCGGTCATGCCGGGGATGGCGTTCAGATAGAGCGTTTCCTGTACAGCGTTCCAGTCCTCCTCGGAGAGCAGAACCGCGTTCTTACCGCGTGTGTTTGTGATGATGACAGGGCTGCGGTTCTCGTTTACCTCAGAAATGAGCTGATAGAGATTCCGACGTGCCGCAGTGGCGTTGATCGCAGTCATATACGCTCCTCCTTTCCATGCGTTCATTATACCGTACGCTTTTGCGTGCGTCAACAATATGTATGTGTACAAAAATACCGCAGACCGAAATCTGCGGTATCTGTGTGTGAAAATAGGGGAATCAGAAGAAGAACTCGACGCGGCCGAAGAGCTTCGATGCCCTGTCCTTATCCGAGCCAAGATAGCGTGCATAGAGATCCTTGCCGCGGAAGTACTTCGCGGAGAGCACGACGTTCGGCAGCAGCGTGTAGTCGGCACCGATCTCGACACCTCTTACCCCTTCCATCGCGCCATCCGTCGTCGGTTCATAGGAGGCACCTGCGATCTGGCGATAGGCGACGTATGCGCCCCACGAGCCGCGATCCTCGGGCTCTGCACCCTTATACTCGTATGCGATCTGATAGGATTTGTCGGGCATATTCCCCATCATGAAATCCTTGCTGTATGCGTAGGCGCCCGAGAGGAAATTGTTCTTGTCGAAGCGATAGGCGAGGTTCACCCCGAAAATCTGCATCGTCTTCTTGTTGTTCTTGAGCATCGCTTGGAAATCTTCCGCATTGAAGCGGTAGTAGCCGAGCCCTGCCGTCAGGCGTCCGTTGTACTGGAGCTCCACGCCCTGATAGTTTGCCGCCTTGTCATACTGGAACTCGTCACTGCCCACGCGTCCTGCCTGCAGCTTGACACGCAGATCCTTGCCAAAGTTTACCTCCGCGCCCGAGAACTCACGGTCGAGGATGATCGCACCCGGCTTGGCATACGCCTCTGCCGAGAGCAGCTCCAGCTTACCGAGCTTGACGTTGAAATTGTCATAGACGCCCTCTGCCCATGCACGCTGGAGCGTTACCTTGTCGTTGTCCTCTTCGCCCGCGTCCTTGTTCACCTTTATCGAGGCATCGAGGCGTGCATTGACGTGCCAGTGGCTGTTGATCTCGGCAGACGGCTCAAGACGGAACAGCAGGTTGTTGTCGTTGACTTTTGTCGCTCCTGAGGGCGTACGCGATACTTCCGTGCGGTCGCTCGTGTAGGTATACTCAACTTTGCCGTTCCACTTCACCATGTCGGCGTTGCGCTCGAGGTTCGATACGCGCACGCCGAGATTGTTCAGCTCGTCGGCGAACTCGGCGGCGAGGCGATCAACGAGTGCGCGGTCGGAGGCGGATAGGTCGCCCTTTGCCATCGCCTTGGCGACCATCTGTGCCATCTCGTAGCGCGTGATGTTGCGGTCGCCGCGGAACGTCCCGTCGCCGTAGCCCTCAACCACGCCGTCATTGGCGAGCTGCGTTACGGCATCGTACGCCCAGTGGTCGCGCGGCACATCACTGAACGGATTCGCCGCCGCGAACGTCGTTCCTGCCGCTCCCACGACGAGAGCCGCTGCGAGTGCGGACACCAGAGTTTTCTTCATCGGAAAATCCTCCTTTTCGGATCATGCGAATCGGCACCGCCCGTCTATGTTTCCCATCGTGGATGGTGTCCGTGACGTTTGCTGCATCAATTTGCATAAATAATAAGAACCTTTCTCATTATATATGATACTAAGATGAGACGTCAAGCATAATATTCTAAATACAGAGAATAAATATGGCGAACATGATTCGTATCATCAGCGCGGAAAAATATGTTATAATAAGGAAAATACAGAACTACTTCAACGGACGGAGGAGAAAATCGTATGAATGAATCAATCAAGGCGGCACATCTCACGCATGATGCAGCGCCGCAGGCAGATATCACGCCCTACAGCGCAGAGGCAGCGGCGCGTGTGGAGGCATTTCATCGGACGCTGCCGACGTACGAGCCGACGCCGCTCGCCGACCTCAGGCATCTCGCACGGTCGCTCGGACTGGCGCGTGTCGCCGTGAAGGATGAGAGCAAGCGGTTCGGGCTGAACGCGTTCAAGGGGCTCGGTACGAGCTACGCCGTCGCGCGCTATCTCGCGCAGTATCTGGGCATCCCTGAGGAGGAGATGACCTATGAGCGCCTGCGCGCACCGGAGAACCGCGAGCGGCTGCGCGGCGTCACCCTCGTCACGGCGACGGACGGCAACCACGGGCGCGGTATTGCGTGGGCGGCGAAGCTGTTCGGGATTTTTGCGCATGTCTTTATGCCGAAGGGCGGCTCGCCCGAGCGTCTGGCAAACATACGCGGACTCGGCGCAGAGGCGTCGTTCACCACCTACAACTATGACGACACCGTGCGCTATGCCTCGCAGATGGCGCAGGAAAAGGGTTGGGTGCTCATGCAGGACACGGCGTTCGGCGGCTACACGGAGCGGCCGCAGTGGATCATGCAGGGCTATTCGACGCTTGCCCATGAGGCAATGGAGCAGTACGCTGAGATGCCAACGCATATCTTTTTGCAGGCAGGTGTCGGGTCACTGCCGGGGGCGATCACGGGATACTTTGCCGCGCACTATGGGGCGGAGCGTCCCGTCATCACCATCGTCGAGCCGAACCGCGCCGACTGCATCTATCGGACGGCGGCGGCGAACGACGGGGAATCGCACATCGTGACGGGGGAGATCAACTCCATCATGGCGGGGCTCTCGTGCGGCGAGCCGAATCCCCTCGCATGGGACATCCTGCGGGACTACGCCGATCACTTCGTCTCCGTCCCCGAGTGGGTCGCGGCGAAGGGCATGCGCATTCTCGGCAACCCGCTGGATGACGACCTGCGCGTCGTCTCGGGCGAGAGCGGCGCCGTCACCACGGGACTCGTCGCCGAGCTCATGCAGAACCGCAGCCTTGACTACCTGCGCGACGCCATCGGCCTCACGAAGGACTCCCGCATCCTCTGTATCTCCACCGAGGGCGACACCGACCGCACGAACTACCGCCGCGTCGTCTGGGACGGGCTGTATCCAAGCTATTGACCATAAATTGACACAAAATACCCCTGCACTGAAACGGTGCAGGGGTATTGTCATAGGCGAAAGTGTTCTTGTCGCATCATATCAAATAAGGATGTGTATGGTACTTGGAAATGACGTGCAACATCGGGAAGTTTTGGATTCTTTGAACGGCTTCCTTCCGGTATTGTCCCAGCCGACTGCTCGAAACTCAGGAGCGTATAGCCATATACTTTGGCGGCGGCAATCAGCCACGGATCGGCAATATCCAACTGTGACCAACGACGAAGCGCTGCCTCACTATATTTATCGCTTTGCTGAATAAAGCTCAGAACATCTCTGTATTTTTGAAGGATCTGCGTATCTTGCGTCGACAAAATACACTCGTTTGGAAGGTCTCTTATCCACGCAGAGAGTTCGTCCGTTCCCTTTAGAAGCTCATCCCGTACCTTATCCAGAACGGCTATTTTATCCAGTGAAATTTTTGGACGCAGCTGCTGCCAAAAAGATGGGGCAAAATCAAACGGATAGTATGCGCGGGCAGGACGTATCAGACTATTGGCATCGATGAGGTATTTTTCGCTCAACTCAACCGCCTCCCATCCGCTCAAGTGCGCCGCTGTAGGTTCTACGATTGGTCGCTGTCAGTCGGTAGGCATCCGTATCCTGTGTGTTCCCCTGAATCACGCTCCGTTCAAGGGCGGCGAGAAAACGGTGATCGAGGTTCGAGAGCAATGTTTTGTAAAAATCACCGCCGCCGGTCTTTTTCTTGTGCGCTTTTATTTGCTCCCATTGTTCTTTTTGCAATGCAAGCATACGCACATATACATCCCGTGGTATTCTTTTCATCTCATAGGCGCGCCGCAGGATCACGGCTTCGCTGCATCGGAAATGACGCGCGACCCGCTCTATCATATCTTCAACAGGAATGGACGACTCCCATACATTAGGAAATTCTGCTGCGGGGACAAGAAGCTCTGCCGCAACAGCATTGCACTTTTGCTCGAGTAGGCTCACGCGCTCATCCGTCCATTCGGAATTATTGAACAGGCTGTTTTCGCCGAGCCATACATGAACCGTTTCGTGCAGGAGAGAGAAGAGACGCCCGTTTGCTGTGTCTGTTGTGTTTATAAAGATGAGCGGTGCGTACGCATCGACAAGCGTAAAGGCACGAAACTCTCTTATATCAAGCGTTCTATGTGTATTCGCTCCGATCTTGCCGCCTGTAAATACAAGAACACCGTGCTGCGTGAGCATATTTCGGATACGATTGAAATTGGCCTCTGCGGAAGATCCTTTTCTGTACCAGTTCGTTCTGAGTGCAAGGGCATCTCGTATTCGTTGTGCAATCTCGGTTACGGAATCGTGGAGGCTGCAACTCCCGACAAAGGGAAGAACATCCACTTGTTCCCGTTTGAGGTCATCCCGCATCCAGTCCTGAATTGCTGTCATTTGATCCAGAATATCAATGAGCTCACGGCTTGGCTTTTGACGTTTTTTTCCCCCAACCGTGCGATATTCGGCAAGTGCAATATCCTCCTCTGGCGGCGTTTGCAAAAGGAAGTAGCCGAATGGAATGCGTGTTTTTTTGCTCATCGCTTCCAACTGTTTCAGCGTGGGCTGCTTTTCTCCGGTTTTCCATGCATTCAGTTGGTCGAGCACATCAGGGGCGACCTGATCTTCATGGATGTTTTGTACAATCCAGTCGATCACAGGCGCATGAACCGGTACAGTAACTCCCGCCATACGGCTCACCTCCTTTTATTCGTTTCTTTTATGATAGCATATCGAGAGAGCGAGTTCCACACAAAATGATCTGCTGGATGCCGAAATATAGCGCTCCATCGGAGCGGTGTTTCTGTTTCTGTTGAACAACGGAAATATAAAAGGTATAATGGGCATAGAAATTTCCGTTTGTATGGGAGGGGAGCGGTATGAACACGCGTGCAGGATATGAATGCGGCGATGTCTGCGCTTGAGACGTATATGAACGCAGAGGACCCACTCGATTCACTGATTCGCACGGCACTCATTCACTATTTTGTTTTCAAGACCTGCCACAACCACATATATGTCAACGACGGATTTCAGAAACAGCCGGCGTTTTTTGAACTGCTCAAAGTCATATATTGCTGCGAATCACTCTTTATTCGAGTGGTTCCAGTCTTGACAGTGCGATCTTGTCGTACGCACCGTTTTTCTTATCCTCTGGATGGGGCTCCAATCCGATGATGGTGATATCTTTCTGCCCAGGCCCATATACCCAATACATTCGCATGGCGCGACGGGTTCGATTCTCCAGATAAGACTGCCAGACCTTTCGCCCGTATCGTCTGGTTAAATCCGGAATTTCATGTGTATGGAGACTCGGATAGAACGGATCACCAGAAAGAAGTTTTAAGGCTTTGCCCCATTTTTTATAGAGGTTGGCATCAGCTTTTGAAATACGCCCATCGCTGCTCTCTTGGTGCAGACGCATCCAGAGGTCAAGCATTTCAGGGACGCCCATATGAATCGAAAAATCCATACTCAAATCTCGGAGAGATCAATCGGTTCAGAGACTTTTCCTGCATTCAGACTGCGAATCGATTCATCCATCATCTGAAGCGTTCGTTTCGATATTTCAGCTGGGCGTATCAATTCACGCGGCTCTAAAAGAATGATGCCGTTATCGTATTCCTGAACTTCATAATAGTCATATTTTGCACCACGCAATGTCAGGCGCTTCTTTGCATCCAGATGTGCCTGATAGCGACCTTTGATTACAGCTTGCATGTTTTTCCTCCATCTCTATTGGTGGGATTTCCCACAATCGATATGTTTAGTATATATCAAATACAGATGTGATACAAGGGGGGGATTGGCGTATAGGTGCAGGAATCAGCGGGAAGATGGATGGCGTGAAGCCCCCCATCGTGGTACTTGATTGTGCAATTCGACGCGGGGAAGGTGCGTCGCATCCGTCCATGCTAGGAGAGAAATGCTGTTGCTCGGATGTGCGAAACGTTCTTCTCTAAAGGAGATGAGTTCCTTTTAGTTATCGTTATTCATCCATGGCGGGACATCCAGTGGCTGCAGATTCTCTCCTGTGATGGAGGATTGCACCGTTCCGCTTGGCATATAGAATATCCGGTCTTTTTCTTTGATTTGGACGACTTCGTCAACAATAAATTTGATCAAAGGGAATATTTCTGACATATTGGGAGGGATAATAGGGCTCACCTCGTATTCTCTGGGCACACGACCATCAATTTTTAGATAGTATCTATGCCCATCCAGCCCAATAATACGATCAACGAAAGGTGATTCCCAATCTGCGTTTATGACGGCGTTGATAAGTGACATATCGTGTTCTTTCAGTACCTTCTCGTTTACCGGAGTAAACTGCTTCACGTAGCGAATAAAACCGTTATCATGTTCTGCCATTGTGACAGCTTTGTTTATTTTCATTTTGGATAGAGCATCTCCCATTCTTGGGGAGTAGTAATCCACTATTTTGTGAAAGTAGTCGATAGAGGTCAGCCCTACGTTCCAGTATATCCTGTAGTCATTATTGCCCATCTGATATACTTGGGCGCAAATTGCAGGGGGCCGCTGAGAACAGACGATTTTCAATTCAAGGAGTCGCTGTCCATTTTCCACACAGAAGGAAAAACAATCTTCATAATTACTCATTGCAAATATTTCCTTGGTAGTCGCATCCGTCCATGCTAGGGGACGAATGTTGTTGCTCGGATGTGCGAATTATGTTATTCTGAGCATGTCAAAGAATGGATGAGCAAGGGTCAGCTCCACTTTCCCTGCTCGTTTTTGCAGTGATGCATAATGGCTGTGCCGCCAACAATAGTGGAGTCTCTCGCGAGTTGTGCGGACGACCGTTTTCTTTGATGCGCTCGTGCGCGTGATGGGAGGCATTCATTGTGGAGGCCTTGTATGTCTGCGTATGCGTGCCCTTGTCCCCGTCTTGAAATGAGGGGACAGGGCGACCCATCACAAAACTGAATGTCGGCACCTACTGTTATGGTAGGTGCTTTTTTGCTGGTTCGTATTTGCTGGGGCGCATATCGTGTTTATCTCATGACGATCTTTCCTCTTGCCCCTTTGTGTGCGACGCGTTGCTCTCATCCGGCGGGATGCGTGCGCTGTCGTGTCCGTCCGGGCGGGCGCGGTCCTTTGGCAGCCAGAAGCCCCACACGTTGTTGGAGAATTCGCCGGCGGCGAAGCGGTGAACGCTGCCGTCCACGGTGATTTCGTATATGTTCATGGTGTAGGGCTGCCCGTAGAGCGGGTCATGGACACGGATGCATTTGCGTGTGTCCGTCCATTCGTGAGCAAATACGTCCACGCCGAAGAGGAAGCATTCCTCGCCGATGGCGGTTGCTGCGTACTCAAAGTCCGATGATTTCTCCACGCGGTACTTTATACCGATGGCGGTTGTTATGTACTCTTGGCCTGCTGCTCTTGTCATGGTGGCGTTCCTCGTTCCTGCTGAAAATCCCCCGCAGAGTGTCTGCGGGGGATTCGTGTTTCGGAAGTATTTCCTTTATTTCTTCTTTCCGTCGAGTTCGTTGATGTCGACGTTGCTGCTGGTGGAGGAGAGGCTGTTAAACTCCTCGATGACGTTGTTGAACTTCTTCGGGTCGGGGCTTCCGGCGGTGTACTCACGCACCTGACCGATGAAGCTGTTGACCTTGTTCTTGTAGGAGGAGAGAAAGCCAGTGCCGGAGGGGAGTTTTTCGAGGAGGGCACTGATCTCGCCGATCTTCGCCTCGGCGGCGTTCTTGTCGACCTGCTCGCCGCTGATCATCTCGACGAGCTCTCGTGTCTTGCCGTTCAGCTCGAGGAAGGCGGCTGCGTTCTCCTTGCCCTCGCTGCGCAGAGCATCGATCTGGGCGAGGCGGAGTTCCTTGTAGCGGTCGGTGACGACGGCGTCGAATTTGTCGTAGGCAGCGTCGAATTTGTCATAGAGCGGGAAGAACTGTGCGACCATCTCGTCCGACTGCGCGTAGTTGTCGGTCATATAGGTCTTGGCGGAGTAGTAGCCCTTCAGCTTTGCGGCGAGCGGCTCGAGATCCTTCAGGACGGCGAGCAGGTCATCTGCCGCTGCATCGATGTCGGGGTAGACACCTGCGACTTTCGGGTCGGAACGTGCCGCCTCAAGGGCGGTTTTCAGATTTTCAAAATTCGGCAGGGAGATGTGCTCCTTGTGCTCTCCTTTGCGGAGACTGTCGAGGGACGGGGCGATGGAAAAGTTAAATGTGACGATGTTGTGGTTGTAGTCGTTCGTTGCCTCGAGGTAGGGGTTGAGTGCCGTCTCGCGCGACTGTGCGTTGCTTGCTGTGGTCTGCTGTGATGCGGCGCTGTCGTTGCTGCTGCCGCAGCCCGTGAATAGTACGGCAGGGGCGGCGAGCAGGCTGCACGCGGTGAGGATGGAGAGGGTACGTCGGATCGTGGAACAGATCATGAGGAGCCTCCTTCTTGAAAATATCTGAATATAAGATAAATAGTCACAACAAGTATAACCCAGGTGATAATTTCTGTCAAACATTACGTGCCTTTCATCCGTGGATCTTCGTTGTGTGTCATGGGGGAATCGTGTATGGGACGAGATTATGTTGATCGGCACGCAAAAACCTCCTGCCGTGAACTGGGAGGGGCAGATTTATGTTGTGCGCTATTTCTTTTTCGCGTCGAGCGCATTCACATCGACGTTGTTGCCCGTGGCGGCGAGACGGTTGAACTCTTCGACAACGTTGCTGAGTTTGTTCGGGTCGGGAGGACCCGCATTATACGCACGGACGGCCGTGACGAGGCTGTTGATGCCGTTCTTGTAGGTCACGAGGTAGCCAGTGCCGGCGGGGAGTTTCTCGATGAGGGTGTTGATCTCACGGATTTTTTCCTCGGTGGCTTCCGGATCGTGTCCGCCGCTGCGCAGCATGCGCACGAGCTCGCGTGCCTTCGTGCGCAGCTCGAGGAAGGTGGCGGCGTTCTCTCTGCCGTCGCTGTGCATCGCGTCGATCTGGGCGAGCCGCATCTCCTTGTAGTGGTCGGTGACGATGGCATCCAGCCGGTCGTAGGCTGAGATGAATCGGTCATAGAGCGGGAGAAACTGTGCCGTCATTTCGTCTGCCTGCGCGTAGCCGTCCGTCGTGTACGCCCCGGCGGCGTAGTAGTTCTCCATTTGGTCGGCGAGCGGGGCGAGCTCCTCCAGCGTGCTGCGCAGTTCCTCTGTCGCCGCATCGACGTCGGGATAGACGCCCGTGCCGCCGGGCGCAGCGTGCGCCGCGTCGAGCTCACGGCGGAGTTTTGAGAGCGGCGGGAGCGTGATCCTCGTCAGGTGCTTTCCCTGCCGCAGATCTTTGATGGTGGTCGAGACAGCAAGGCTCAGGGTAAGCATCGTGCTGTTGTAGGAGGTCGTCGCCTCCATGTATGGGGTGAGTGCCGCCCTGCGTTCGTCTATGCTGTGCGCAGGTGTCTGCTGTGCAGCTGCGGGGGATTCCGCCTTGTGTTCGCCGCAGCCCATGAGAAGCACGGCAGGCGCCGTGAGCAGGGTGCAGAGGGTGAGGGCAGCGCATACGCGCCGCAAAAATGGGTGCAGCATGGGAATCCTCCTTTACATAAAACCTTCATTATAAAAAGTATATGATAGATGAAAGTCTCTGTCAAGAAAGATTACGGTGCACTGTTACTCTGTTGTACGTTCCTGCTGCATTGCGCCGCGGATGACCTCGGTGATGACGCGCGTCCAGTCGATGCCGCCCCGCGCGCCGCCGTCACCGCGCTTGGCGTGGCGTGCCTCCTGCTCCGCCTTGTGCTCGGCACGGCGCAGTTTCATCCAGAGCTCGTCGTCTGTCTTGTCGGAGGCGTCCCACGCAGTGCGCAGCTCTGCGGCCGCATCGTCGTAGCGTCCCATGTCAAAGTAGATCTGTCCGCGGTAGCGGTGCAGCTGCCAGATGGGATAGGGCGTGTTCGTGTGCGGTGTGCGGTCGGCCGCGTCGAAGTCACTGAGTGCGAGACGGTCGCTGCGGAGCTCGTAGTAGGCGCGCCCGCGCAGGTAGAACGCATACGCACGCGCATTCCCTGTGACGGCGGGATCCTCGATGAGGAGGGAGAGGTCGGCGATGGCGTGCTGCTCGTCACCGCGCTGGATCATGGATGCCGCGTCGTCAAAGATGCGGCCAAGCTTGTAGCTCTCCTCGAGCTGTGCGCCGATCTCCGCCTTTTCTGTGCCGCGTGCCTGCTCGTAGCGTGCGAGGAGCTCGTCGTTCTGCCGCTTCAGCTCGTCGCGTTCCTTCTGGAGGCGTGCCAGCTCCGCCTTGTTCTGGGCGAGGGCGGCGAGATCGACCTTGGACGTGTCGACCTCGCAGACGAGATGCACGCGGTAACGCCATACGTCGCCGAGCAGTTCGGGGGTTACGTCCTCGTGCAGGACGCGCAGCACCGTGCCTGCGACCATGCGCACCTCATCCTTCGTGAGGGTGAGGTTCTGCGTCTCCGTATAGCTCTCGACGTAGACGCCCGCCTGCTCTGTCGCAGAGCGCATCGCCTCCTGCCGTGCAGCGTCACGGGCAATCTTTGGCGAGTCGTTGTCACCGACGGTGTAGACGCCCTCCGCCTCGATGGTCTGCGGGGCGGCGAGTGCCGTACTCGCAGCGGTGAGGAGAAACAGCGCGCAGCAGAGGGCGCGCAGAATATGTCCGATCATGCAGTTCACTCCTTGATGGGCATGAGATGCCCCGAGATGCTGTCCATAAACTACCTCGTATTGTTCCAAATAATCCTTAAAGTGAAGTGAAACGGGGATTAGCCGCAGATGATTCCCACTGTGAAAAAATATTTGCTGCGGGGTTGACAGGAGCGCGCGGCTCGGGTATAATTCCACTATCGCCTGTGAGGCGGTATGCTGATTTAGCTCAGTTGGTAGAGCAGCTCATTCGTAATGAGCAGGTCGTAGGTTCAAGTCCTATAATCAGCTCCATTTGAAACGCAGAGGCTTCCGAGAGATCGGAAGCCTTTTTTCTTTCCTGTGAGAAGTTCACATATTTTGTCATAATAGAAGAAGGGATGAAAGGGGCAGAGGGAGAAGTAGGAAAGCACAGATTGCGTACGTAAAGGAGCAGTGATGATGCAGGGGCGTGTCTATTTCTATGCCGTCAGCGCAGTCCTCATGTGGTCGACGACGGCGGCACTGGTGAAGAGCCTCCTCACGGCGATCCCGACGTATGAGGCACTCTTTGTGAGCAGCCTCGCGGGCAGTCTCTTTCTCATCGTCATGCAGCTCGTGCGTGACGGCGGACGCGTGTTCCGCGCCTACGATGTGCGCGGTTATGCGGCGATGGCGGGGCTGGGCTTTCTCGGGATCTTCCTCTACTCGGGGCTCTACTACTACGGGCTTTCGCAGCTCACCTCGCAGGAGGCGTGCATCCTCAATTTCCTCTGGCCGATGATGATCGTCCTCTTTGCGGCGTTCCTCCTCGGGGAGCGGATCACCGTTCGCACTGCCGCCGCCCTCTTCCTCTCGTTCTCGGGGGTCGTGGCGCTCACGCTCGGCAGCGAGGGGCACGCGGAGGGCAACGCTGTCATGGGGATGATCGCCTGTATCCTCGCGGCGGTCTGCTATGGCCTTTTCTGCGTGCTGAACAAGCGGCGGAACATCGATCAGACCGTGATGATGGTCGTGGCGTGGGGCGTGACGGCGCTGTGCTCGCTGCCCGTGACGCTCATCATGGAGGAGTGGGTCACGCTCTCGTGGATGCAGTGGGGCGGGCTTCTCTGGCTCGGGATCTTCATCGATGCCGTGGGCTATCTCTGGTGGGCGATGGCGCTCCAGCAGGCAGCGAACTCCGCCGCCGTCGCGAATCTCGCCTACGCCGTGCCGCTGCTCTCACTCGTTGTCTCCGCCCTTACCCTCGGCGAGCGCATGACGGGGGCGGCGCTCCTCGCCCTCGTGCTCATCATGGGCGGGATATTGCTCCAGAATGTGCGGCGGGGGCGTGGGTAGACGAGGCTTACTTTGTATCGATCATGCGCCAACGAACGGATGAGAACATGGCGTCGAGCATATCATCAGTGATCTCGCGGTCATCGGCTCTGTATTCAAACATGACAACCCAATCCTCTGTGTCGGTACAAACGAAGAGATATTCCATCTTAAAAATATGCCACTCCCCGCTTTGAAACAGATAGGGATACATGACGGAAACACGTTTGACAGGAGTGCTGCCCAGTCGTAATGATTCACGGCGCAAAACGGTCCAATTTGCTGTATCATTTTCGGTGAGGCGATCCAGTGCTTTTTCGATGATCTCCTCTTGGGATGGGCGGGAGAGGGGGGCGTCATTTGACGAAGGAGGCTCGTAGAGGCGGTGGAAGAGGGCAAAAGCGATGTGTTCATTCTTGCTGGTGAGAAAATATTCATCGGAATCTCTATACCTGCGAAAAGGTCTTCTTACATCAAACGGCAGGCTGATGTACAGTGCATGCCCCCGATCCTTGAGCACATTGTCGCGCAGTCCCCATGACGGGGGAACGTCTTCTGTGCCCTCGCCCGTAAAAAAGAGCACCTCATCGCCAACGTTTTCCGTCTGTGCCGAGACGGTCGGCATGAACAGGAGTACGGCGCAGATGGTCAGTGCATAGATTGTTTTGATGGACATGGGTGCACCTCGTTCTGTGTCTGTATTGCTGTGTGCAGGGGCGGATCAGCGCGGTTCGGGCAGTGCCGCATGGAGCGCTTCGCCGATTGGCGCGCGGATGACGAGCTCGGCACGGCGGTCTGCACGTGTCTCGCTCTTGTTGATGAGGACGAGATGTTCGCCGCGGAAGTAGTCGATCAGCCCCGCTGCGGGATAGACAATGAGCGACGTGCCGCCGATGATGAGCGTGTCCGCCGTGCGGATCACAGTGACCGCGCCCTCGATGGTGTCATTGTCGAGACTCTCCTCGTATAAGACCACATCGGGACGAACCATGCCCCCGCAGCTGCAGTGCGGGATGGGGCGATGGTGGAGGATGTAGTCGAGCGTGTAGTGTGATCCGCAGTCCATGCAGTGCGCACGGCGGATCGAGCCGTGCAGCTCGTAGACGATCTTGGAGCCAGCAGCCTGATGGAGCCCGTCGATGTTCTGTGTCACCACCGCCGCGAGATGTCCGCGTCGCTCGAGCTCTGCGAGTGCATAGTGCCCCGGATTCGGCTCCGCTGCGAGGTAGACAAAGCGCCGCCGATAGAAGTCAAAGAACTCAGCGGGATGCGCCATGAGGAAACTGTGCGACGCCATCTGCTCGGGACTGAACTCCTGATGCAGTGTCTCGCTGTATATCCCGCCTGCGCTGCGAAAGTCGGGGATCCCCGACTCCGTGGACATGCCCGCCCCGCCGAAGAAGACCGCGCGGCGGCTGGCACTGAGGATGGTGCGAAGTTTTTCGATGGAGTCCATCATTGTTCTCCTCTCGATATCCAGTATCCATAGATGGGGGTTATTTTTCTGTATCTTCGCCGACGCTCACAGAGGAGAGGAGGCGAGGAAGGAGATCGACCGTATTCGTATCATCAGCGTTGCAGTCAAATTGAACGAGCCATGCTCCCGATGAATCGCCAATCCACAGGATTTCGACAATGGTATCTCTCTCGTGTGTGAATACGCTCATCGTCAGGCGCCGTGCGGGAGAGCCATTCTGTTTCAGTGCTTCGTTGCTGAGGATCTTGACATTGCGCATGAGGGGCGATGTCTGGTAAGAGAGGATGGTGCGGTCAGCGTCGTCTTTGAAAGGTTCGGCTGTCGTCTGTGCCTTTCCTGCAGGAGCAGGCATATGCGTGAGCAGCGCTGTAAGGCGCAGCGGCACATCGCCATTTAAAAAGTTGTCGTTGACAAATAGGGTAATGCCGCCTTTGAGCCTATAGATATAAAACGGACCATTAATGAGCGGTACTGACATCGTGAGGGCGGAGCCCTGGTCACGGAATCTCAGGTATTCTGTCGCCGATGAAAATCTTGAGCGGCCGACCGCATCCTCGGGAACCGGCTGGACTGACGTCGTTTTGGGAAGGGGCTGTTCTGCCTGAACTTGTCCGTACGGGTGTAGGAACAGGAGCGGCACGAGCACGAGGCTCGGCAAGAATAATTTTTTCAGCATGATAGATCCTCCCTCGTTCACATTCTACCGAAAGCAGGGGCGAAATGCAATGCGCTCATGCAGCAGAATCAAAAACGGCGCATCTCCATGATGAGACACGCCGTTCCTACGAGCGTTATTGCCGCAATCAAAAGTGACAGCCTTTCAAAAAGCGTCACGCACATCATCCCCACAAAGGGAGTAAACCGACATTCACCAGTCGCTGGATTCATTATAGCACATAGATTCGTTATAGGGAAGCAAAAACGGAGCAGACGATTGCCTGCTCCGTTTTTGTGTGTGATCCCAAATCAGAAGTTGTACGTTCCGCCGAGGATGAAGTGGCGACTCGGTGCCGCATAACCGCCCAAAGGCGACCAAATAGACGGTGTTGCACCCATGGATTCATACGATTCATCGGTGAGGTTGACACCCTTCAAGTAGACCTTGAAATCCTTCGTTACATGATAGTTCACGCCGAGGTCGAGCGTCAGATAGCGAGAGTCAGTATAGTGCACCGTGCTGCGCCCCGTCACATAGTTGAGGTCAAGATCCGCATCCCATTTGCCCTGCGTGTAGGAGAGCCCAAGGTTGTAGCCATTCGGGCGTGTATTCGTCCGAAGAAAGTCCTTGGCGGGATCGGTGGAGTCGACATGTGCATAGCTGTATGCTGCACGGACGGTCCAACGGTCGTCAGCGCGGTAACGCGTGCTGAGTTCGAGCCCGCGGCGATCCTCGGTCTGGATATTCACGTAGCGGCCGGGATTGCTGGGAATCGGATTTGGCACCCAGCGGAGTGCGTCCTTTACCTTGCTCCAGTAGATGCTGCCCGAGACGCTCCACTTGCGCGTGATCTGACTATCCGCACCGATGGTAAAGGTATGCGAGCGCTCCTGCTTGAGGTCGGGATTCCCAATCCAGTAGGGCGTTCTTGCATAGCGCATCTTGAGCGAGGGATTGTTGACGGCCTGCCCGAAGGAGATATAGGCATGAGTTTTTCGGTCAAACTTCTTGTTGAGGCTGATGTGCGAGGTGACATCCGTGCCGAAGTCGTTGTGATGCTCCAGGCGCGAGCCGAGCTTTAGCGCATAGCCGCGTCCGAGCTGCCAATCGTCCTCCAGGAAGAGCGCCTTTGTGACAGCAGATGCATCCATCGGGACGTAGCCGCTCATCTCGTGGATTTTTTCCTGCGCCCAGAGGAAACCGCCGATGAGCATGTTCTTGTCGCCGAGCATCCATAGTTTTTGCCCCTCAAAGGAGTTACGGCGCAGGTGGTGATCGTACTGGGAGTTAAATCCGCCATCCGATGTTGACTCGTTCCGATAGAAGCGCAGGAACGTGCCCTCGCCCTCTTTCTCCGAGCCGAACATATAGGTGACACCATAGCCCGTATCGACGGTGTTCGTGCGTCCTCGATACATGGATGCACCTGTTCGTGGGTTGCTCAGAAGAACACCATAGCCGTCGTCTGCCTCATGCCGGCTGAACTCAAGGCGCAGGCGGTCATTGCCAATGATGCGGTCAAATCCGACGTTGTAGTCCGTGCGCTTGATGTCGCTGTTCTGGAAGGTGCGTTTCTCGCCGTAGGCATTCTTGTACTGGAAGTCGTTCCGGCGTTCGTGTGCGATGCCGACCTTGATGCTGTTCTTCCCATCGCCGCCGCTGACGTTCACCCCCGCGCGCTTTTCGCCCCACGAGCCAAGCTGCAGGTTGAAACTGCCGGAGGGCTTCCCTGCCGTTGGGCGCTTTGTAATGATGTTGATGACGCCCGAGACGGCGCGCTCACCGTAGAGCGAAGAGTTCGGCCCGCGTACGATCTCGATGCGGTCCACGTCGCCGATGGCGATCTGATCCACGTCGACGGCGTTCGTGTCCCCACTGACAACGAGATGATCCCAGTTGACCTTCTTGCCGTCGACCATGACGAGGACGCGCGAGTCCCCGTTGATCACGGGATAGGCGGCAAAGCCCTTCTGCACGACGTTGATGTTCGCACCCTTCAGCGCATCGGAGACGCTCTTGTAGTTGCCGCGCTCGATCTGCTGTCTTGAGATCAGCGTGACGTCTGCCGGCACGTCGCTGATGGCGGTCTCGCTGCGGCCCGCGGTGACGACGATGGCCTCGGTCTGGTAGGCCTGTGTACCGCCGTCTGCCGCCTCCTCAGCGTGGACGGGAGCAGCGTAGCTCATGCCGACAGTGAGCGCACCCGCGACGAGTCCGCTAAGTATAGATTTCCTCATCTTTTTATCCTTTCTGATTCATCCCTGAGGGCGTCCAGCCCTGCCTCTATATCTTCAAGCGCGGTGATGCAGCGCCCGTTTCCATTGTTGACATCGGAAAAATTGACAATGACGATGCGGTTCTCGCGCACCGCCTTCATGTGTTGGAGGTTCGGATCGGCACGCAGCTCCACACGCGCCTCCTCTGGGGGAACGTTCTTCGGATTGACATAAATGATCACATCGGGGGCAAAGCCCAGGACGCGCTCGGGACCGACGGCGCGCATCTGACGGTCGACGATGTTGTCGGCGCCTGCTTTGCGTGCGATGTCATCAATGATGTAGGCAGGACCGTACATGCTGTAGAGACTGTTGCCGTGTGCCTGCAAAATCATGGCGGTATATCGCCGCCCGCGTGCCTGTGTCCGCATCTCTACGGCAGCGACACGCTCCTTTAGGCCATTCGTATATGCCGCCGCACGACCCTCCACGCCGAAGATATGCCCCATATCTTCGATGAACGGATAGACCGTCTCCTCCAGCGTCGGATGTCCCCTGCGCACCGTGGCGGGGACGATGTATGCTCCGACGCCGCGGTCGATATAGGCGTATACGTCGCCCAGCGCCTCCGGGGTGAAGTGATGCGACCACCCGATGAGGAGATCGGGGCGGAGCGCTACGACCTCCTCACGGCTCGGTACATAGGGCGCAGCGAGAATCGGCAGCGCCGCATACGCCGCTGCGTAGGCGGGCGGCTCCGTACCATAGGGGGCGATGGTGCCGATGATGCGATCCTGCAGTCCGAGGTCGATGAGCAGCTCTGTCGCACCGGGATAGGAGATGAGTACGCGCTCCGGCGGATGGGGGAGGAGGAACGTCGTCGTTCGCCCGTCGCTGTCCGTCGTGGTGCAGGAAATACCGCGCGCGGTGGGGATCTCCCGCGCGCCTGTGCCGCGCCCATCGGTTGCTGCGAGCGAGAGAACGAGGACGCTGCAGGCAATCAGGGGCAGGAGACGCAGCATACGAGAGAGGCGGCGGAGCGTCCGGCCCCTTGCCTGTAGCCCGCTCATAGCGTCTGCTCCGTGCGGTAGTCGACGAGCGGCAGCCCCGCCGCATCATAGCCGATGTTTGCGCGCACGCTGTAGATGTGCGCGAGCATTTCCTCGGTGATGATGTCTCTCGGCGCTCCGATGCGCTCAATCCGCCCCGCTTTCATGACGACGAGGAGATCGGCATACATCGCCGCGAGGTTGAGATCGTGGAGCGCGGCAATGACGCCGATGCCGAGACCCTTGACTAGGTCGAGGATATGCAGCTGATACTTGATGTCGAGATGATTCGTCGGCTCGTCAAGGATGAGCAGCTGGGGCTCCTGTACGAGACAGCGCGCGAGCATGACGCGCTGCTGTTCACCGCCCGAGAGCTCGTTGAAACTGCGCTGCGCCGCATCCGCCATGCCGACGCGCTCAAGTGCCGCATGGACAAGCGCACGGTCTGCCGCCGTGTCCTCCTCAAAGCTCTCCTTATAGGGGGCACGTCCCATGAGGGCGATCTCTTCGACCGTGAAGTCAAAATCAACACTGTGGAACTGCCCCATGACACCGATCTCCTGTGCCGCTGCGCGCAGCGGAATCTCCGCGATGGGCGTGCCGTCCATCAGGATCTGTCCTTCCTGTATGCGGTGGACGCGGTAGAGATGCTTGAGCAGGGTGGACTTGCCGCAGCCGTTTGGGCCGAGGAGAGCGACGAAGCGGTCGGCGGGAAGATCGGCGGTGATGTCGTGCAGGATGGCCTTTTCACCGATATGGAAATGAAGATGCTCGATGTGGATGTTTTTCATCGTGATCCTCCGAAATTCCCGCCACTGCCGAAGAGGAGCTTCATAAAGAGAGGGGCGCCGATGAGTGCCGTAATGATGCCGATGGGCAGGTCGCCTGCCGGCAGTAGGGTGCGCGCAAGCAGATCGGCGACGACGAGGAAGATCGCACCGAACAGCAGGGCGGCAGGGAGCAGACGGCGGTGGGATGCCCCCGTAAAGGAGCGCACGAGATGCGGGACGACAAGCCCGACAAAGCCGATGATGCCGCACGTCGCGACGAGAACGCCCGTCAGCAGCGCGAGCAGCCCCATATAAAGACGCCGTTTTGCGCTCGCGTCGATGCCGAGCGTCACCGCCAGTTCCTCGCCGAGCAGGAGCACATCGAGCGTGCGCAGTTGGGAGAGAAAATAGACCGCGAGTGCAGTGACGATGAGGACGGGCAGGAAGAGACTATGCCATTTTGCGTCCGCGAGACTGCCCATCGTCCAGAACGCGGCAGACTGCATGCCCTCCGCATCGGCGGACATGTAGACGATGAAATTCGTCGCCGCCACGCAGAGCGCACTGATTGCTGCACCTGCGAGCACGAGCTTTACCGTTGAGACGCGTCGATGAATGCCCGCCAGCATGAGCACGGCGAGCGTTGCGAGAATCGCACCGAGGAAGGCGCAGCCCGGCACACCGAACGGGATCGCCGCTGAGCCGATCAGGATGGCGAGCGTCGCCCCGACGGACGCACCCGAGGCAATGCCGAGGATGAACGGCTCGGCGAGCGGATTTTGAACACTCGCCTGCATGACAACCCCCGCGAGCGCGAGACCCGCCCCTGCCGTCATCGCCAGTAAAACGCGCGGCACGCGCAGCGTCCAGATAATATCCGTCATGGCGGGATCGGCAGCGGGCGTGCTCCCCATGAGCTTGGCCACAATAATGTCGATCGTATCGTGGAGCGGCACGGCAACACTGCCCGCCGAGATGGCGCAGACAGCGACGAGTGCGAGCAGAAGGGAGAGCGTCAATGGGGAGCTAAGCAGATCTTTGGGGCGCAAGGAGACGTCCTTTCTTGTTTTTAGAGTAATAACAAAATAAATGAGAATGAAACTTATCCTTAGAATATAAAATTTTATCCATACTGTCAATGAAAAATTGTGCGGACATATTGGGTGCGCTGATAATGTACTTGCGACTTTCTCAGGGGGCGCTTATAATTGATAGAAAGATAAGACGACAAGGAGGATGCAGTGATGAAAACGATCGAGATGCTCATTGACGGCGCGCGTGTTACGGGGGCGGGGACGCTCCCCGTCTATCACAAGGCGACCGGCGAGGTGATTGCGGAGATCTGTACGGCGGGGGAAAAGGAGGTGCGCGCGGCGGTGGACGCGGCGGAGCGCGCCTTCCACACGGTGGAGCTTAGCCCGTACGAACGCTACGAGATCATCATGCGTGCGGCAAATCTCATGCGCGAGCGGCGCGAGGCGTTCGCCGAGGCGCTCTCGGCAGAGGCGGGCAAGCCCATCCGCGACGCACGCGGCGAGATCGACCGCTCCTATCAGACGCTCATCCTCTCGGCCGAGGAGGCAAAGCGCCTGCGCGGGCAGACGGTGCCGCTCGCGGGGGCGCCCGGCTGCGGGAATCGGATGGCGTTCACCATCCGCCGCCCGCTCGGCGTGGTCTGTGCCATCACGCCGTTTAACTTCCCCGTCAATCTCGCCGCACACAAGATCGGGCCGGCACTCGCGGCGGGCAACACGGTCGTCTACAAACCCGCCTCCGCCACGCCGCTCACGGCGTCGCTCCTCTGCGACGTATTCGTCGAGGCGGGGCTGCCCGCCGGCTGTCTCAACCTCGTCTACGGCGCAGGCGGCAAAATCGGCGATCTCCTCACGGCGGACGAACGCATCCGCATGTTTTCCTTTACGGGGAGTGTCCCCGTCGGCAAGGCCCTCCACGAGGCCGTCGGATTCCGCCGCATCTCGCTCGAGCTTGGCTCGAACTCGGCGAACATCGTCCACGAGGATGTTGACGACGTGGCATGGGTCGCGGAGCACTGCGCGCGGCATGCGTTTGTGAACGCGGGACAGGTCTGTATCTCCTGTCAGCGCGTCTATGTCGCACGCAGCATCTGCGAGGAGTTTTGCCGCGCGGCGGTCACGGCGGCGGAGGATTTCCGCAGCGGCGACCTCATGGACGTACACACGCAGATCGGCCCGATGATCTCTGTGCGCGAGGCGGAGCGCATCGAGGCGTGGGTGCGCGAGGCAGAGGCGGCAGGTGCGCGCATCCTCACGGGCGGCACACGGCGCGGTGCGTTCTATGCGCCGACCGTGCTCACCGATGTCACCCCGGCGATGAAGGTCGTCTCCGAGGAGACGTTTGCCCCCGTGTTCAGCATCATCCCCTACGACACGATCGAGGAGGCCGTACGCATGGCGAACGACACGCGCTATGGCCTGCAGGCGGGCGTCTTTACGCGCTCGCTCGCCGTCGCGAACTACTGCGCCGAGAACCTCGAGGTCGGCGGCGTCATCATCGGTGACGGCGCGACCTTCCGCATGGACAACATGCCCTACGGCGGCGTCAAGGACAGCGGCGTCGGCCGCGAGGGTCCCGCCTATGCCATCCGCGAGCTGACGGAGGAAAAGCTCATCGTGCTGAATGTTGAGGGATAAAGTTTTTCATAGAAAAAGAGCAGTCGTCATGCGGCTGCTCTTTTTGCTGTTCGTTATTCTTTTCCGACGAGTTCTTTGCCCTGCTTGCCTGTGATATGGACGATGGTCATTTCGAGCATGTGGAATCGTTTCCATGCGCCGTCGATTTCGCGTGTATGCTGCTCCTCCGTGTTGTGCGGAGCATACTTGAGGGCGAGTGTGCGTGCGGTCTCCCGTTTTTCCGCGTCGTCCTCGATGAAGCGGATGCGTCCGAATACGACGACACTGCGATATGCCGTAGTGTATTTTTCGGGGATGATCTCGTCGCGGTCAATGACGGCGAAGGAGACGTTCGGGTTCTGCTGGAGGGCATCGACCTTGTGTCCCGTCACCGCCGTGTGAAAGTAGATGTGCGTGCCGTCGTAGACGTAGCTGATGGGGACGGCGTACGGGAACTCCTCATCACCCGCGAGGGCGAGAACGCCCGCTGTATTGCGGTGCAGGATTTCCTCGGTCATTTCCTTTGTGAGCTCTTGGCGTTTGCGGCGCATCGGACGGAACATATTTTTACTCCTTATACAAAAATGAGGCATCCGCGTGGATGCCTTTTGTGATCAAAGATGGTGGAGACGAAGAGGATTGAACTCTCGACCCCCAGATTGCGAACCTGGTGCTCTCCCAGCTGAGCTACGTCCCCATGACTGACAGGGGCTATTATAACCCGCGCGGAAGGAAAATGCAAGCGAATTTTTTTCATCGTTTCTACTTTCCGTTATGGCGGGCATAGTCACCCACTATGTCTGCAAATGGCTGGACGGAGAGTAACGGCAATCAGCCTGAGGTTTCTTGAACTCTTTCCTCGTGTCAAATAAGAGAACCCCCGCAACGGCAATTGCGGGGGCTTTTTCTGTGCAGATGGTCTCACATCGTTTCTGCGTACCCTTATTATACCCAAACAGCGGCAGAATCAAGATCTTAGCCTCACGCGCACGTCCGCCGCGATCTGCGGGGCGGTGAGATGATGTGCACGCGCGAGGGCGGCTGGGTCGTAGCGGTTGAAGAAGGCCTTCGGCAGGCCGTAGCTCTTCACCTCGACATCCCTGTCCGCGCCGTAGAACGCCGCGATCTTTTCCCCAAAACCGCCGTCCAGGATACCGTCCTCGACGGTGACGATGAGGCGGTGCTTTTCCTTGAGACGCGTGAGGAGCGCCTCGTCCAGCCCCGAGAGATAGAGCGGGTTCACGACGGTGACATGGATGCCGTCGCGTGCGAGCTCCTCTGCCGCCGCCGCAGCGAGCGCGGCAAAGTTCCCCACGCCGATGAGTGCGACCTCCGCGCCCTCCGTGACGACGATGGAGCGATGGAGCGCGCTGTAGTCCGCGCGGACGGGATAGGGGCTCTCCGCATAGCCGCCGAGCGGCGTGCGGATCATGACGGGATGCTCCGTCTGAGCGATGGCCCAGCGCAGGACAGCGAGGTGCTCCTCAATGCTCGTCGGTGCGAGAAAGACAAGGTTCGGAACATGGGAGAAAATCGAGATGTCATAGAACCCGAGATGCGTCACATCGGTCGAGCGATAGAGCGACGCCCCCGTCACGAGAAAGACCGCAGGGCTGCGGTTGATGCAGACGTCCTGCGCCATCTGATCGTACGTGCGCTGATAGAACGTGCTGTATGTGCCAAAGACGGGGCGCGCCCCGCCGCGTGCGAGCCCCGACGCCATCGCGACGGCGTGCTCCTCGGCGATGCCCACATCGACGTACTGCGCACCGAGTTCCGCACGCTCAGCGGGCGTGAGCCCGATGCCGCCGACGATGCCCGCCGAGAGATAGACAAAGTTCGGATTTCGCTTTGCCTCGGCCAGGACAAAATCGACCGTTGCAGCAAGACACGGATCGGGCGCAGACGGATGTTTGACCGCGCCGCTCTCCGTGTGGAACGGCGCATGACGATGCCAGTCCTCGGGATCATCCTCGGCAAAGGAGAGCCCCTTGCCCTTCTGCGTGTGGATGTGAATGACGACGGGCTTTTGGCTGTCCTTTACCGCAGCGAACGCAGCGATCAGCGCCTCGGTATCGTTCCCATCCGCGATGTAGCGGTAGTCGAGGCCCATCGCGCGGAAAAGATTGTCCGCCGCTGTGCCGTTCGTCTCGCGCAGACGGCGGAGCATCTCGTACATGCCGCCGTGATTCTCTGAGATCGACCAGTCGTTGTCGTTGAGGATGATGATGAGGTTCGACCGCATCTCGCCCGCGACGTTCAGCCCCTCAAGCGCCTCGCCGCCTGAGAGCGCACCGTCGCCGATGAAGGCAACGACATTCTCGCTGCGTCCCGCGAGATCACGTGCCTTCGCGAGCCCCGTTGCGAGACTGATCGAGGTCGAGGTGTGCCCGATGTTAAAGTGGTCGTACGGGCTCTCCTCCGTATTCGTAAAGCCCGACACCTCGCCGTAGTGCGTGGGATCGAGGTAGGCGGCGGCACGTCCCGTCAGCATCTTGTGCGGATAGCACTGATGCGACACATCGTAGATGATCTTGTCCGTCGGCGCGTCAAACACCGTGTGCAGGGCGATGGTCACCTCGATCACGCCGAGGTTCGGCCCAATGTGCCCGCCGACACTGCTGGCTCGTGTGATGAGCGCCGCGCGCATCTCCGCTGCGAGCGCACACCGCTGCGCGGGGGTATAGCCCTTGATGTCCGATGGGCTGTGGATCTGTTCAAGATACAAGGGGAAAGCCCTCCTAGAGAGCGTGCGGCGACATCCGCACGCCTGATCATGAAATACACTCCTATCATTATATCATATATTCTAATAACTTGTTGGAAAAAATATCGCTTACGGGAAAATACGATGAAAAAAACAGGACACACGGGATCCATTGGACGGAAAAGCCCATGGATGCCGTATGTCCCGCTTGTTTCGCCGTAGATCGTGCGCTCTCAGGTAATCGACGCAGCGTAAATCCCGTCGACTGCCTTTTCCAGTACAGCGTCGAACTCCGCGTCGCTCTGGCTCGCGCGCAGATCCTGCGCGAGTGCACGCGAGAAGCTGGCGATGAGGCCGTGATTGCGTGCGAGCTTCTCATTCGCCTCGCTCTGCGAGTAGCCGCCGCTGAGCGCGACGATGCGGACAACGTGCGGATCCTTCATGATCTCGGCGTAGAGATCGTCGACGCTCGGGATGGTGAACTTGAACATGAGCTTTGCGCCAGCGGAGAGCTTGGTGAGATGCTCCTTGATGACGCCGAGCATGATCTCCTCTGCCATTGCCTTATCGGGGCAGTGGATATCGACCTCGGGCTCGAGGATGGGGACGAGCCCCTTCGCGATGATGTCCTCACCGAACGCAAACTGCTGGTCGATGATGGCGCGGATGCCGCCGGGATTTGCCTCCTTGATCACGGAGCGCATCTTCGTCCCAAAGATATGACGTTCATTTGCACGGTCGAGGAGTGCGCCGAGCCCCGGGATGGGCTTCATGAGCTGAACGCCGTCCGCCTCCTCGGCGAGCCCCTTGTCCACCTTCAGGATGGGGATGATGCCCTTCTTCTCCCAGAGATAGTCGGCCGTGTAGAGCCCGTCGATCTTGCGGTCCATCGTGTTCTCAAAGAGAATGGCGGCAAGGATCTTGCTCTTGTCGAATGCGGGGCTCTTGATGATGCGTGTACGCATCTCGTGAACGCGCGTAAACATCTCCTCGTCGCCGTGGTAGGCACTCTCGTCGATGCCGTATGCCTTCAGCGCCTTCGGCGTCGAGCCGCCGCTCTGATCGAGTGCGGCGATAAAGCCCTTATCGTGCTCCATGCGGGTGAGCTGTTGCTGATTCATCGTGGATTCCTCCTTGTCGTATCCATGGGGCAGACGGCCCGCGCACAGATCCATTCGGCTCCATGTTCCTCCGGACTGCGCCCCCATCGAAATCCTTACGCGTCCTATTATACTGCAATGAGATAAAAAATGCAATGAATATGAAAGTAACTATCAGGTGCACAGCGCTTTCAATCTTGCACATATCTTAAAATCATGTTACAATTTTACATTATTAGTGGTGATCCATGCTTCCTGAAAAAGGGGGGGAGTTCATGGCAGAGACAGAGCTGATGCAGGTTCGCGTCGACGCCGCCGTCCGGGCGGAGGTCGATGAGATCTGCCATGCACTGGGGCTCTCGACGGACGAGGCGATCAATCTGTTCTTTCACCAGATCCTCCTGCACGACGGCATTCCGTTCCCCTTGCAGAAGCCGCGCCCCGACGGAGGTGTGTTCGCCGCGCTGGACGACGCCGACGCGATCGCGTGCGGTGTCCTGCATACGAAGTCCTGCGCGAACGCCTCCGACCTCATCCGCACAGCACGCGGACGGAGTTTCATGCTGACGATCAAACAGATGTCAGAGGATAAAGAGTCAAAAAAGAAGAAAAAAAGCGACGACGACACTGCTGCGGAGGACAAAAAGGGGAACGCCCCCCCACGGCTCTCCTGCGTCGTTGACGTGCACGCATAGGACTGCCTCACGGGCGCAAAGCCCGCGCGGCAGTTCTTTTTCTGCGCATATTTCTTTCTTTACTCTATGCCTCTACAATGGTAAAATTTGAGCAGAATGGGATTCGAAAGGGAGAACGTTATGCAGAAACAATATACCGCACTCGTGCTTGCGGCGGCACTCAGCCTGCTCGCGGGCTGCGGAAATGATACAGCAAAGGAGCCGCCGCCCCCCGTCGTGCGCACGATGTCCGTCGATGCAGCAGGCGCGACGACGGCGGACTACAGCGGCACCGTGCGCGCACGCTACGAGACCAAGCTCGCCTTTCAGGTCAGCGGGCAGGTGCTCTCGCGCAACGTGAGCATGGGCGCGCACGTCCATGCGGGCGACGTGCTCATGGTCATCAACGCACGCGACGCGCAGCAGCAGGTGAATGCGACGAGCGCAGGCGTCGCCTCGGCGCGCGCACAGCTCGACCTCGCCCGCGCCAACCGCGCGCGCTACGAGGAGCTCTACGCCGCGCAGGCAGTCTCCGCCGCCATGCTCGACCAGTACCGTACGAACGAGAACGCCGCCGAGGCAGCGTACCGTCAGGCACTCGCGCAGAACGCGCAGAGCAGCAACGCGCTCGGCTATACGAACCTCATCGCGGGTGCAGACGGCGTGATCTCGGGCATCCTCGCCGAGGAGGGGCAGGTCGTCGCCGCAGGGCAGACCGTCATGACCCTCACACAGGACGGTGAGCGCGAGATCGAGATCGCCGTCCCCGAGAGTCGCCTCGCCGAGGTCTCCCTCGGCATGCCCGCCGCCGTCTCCCTCTGGGCGAACCAGACAGCACTCACGGGCACCGTGCGCGAGATCGCGCCCATTGCCGATCGAACAGGCGGCACGTACACCGTGCGCATTGCCCTCGCGGACGCGCCCGCCGACCTGCCGCTTGGCATGACGGCACGCGTACGCCTCGGCACACCGGCGGAGAGCGGCGCGGTTCTCCCGCTCTCTGCCATCCATCAGACGGGTGACGAGGCACAGGTCTACGTCGTCGAGGACGGCGTCGTACACCTTCACTCTGTCACCGTGACCGCATTCCGCGAGCGGGACGTCGTCGTCACAGGGCTCCCGCAGAACGCCGTCGTCGTGACGGCGGGTGTCCACCGTCTCCATGACGGAGAGAAGGTGCGCACGAAATGAGAAACCTCACCGAGCTCTCTCTGCGCCACCGCTCCATCGTCTGGTACTTCATCATCGTCTTTGCCGTCGGCGGCATCCTTGCCTACGAGTCCCTCGGACGCATGGAGGATCCCTCCTTCATCATCCGCCAGATGGTCATCACCGCCGTATGGCCCGGCGCGACAGCAGAGGATATGCAGGAGCAGGTCACGGACAAACTCGAGCGGCGGTTCCAAGACACCCCGGGACTAAAGGAGATCACGAGCGAGACGCGTGCAGGACAGACCATCATCTACGTCGACCTGCGCGACGACGTCGACGCAAAGCTCATCCGCCCGACGTGGCGCGACGTGCGCAACTTCGGCGAGGATGTAAAGAGTGAGCTGCCGGACGGCGTCATCGGTCCATTCTACAACGACCGCTTTGACGACGTATACGGCTCCATCTACGCCGTCACGGGCGAGGACTACACGGACGAGGAGCTGCGCGCCGCCGCAGAGAACGTGCGCCGCCGCATCCTCTCCGTCCCGAGCGTACAGAAAGTCGAGCTGGTCGGCGTCCAGCGCGAGCGTGTCTACGTCGAGATCGCACGCGACCGCCTCGCCTCCCTCGGCATCCCGCCCACGGCCATCACGGAGGCCCTGCGCACACAGGACACCGTCCTCCCGGGTGGCTCGATTGAGACCGTGGATGGCAGTGTGAACCTGCGCGTCTCGGGCGTCTTTGACAGCCTCGATGACATCCGCGCCCTCCCCATCGCGGCGGACGGACGCGTATTCCGCCTCGGCGACATTGCGGACATCTCGCGTCGCCCGATTGACCCCGCCGATCCGAAAATGCAGTATAACGGCGCACCCGCCGTTGGCATCGCCGTCTCCATGGAGGACGGCGGCAACATCCTCGCGCTCGGCGAGGACCTCAAAAAACTCACCGCGCAGCTCCGAGAGGACCTCCCGCTCGGCATGGAGCTGCACGAGGTATCGAACCAGCCCGCCGTCGTACAGCACTCCATCCACGACTTTGTCGAGACACTGGCCCTCGCCATCGTCATCGTCCTCGCCGTCAGCTTCCTCTCGCTCGGACTGCGCACCGGGCTCGTTGTCGCGTGCTGCATCCCACTCGTCCTCGCAGGCACATTCGTCTGCATGTACGCCCTCGGCATCGACCTGCACAAGGTCTCCCTCGGCGCACTCATCATCGCCCTCGGACTGCTCGTCGACGACGCCATCATCGCCGTCGAGATGATGAGCGTCCAGCTCGAGCGCGGCAAGAGCCGCTTTGACGCCGCCTGCCACGCCTTTACCCAGACGGCAAAACCCATGCTCACAGGCACCCTCATCACCTGCGCGGGCTTCATCCCCGTCGCCTTCTCCAAGGGCATGGCGAGCGAGTTCTGCGCCGCCCTCTTCCCCGTCATCGGCATCGCACTCCTCCTTAGCTGGATCGTCTCCATCATGGTCGCGCCGCTCTTCGGCTACCATCTCATTCGCATCGAGGGGAACGCGGAGCACGACCCGTACGCAACGCCGTTCTATCGGTTCTTTCGGCGCGTGCTCACCTTCTTCCTCGCACATCGTGCCGTCGTCCTCGTCAGCACGGCCCTTGTCTTCTTCGTGAGCCTTGCCGCCTTCCCGCACATCAAACAGACCTTTTTCCCGCCCTCGCTGCGCCCCGAACTGCTCGTCAGCCTCACCCTCCAGCAGGGCTCCTCGCTCGCGTCCACACAGGCAGAGGCGGATCGCCTCACCGCCATACTGGACGAAAACAGCGACAAAATCGAGAACTACGTCGCCTACATCGGACAGTCTACACCGCGCTTCGTCCTCACCGTCAACCCGAAGGCGGACGCGGAGAACCGCGCCCAGTTCGTCATCACAGCAAAGGGCACGGAGGAGCGCGAGGCACTCGCTGCCATCATCCGTGACGCCGCCGACGACGAGCTGACGGGCGCGCGCGTCGCGACACAGTACATCCAGACCGGCCCGCCGGCGGACTACCCCGTCATGCTGCGCGTCTCGGCACCGACCACCGACGAGGTGCGCCGCGTCGCCGAGCAGGTCAGCGCCATTGCGGCCGCCGACCCTGCGACCGACAACGTCCATCTCGACTGGACCGAAAAGGCAAAGGGAATCCGCGTCGACCTCGACAAGGACAAGCTGAAACGCTACGGACTCAGCGCCAAGGATGTCAAGCAGATGCTCTACACCGAAATCTCAGGCGCACAGGCAGCGGAGTTCTACACGGGCGACCGCACCCTCGGCATCGTCCTGCGGCTCACCGAGGCAGACCGCACAGACCTCGGACAGCTCGGTGCACTCCCCATCCCCACGCGCAGCGGGAGCATCCCGCTCGACCAGATCGCGCGCCTCTCCTACGAGGCGGAGGATGGGCTCATCAAGCGGCATAACCTCCTCCCGTCCATCATGGTCGAGGCGGACGTCACACAGGGCGAGGGCAACGACGCCGCCCTGCGCATCTACGATGCGACCGAGGAACTGCGCGAGAACCTCCCCGCCGGCACCACCATCGTCCCGTCGGGCGCGCTCGCGGACGCTGACGACTCCATGAACTACCTCGTAAAACCCGTCCCCGCCATGATCTTCATCATCATGACCCTGCTCATGTTCCAAGTCGGCAGCATGGGCAAGATGGCACTCACCCTCCTCACCGCACCGCTCGGCCTCATCGGCGTCGTCATTGCCATGCTCCTCACGGACTCCGCGATGGGCTTCGTCGCCTACCTCGGCGTCCTCGCCCTCTTTGGCATGATCATCCGCAACTCCGTCATCCTCATCGACCAGATCAAGAAACATGAGGAGGCAGGCGAGAAGCCCATGGACGCTATCATCGACTCCGCCGTTCTGCGATTCCGCCCCATCATGCTCACGGCAGCCGCCGCCATCCTCGGCATGCTGCCGCTCATGCGCAGCATCTTCTGGGGGCCGATGGCCGTCGCTATCGCGGGCGGCCTCATCGTCGCCACCGTCCTGACCCTCCTCGTCCTCCCCGTCATGTACGCCGCGGCGTATCGGATCAAATAATTCCATCAACGAAGATAAACTGCCGTACGAGACATCCTCGTGCGGCAGTTTTTTTGCGCTTCTCCCGCTGCGCTAAGCCCCCGCCGCAGCGGGAGAGGGGCATGCGTTAGCGTGACGGAGCGGGCGCCATGAGCGACATCTCGATGTCTGTGAAACACCAAATACAAACTCCACGTATGTTCCTGCATAAAAGCAGGACAACGATTCATCCGTGGCGAATGATAAAAAAGATATTGTTGCTATTGGGGCATCGGAGGACTTGACATGTCAGAGACAATATTTACGTGTGACGAGATAAAACAACGCCTGCAGCCGATTCTGGCAGAGCATCAGATTCGGCAGGCGATACTCTTTGGCTCCTACGGCAAGGGGACGGCGACGAAAAACAGCGATGTGGACTTGCTCGTTGACAGCAATCTCCGAGGGCTGCAATTCATGGGGCTTGTTGAGGATCTGCGTGAGGCACTGGATGATAAGGACATGGATGTGTTCGATATCACTCATATCGAGCCGAAGTCTCGCCTCGCTGAGGAAATTCGACAAACGGGGATTCAGATTTATGCGCGATAAGATCATCATTGACAAAATGCTCCGTTATACCGACAAGATATGTGCATACTGCGAAGGCATGTCCTATGAGGAATTTCGCGCGAACGATATGCTCGTTGAGGCCTGTGTGTTCAATCTCGGTCAGATCGGAGAATTGACGGCGAGGCTGGGCCAGTCATTCAAGCAGGAGAACGCGCAGGTGGCATGGGCGCAAATCTACGGCTTGCGAAATCGCATCGTCCACGACTACGAGGGCGTGAACCTGCGGTTGATTTAGGAGATCATTGCCGATGATATGCCGGAACTGAGAAGCTCATTGATCTGTATAAAAAAGCATTTCGCGAAAATGGATCATGATACGGGCGGATGCCCTCACTTATAACGACGCGATTCTGTCGACGGAGGAAAGACCATGGACAACAAGAAAGAAGTAGAGCGGGCGGAGTTGCACCGCGCCATCTGGCAGATCGCGAACGACCTGCGCGGCAGTGTGGACGGCTGGGACTTCAAACAGTACGTCCTCGGCACGCTCTTCTACCGCTATATCTCAGAGAAACTGACCGACTACCTCAACGCAGAGGAGCGCGAGGCGGGGGACACAGCTTTTGACTATGCCGCCCTGCCCGATGATGAGGCAATGGCAGAGAAGGACAACATCGTCCAGATCCTCGGCTTCTTCATCCCGCCGAGCGAGCTCTTTCAGAACGTCCTCGCACGGGCGGAGACCAATGAAAGCCTCAACGAGACACTCGAGCAGGTCTTTCGTCACATCGAGAGCTCGGCGACGGGCACGCCCAGTCAGGACGACCTCACGGGACTCTTTGACGAATTCGACGTGAACAGCAGCAAGCTCGGCGCGACCGTCAAGGAGCGCAACGCCAAGCTGACGAAACTCCTCAGCGGCGTCGGCGCGATGCGCCTCGGACACTATCAGGACAACACCATCGACGCATTTGGCGACGCGTACGAATACCTCATGCGGATGTATGCCTCGAACGCGGGTAAGAGCGGCGGCGAGTACTACACCCCGCAGGAGGTCTCCGAGCTCCTCACGCGCCTCACCGTCATTGGGAAAACGCAGGTGAACAAAGTCTATGACCCTGCCTGCGGCAGCGGCTCACTCCTGCTGAAATTCGCCAAGGTCATCGGCAGGGAGAACGTCCGCAACGGATTCTACGGACAGGACGAGAACATCACCGCGTACAACCTCTGCCGCATCAACATGTTCCTGCACGATATCAACTTTGACGACTTCGACATTGCGCACGGGGACACACTCATCAACCCCCACCACTGGGACGATGAGCCGTTCGAGGCGATCGTCTCCAACCCGCCGTACTCAAAGAAATGGGCGGGGAAAGACAACCCCCTGCTCATCAATGACCCGCGCTATGCGCCTGCGGGCGTCCTTGCCCCGACGAGCAAGTCGGACTTCGCCTTTATCCTGCACTCCCTTGCGTGGCTTGCGGCGAGCGGCACGGCAGCGATTGTCTGCTTCCCGGGCATCATGTACCGCAGCGGCGCAGAGAAGAAAATCCGTCAGTACCTCGTGGACAGCAACTACGTCGATGCCGTGATCCAGCTGCCGGAAAACCTCTTCTTCGGGACGACGATCGCGACCTGCATCATGGTACTCAAGAAGTCCAAGGCGGATACGCAGACCGTCTTCGTCGACGCATCGAAGGAATGTGTCAAGGTCACGAACAGCAACAAACTCACACCGGAGAACATCGAGAACATCCTAAAGCTCTATACAGGTCGCGTAGATGTCCCCCATACCGTCCACGTCGTCACGGGCGCGGACATTGCCGCCGAGGACTATAACCTCTCCGTCAGCACCTACGTCGAGCCGGAGGATACGCGCGAGATCATCGACATCACACAGCTCAACGCCGAGCTCCGTGAGATCGTCGCGCGCGAGGCAGTCCTGCGCACGGAGATCGACCGCATCGTCGCCGAGATCGAGGGAGAGGAGGGAACAGCAGGATGAGCCGACTGAGTGAGATGATCAAGGAACTATGTCCCGATGGGGTGGAGTATAAGAAACTGGGAGAGATTGCACATTACGTAAAAGACCGTATTAAGATCAGTGATATTGACACCCGCAATTATGTCGGTGTTGAACATTTGCGACAAAATACAGAAGGACGTGAAATGTCCGTAACACTACCTGAGGTTGATTTTGTGATTTCCTTTCGTCAAGAGGATATTCTTATCGGAAATATAAGACCCTACCTAAAAAAGGCTTGGTTGGCAGACTGTAATGGAGGAACGAATGGAGATGTACTGACGATACGTATTGTTGATAAAATGTATGTCTCGCCACAGTATCTTTTTTACATATTGTCATCGGAACAGTTTTTTATGTACGATATGAAATATGCAAAAGGCGCAAAAATGCCACGTGGTGATAAAAAGGCAGTGATGAATTACGCAATCCCCGTCCCGCCACTTGCCATCCAAAATGAAATCGTGAAAATGTTGGACAATTTTACAGAGCTAACAGCGGAGCTAACAGCGGAGCTTCAGTTGCGAAAAAAGCAGTATTCTTTCTATCGTGACAGTCTTTTGAACTTTTCGCGAGACGATGTGGATGATACAGCTTCTTCTATTGCTGAGACTCCGCATTATATGGTAGGAGACATATTCCATATTCAAAATGGATATACTCCTTCAAAAAAAGAAGATACTTATTGGGAAAATGGGACAATCCCTTGGTATCGATTGGAGGACATTCGTACACAGGGGAGAATACTTTATGACGCAATCCAACATATACATTCTTCTGGCGTAAAGGGAAATCTATACCCAACAAAATCACTTTTAATGTCAACGACCGCGACAATCGGAGAATATGCTCTACTTATGACTCCATCTTTATCCAATCAGCAAATGACAAATTTTGCAATAAAGAAGGAATTTGAGGATGTACTTGATGTAAAATTTGCATTTTATTATTTTCATGTATTCGCAGAATGGTGTAAGAAGAATGCGAATCAGAGCGGCGGAATGCCAATTATTACAACTGGGAAACTAAAGATTTTTTCCTTCCCCATCCCGCCCCTCGAAACGCAGGCAAAAATCGTCTCCATCCTCGACCGGTTCGATGCACTCTGCCATGACCTCACGCAGGGGCTGCCCGCCGAGATCGCCGCCCGCAAAAAGCAGTACGAATACTATCGCGACAAGCTCCTCACCTTCCCGCGCAAGGGGGCGTAGTTCCATAGCCTCCCCTGCCGCAGCGTGGGAAGTAAGAATCGGGTTTCTTCTGTCCATCAGCGTGTGGTTCGGACGAAATTTACCACCTCAGATAATCGTCTGCTATGTTTGCTTGATTATATTCCTTTGGAGGAATATAATCAACTTGGAGGAGATGATGATTGTGTTTGAGATCATATTTTTCTCAACGGATGCAGGTCGTCGTCCTGTCGTGGATTTTCTTGATGCTCTTGATGTCAAGATGCGGAATAAAGTCCTCGACAACCTCAAGCATTTGCAGATACACGGCCACTATTTGCGCGAACCGTATTCCAAGCCGTTGGGGGACGGCATCTTTGAGCTTCGCACGCGGTTCGGGAGTGACATCACGCGTGTGCTATATTTTTTTTATATAGGAAACCGAATCATTTTAACGCATGGATTTGTGAAGAAGACGCAGAAAACACCGCCGAGAGAAATTGAACGGGCGAAGGAGTACCGTGCACTTTATCAGCAGAGGGAGGAGCATCGTCATGGATGATCTGGATCGTTATACTGCGGAGCAGATGAAAGATCCTGCATTTCGTGCGGAGCATGAGCGTACACGTTTGGAGTTCGCATTAACCGAGCTTTTGATTAGCTCGCGCATGGAACAGGATTTGACACAAAAGGAGCTGGCAGATCGCTCTGGCGTCCGTCAGTCGAATATCAGCCGCATTGAAAAGGGGCAGGCGATACCGTCACTGATGACACTGGATAAGATTGCACGGGCGCTCGGCAAAGAGGTTCGTGTTAGTTTCGTCTGATTGGAGAACATCATGTACTACAATCTCATCGCGAGTGCGGAGGAGAGTACGGTACTCGCGCAGTATGTGCGGGAGGAGCGTGCGCCGTACGGCTCGTACCAGTCGGAGGCGGCACTGGAGCGGGCGCTCATCCGTCTGCTGGAGGAGGAGGGCTATGCATATCTCCCTATTCACGATGAGGCGGAGCTGATCGCCAATCTCCGCACGCAGCTCGCGGCGCTGAATGGCTATGACTTTACAGATGCGGAGTGGGAACGGTTCTTCAAAACGTCCATCGCACCCGCGAGTGACGGTATCGCAGCGAAGACGCGCCGTATCCAGACGGACTATATACAGAACCTGAGACGTGACGATGGCACGACGAAAAATATACGTCTGATTGACAAGGAACATATCCACAACAACCGTCTGCAGGTGATCCATCAGTATGCGGTGGAGGGCGGTGCGGACGCGGGGGAGCATGCGGCGGCACACACGAATCGCTATGACGTGACGATCCTCGTGAACGGGCTGCCGCTCGTGCATCTGGAGCTGAAACGGCGCGGCGTGGAGATCCGTCAGGCGTTCAACCAGATCAAACGCTATCAGCGGGATTCGTTCTGGGCGGGCACAGGGCTCTATGAATACGTCCAGATTTTTGTGATCTCGAACGGGACGAATACGAAGTACTATTCCAATACGACGCGCGAGAGCCATATCCGTGAGATGGATGCGGCGGGGCGCAAGGCGAGCAAAAAGACGAGCAACAGCTTTGAGTTTACGTCCTACTGGGCGGATGCGGGCAACCGTCTCATCACCGATCTGATGGATTTCGGGCGGACGTTCCTCGCACGCCACACGCTGCTCGCGCTCCTGACGCGCTACTGCATTTTCACGACGGAAGAAGTGCTGATGATCATGCGCCCGTATCAGATCGCGGCGACGGAGCGGATTCTCGCCCGGGTCAAGATTTCGTCGAACTACAAGACGTGGGGGCGCATCGAGGGCGGCGGCTATATCTGGCACACGACGGGCTCGGGCAAGACGCTGACCTCGTTCAAGACAGCGCAGCTCGCTGCGGCGATGCCTGAGATCGAGAAGGTGCTCTTCGTGGTCGACCGCAAGGATCTCGACTACCAGACGATGAAGGAGTACGACCGCTTCGAGAAGGGGGCGGCGAACGGCAATACATCGACGGCGGTGCTCGCGCGCCAGCTGGCGGACGATGGCGCACGCATTGTGGTGACGACGATCCAGAAGCTGTCGAATTTTATCCGGCAGAACAGGACCCACCCGATCTATGGAAAACATGTGGTGTTGATTTTCGATGAGTGCCACCGCTCGCAGTTCGGTGAGATGCACACGGCGATCACCAAGGCGTTCAAGAAGTATCACGTCTTCGGCTTCACGGGGACGCCGATCTTTGCACCGAATGCGGCAGGTGCGGGGCGTCCCTCGGCGCGGACAACGCCGCAGCTCTTCGGGGACAAGCTGCACACCTATACGATTGTGAATGCGATCAATGACGGGAATGTCCTGCCGTTCCGCATCGACTATATCAATACGATCAAGAGCAAGGAGGCGGTCGATGACAAGGAGGTGCGCGCGATTGATCGGGAAAAGGCGCTCGCTGCGCCTGAGCGCATTCGTGAGGTGACGAAGTATATCCTCGCGCATTTCGATCAGAAGACGATGCGGAGCAAGGCGTATTCGCTGAAGGGGCAGCGTGTGCTCGGCTTTAACTCGATGTTTGCCGTCGCGTCGATTCCCGCCTGCATGGCGTACTATGAGGAGTTTCGCCGCCAGCTGAGCGCGGCGGGGCGCGACCTCACGATTGCGACCATCTTTAGCTATGCGGCGAACGAGGACGATCCCGAGGATGCGCTGCCCGATGAGGACTTTGATACGGCGAGCCTCAACCCGACGAGCCGCGACTTTCTTGAACATGCGATTGCGGACTACAACGCGCACTTTCACACGAATTTCTCGACGGACGGGGATTCGTTCCAGAACTACTACAAGGATCTCTCGCAGCGGATGAAGAAGCGCGAGATCGATCTCCTCATCGTGGTGAATATGTTCCTCACGGGCTTTGACGCGACGACGCTCAATACGCTCTGGGTGGACAAGAATCTGAAATACCACGGGCTGATTCAGGCGTTCTCGCGGACGAATCGGATCCTGAACTCCGTCAAAACATTCGGCAATATTGTCGCGTTCCGCAATCTCGCGAAGGCGACGGACGATGCGATCTCGCTCTTTGGTGATGAGAATGCCGAGAGTGTCGTGCTCCTGCGCGGTTTCCGCGACTACTACGATGGCTATGACGATGAAAAGGGGCAGCACCACAAGGGCTATGCGGAGCTGATTGCAGAGCTGCGTGCGAAGTTCGCCGTCGGTGAGCAGGTATTAGGCGAGGCGGCACAGAAAGACTTTGTGCGGATCTTCGGCAGCATCCTGCGCCTGCGGAATATCCTCACGGCGTTTGACGACTTTGCGGAGGACGATCCTCTGCTGCCGCCGCGCGATCTGCAGGACTACCAGAGCGTCTATCTCGATATACACCGTCTGCTGACGGGGCAGGGGAATGCGGAGAAGGAGAACATCAACGACGATGTCGTGTTCGAGCTGGAGCTCATTCGTCAGGTGGATATTAACATCGACTACATCCTCATGCTCGTGGAGAAGTATCACGCGTCGAACGGCGCGGATAAGAGCATCATCGGCGCGATTGACCGCGCCGTCGGATCGAGCCCCGAGCTCAGGAGCAAGAAGGAGCTGATCGACGGCTTCCTCGCGACCGTCAATACGGATACCAAGGTGATGGAGGACTGGCGCAAATACGTCGCGGAGGAGAAGGAAAAGGAACTCGCCTCCATTGTGGCGGAGGAGAGCCTGAAACCCGCCGAGACGGAGAAATTCGTCGCGAGAACGTTCCGCGACGGACGGCTCAAGACCACAGGCACCGCCCTCGACGCTATCCTCCCGCCCGTACGCCGTTTTGGCGGCGGACGCGCCGCAAAGAAGGCGGGTGTCATTGAGAAGCTCAAGGCGTTCTTCGACAAGTTCATGGGGGTTGTGGAGGCGTAGAAAAAGGGCCTGCTGGCGAATGGGAGGAGGAGAGCCCATTCTCTGCTATATCAGGGAGATGATTCCCCAGTCAAAATCACTGGAGAACGAGAGCAGGCGTCCACTTTCGAGACGAAGCTGCATTTCCTTGATATACGAAGGCAAATCGTCTGGAAGATCAATCCCGCAGGATCCTGTAAAATCAAAGTCTGCTGCATTGAAGGTCTGCTCATGTACCGTGATGCCCGTTATTTTTTCGCCAATCAAATGGGACAATAGGTCTTGCAGATGAAAGCGAGCTAACTCCTCGGTGCTGCAGTAAAATTTTTCCGGAATGCAGTCTTTGGATATGCGAACAGAACTTGATTCAGCATACTCGATTTCGAACTTTCCGTGTGTGGTTATCAGAACGATCGGATTGCAAAGCTCAAATGACCATGCGTTTTCCCATATCGAAGGGGGGCCAAACATACAAGGATACTCTACCACAGCGACCTCTCGTATCACGGCATCAAAGATGCCGAGCAACTGAACGTATTCCTTCAAATGGTTTGGTTGTTGGATGACAGGAGCTGGCCACTTGTAGGGAGAAAATCCATTCTTGAGTAAAGGATCCTTATCCTTTACCATTTGAATATGGTTGTCCATAATGAACTGTTTTATTTGGTCCATACAAGCACCTCCTGAATTTGAAATTTTCTAGGGAATGGCTGATAAAATGTAATCGACAATATTGTATCAAAGCCAAATTAGAGAATCAACATACTCTCGATAAGGAATACAGAGGCGTTCATGAGTCTATTCAGCAAACTTTTCCGCTGCAGGATAGGCCCAGAAATCATCACATACACATGAAAAACGGGGCGTCGTACGAAGCCAGAACTTCGTACAATGCCCCTTATTTCTGCCCGAAGGCATTCACTCAAAGGCTCCAGCGTTTTTCTCTGTGACGCATGTCCGCATCAATGCGGTCTTTCCACGTGCCCGTCAGCGGCGCGGCACAGGTCCGCACGTGGTGTATGGCTTCCTGCAAGACCTCGTAGTTGAGCGCTGTCCCCTGCTGGTCACTTTGGTAGGTGACCGCACGATCCGCGCAGATGCCGATATCGCTCGCCGCCGCGATGGCGTCCATGTTCGCCCCGAGGAAGAGGAACTCCCAGCCGTATTTTGCCTTTTGTCGCTCGACCATCTGCTTCACCTTGTCATAGGTATAACGGTGGCTGGCATTCTCCATGCCGTCCGTGGTGATGATAAAGAGCGTCTTCTCTGGCCGGTCCTCGTCGCGGGCGTATTTGTGAATGTTGCCGATGTGATGGATCGCACCGCCCACGGCATCAAGGAGCGCCGTACACCCCCGGACAAAGTAGGTGTCCGCGGTCATTTCCTCCACCTGCTCCATCGGCACGCGGTCATGGAGCACCTCGCACACATCGTCGAACAGCACGGTGGAGACAAGAGCCTCCCCGCTCTCCTTGCGCTGCTTTTTGATGAGCCCGTTGAACCCGCCGATGGTGTCCGCCTCCAAGCCACCCATCGAACCGCTCCGATCCAGAATGAACACGATCTCCGTTAACCCCTTTTTCATGATAAGCGCCTCCTTCTTTTATCTGACTACATTCTAGCAAAGATACGGAGGCGCAAGGTCGCCTGTCAGGCGACATCTAGAGAAACACTAAATTTACCCGAGCATCCCTCAGCAGCCAAGCAAGGGCTGTTGAAACGCAAAGAGTGTCTCGTTGATGGTGAAGATATCGTACTCCTTCCGCTCAATAAAATACTCCACAATGACATCCATCTTGGAGCTGCGGGAGAGCGCATATCCCGCGCGTCCGATAAAATCACGCGTTTCCTCGAGATCGAGTTCCAACGCCACAGCGAGGGTCAGGGCTGTATTCTTGCTGGGCTGGTAGGCGGGATTGTTGCGGATCTTCGAGAAATGCCTGCGATCCACATTCGCCCGTTTGTATATCTCCGGATCACTCTTCCCCTTGCGGTCAATGAGCCGAAGAAGCGTCTCAGAGAATGTATCGTCGATTTCGTCCAGTAAATTCTCCAACGAACCGGCGCCCGCATCAGCATCCTCCGCCGCAGGCGTCGGCGCAGCTTCTCTCACGCAGGCCTCCGCAGCATCCAAATATGCCGTCTCGTGACAGACCGTGATCCGACGGTCGCGGTCATCGCCGCGATATTCCTCATCCAGCAGTTCCGCGACATATCTTTCGTCGAGATAGCTCTGCACGTCGTCAAAGAGCGTGTCTGAGATCTTAAAGCTCTTTCGGTCGAACACCACCAGATAGACGTCCATGTCATGTTCCTGCAGGAAATCACGAATGGCCTGCACTGCTGCAGCAATCGCGATCTCAGAAGGACAGCCGAACACGCCCGCGGACAGGAGAGGGAAAGCAATGGAGGAGCAGTCGCGTTCTGCCGCCAGCCGAAGGGAGTTTTGATACGCACGGCTGAGAAGTTCGCGTTCCCCATGACTGCCGTCCTGCCAGACCGGCCCCACCGTATGGATGACATAACGGGCATGGAGAAGGTACGCAGGCGTAACAGCAGCCGTACCCGCGGCAATATTGCCGATCTTCCTGCGCGCGGCTAGGAGTTCCGCTCCCGCCGCCTGATGGATGGCGCGATCCACACCGCCGCCCACAATGGCGCGGGGGTTGGCAGAATTGACAATGGCGTCCACCTGCATCTTTGTGATATCGTTGCGTACAATCGCAAATGGCATGATATCGAACCTCCTAAAAGGAAACGCTGCTCTTCCTTACGTCTTTTTTGACAATTCGACATAAACGGTCTCGCTCCTGCTGTATGGTTGATGTTATCCATGGCAGAAGGGGCGTAAATCGTGTGCGCCGCAGGGCATGGAATGGATTATTGCTTCCTAAAGCATAGGATATTTTTATTTTCCTGCACCTCTATCTATTTTTCTTTTTTATGGTATACTGTATACAATTGTTGATAATCTATGTACGGATGTAAAAAGGAGAGATCACGATGCGAAAAGAACACGATTTTCTCGGCGAGCTGGAGGTACCGGACGAGGTCTACTACGGCGTACAGACGATGCGTGCCGTGGAGAACTTCAACATCACGGGGCAGAAGCTCGACCCCGATTTCATCATTGCTCTTGCGAAGGTGAAAAAGGCGGCGGCTCTCGCGAATATGGATACGGGACGTCTGCCGCACGAGATCGGCGATGTGCTTGTGCAGGCGGCAGATGAGATCATCGCAGGCGGACTGATCGACCAGTTCCCCGTTGACCCGATTCAGGGCGGTGCGGGCACATCGGTCAACATGAACATGAACGAGGTGCTCTGCAACCGTGCGCTTGAACTGCGCGGTGAGGCGAAGGGATGCTACGACATCATCTCGCCGAACAACCATGCGAACATGGCGCAGTCGACAAACGATTCCTTCCCTACAGGCATCAAGGTTTGTCTCTCAAAGAAGGGGGACGATTTCCTCGCCGCGCTCGACCGTCTTGCGGCCGAACTGGAAAAGAAGGCTGTCGCCTATCGCGGTATCCTCAAGATGGGGCGCACGCATCTGCAGGACGCTGTCCCCATCACGCTCGGTCAGGAGATGGGTGCCTATGCCTCCGCTGTGCGCCGCTGCATGAAGCGCACGCGCATTGTCAAGCGCGCGATCCACACGATCAACATGGGCGGCACAGCCGTCGGCACGGGGCTGAACGCGGAACCCGCGTACATCAAGGCGGTCGCCAAGCGTCTATCGGAGATCACGGGGGAGACATACCGTACGTCGCAGAATATCATCGATGCGACAAACAACACAGATGCGTTCGCCGATTTCTCCTCGGCGCTCAAGAATGCCGCGCTCGTCCTCATCAAGATGGCGAACGACTTCCGTCTCATGGCATCGGGACCGCGCTGCGGGCTGAACGAGCTGCATCTGCCGATGCGCCAGCCCGGCTCCTCGATCATGCCCGGCAAGGTCAACCCCGTCATTGCCGAGGTTCTCGATCAGGCGTGCTATCAGGTCATCGCAGGCGATCTCGCCGTGACGTTCGGTGTAGAGAACGGCCAGTTCGAGCTGAACGTGATGGAGCCGGTCATGGCGTTCAATATGTTCAACTCGCTGAACTACATCACGCGTGCCGTCAATACGTTTGTCGACAAGCTCCTCATCGGCCTCGAGCCGAACGTCGAGCAGTGCCAGAAATGGCTCGACAACAGCGTCGGCATCGTCACCGCGCTCCTGCCGCACATCGGCTATGAGAAATCCGCTGAGCTCGCGAAGGAGGCGTATACGACAGGAAGGCCCATCCGTGAGATCATCCTCGACCGCGGCATTCTCACGAAGAAGGAGCTCTCACACATCCTCTCGCCGCGCCAGATGACACGCCCCGGCATCGCGGAATAGCGATTCCTTAACTTTGATTTAATTAGGGGAAGCAGAGGTTTTTCTATTATTTCGGCGAAATTACTTATAGATAGTAATTTTTCTATGGTAGTTTTTTGCTGTCTTATCGAAGGAGGTTTTCTTATTGGCTATTGCCGGAGGGATTATCGTTATTCTCGCGTTTGCCGCCATTATCAAAAAGTACGAGACGCGCATGGTGCTGCTTGCCGCAGGCTTTCTTATGTGCTTTATCGGCGGCGTTATGGGAAATGCCGTGACGACGTTCAGCAAGACGATGGTGCACGGCTCGCTCGTCCCCGTCATCTGTACGGTGATGGGGTTCTCGTTCGTCATGAAGATCACGACCTGTGACCGACATCTCGTCGAGTCCATCTCGGGGGTCATCACGCGGAGCAAGTTGATCCTGATCCCGCTCGCGACCCTGCTCACGTGGTGGATCAATATCGCCATCCCGAGCGCGGCGGGCTGCTCGGCGGCGGTCGGCAGCATCCTCATCCCAACGCTCATGGCGGCGGGGGTCCACCCCGCGATGGCGGCGGCCGCAGTTCTCGCAGGGACGTGGGGCAGTGCAATCAGCCCGGGGCAGGCGCACAATATCTTCGTCGCCGATCTCGCACAGACCGACCTCATGACGGTCATCATGGCGCAGGTGCCGGCGGCGATCATCGCCTCCATCGTCGCCGTCGTGACCCTGACGGCGATTGCGGTTCTGCGCGGGGAGGGCCCCGACGACGCGCGCCGCGAAGCATACCATCTCCGCCTCGAGCGGGAGGAGGGTGGCAAGAATTTTAAGGTCAATCCGATCTACGCACTCGTGCCGCTCGTACCGCTCGTCCTGCTCGTGCTCGGCAGCAAGCAGATCGCCGTCCTGCCGCTCACTGATGTGCCGACGGCCATGATCGTCGGCACGGTGCTCGCCCTCGTCGTCACGCGTGCCAATCCGCAGGAGATCACGCGGAAGTTCTTCGACGGCATGGGGGAGGCGTATGGCGGTGTGATCGGTCTCATCGTCTCCGCCGCCGTCTTTACCGCCGGCATGACCGCCATGGGGCTGACGGACGCCCTGATCGAGGCGATGAAGGGCTCTGAGTCCGTCGCAAAGATCGCGGGGGCGTTCGGTCCCTTCATCATTGCGGTGATCTCCGGCTCGGGCGACGCGGCGGCACTCGCGTTCAACGGTGCAATTACCCCGCATGCGGAGACGTTCGGCATGACGATCATCGATCTCGGCTCGCTCGCCCAGATGGCCGGCTCGATCGGACGCTCCATGTCGCCGGTGGCAGGCGCGGCACTCGTCTGCGCAGGCCTTGCAAAGGTCAGCCCGATGGAGCTGTCAAAGCGCAACGCGCTCCCGATGCTGCTCGCGACCATCACCTTTATGATTGTGCTCTTCCTCGGAAAGTAGGCATCTCATGATCGATCAACAAAGAGTCTTGGACGATTTCCTGCATCTCGTCTCCATCCGCTGCTCGACGCTCGATGAGCGCGAGATCGGCGATCTCCTCACGGCGCGCCTGCGTGAGCTCGGCGCGGCGGAGATTCACGAGGATGCTGCGGGAAAGTTCCTCGGCGGCAGCTGCGGCAATATTGTCGCGAATTTTAAGGGAACGGCGACGGATGCGCCGACCGTGATGCTCACGGCACACATGGACTGTGTGGAGCCGTGTGCCAATATAAAGCCGATCGTCGAGGACGGCGTGATCCGCTCCGACGGCACGACCATTCTCGGTGCGGACGACAAGGCAGGCGTCGCTGCCATTCTCGAGACCCTGCGCTGTCTCAAGGAGCAGAACCTCCCGCACGGCGACCTGCAGATCGTCTTTACCGTCGCCGAGGAGGGCGGGGTCAACGGGTCGCGCTGTCTCGATACGGCGCTGCTCCACGCGGATTTTGGCTATACGCTCGATACCCACGGGCACGCGGGGACAGCGGCGTTTAAGGCACCGGGCAAGAACCAGCTGGCGGTGCGCATCATCGGCAAGGCGGCGCACGCCGGTATCGACCCCGAGGCGGGGGAAAACGCGATCACGGCGGCGGGGCGCGTGCTCACCGCCGTCCCGCAGGGGCGCATCGACGAGGAGACAACCTGCAACGTCGGCAAGATCGTGGGCGGCACAGCGACGAATGTCGTCGCAGAATTCTGCACGCTGAATTTCGAGACGCGCAGCCGCGACAAGGGGAAGCTCGACGCCCTCACACAGCGCATGGTGGACGCCGTCCACGGCGCGCTTGAGGGGACGGGCTGCCGCGCCGAGATCGAGATCAAGAAGGACTATGATCCGTATGAGCTGCCCGCCGATGCACTGCCCATCCGCTACCTGCGGCGCGCGGCGGAGAAGTGCCATTTTCCCGTTGTGCTCGAGGAGGAGGGCGGCGGCTCGGATGCGAACAACTTCAACGCCTACGGCGTGCCGACCACCGTTCTTGGCGTCGGCATGACGGACTGCCACACGAAGGAGGAGAGCATCCTCGTACAGGATCTCTATGATGCGGCGGAGCTCACTCTCGCGATCGTACAGGAAGTCGCGCGGGGCTGATATGAGAATACGCGAAAAGACACGGACGCGTTATCCGTGTCTTTTCGTGCATTTGTGCACTTACGATTGGGGCACCGAGGAACATCCATTATGGTGCAACAGGAGATATGCCATGGGACTTTATCAGTGGATGCAGGAAAAAATCTTTCATACTTACGAGACGTGGCGGCTGAAGAGCAGTATATACAACAGATCCGGATTCCATATTGTTGCCATCGAAAATCATCTCGCGGCGATGCGGGACGGTGTCAATATGTACGTGGAGTTATACCCGCCGCAGGCGATTGAGGGATGTACGCGCATGAAGGCGACGCGCGGGCGTGTGCACGGTACGGTGAATCTCTCTCTCACGATCGATGGGGAAACCTATGGGATCGCTGATCTGCGTGACGAGGAGGCCGCTGTGATCATGCGGGCGTTTGTGCAGCGCGGGACGCTGCCGCCCAAAGAGCGGTATCAGGAGGTGCACGAGGCGAGCAGCGCGGAGCAAAAGGCGGCGTTTACGGCACTGGCGGAGATGCTGCTCGGGGCAGAACGCGCGGGGGCGTTCTGCCGCCGTGTGGAGCTGCCGACGCATACCGAGGAGAGCGACGCGTGGAATGATGCGTGGTATGAGCTCTCGGATGAGATGATCTCCTGCGGGCAGGCCGCCGCGCTGGATACGAGAACTGCGAAGGAGGACTTCGCTGCGGCACTGGAGGAGCTCGCCGCAGGACGAGAGCTCTCACTGCCGGCGTCACTCAGCGCAGAATACGGCGTCCCTGCGTGGTGTGAGGAGGTAAACGCGCAGTGGACGGATACGCTTCTCGCGGGGATGGACGTCGGCACGGATGACTACGTGCTGCTCATTCTGTCCACGGAGGAATTTCGCCGTGCGAAGGAATACGCACAGACCATCCTGCAGCGCATCGCACGCGCGGAGGAGATGTGAGGCGTGAACAAGTCCCTGACGAAGGAAATCATTGTCCTGTGATTGTCCTTCGTGTGCTTTCCATCAAAATAGATATAGGAATCGCTGATAAAATGAGGTATGCCAGATTGGCGTAGATTTTTTGTCCGAACGAGGTGGAAAACCGGACGCAGAGTGGGTCTCTGTGGAGGATTTTCCGCCGAAGTGCGGGCGAAAAAGGTGCGTCAAGATGGTCGTGCCGAATTTATCAGCGGTTCCATAGTAGAGGAAGCACTGATAAGGAGATACGTGGCTGCTGCGGCGCGGCTGCGCGGTGCTGCTGTGTCTGCACCCCTCGTCCGATGTGGTGAAGGCGGGCGACAATGGTACATGGACCGCTTGCTGTCATCAGCCGCGTGCGTTCTTTCTGCACCACACGATGGACGATGTGTTTTTGAAAAATTGTTTACGTTGTATCGCAAAAACGATATAATAAGTGTATCGAATGTAAAAAGGAGGTGATCCTATGGCAACCGTATCCGCACAGATCCGTATTGATGCTGACGTCAAGGCGCAGTCGATGGCACTCTTCCAGAATCTCGGGCTCGATCTCTCCACCGCCGTCAATGTATTCCTGCGTCAGTGCCTCATCCATCGTGGGCTGCCGTTCTCTGTGAAGGAACAGGAGGCAACACGGCCGCTCCATCGTGCCGATCTCAGTGAGGCAGAGCTCGAGTGCGAACTGAAAAAGGGCTTAGAAGACCTTGCGGCAGGCAGAGTCCGTCCAGCGGAGGAAGTGTTTGCGGAGATGATGGAGGGACATCATGCAGTATCGGGTTGATGTTTCATCTCAGGCGGCGGCAGATCTTAGAAATCTCTTTCGATATATTTCGGATACTTTGCGAGCACCGGAGAACGCATATACACAGCTTGCGCGGATCAGGAAACAGATTCTCAGTCTTGCAGAGCTGCCGATGCGATTTCGCGCATACCCGAAACACTTTGCGGGATATCCGCAAGTCCGCATCATGCCCGTGGATCATTTCGAGGTATTCTACACGGTAGACACAGCGCAGGAAAAAGTTACCATCCTTCGCGTCATCTATGGTGGCAGAGATATAGATCGTGCGTTTATGCCATAGACTGCACGCAAAAATCCCCCGCACATCGTGTGCGGGGGATTCGCTGCTTTTCTGCTGCTTAGCAGGTGTGGCACTTGTCGTAGAGGCCCTTTTCCTTGAGGAGTTTGACCATGGTCTCGCCGATGTGGGCGACGGTGTCCGCGACGGGAATGCCTGCCGCGTTGAGCGCTGCGACCTTATCCGCTGCCGTGCCCTTGCCGCCGGAGATGATGGCGCCGGCATGGCCCATGCGCTTGCCCGGAGGCGCCTGACGTCCTGCGATAAAGGCGGAGACAGGCTTGTTCGGCATGTTCTCCTTGATCCACTTCGCCGCGTCCTCCTCGGCTGTGCCGCCGATCTCGCCGATGATGAGGACGGCGTAGGTGTCGGGGTCGTCCTTAAAGAGCTGGAGTGCGTCGATGAAGTCCGTGCCCTTGACGGGGTCGCCGCCGATGCCGACGGTGGTCGTCTGGCCGATGCCCGCGTTCGTGAGCTGGAACGCCGCCTCGTAGGTGAGGGTGCCGGAGCGCGAGATGAGGCCGACGTGGCCGGGCTTGCTGACGGTGCCCGGCGTGATGCCGAGCTTCGACTGCTGAGAGGTGAGGAGGCCGGGGCAGTTCGGCCCGACGAGGCGGGTCTTTTTGCCCTGCATGTAGCGGCGTACCTTCACCATGTCGAGCACGGGGATGTGCTCGGTGATGCAGACGACGAGGTCGAGCTCTGCGTCAACCGCCTCGAGGATGGAGTCCGCCGCAAAGCGCGCGGGGACGTAGATGACAGATGCCGTTGCGCCCGTTGCCTTGACGGCGTCGGCGACGGTGTTGAAGACGGGGACGCCGTGCACCTCCTGGCCTGCCTTGCCGGGGGTGACGCCTGCGACGATCTTTGTGCCGTAGTCGAGCATCTGCTGGGTGTGGAACATGGCCGCTTTGCCCGTAATGCCCTGGACGATGACTTTGGTGTCCTTATCGATCATGACTGACATATCGTATACCTCCCTCTCTCACGCCTTCGCCTGTGCGACGAGTTTCACGATCTGCTCTGCACCGCCCTCCATCGTGGGTGCGGGGAATACGTTGCCGATCGGCGTATTCTTGAGGATCTCGCGTCCCTCCTCGACCTTAGTGCCCTCGAGGCGGACGACAACGGGAACCGGGAGGGATTTCCCGTCCTTCGAGATGATCTTGGCCGCCTCGATGATGCCGTTGGCGATGTTGTCACAGCGGTTGATGCCGCCGAAGATGTTGACGAAAATGCCCTTGGCCTGGCCGCCCTCGAGCATGATGTTGAATGCCTTGGCGATCTTCTCGGGCTCGGAGTCGCCGCCGACATCGAGGAAGTTCGCAGGCTCGCCGCCGTAGTGCTTGATGATGTCGACGGTCGCCATGGCGAGGCCTGCGCCGTTGACCATGCACGCGACGTCGCCGCCGAGGTTGACGTAGTTGAGCCCTGCGGCCGCTGCCTCGCGCTCCTTCGGATCCTCCTCGGTCTCGTCGCGCAGCTCCGCGATGTCGGGGTGACGGAAGAGGGCACTGTCGTCAAAGTTGAGCTTCGCATCGAGCGCGATCACATCGTCGTCCTCGGTGACGACGAGCGGGTTGATCTCGACCTGCGAGCAGTCCTTGCCGATGAATGCAGCGTAGAGTCCCTGCATGAGTGCCGCCGCCTTGCGGACCGCGGGGCCGGGGATGTTGATGGCGTACGCCATGCGCGTCGCCTGGAACGGAGCAAGCCCGATGACGGGGTCGATGTACTCCTTGATGATCTTCTCGGGGGACTCGGCGGCGACCTTCTCGATCTCCACGCCTCCCTCCTCGGAGCCCATCATGACGATGCTCGCCGTCTGGCGGTCAACGACGAACGAGAGGTAGTATTCCTTTTTGATCTTCGAGCCTTCCTCGATGAGGAGACGGTTCACGACCTTGCCCTCGGGGCCGGTCTGGTGGGTGACGAGCGTCTTGCCGAGGAGCTCCTGTGCGTAGGCGCGGACCTCATCCTTGTTCTTTGCGATCTTGACGCCGCCTGCCTTGCCGCGTCCACCTGCGTGGATCTGCGCCTTGACGACGATGACGGGGGTACTGAGCTTCTCCGCGTTCGCAACCGCCTCATCAACGGTAAACGCCGGCAGTCCCTTCGGGACATTGACGCCGAATTCGCGCAGAACCTGCTTGGATTGGTACTCGTGAATGTTCATTTACAATCCTCCCTTAACTTTTGTGACGAAAGCACAACTCTTGCTCCTATTTTAGCGCCCACACCTGCAAAAGTCTAGCAATTTTGTATAAATAAATGATTGAAAAAACCTCGTACAGCATAAAGGATTTCTATGGATATGGAATGATGTGGACAAAAAACTGCTGCGCAGAAGGTGCGCAGCAGTCTCACGATGAAATATGCCCGCTCAGAGCTCACTCAGGCGGTAGACGGTCTCCGCCGTCCAGACCTTGCCCTCACGCAGGATGGGCTGTGGGAAATGCGGATGCGCGAATGCGTTCGGGAAGAACTGTGTCTCAAGGCAGAACGCACTGCGCCGTGTGTAGGGAGCACCGCCCTTGCCGACGAGGGGCGACTTGCCGAGGGCGTTTGCCGTGTAGAACTGCAGCCCCGGCTGGGTCGTCCAGCAGTCGAGGGCGAGCCCCGTCTGTGCGCTCGTGACGCGCGCCGCCTTTTTGAGGTGGGCATAGGGCGCGGGGGCGGGATCGCCGCGCAGCACCCAGTTGTGGTCGTAGCCGCCGGCCATGCGGAGCTCGTCGTAGTCCGCGTCGATGCGCTCGCCGATGCGATGCGGCGCACGGAAGTCCATCGGCGTGTCCGCGACGGGGAGGATGCGCCCGTCGGGCAGGGACTCGGCGTCCGCCCATGTAAATTCATCGGCGAAGATTTCCGCCGTGTGCTCCATGACGGAGGGGGCGGCTGTGCCGTCGAGGTTAAAGTAGGCATGGTTCGTGAGGTTGCAGACGGTGTCTGCGTCGCTCACGGCGCGGTAGGAGAGGATGAGCGCGTCGTCGTCGGTGAGGCGGTAGGTCACAGTCGCCTCGAGGTTGCCGGGGTAGCCGCCCTCTCCCTCGGGGCTGATCGCCGTGAGGGCCACGCCATCTGCGACGGGCTCTGCCGCCCAGAGATGGTAGTGCAGGCCGTGCGTTCCGCCGTGAATGTGGTTCTGCTTGTGCGAGCCCGAGTTCTGCTCGAGCTGGTAGGTATGCCCGCCGATCGTGACGCGCCCGTCCGCGATGCGGTTGGCGTGTCGTCCGACGACGCCGCCCATCGACGTTGTGTCGCGCAGGTAGTCCGCGCCGCTCCGATAGCCGAGTACGATGTCGATCGGTGTGCCGTTCACCTTGCGCGCAAACGAGACGAGCCGCGCCCCATAGGTCGTGACGGCGACGGTTGTCCCGCGTGCGTTCCGCAGTGTATAGAGCTCGATCGCGCGCCCATCCGGCATCGTGCCGAACGGTGATTTCGTTACCTCTGTCATGATATATCCCCCTTTGTCCCTGACACAAAATGATATTCTTATTTTATCACAAAGAGACGGCTTTCGTACAAAAAACTATCGCCCCCGTCGGGCAGTCCTCCGCCGCCTCGAGGGCATCGTCCTCCTCCATCAGGGCGGGCTGACGCAGGAGGCGGGCGCAGCGCAGCGTGCGATCGATCACGAAGAGGTCGGGCAGCCGCTCCGCGCACATGCCGCAGGAGACACAGGCGGTGCTGTCGATGGATAGGGTCATTATGTCCTCCACATGGAAAATGGGGCTGCCCCCATCGGCTCACTGCGTTCGCCACTTCCCCCGCAAGCGGGGGAAGCTGCTATGCCGTTATCCAAAGCCTTCCCGCTATCACGGGGAAGGGGGACCGCGAGAGCGGTGGAAGGGGCACAAAACAGGGGCTGTGATACGAAGTTTGTCACTTCGTCAACAGCCCCTAGTCTGCATAGATTTTCAGAGAATCACGGATCAGCGATTCCTCAGATTTTCGCGCTGGCGTCCGATGCCTCGAGCGTCTTGTGCATGTAGGCGCGGATATCGACGCCGTGCTCCATCTTCATCACATCGTCGAGGAGCTGCTTTGCCTGTTCCATGGTGACGGAGCGGATCATCTCCTTGACGCGCGGAATGGACGGCGCGCTCATGGAGAGCTCCGAGATGCCCATGCCGAGGAGGAGGACGGCGGCGTACGGGTCGCTTGCCATCTCGCCGCACATGCCCACCCAGATGCCCGCTTCGCGCGCACTCTCGATTGTGCGCTTGATGAGACGCAGGACGGCGGGATTGAACGGGTTGTAGAGATGGGCGATCTGCGCGTTGCCGCGGTCGACCGCGAGGGTGTACTGAATGAGATCATTCGTTCCGATGCTGAAGAAGTCCACGTACGGTGCGAGGAGTGAGGAGACGACAGCGGCGGCAGGGGTCTCGACCATGATGCCGACCTGTACGTCGTCGGAGTACTCCTTGCCCTCGTGGGCGAGCTCAACCTTGGCCTGCTCGACGAGCTTCTGCACGCGCTGGATCTCGCTGACGCTGATGACCATCGGCACCATCATCGCCGCCTTGCCGTAGAGGCCGGCGCGCAGGATCGCCTTGATCTGCGGGAGAAAGAGGTCGTGCCGGTCGAGGCTGATGCGCAGGGCGCGATAGCCGAGGAATGGGTTCTCCTCCGGGTCGATGTTGAGATAGGGCAGGGGCTTGTCGCCGCCGATGTCCATCGTGCGTATGACGCAGATGTTGCCGCCGCATTTCTCGACCGCAGCGCGGTATGCCTTGAACTGATCCTCCTCCGTCGGGATCGTTGTCGAGCCCATGAAGATGAACTCGGAGCGGAACAGCCCGACGCCCTCCGCACCGTAGGTCAGTGCGTTGTCCACGTCCATGTGCGTGCCGATGTTTGCCGTCAGCTCGACGCGCACGCCGTCCTTTGTGACGGCGGGGAGATCCTTGAGCGCGGCGTAGTGCGCCGCGAGTTTTTTCTGCTCCTCGATCTTCGTCTCGTAGAGGGAGCGCTCCTCCTCCGTCGGGCGGATGACGATGTCGCCGCGGCTGCCGTCGAGGATGACCTCGTCGCCGTCATGGATGAGGTCGATCTTGTCGCCGATGCCGAGGACGGTCGGGATGGCGCGTGCCTTTGCGATGATGACGACGTGGCTCGTCGCGCTGCCCGAGCCGAGGATGACGCCCGCGATCTGCTCGGTGGGCATGCCTGCGACGACGGACGGCTCGATCTCCTCGCCGACGAGGATGACCTGACTGGAGCCGATCTCCGGCTCCTTGACGCCGAGGACGTATTTCGCGATGCGCTTGCCCACGTCGCGCAGATCGACCGCGCGCGCGGCGAAGTACTCGTCCTCCATCTGCTCAAAGAGCTGTGCCTGCTCGTTCGCCGCGTCGAGGATGCCCTGCGGTGCGCTGCCCGTCGCCGCGATCTTGGCGGCGATGTTCTCCGCCATCATGGGGTCCTGCACCATCATGCGGTGCGCCTCGAGAATGGCGGCCTGCTCCGTCTGCTCCTCTTTGCGCAGACGGTCGATGGTTGAGAGCAGCACCTCAGTGACGGCGGAGATTGCCTCATTCGCCTTTGCCTGCTCCTCGTCCACCGTACCTGGTTTATAGGCGGCAAGGTAGCCGTCAAGGTTCTGCCCCGCGAGCAGGACCTGTCCGACAGCGATGCCGGAGATGACGCCTTTTCCACGGATGGTTTCTGCCATAACAATCCCCTTTCCCCATGGGAATCTGCACAGTGAAAATTTTTCTGTGGTGACTGATGAAAAAACGCCGCGAGGAATATGTACCCTCGGGCGTCCTCCGTATGGTCTTACTCCTCGCCGAACTTCGAGTTGACGAGATCGGCAAGAGCCTTCACGGCATCTGCCTCATCCTCACCCTCGGCGATGATATTCATCTGCGTGCCCTGCACGAGCCCCATGCTCATCAGCATGAGAATGCTCTTGGCATCGACCTTCTTGCCCTTTGCCTCGATCTGGATCTTGGACTTGAACTTCGTCGCCGTCTGAACGAAAACCGATGCGGGACGCGCGTGAATGCCCGTCTTGTTCTCGATGGTTACTGTCTCCTGCGTCATATAAAACCTCTCCCATCCGAATAGATAGATGACCATATCCTCTGTGCCGCACGATGTGGAGGCACACGTGAACCAATAATACAGATATTATACTATAAATGGAGGGGCTTTTCAATAACTCTTATCGCCGTAACGATGGCATAATTTTCTGCTGGCAGCATACAAAAATGGTGATGGCATAAGGAGCTGAAATGGACTGGGTTCTATATCGAAATGCAATTTTTCTTGTGTAGACTTAATATATTAAAATGTAATAAAATAAAACAGAACTTTGAGTATTTGGCTGTGTTGGAGTTCCCAAGAAAAGTTCTATTCCTCCCCCATATGATCAGAGGTGTACACGCGCATTACCCAAGTGCTGAAGAATTTTTGAGTGAGTCTGATGAACTGACTCGTTCATTCTTTACTTTGACGCAAAGTGTTTGGATCTACTATGAGGAACTCATAGTTATGCGACAAACGCTGCATAAATTTAGTGTGCCGGATCATATCGTTGTCGTCTACAATGATGTTTTTGACAATTCATATCCGCTTCCCTTGGGGGAAAGGGATTATTCCGCTTTGCAGGATGACAAAATCGACCAAGAAGAACTCCCTTTATTTCATCTTTATGTCGACTGCCCTGGAGACACGAGAGAATCGTTGTGCAGCTTCATTCATTGCCATTCTACGTCAGATATGGGGCGTGAGGATGTCAAAGAAGTTGGATTTTATGGGATGGTGGATACAAAAAATGCTTTAGAGCCGAGCAATGTGCCCGATGATGCCGTTCGTATTACACGAATGGAGTTGCCACATTATGCTGAGCGGCTGCAGAGAGGAGAGTTAGAGAATCGGACGTATCGGGTTGTTGGTATGACAGATGGCCAGTTGAAGTGCATTCGGGCAATGAATACGCTAGGGGGCGTTTATCATGTCTGCTTTGTGGGAGAAGCAGAAGGTGAGCGCAGCCAAGAGGCGGATCGTTATCTACCGACGTTTCAAAAGTACTGGGGAGCAGGGAGCACATTTAGATCGATAAAATTTTATAAAGATCCATTAGATCCGGAGAATTATACAGAGACTGAGGATGTATCGCAGGGAATTATCGTTTCTGATATATTGGATCAGTGCGAGAAAGCACAAATTGGAAGGGCATATTCGGATATTATTGTGACCGCACCAACGGGGGCAGGGAAGTCTGTTCTCTTTCAGGTTCCGGCAATTTATCTTTCGGAGCAGAGTGAACCCTATGTGACCATTGTGATTTCACCCCTTGTCGTACTGATGGCAGATCAGGTGCGTGAGTTGGAAGAAAAAGGGATTTATTATGCAACCTTTATCAATTCCAACATTACCTACGAGGAGCGTCAGAAACGTCTGAGTGGCATCAAGGATGGTACATATTCGATTGTCTATTTATCCCTCGAACTTCTCCTTGCACATAGTATTCAGGATTTATTTGGCGAACGGCACATTGGCCTTATGATCGTGGATGAGGCACATTTAGTTACCTCGTGGGGGAGAGACTTTCGTGTGGATTATTGGTTCCTCGGCAGTTATATTACCGGGGTTCGCCAGAATCAATGGCAGCATAGTGCGCAGATGCAATTCCCCGTTGTTTGCCTGACGGCGACTGCTGTATACGGCGGAGATAATGATGTTATCGACGACCTTCAGGAAAGCCTTAACTTGAACTGCGAGCAGAGGCACATGTATCTAGGCTATGTTGTACGCGACAATATCGATTTTTCGATACGCCGCTTGACCAAGGACACAGACAGCGAAGCTAAAGCCGATATTGTCGCAAAACGAATTGCAGACTTTGTGTCACGCGGCGAAAAAACTATTGTCTATTTCCCGTATACTAGACAGATCGATGAAGTTTATCAGAAATTGACTGTACGACATGAGTTTGCGTCGAAGCGTACCACCAGATACTATGGTGGTATGGAGAGCAAGGAAAAGCAAGCAGCATACGAATCGTTCCTTTGTGGAGAATCCATTGTCATGCTTGCTACGAAGGCGTTTGGGATGGGTGTCAATATACCTGATATTCTTAACGTTTATCACTATGCACCGACTGGCACTTTGGCGGATTATGTTCAGGAAATTGGCCGTGCAGCGCGCAAACTTCCCCAGGGGCATGCGAGCATTGATTTTGCTGTTGGGGATATGAAAAGTGTTCGTAGACTCTGGGGGATGTCAAGCCTTCGACAGTACCAGTTGAAGTCCATGATGAAGAAGCTCTATACGCTTTACGCACAGTCGAGGAATGCATCGGGAAAGAGAACACGAAACCTGCTCATCGCAGCGGATGAATTCGATTTTCTATTTGACAGCAAAGATATAGACAATGCGGTTAAAACAGGGCTTATGTTGCTTAGTACAGACCTGTATAGAAAGTATCGCTTTAAGGTTATTACTATGCGTCCGCGGGTGATGCTCACAATGCAGTACATCTCTATTCCGCCGGAGGTAGAGGAAGATTTTCTGCGTCAATATGGAAACTATTGCGAAAGGGTAAACGATGTTTATCCGAGGAACGAGGGGCTTCATAGAAATAATCCCATTGCTGTATCACGGACAGGAGGTATTTATGAAGTCGAGTTAAACCGACTGTGGGAACAGGGGTTTGACACAATGACGTTTGCTCAGTTCAAATATAAATTTTTTAATGGCGAACTATTTGGTGATGTATTTCACGATGTCGTGTTTTGCCCGCATCTCCGTCTAGTCATTCATTATACCAATGGCTATGAGAAGGCACAGGAGAGTATGGCGATGATCGCAAAGTGCTTGCAAGATAGTTTTAGCGAATTAAAACGAGAGTACGGAGCGCGAATGTTCTCCTTCCAGGAATTTAAGACCGTGTTTAATCGGTATTATGGACGTAGGCAGCCGGATGAGTATATACGGCTGCTATTGGAATTATTCGTTGGTGAGACGGAATCAGGTTCTGCATGGGATCCGCCCAAAGGTGATTGGAAGTTTCTTATCAAGCGAAAAAAAGACACATCTGGAAAAAGCCAAACAGGGAATGAAGTAGGCTATATGATATCAGGTGGGAAGGCAACTTCTATCGGGAGAAAGTTGGAGGGATATCTGCAGACTGCGCGGCCTAATATTAACGGGCAGGACTTTGTGGTATATATTCCGATTCTGTCCACGGGGCAGGAAAAGCCGCGTATGCGTAAGCCGAATAATAACCAGTTCTTGGCCTCTGTCCTTCAAATCTTTGATCTTGCCAGCTATGAAGTTGAGGGAGGCAGAAATCCGCAGATTTTTGTGCGCATAAATGATCCAGGGAAACTACTGCAGCTCTCTATGCCGGAGACGAAATATCGTAATACTATTTTGGAGGATATCAATCAGCGTCACGAGAATGCCATTAGGATTATGAATGGATTTATGACCAAGTCACTCACAACAGAGCGTCGATGGGCGATTATTGAGCAATATTTTTTGGGAAAAGATGAATGGGTTTGCGATGCATTGATATCGCCTGCGGGAACGGCGGTGGCATCTGTAGGATCTGCCGTCGAAAAGCCACACACGGATACGAATACACCCATCAAGGTCAGCATTATAGGAGGAAATACACCCGCTGATATGGGCGTTACAGGCTGGCGTGAACTGGGAAAGTTACTCACGCTCGATCTTTCGAATTATGAGAAACAGGGAATCCCACTACCGACGAAAGTCAATTTTCAGGTCGAAGTGGGCGTGCACAGCTATGGTGGACTATTCTTGTGGGAGCAGTCACGCACAATGGTTTTTCCGGAACGGATTTCCAATGAAGACACCAAGAGCCTCGGGCAGGATCATTGGTGTGTCCAGCTTCTGCGAGAAGAGAATCTTCGGGCGATGACCAGAAATCTGAAAGGTTGATTTACATGGCACGCATGATACCGCAAGTTGAGACGGATGAAGATTTTAATGGCAGTGTTGGAGAACAGGAAGTATATGAGGCGTTGCAGCAGAGGTTGCCTTCAGATTGCCTTGTCTTTCACTCCATTGCTTGGCAGAGTAAGCCATTTGGTCAAACACTTTGGGGGGAGGCAGACTTTATTGTCTATTTGCCGCAATATGGCATCCTTGTGATCGAAGTAAAGGCAGGAGCGATCCATTGCGAGGACAATAAAATCATCCAAGAAAACCGAAAGTCACACGAGCAGCATGAGGTGCGCCCGCTGGTCCAAGCGAATAAAACTAAATTCAATCTTATTATCCCTCTGCTCAAGGAAAAACGGATCGGGAAGGAGGTGTGCGTGCAGCCGGCAGTCTGGTTTACCTCAGTTACCAAGGAGCAGATCCACGGTAAATTTCCACCGACCTATCATGAACGTATGATCCTGACGCGTGAGAATCTCAGCAATCCCATGGCATCCCTTCGGGATGTTTGTGCCCATTATAATATGCGCATCCATACCCCGAGCAAGGCATATGGAGAGATAATTCTAAAGGGGCTGGCACCAGTGTTCCATGCCATTCCTAGTGCATCTACATTGGCGGCTGAGAATGAACGCATATTCTTTCGTATGACGCGGCAACAAGCGCGTCTGATTGACTATCTGGATGAGGTAGATTATGCTGTCATTCAGGGGACTGCGGGAACAGGAAAGACGATGCTTGCCGTGGAGAAGGCAAGAAGTCTGAACGAACGGAATGAACCTGTTCTGTTCCTTGTCTTCAACAAGTATTTGTCAGAATATCTTGAGCAGATGTATGGAGATGAACTCCGGAATGTGACGTTTGTTACGATTTACATGCTGGTATATCAATCGCTAAGACGTAATATAACGGACCGCGACATACGACAGTACTTGGAGTCAATAAGCAAGACAGACAGATGGCCTTATCGGCATATCATTATCGATGAAGGACAGGACTTTGCGGAGTGGAATACACAGTTGTATGAGCTGGCCAAAAAGCATCGTGGTTGTTGTTATATCTTTTTTGATAAAAATCAACTCGTACAGAAAAGGGATCAGTTAGATTGGCTGCATCATTTTGAATGTCGCCTTAAGCTTTCGAAGAATTGCAGAAATACAAAGAGAATTGCAGAAACCGCCATCTGTCCCATTCCATGTGATCCCATACAAATGCGTATCGAGAGTTCGGCGTTGGAGGGCGAGCAGCCGAAACTGTTTATCTTTAATGAAGAAAGCACATATGTTGCGGGAATTGGAAAAATCATACGATACTATGAGAAACAAGGTTTTCGCCCCAATCAAATCACCATATTGACGTTGAAAACGATGGAACAATCTCCCCTGACAAAAGAGCTCCAGTACGCAGATTCACATCTGTCCGAAGTCATTGCGCAGGATATATCTACGGAGCACGTATCCTTTACAACGGCGCGAAAATTTAAGGGCCTTGAATCGGATGTCGTCATTCTCATTGATGGCGATGCACAAACGTTTTCCTCCGACGAGGGAAGAAGACTCTTTTATGTGGGGGCATCCAGGGGAAAACATTTATTGAGCGTGGTCGTATTGCTGCCTTATGGTGAGGAGGATGAACTCGCCAGCGCGCTTGATGGTAAAGGGGTGAATTCGCGGTTGCGTATCATGAATGGACTCAAGGTCGTTGTGGCCGATGTGAAAGGCCTGTGATCCCCGGTATTGATGGAAAATACATTATCCTTCTGAAGGTGATGGCGAACTAAAATACACTGCCACTATTGCAGTATATATTCTAAAAACGAACTGGGAAAATATACAGTACAACAAAAACGACTGCGGTACAAGGTAATTTCACCTCGTACCGCAGTCGTTTTTGTTCGGTTTCGTCCGGTCAAACGTCTGCAATCTTCTCCGCGAGACGCTTTGCGTGTGCGTGAGCCTTCTCCTGCATGGCGGCGGCGCGCGCAGGATCCGTGCGGTCGGCGTAGGAGACACCGCCCGTATATACATAGCCCTCGCAGATCATGCCCGTCAGCCCTGCCGTCTGACGGAAGCGTCCCGTCAGCATCTCCAGGGGGAAGTCTGCACCGTACGCAGTCTCGGGCGCGCCCGTCGTAAAGGAGAGGATGAGCTTCTTCCCTGTGAGTGCCTTGCCCGTCGAGCCGTGCGAGAAGCCGCGGACAAAGACATCCTCCATCCACTTTGCGAGGAGGGAGGGCATGCTGTACCAGAAAATCGGGAACTGCAGGACGATGACGCCCGCCGTGACGAGTTTCGCCTGCTCTGCCGCGACATCGATGCGGTAGTCGGGGTAGAGCGCGGAGAGGTCATCGAGCACCGCATCGGGCAGCAGCTCGCCCATGTCCTTCATGATGATTTTATTGACGCAGGAGTCGCCCTGCAAATCGGTATGCCCCGAGACGATCAGAACATTTTTCATGGGATTCTCCTTTACTCTTTCTTCTTCAGCGTGCGCAGCGTATCCGCCACGATCTGCTCGGCGGTGAGATGATGTTCCCGCGCCAGTTCCTCGGCATTGTAGCGGTCGTGGAACTCCTTCGAGAGGCCGTAGCAGCGCACGCGGATGTGCTCATCCATGCCGTAGTATGCGGCGATCTTCTGCCCGAAGCCGCCCTCGAGCGTACCGTCCTCGAGGGTGAGGATGAGGCGGTGCTTCGCTTTCAGTCCGTTGAGCAGCTCCGTATCGAGCCCCGAGAGGAAGATCGGGTTGATGACCGTCGCGTGCACGCCCTCCTTTGCGAGCTCGGCGGCGGCATCGCTCGCCATCTGTGCGAAGCTGCCTGCTCCGATGATGGCGACCTCCGCGCCCTCCGTGACGGTCTGATAGCGGTTGAGCGCGCTGTAGTCCGTGCGCACGGGGTAGGGGGACGTCTCATAGCCCATGACGGGCACGCGGATCATGACGGGATGTGCCGTCTGCGTCACCGCCCAACGCAGTACCGCCAGGTACTCCTCGAGTCCCGCAGGCGCGAGAAAGACGAGGTTCGGGATGTTCGCAAAGAGCGGGATGTCGAAGAACCCGAGATGCGTCACATCGTTCATCCCATAGAGCGACGCGTAGGTCGAGAGGAAGACGGCAGGGCTGTTGTTGACCGCGACATCCTGCGACATCTGATCGTAGACGCGCTGGAAGAACGTGCTGTACGTACCGAAGATGGGGCGTGCGCCGCCGCGTGCGAGCCCCGACGCCATCGCGACGGCCTGCTCCTCGGCAATGCCCGCATCGACGTACTGCGTGCCGAGCGCCGCGCGGTCGGCGGGCGTGAGCCCGATGCCGCCCATCGTACCCGCCGCGAGGAAGACGAAGTTCGGATTCCTCTGTGCCTCTGCCTTGACGAAGTCCACCGTCGCTGCAAGGAAGGGATCGGTGTACGGGTTCTTCAGCGCGCCCGTTTCAATGTCAAAAGGCATACGGTAGTGCCACGTCTCGCGATCCTCCTCGGCGAACTTGTAGCCCTTGCCCTTCTGCGTATGGATGTGGACGACGACGGGCGTTTGGCTGTCCTTTACCTCGCGGAACGTATCAATCAGTGCCTCGCAGTCGTTGCCGTCGGCGACGTAGCGGTAGTCGAGGCCCATCGCGCGGAAGAGGTTGTTCTCCGCCCTTCCGTTCGTTTCGCGCAGGCGGCGGAACTCCTTATACATGCCGCCGTGGTTTTCGGCAATGGACTGGTCGTTGTCGTTGAAGACGATGATGAAGTTCGTCTGCATCTCGCCCGCGACGTTCAGCCCCTCGAGTGCCTCGCCGCCCGACATCGAGCCGTCGCCGATGAAGGCGATGATGTTCTCCCTGCGTCCCGCGAGGTCGCGCGCCTTGGCAAGACCCGTCGCGAGGCTGATCGAGGTGGACGTGTGCCCGACGTTGAAAAAGTCGTGCGGACTCTCCTCGGGATTCGTATAGCCCGAGACTTCGTCGTACTCCTTTTCCACGAGATACGCCTCGACGCGCCCCGTCAGCATCTTGTGCGGGTAGGACTGATGCGACACATCGTAGACGATCTTGTCCGTCGGTGAGTCAAACACCGTATGCAGGGCGATGATCGCCTCGACCGCGCCGAAGTCGGGGCCAAAGTGGCCGCCGTGAATGCTCGCACGCTTTAGGAGCGCCTCGCGCATCTCCTGTGCAAGCGCCCTGCGCTGCTCTGCCGTATATCCCTTGATGTCAGCAGGCGACGTGATTTTTTCCAGATACAACGTAATCCCCCTTTTCCTGTTTCCCAATCCATTCTTATGGTGATTATACCACCGATGGAGACGCGGGTGTCAAGGCGTATTTTGCGCGTGCGAGCGCTCTCCCCGATCGTTTTCAGCACGTGCCGCGGGGCGTGCTCGTTGTGCAGCTCATCTGAAGGGCGGCTCTTTTTGCCGATCATCTTTTGTTTCCAATGCGACGGTTTTTTTCAGTAAAGTGTGGTAAAATCACTCTGATCTACGTAATTTATGGAAGGGATGGAACAAAATATGAGTGAATGCAAAATGAAGGACAGCCGCATCGTCATCAGCGAGGTCATGATGCCGAGCCAGGCGAACCCGAACGGGAACGTGCACGGCGGCGAGATCATGAAGCTGATGGACTCGGCGGCATACGCGGCGGCGCGCCGTTACGCGCGCTCGAACGTCGTCACGGCACGTGTCGATGAGCTCGAGTTTCACCTGCCGATCCGCATCGGCGACCTCGTCGTCGTGACGGCAGATATCGTCTACGTCGGACACAGCTCGATGGAGATCTCCGTCAACGTCATCGTCGAGGATCTTGACGAGGGCAGCGATCCGCAGCTCGGGCTCTCAGCGTACTTTACCATGGTTGCGCTTGACCGCAACGCACGCCCGAAGACCGTGCCGCCGCTCGAGCTCAAGACCGAGGAGGCGCGTGCCGCCTTCGAGGAGGGCAAACGCCGCTACGAGGCACACAAGGCACGCAAGCGAGGCGTCACTATTCCCACGGGCGGCTGTGTCTGTGACGCGATTGCCCAGCAGGCGAAGGCGTCACGTGAACAGAGAGAGGCGGAGGAGGAGTAAGACCTGATTGATGAGGTGCGGGCTTTCTGCTATAATGAAGGAAGAATCCCTACTTTTCCTACTTTGAGGAGGTGTTCACCGTGGCAATGGCTGTTTCATCAGATACGTTTATTGACAATGCAAAGGTCATGGCAAAGGGGCAAGTGACGATCCCCAAGGATGTGCGCAACATCCTCGGGGTCACAAACGGTAGTCATGTGACCTTCGTGGTGGAGCAGGGCTCCGTGCGGCTGGTGAACTCTGCCGTCTATGCGATGCAGACGATACATCGCGAGATGGGCAGCGTGGGAGCAGATCTGACGGAGGACGATGTCATGGCACTGGTGGAAGAGGAACGCCGCAGAGTGAATCGTGCGCATTCTGATTGATACGAATGTCCTAATTTCTGCAATCCTTGGACATGGGACACCGTATCGTGCCTATGTAAAAGCCGTCACATATCCGCATACAGCGATCCTCTGCGATCAGAATGTCAGTGAATTGAAGCGTATTTTTGCGCGGAAATTTCCGCAGAAGATACCAGCCATGGAACACTTTTTGCAGCTTGCATAAGAGACAATCGAACTCGTTGCCGTGCCGGAACAGATCATCCCGGCAGAACAGCAGATTCGTGATGCGGCAGACCGATCAATCCTTCAGGCTGCCTATGCTGCCAAGGTAGATGTGCTGTTGACAGGGGATAAGGACTTCTTGGCGTCTGGTTTGACGACGCCCCGCATCCTTACCCCCGCAGAGTTTCTACACCTGTAGGAGGGAGCTGTACGCCCTCCAGCCGCAGCAGTGCTTCCTTCTTGTCGAGCCCCCCCGCATAGCCCGTGAGGCTGCTATCTGCACCGATCACGCGGTGACAGGGAATGAGGATGGAGATCGGGTTGCGCCCGACCGCACCGCCGACGGCCTGTGCCGACATCCGCCCGCCGCGTGCGGCGGCGATATGCGCGGCAATCCTGCCGTATGTCGTCGTCGTGCCGTAGGGAATCCTGCGCAGGATCTTCCATACCGCCTGCTGAAATGCCGTGCCGTGCGGCGCGAGCGGCGGCAGAGCACCGGGATCACGCCCCGCAAAGTACACATCGAGCCAACGAGAGACCTCCTCGAACACGGGGAGGTCTTTTTGCGTGCGCGTCGCTGATGCGGCGGAGACATCCTCTGCAAAGTCCAGCTCCGTCAGTGCCGTACCGTTGCTCACGAGGATAATTTTGCCGAGCGGCGAGGAATAGCGTGTCGTGTAGGTCATGCGGATGCGCCCCTTTTCACAGGCGGCAGGAGGAAGGCGAACACAGCGGGGATGAGGGCGATGGCGGCGACGGTGAGGAGTGCCGTCGTGAGTCCCTGTCCATCTGCGATATGGCCGAGCACGGGCGTAAAGACGCCGCCGACACTGACCGCGAGCCCGAGCGTCACGCCTGAGGCGAGCCCCACGCGGTTCGGGAGGTACTGCTGACCGAGCACCACCATCGGGCTGTAGATGAGACTGAGTGACGCCGCAATCGGCAGGAGGAGCAGGGCGGCGAGCACGAGGGAGTGTACCTGCGTAAAGAGGAAGATGCACGGCGGCAGAATCACCGCTCCGATGCGGATCATGCGGTGATAGCCATAGCGGTCGGCGAGCCGCCCGCCGAGCAGCGTGCACGCCGCGCCGATTGCATAGTAGACGCTCAGCACGGCGTTGCCTATCGCCTCCGTCTGTCCGAGCGCCTGAATCCAGTACAGCGCGAGGAAGGTATTGATGCCGAAGAAAATGATCGAACGCCCGAAGACAATGGCGGTCAGACGCAGGAACGAGCTCCACTGATTGACGCCCTGCGGACGTGCCTTTTCCTCCGCCGCCTGCGGTGCAGCGTTCAGCTTGTAGAGCCCACGCAGATGATGGCGGAAGACGGCGCAGATGATGACCTCGGGGATGAGAAAGACGAGCGTTCCCACGAGGCCGAACGTTGTCACGGCGGCGGTCATGACCACAGGACCGAGGGCAAAGCCAAGATTGCCGCCAAAAGAAAAGATGCTGATATTCTTCGCGCGCTCGCCCTCCGCCGAGGCGTGATGCACGAGCCGCGCCGCCTGCGGGTGGAACATCGCCGCGCCCGTCCCGCTCACCGCGACTGCTGCGCACAGAGCGGGGAACGTCGTCACCACACCCGTGAGTGCCATGCCGCCGCCGGCGAGGAGGAGCCCGAGCGGAATCAGCCACGGACGATTGTGTCGATCGGCGAGCTGCCCGAAGATCGGCTGCACCACCGAGCCGACGAGATTTGAGAACAGCACGAGCGTCGCCGCCGTCGCATAGTCGTAGTGATAGGCCGCGATCAGGAACGGCAGCACCGCCGCGAGCGCGCCCTGATTGATGTCCGAGCACAGATGCCCGCACGAGATCAGATAGTTATAGGTCCTTACCCTTGTTGTTGCCACACAAAATGCCCCCTGCCGAATGAGATGCGTTCTATTATAGAACAAAACGGGCACGCATGCTAGGGGGCGTCTGTGAGTTAAGGCATCACCGATAGATCAGCAGGCACATTTATAAAGCCACTCAGTACTTCCCGCCCGTGCCGCCGTGGCTGCCGCCGCCCGAGGAGGTCGATGACGAGGAGGTTTTTGCCTTCGCCGTGCGCACGACGCGCGAGGTGATGTAGTTGTCGTCGCTCTGCGTGAGCTGAAAGCTCTTGTGATCGAGGTACGCATCCGCTGCTGCTGCCGCGGCGATGTTGCTCATCTTGCGGATCAGGAAGCAGCGAACGAGGCAGAAGATGACGAGGGCGAGGAGAGCCGCGATACCGAGTGCCGTCGCATTGAACGCCGTGCGCGGGTCCGTAGGGCGTGCCCTCCTTCTCATAGTGAGTGAGCATCATGTCCGTCGTCTTGGCGTAGGCGGTAAACGCATCCGCATAGCGGTTCTTGCGCAGAGCGGGGAGGAACGCCTCGGTCAGTGCATCCATGCACCTTCCGTCGGTGATGCGCGTGCGCATTTTGCTGCTGCTGGAGATATGCCAGTCGCGATCCTTCGGCGCAATGAGAAGGACGATCGCACCGTTTTCTGTCGTGGGTGCGAGGCGGTCATTGATCTCGTTTGCCGCCAGCGCCGCACTTTTGCCGTGGAGATCCCTCAGCGTATAGACGGCGATACGTGCCCCGTGCGCCGCACTGAGCTCCTCGAGCGCGGCGCTTAGTGATGCCGCCTCATCCGCGGAGAGCAGACCCGCCTCATCCGAGAGGAGAGGAGCACTGCCCTCTGCTGGGGCGGCATTTGCCGATATTGGCAGAGTACATATTGCCATGAGGAGCAGGAGAAGTGCGACTGAGATACGATGTATTGGCTTTGTTATGACACTCTCCTATCCGATGATGTACTTGATGGCGTAGTAGAGCAGCGGCAGCGCAATCAGCGCAGGGATGAGCGGATAGCGGAGTGCCTTGCGACGGTCGATGGGCAGCGAGCCGACGACCTTGCCCGTCTGCCCGTTCATCATGAATGTATAGGGCTGGTTCTCGTAGCACGTCGTGAGAATCCACACGGGCACCATTGCATAGCGCTCGGCGCCGTCCCGCTTTGCGATCTGCGCATTGCCATCGAGACTGCGGCGGTGATAGCCCTTGACCGTGTCCGCGAGGATGCTGACCGCACTCGTGCACACGCGCCGATCAATGCGCGGCGCGGAGGCCTTGGCATCGACATCATATTTGTCCGCGAGATGCCCGGCAAGATAGGCGGGCGAAAAGGGGATGAGCGCGCTGAAGTCAAAAGATTCGATACTCTCCGTATAGTTGTCGTCTATACGATGACTGCCGTCTGCGGGGGCGGCGTGAAATGACATTGTGCCGCTGCGGTGACAGGCGTAGATGCGTGTCTCCGTGATGGTCTCAGCCGAGGTCTCCGTCACATAGTCGGTCTCCGCACGGAACGTCGCACTTGCGTTGACATCGGCATCAAAGAGCCAGAACGGAACGTACATCGACTGGATCTCCTTGATGCGGTTCGCGTCCTTGAATGCATCGGGGAGCAGCCACCGGCCTTGGTAGAACTTCTTGAGCGCGGCGACAGCGTCCTCTTTCGTCTTTTTGAACGGAATGATGACTGCAGGGCGCAGCCGCCCGTGAACCCCGCGGCACAGAGGAACAAACTCACGGAGGACGACTGGTCGGGCACGCGTGGCCTCGCCGAGGACGTACGCTACTACGGTGAGTGGATGAAGCAGCGGGCGTTTGAAAGGATTGGACACCTCTATCCGAAGGTCAAGGATGCCGATGGCGTGGAGCATACCGTTATCGCATGGCTCTGGACAAGGACTGTGAAATGTCCGAATCCTGCGTGTGCTTGCGAAATGCCGATCGCGAGCAGCTTTGAGCTGTCGAAGAAAAAGGGAAAAGAGGCATACATTCAGCCGATTATTGAGGGAACGCATATTCGCTATGAGGTAAGGCAGGGAAAGGGCGCACCAGAGCCGCCGAAGATGGGGCGCGGCGCGAAGTTTCGCTGCCTTTGCTGTGGGGAGATGGCAACGCCCGAGTATATCAAGACAGAGGCGACAGCGGAGCGCATGGGCGCGGATTTGATGGGGATTGTTGCCGAGGGGGTGAATGGACGAACGTATCTGCCCGCTGATGAGGTGCAGACAAATGCCGCAACGGTTCACAAGCCGACGGATGTTCCTGTCCAGCCCTTGGCAAATGCTCCCCGCAATATTTGGTGTACGAACTATGGTTTGGATACGTTCGACAAACTCTTTACGAATCGTCAGCTCCTAGCCCTCACAACGTTTAGCGAGCTTGTTGCCGAGGCGCGTGCGCAAGTTGAAGCTGACGGCGGAAGTATGGAATATGCACAGGCGGTGTCAATTTTTCTTGCGTTATCCACGAACTGGCATATAATGCAGAAAAATTCCTTGCCATGCATTCGCTCCTATGATATAATGCGACTTGTCGCACAGCGGCATGGAGAGGTGTCCGAGTGGTCGAAGGTGCTTGACTCGAAATCAAGTGTGGTGATGAGCCACCGTGGGTTCGAATCCCACCCTCTCTGCCATTGAAAAATAAGGCTTCGTGGAGATTTCCACGAAGCCTTTTCTGTCTCTATTTTTGGGTGAAAAATACGATTTTGGGCACATTTTGGGCACACGAGATTTTGAACATGGATTTTGAGGTAAGAGAAATAGGTGATTATGACATAAAAAACGAGGATGCCGTGCAGCATCCTCGCTTTCCCTTGTGCATCACTTTTGAGGTCTTTACGAGAGGTCTGTGATCTCCTTCTCAGCGGACGAAATAGCTAGTTTTGTCCCTTGTCCTGTGTCATTTTTGCAGAATATCCATGTCTATGGGGCTATCCATACCATGTTATTTACATGGACAGGGCGGACGAGGGGACAACAGCTCGGCGGACGGTGCATCACTTTTTGAAGAAGCGTACGTTGAAAGTGATGCAGACTTCCCCTTAGAGGAGTGCCAGATACTTTGGCTGATCGGTCTTAGCAATCTTCAGCGCGTCCATCGCTGCCTCGGCGGTGATGCCTAGGCTTGAAATGAGGTTTTTGATGCTTTTTATGCGTTCTGTTTCTGCACCGCGAATTTCACCACGAACCTCACCGCGAACCTCTCCTTGTGCCTCTCCGCTCGCAAATCCGTCATCGTAAATTTCTTTCATCACATTGCACATAGCGGCAACCCCCTTTTCGTCTTCTTTGAAAAAGCGTACGCGCTCGGCGAGCACGTCGCTGTACATATCGTTCGGATCACTGCAAAAGAAGTCGTGCATGAGACGTCCGAGCGGGCTTTCACTCTGGCATTCTCCGTTGACGTAGAGAATATGTGTGCCGTCGTTAAATACCTCATCGGTGTCCTCGAATGTTCGCCTCACCGTGTAGAGCGGTTTCCCACGTTTCCAAACGTCATGCTCAGTGATAAAGATGACGTAGGTTTCCGGTAGATCGGGGAAGAGTGTTCCCTTGCTGACCTCACGCGAATCAATCATGCTGCTGTTGAACCTCGCTCGACGGGGATTTGCCCCCTCGTCGCTGCGCTGTATCTCCACATCGTAAATGGTCTCGCCATCGGTTGCAAGTGCGTCAAATCGTACAGCACGTCCGTAGAGATTCGGCACACTCTGCTGCGTGATGACTTCCGTCACACGCAGGCGATCATTGCCCAGCACAGCACGAAGCACGACCTCCATACAGGGAATATTCCCGTCGAAGCAGCTGTTAAAGAACGTGTCATCCATCAACCGAAGCTGTTTGATCTTCTCAAGGTATCGAATTTTCTTTTGTTCCATATCCATGCGCATCACCTCAGATCAAATGATCTACCTATATTTTATAGGGATTTTGTCTTTTTTGCAAGATTGTCATTTCTCTTGCGTGCCAAATCCATACACCGCTAAAAATCCCATTGACAGAAAGCGTTCGGCGTAGTAGCCTGTACGAACATGGAAGGGGGGCGTTTCGTTGCCATTTTATACCTACAGCTATATTGAGCAAGTTGGACAGGCGAGCCATACGGCGTGGTATGTCATTTCGTTCCTCGCGCTCGCTGCGCTGCTTGTTGTGAGCATCAAGTATCTGCGCAGCAGCTTCTCCTCGCGCTATCGCGATCTTGTCGTCCTACTGTTTCTGGCGGTGATCTTTCTCGGCGGCATGCAGTACGGCGACTACAACCGCATGAAGAGCGACCGCGAGCAGACCTCACGCATGGCACAGTTCGTGCAGAGCCTCGGGAAGGATCTCGATGTCCCTGTTAGTGATATCAAGGTGAACTCGACCAATCTGAAGCAGGGCATGCTCGTCGATGTAGAGGGCACGTTCTACGTGATTCATTTCAATGCGGACTTCACGTCGTTTCAGTATGAACGCACGCACCTCCTGCGGCGGGATATACAGATCGTAGATAAGGAGGACTGAGATGATCGTCTACTTACTGGTACTCGCAAAACTCGCTCTCGGTCTGCTCTGTCTCATCGTGCAGATCAACCTCCTCGGCAAGGGCAACCTCGCCCCCACGTCCGCGACCGATCAGGTGCAGAACTACGTGCTCGGCGGCATCATCGGCGGTGTTATCTACAGCAGTGCCATCTCTGTGATTGACTTCCTCCTCGTGCTCGTCGCGTGGACGCTCCTCGTGCTCCTGCTGAAATTTATCAAGGCGAACAACCGCCGCGTCAAGGAGATCGTTGACGGCACACCTGCCATCCTCATCGAGCGCGGCAAAATCCTCATGGACGAGTGCATGCGGCAGGGCCTCCTCGCGCATGATCTCACACTGAAACTGCGTCTGGCGGGCGTCTACTACATCAAGGATGTCAAGCGTGCCGTGCTTGAACCGAATGGACAGCTCACCATCATCCAGTATGGTGAGGAAAATGCGCGCTATCCGCTCATCCTCGACGGGCAGGTCGATGAGGATATCCTTGAGCTCATCGAAAAAGACCACGTGTGGCTGAACGCTGCCCTGCGCGATGCGGGCTACGAACTAAAGAATGTCTACGTTGGCGAATACAAGGACGGCAATCTCGCCATCTATCCATACACATAATTGTGAAAACGGCAAAAAAAGAGCCACGCGAAAGTAACTCTTTCGCGTGGCTCTGCTTATCTATGACAGAAAGGCACGGGATCAGTGGATCTCGATCTGCTTGCGCTCGGGCGCATCTGCCGCCTTCGGCAGGCTGACCTGCAGGACGCCGTCCTTGAACTCGGCGCGGATGTTCACGTCATCGATGCCGTCGATGTAGAACGAGCGGCTGACTTCGCCCGTATGACGCTCGCGGCGGATGTAGTTGCCGTTATCGTCCTTCTCGTCCTTGCTCTCGTTATGCACGGCGGCGATGGTGAGATAGCCGTTCTCGTAGCGGAGGTTGATGTCCTCCTTCGTCACGCCTGGCAGGTCGGCGGAGAGCTCGTAGTGGTCGCCGCTGTCCTTTACGTCTACCTTGAACGAGGACGCGCCCCAGTTCGCTGCGGGGAAGTCATGGTCAAAGAGGGAATCAAAGAGGGCAAACGGATTGTTCTGCTCGCTGCGAGCCAGCCCGCGATGTCCGCCAAAAGGTACAAGTCCAAACATGATGATCAACTCCTTAGATTGTTTTGTCGGCTGATGCACTGTTTGGTATCTGCATCAGTCATGTCATTTTCTTTCTTGGGAAGGTGCTTCAATCACCTTTCGATTGTTATTATACCGCTAAAAGTCAAAAAGTCAATAGGTCAAAAAGAAAAAATTGAAAAATTTTTTTGTAACGATATAATAAAGGAACCACTGATAAAATGAAGTCCCTCGGATTGGCGCAGATTTTTTGTCCGTACGAGGCGGAAAACCGGACGCAGAGAGGGGCTCTGTGGAGGATTTTCTGCCGAAGTGCAGGCAAAAAGATGCGTCAAGATGGCGTGGCTGAGTTTATCAGTGATTCCTGAATAAAGATATATGTTATTTCGTCAATGGAACTGGAGGAAACAATATGGCAGATACGGAAGTTCTTTTTATCGGCTACCCGAAGTGTTCGACGTGTCAAAAGGCGGAGAAATTCCTGCGTGCGCACGGCTGTGCGGCACCGATGCGCGACATTAAGACACAGAACCCGACGGCAGAGGAGCTGCGTGCGTGGCACAAGAAGAGCGGACTGCCGCTGAAGCGGTTCTTCAATACGAGCGGGATGATCTACCGCGACCGCGGGCTGAAGGATACGCTGCCGGAGATGTCGGAGGAGCAGCAGTACGCCGCGCTCGCCTCGGACGGGATGCTCGTGAAGCGGCCGCTCCTCATCACGAAGGACCGTGTCTTGGTGGGCTTTCGCGAGGCGGAGTGGGCGGAGCTGTTTGCGTAGGGGATGATCCCGCAGGCGCGTTTTGAAAGAAGGATTTCGATGAAACGAGAGTACATGGACGGTATCCTCTATGCGATGCTGTTTGCCGTGCCGGCCTACGTGCTGGGGCTGTATTTCCCCATCGTGGGCGGACCCGTGTTCGGCATTCTGCTCGGGATGCTGTTCGCGAAAAAGCGGCGTCCGGAGAAGACGGAGAGCGGCATCCGCTTTACGGGCAAGAAGATTCTCCAGTATGCGATCATCCTGCTCGGCTTTGAGATGAATCTCTTTCACGTTGTGGAGGTGGGGGAGCAGTCCCTCTATGTGATGGTCTTTACGCTCGCGGCAGCGTTCCTTGCGGCGCTTGTCGTGGGACGTTTGATGGGGCTTGATCGCGACATGACGGCGCTCGTTGGTGCGGGGACGGCGATCTGCGGCGGCTCGGCGATTGCGGCGGTTGCCCCTGTGATCGGGGCAAAGGATCGGGATGTGGTGATCTCGATTGCGACGATTTTCTTCTTTAACGTGATTGCGGTCTTTCTCTTTCCGTTCCTCGGGCACACGATGGGGATGTCCGATCAGGGCTTCGGCATGTGGGCGGGCACGGCGATCAACGACACGTCGTCCGTGGTCGCGGCGGGCTACGCGTACAGTCACGATGCGGGCGCGTATGCGACGATTGTGAAGCTGACGCGTACGCTGATGATCGTGCCGGTCTGCCTCTTCTTCGCGCTGCTCGTGATGCGCGGGGCGAAAAAGAGCGGCGCAGGGTTCTCTCTTCGGCGCATCTTTCCGATGTTCGTGCTCTACTTCATCGTCGCGTGCATTGTCAATACGACGGGCATTCTCCCCGCAGAGCTCTCGCATGGGCTGGGGATGCTCGGAAAGTTCGCGATTGTGCTCGCGATGAGTGCGATCGGGCTGAACACGGATCTCCCGTCGCTCGTAAAGAATGGGGCGCGGCCGCTTGCCCTCGGGATGGTGTGCTGGGCGGCAGTGGCGGTGACGTCGCTCGTCGTCCAGCACGCATTGGGGCTGCTGTAAGAGGGGACAATGGGGAATAAAAAGACAACGAATCAAGAAAATACCGCAGCGGATGAACAGGACATCGAGCTGCGGCCGTTCCCGCCGTTTCTGCCGCCGCAGGCGACAGTGCTGATGATGGGGAGCTTTCCGCCGGCAAAGGAAAAGCGGGCGATGGCATTCCACTACCCGAACTTTCAGAACGATATGTGGCGCGTCTATGGGCTCGTGTTCTTCGGTGATGCGGCACATTTTCAGGTGCCGGGGGAGAAGGCTTTTGATGCGGAGCGCATCAAGGCGTTTCTCACGGAGCGCGGCATCGGCTCATGTCCCGGCGTGCGGCGCGCCATCCGCACGCACGGCAATGCGTCCGACGCCTATCTGAAGGTCGTGGAGACGGTGGAACTGCCCGAGATTCTGGCGCAGATCCCACAGTGCCGCCGCATCTGCACGACGGGCGGCAAGGCGACGGAGATCCTCTTTGATCTGCTCACGGCGGAGAAGAAGGGCAAGGATGTCAAGACGGGCGAGACCGTGTCCGCACGCTGCGGCGGTCGTGAGCTCCTCGTCACGCGTCTGCCGTCCACTTCGCGTGCCTATCCGATGAAGCTCGAGAAAAAGGCGGAGGCGTATCGGCAGTTCTTCCGCGCGGCGGGGTTTACGGTGGCGGAGTAGAACGAAAAATAAAAGACAGGTCAACGGCTGTGTTTCATGCCGTTGACCTGTCTTTTTGTAGAAAAACTTCAAAAATATTTTAATATTAAGCAGGAATATGAAGGGGGGTGGAATTAATAGATATGGATGAGAAACACTATGCTTTAAGTTGCAAAGGAGATGTTTGTTATGGGGAAGTTCAAGAAGGCGCTCTTAGGGTTGGTCGGTATTGTTGTCGTCGTCAGCTTGATTGGTGCTTGCGGTGGCGGTGGAAAGGATAAGTCAGACCATGCGAATAAGGGGAATTCAACCACTACCACACAGCAGCAAGAAAAACAGAAGGAATACGCAGAGGCGGATATCAATGTGCTGCTCAGTGAAGCAAAGGATAATGCTGCCTCTGCGAATCAAAATTATAAGGGAGAGGCAGTAAAGATCATTGGTGGACATATCGGTAATATTGATTCGGATGTGAAGTATATTACCATTGATGGCACAGCAGCAAAGTACACGATGATTCACATTCGTTGTGATGTAGATGCTAAGAATAAGGAACTAAAAGATGCTGTTCTGGCATTGAAAAAGGGGCAGAATGTCACGGTGTATGGGACGATAAAGGAAGTCGGGGATATCATGGGATACTCCCTGAAACTGGATAAGGTGGAGTCAGCACAGTAAAAGAAGTACCTGTCTCGTCAAGAGATGAGAAAAATAGCTTATCCAAAATGGTTGTTTCGCAAGGAGAGAAGTGTCTGAGATGCATCCATCAGGATTCCGTTCATGCGGTATTCCTGCTCAGCTTCTGTAATTGCGATATCGATCATACGGGTGAGATGATTTCGCTCTTCTGGGGGGATTTCTTTGGCATTAGTTGATGCTGCTGCTGATGGTTGAGTATTTATCATCTGTGTGTATCCTCCAGTGGACATCTGAATAAGTCAAACGGCACGATATGAGATGATTCATACCGTGCCGTTTTTGTATTCTCTTAGAACAAGTCGTTTGCGAGGATGATGGTCTGCTCGCGTGAGGGGCCGACGGAGATGACGCCGAGGGCAATGTCCGTGATCTCTGCCATGCGCTCGAGGTATTTGCGTGCCTTTTCGGGGAGGTCGCCGTAGCTGCGGATGCCGGAGATGTCCGTCTTCCAGCCCGGGAAGGCTTCATAGACCGGCTCGACCTCGGCGAGGACGTTGAGGCTTGCGGGAACGCCCTTGAGGAGCTCTCCCCTGTACTTGTAGCCCGTGCAGATCTTGATCTCGTCAAAGCCGTCAAGGATGTCGAGACGTGTGACCGCCATGTAGTCGATGCCCGAGAGCATCCCCGCGTGGCGGACGACGACGGCGTCGAGCCAGCCGGTGCGGCGCGGACGCCCCGTGACGGTGCCGAACTCATGCCCCGCCTCGCGCAGTTTCTCTCCGATGGGATTCAGCTGCTCTGTGGGGAAGGGACCCTCGCCGACGCGTGTGCAGTATGCCTTGACAACACCGACGACCTTGTCGATCTTCTTCGGCGCAACCCCCGCGCCGATGGTGACGCCGCCCGAGATGGGGTGTGAGGCGGTGACGTAGGGGTAGGTGCCGTAGTCGATGTCCAGCATGGTCGCCTGTGCGCCCTCGAAGAGGATTTTGCGCCCCGCGGCGATCTCCTCGTTGATGAGGGGGATGGTGTCGGTGACGAGCGGACGCAGACGTTCTGCGTAGCCCTGGTACTCCTTCAGCACCTCGTCATAGTCAAGGGGCTCGTGGTGGTAGACAGCGGCGAGCTCTGCGTTCTTGTTGTCGAGGTTTTTCTTGAGCTTCTTGGCAAACTCTGCGCCGTCCATGAGGTCACAGACGCGGATGCCGATGCGGTCGTCACGGTCCATGTAGCAGGGGCCGATGCCGCGTCCCGTGGTGCCGATCTTGTCTGCGCCGCGCTGGGCGTCGCCGATGCCGTCCATCAGTCGGTGGTAGGGCATGACGACGTGCGCACGGTCGGAGATGCGAATGTTCGATGTGTCGATGCCGCGCGCCGCCATGGCGTCCATCTCCTGCAGACAGACTTCGGGGTCAAAGGCGACGCCGTTCGCGATGATGTTGTGCGTGCCTTTGTAGAGGATGCCTGAGGGCAGGAGGCGGAGTTTATACTCTTCGCCTGCCGCGACGACGGTGTGTCCCGCATTGCAGCCGCCTTGATAGCGGACGACGGTGTCTGCCTTGCTCGCGAGGTAGTCGACGATTTTCCCTTTGCCCTCGTCGCCCCACTGCGTTCCCGTAATAACGATGGTTGACATAATGAGTCCCCCTTATTTCTTCTCCTTAGAGATCAAATCGTGCAAAGATGTCGTCGACGTTGCGCAGGAAGTACTGGTAGTCAAAGCACGCGTCGATTTCCTCCTTCGTGAGGTGGGCGGAGATGTCGGCGTCCTTCTCGACGTTCGTGCGGAAATCCTCCTTGTCGAGCCAGCGCTTCATGGCGTTGCGCTGCACCCAGACGTAGGCAGTCTGACGCAGGATGCCCTTGTTGACGAGTGCCGTGAGGATGCGCTGGCTGTAGATGAGACCGCCCGTGCGGTTCATGTTGTGCAGCATGGCGTCTGGGTAGACGAGGAGCTTGTCCACGATGCCGGTCAGCTTGTGCAGACAGTAGTCCACATTGATCGTGCTGTCGGGCAGGATGACGCGCTCGACGGAGGAATGCGAGATGTCACGTTCATGCCAGAGGGTGATGTCCTCCATCGCCGCGACGGCGTTACCGCGCACGAGGCGTGCCATGCCCGAGACACGCTCGCAGTTGATCGGATTGCGCTTGTGCGGCATCGCCGACGAGCCCTTCTGTCCCGCCTTGAAGAACTCCTCTGCCTCACGGATGTCCGTGCGCTGGAGGTTGCGGATCTCGGTGGCGATCTTTTCCAAGGTGCTCGCAATGATGGCGAGTGTCGTGACGAACTCGGCGTGGCGGTCACGCTGGATGACTTGTGTCGCCAGACGGACGGGCGTCAGCCCCAGTTTTTTGCACGTCAGCTCCTCGATGCGCGGGTTGATGTTGGAGTAGGTGCCGACGGCGCCCGAGAGCTTGCCGACGGAGACGATTTTCTTGGCATGCGTAAGACGCTCGATGTCGCGCTCGATCTCTGCACTCCAGAGGAGGAGCTTCAGGCCGAAGGTCATCGGCTCCGCGTGGATGCCGTGTGTACGTCCGATGCACGGCGTATGACGGAACTCGTTCGCGCGGCGGCGGAGCACGGTGCGGAATTCCTGCAGATCGTCGAGGATGATGGCGGCGGCGTCGCGCATCATGACGCAGTATGCCGTGTCCTTCACGTCGCTCGAGGTGAGTCCCTTGTGGATGTATTTCGAGTCCTCGCCGATGTTCTCTTCGAGGTTCGTGAGGAAGGCAATGATGTCGTGGTCGGTGGTCTTTTCGATCTCGTTGATGCGCGCGACGTCAAACTTCGCCTTTGCCTTGATGTTCTCCACGGCGGCGGCGGGGATTTCCCCCAGTTCCGCCATTGCCTCACACGCAGCGATCTCGACGTTCAGAATGGTCTGCCACTCGTTCTGAATCGACCAGAGATGCCCCATTTCCGGCCGCGTATAGCGTTCTATCATGTGCGTCCTCCTGCCTGAAAATAAACAAATTTATCCTGCACTATCATATATCTCCATGGGACGATTGTCAATGTTATGCGGAGACAGCGTTTTGTATACGGGATATTCTCATGCGGATTTCAGGGTTCTTACGATATAATAGAAATATTTATTGCGGAGGGGGGCGATCGGATGTTTCGCCGGATTCTTGCTGTCGGCGATGTGCACGGGGAGGCAGACGGGCTCGAACGTCTCTGGAAGAAGATTGCGTTTGACGATGAGCGGGATCTGCTCGTCTTTCTCGGCGACTATATCGACCGCGGCGCCGCGCCTGTCCGTGCCCTGCAGTTCGTGCAGCGGCAGGTGGAGAAGTACCGCAATGTCCACGCACTCATGGGCAACCACGAGGCGATGATGCTCAGCTATATTGATGCGTATGGACTGGGGCGCACGATCATGGGGCACTTCGATCTCTGGCTGGCGAACGGCGGCAGGATCACGAGAAAGCAGCTTGCCGCTCTGCCAAAGGCGGAGGCGGAATCGCTGACGGCATTCGTTCGGTCACGCCCAATTTCCTTCCGCACATCGCATGCCGATGAGGACATTCTCTTCGTTCATGCGGGTGTGAATCCTGCGGCGGAGGACTGCCGGGAGGATATGCTTTGGATTCGTGAGAAGTTTTTCGCGGGGTATCACGGCAGCACGCTGGTTGTTGTCGGACATACGCCGACGCAGATGCTGCGGCGCGGCGGCGCAGCAGTGCCGCTCTTTTTGCCGAACAATATCATCGCCTGCGACACGGGCGCGTATCTGCCCGGCGGACGCATCAGCTGTGTGGACGCGGCACACTATCTGCGCCTGCGAGCGGGCGGTCATGCACTCACGGCGGGAGAACGCGCATCCTGCTATATGCAGGCGGAGCGCGGGTAAGGCTCGTGTGATTCCTTAGATGTATCAGAGATTCCTTTATATAGGAGAGAGGAAGAAGTTGATGGAAAGGAAAAAGACGTTTACGCGCCGTACGTTTATCAAGGCGGCGATAGCGGCGGGGACAGCCGCTGCAGGCGGTGCGGCGCTCTGGAAGCTTGCCGGTATGGAGTGGCTGCGCAGGAAGGGTCTGCATCCCTTTCCCAATATTCTCTATATCGAACGCCTGCGGCAGATCATCACCTCGGATCCCGGGGGCAGCCGTGTCCTCATGTGGGAGACCGATGCAGACGGGATGGATCAGATGGTCGAGATACGGGCGGAGAACGCGGAGGAGATACGGCGCATCCCTGTGAACGATACGGGCTTTTCCGATGATGATGTGATGGTACATCAGTATACGGCGGAGATCGACAAGCTGATGCCGGGAGCGAAGTATAGCTATCGCATTACGGCAAATGACGGAGCAACAGGCTGGCAGGACCTCTGCACTCCTGCTGCTGATGCATCGTATAAGATGCTGATCTTTCCTGACAGCCAATCAAGTGACTATGCGGACTGGCAGCAGATGGCGCATCTCGCGTGGGCACGCAATACGGATACGGCACTTTTTGCCTGCCTTGGTGATCTCGTTGACAATGGCGAGGATCGGTTTCAGTGGACAGAGTTCTTTAAGGGCATAGATGAGATGGCCCATGTGATCCCAATGGTGCCTGTTATGGGGAATCACGAGACCTACGACCGCCAGTGGCAGACGCGCCTCCCTGCCGCATATCTGAACTACTTTCAGACCCCGCGCAACGGGAGTAAAGAATTTGAGCGGTATTACTATTCCTTTGACTACGGAGACGTGCACTATGTTGTGCTCTGCACGCAGCAGAAGGAGATCGACGGCTTTAAGAGCGGGCTGGTCGAGGAGCAGCTCGCGTGGATCCGCCGCGATCTGAAGGCACACCGCAAGAAGTGGAATATCGTCCTCATGCATAAGGATGTATTGCAGTACCGTATTCAGGGACGCCCTGAGCGCAGTGAGGGTATTGATGAGCAGATCGGCCGGGTGTGGATGCCCGTCTTTGACGAGCTGCTCATCGATGTTGTTTTCACAGCGCATCTGCATACCTATCGCAATCGCGGGCATATCTACGCGTTTGTCAAAACGCCGGAGCAGAAGGGACCACTCTACATCCTCACGGGTGTTGCGGGGAATGTGCGCTATCCAAATCTCTGGATCGACCATGCCTTTGACGAGGTGACGCTTCCGCAGCCGGAGACGGATAACTATCTCACGATGGAGGTCCGGGATGATCGGCTTGAGATCGCGTGTTTCCTGTCCGACGGCACGGAGATGGATCGCGTGAAGGTGACGAAACAGTAAGGGAGTCGCCCGCTCCGTGGAAGGGGCAACGTGGAACTGTTCCACGCCCCCCGTCGGCTCGCTACGCTCGCCCCTCCGTAAACGGGAGAAGCTGCTATGGCGTTTTTTATCCCAAGCCTTCCCCGTTATCACGGGGAGCGGTCAACGTCAGCCAATCACACATCGCTGTCGCTCGTGTTCTTGGGACGTTTTCCCATACGACCTATTACCCAATCAGCTTCGTCCTGTGGACTTGCTTCTTGGACAGGTCAGCAAGGGGGACCGCGCAAGCGGTGGAAGGGGCACATTAGGGACTGCTATGCGAAGCTTGCAGCTTCGTCAGCAGTCCCTCTTTCTCTCTGTAATTGATATACAATCTTAGTAAACCAATGCACAATATTCAGGTTGACAATGAATAAAATAGCGAGTAAGATAAAGCAAGTCTATGAGTCTATCAGTTTTTACGGAGGTATCTGAAGATTATGAAGTTACGTGAAGTAATCCTATGCGGGCTGTTTATCGCGCTTATTACGGTCGGGACGTTCGTGCGCATCCCTGTGGGTACGGATGTCTACACGCTGCAGTTCCTCTTTACCCTGCTCGCGGGGCTGATGCTCGGTGCGCGGCTCGGTGCGCTCGCCATCGGCACGTATGTACTTATGGGGCTCGTGGGGATTCCCGTGTTCGCCTCGGGCGGCGGCCCTGCCTACGTGCTTCAGCCGACGTTCGGCTATCTCGTCGGGTTCATCCTGCAGGGCTGGGTGACGGGCGCGCTGGCGCGCCGCGGCGTGCCAACGTTCCGGCGTGCACTTGCCGCGTGTGCAGCAGGCATGGTGGTGCTCTATGCCCTCGGCATCCCGTATTTCTACTTCATATCGAACTACATTATCGACGCGCCGATCGGTTTCTGGGTGGCGGTCTGGTACTGCGGCGTGCTGCAGGTTCTGCCGGACTTCCTGCTCTGCGTCACGGCGGCGTACGTCGGGATTCGCCTCTACAAGGCGGGGCTCTGGATTCGTGAGACGCAGGAGACGCAGACGCGGAGCACGGCTGCCGTGCAGGGGGCAGCCGTGCATGCGAATCGCATGGATGGCTGACGGGAGGCGCATCATACGTGGGTAAGGCGTTATTTGTCACGGGAACGGGGACGGACATCGGCAAGACGTATGTCACGGGGCTGATTGTGAAGTGTCTCCGTGACGCGGGATTTGCGGCGGGCTACTATAAGGCGGCACTCTCGGGCGCGGAGGTCGCCGCGGACGGTACGCTCCTGCCGGGTGATGCGCTCCATGTGGCGCGTGTCGCGGAGCTCGATGCGGCGGATGTCACTGTCTCCTATGTCTATCGCGATGCGGTCTCACCGCATCTCGCAGCGCAGATCGAGCACCGCCCGATGGATTTTGCAAAGGTGGCGCAGGACTACCGCCGCGCAAAGGAGCGCACGGACTATCTGACGGTGGAGGGGAGCGGCGGCATTATCTGCCCGCTGCGCTGGGACGGCGATGAGCACGTCGTCCTTGACGATCTTGCCGTGCGGCTGGGGCTCTCTGCCCTCGTCGTTGCTGATGCAGGGCTCGGAACGATCAATGCCGCTGTGCTGACGGCAGAGCATCTCTATGCGCGCGGCATTCCCCTGCGGGGCTTTATCTTCAACAATTGGCAGGGCGGTCTGATGCAGGAGGACAATGTGCGGATGGTCGAGGAGATCACGGGAGCGCGTGTCTTGGCGTGTGTGCCGCACGGCGCGGCGGAACTGCCGATGAGGGCGGATGCGCTTGCCGCGCTGTATGAGTAATGTGTGTTTTGGGAAGCACTGATCAATTCAGCCTGCGGCTCTTGACGCCTCTTTTTCCCGCATTTCGGCGGAAAATCTACGCCAATCCGAGGGGCTGTTTTATCCGTGATTCCGCAGGAGGAGAGCTTTTATGCCGACGATTGAGGAGCGTGACCTGCGCCATATCTGGCACCCGTGCGCGCAGATGAAGGACTATGAGCAGCTGCCGCCGATGGTGATCGATCACGCAAAGGGGGCATGGCTCTACGATGTGCACGGCAAGGGCTATCTCGATATTATCAGTTCGTGGTGGGCGAATCTCCTCGGACATACGAACGAGAAGATCGATGCGCGGATTACGGCGCAGCTGAGGCGGCTCGAGCACGTCGTCTTTGCGAATTTCTCCCATCGTCCCGCGATTGAGCTTGCAGAGCGGCTGGCGATGCTCGTGCCCGAGGGACTGACGAAGTTCAATTTCAACGATAACGGCTCGGCCGCTGTAGAGGCGGCGCTCAAGATGGCGTTTCAGTACTGTCAGCAGACAGGGCGTACGAAAAAGACGCGGTTTATGTGCCTTTCTGAAGGGTATCACGGAGGGACAATCGGTGCGCTCTCCGTGGGGGGCGTGGATCTCTTTGCCGAGATGTACAAGACGATGATGATGGACACTATCCATATCGAGGCACCCGACTGCTATCGCTGCCCCTATGGGGAGACGCGCGATACCTGCTCCTGCGCGTGTTTTGAGCATGCGGAGCGTGCCTTTGCCGCACACGGACACGAGACGGCGGCGATGATCGTCGAGCCGCTCCTGCAGGGGTGCGCGGGGATGCGCATCTACCCCGAGGAATATCTCAGAAAGCTGCGCGGCCTCTGCGACGCATACGATGTCCTCCTCATCGCTGACGAGATTGCGACGGGATTCGGGTGCACGGGACGGCTCTTTGCGTGTGAGCGTGCGGGCATCACGCCCGATCTCATGTGCCTCTCAAAGGGGCTGACAAGCGGCTATATGCCTACCGCGATCACCGTCGTCAAGGAAAAGATCTACGACGCGTTCTATGCAGACTGGAGCGAGGGCAAGGCGTTCATGCAAGGTCACACGTATGCGGGCAATCCGCTCGGCTGCAGCGCGGCGCTCGCCGTGCTCGACATTCTCGATGAGGAGAATGTTCTGGAGCGGGCGGAGGAGACAGCATCGTGGCTGACTGCGCGCATGACGGAGACGTTCGGTGCGCATCCGAACGTCGGTGAGATCCGCCACATCGGGCTGATTCATGCGGTTGAGCTGGTCGAGGATCGCGAGGCAAAGCGTCCCTTTGATCCCAGTCGCCGCCTTGGCTACACGATCTATCGCCATGCCCTCCGGTACGGGCTGCTCCTGCGCCCGCTCGGCGACGTGCTTTACTTCAATCCGCCGCTGAACATCGGACGTGATGACCTCAGCACTGCCATCGCATGGATGAAGGCGTCGATGGATGAGGTGCTGGGGGCATAGGAACTCTGTAGAGGAAGCTGCCGCACGAAAGGAAAAACTTCGTGCTTTGTGTGTAATGTGTGTTTAGGAAAGCACTGCGTGTATCAGTGCTTTCGTAGGAGGGGTCATTTTTATGCCGACAATTGAGGAGCGCGACCTGCGCCGGATTTGGCATCCGTGCGCGCAGATGAAGGACTATGAGGAGCTGCCGCCGATGGTCATTGACCACGCAAAGGGGCCATGGCTCTGCGATGTACACGGCAAGTCCTACCTCGATATTGTGAGCTCTTGGTGGGCAAATCTCCTGGGGCATTCCAACGAGAAGATCAACGCACACATCAAGGCGCAGCTCGACCGCCTCGAGCACGTGATCTTTGCAAATTTCTCACACCGCGGCGCGATCGAACTTGCCGAGCGTCTGACGGCGCTTGTGCCCGAGGGACTGACGAAGTTCCACTTCAACGACAATGGTTCCTCTGCGGTCGAGGCGGCGCTCAAGATGTCCTTCCAATACTGCCAGCAGACGGGGCGCACGAAAAAAATTCGCTTCATGTGCCTCTCGGAGAGCTATCACGGCGAGACGATCGGCGCGCTCTCGGTGGGGAGCATGGATCTCTTTGCCGAGATGTACAAGCCGATGATGATGGACAACATCCATATCGAGGCGCCCGACTGCTACCGCTGTCCCTATGGGGAGACGCGCGGCACCTGCTCCTGTGCGTGCTTTGAGCATGCAGAGCGTGCCTTTGCCGCGCACGGGCACGAGACGGCGGCGATGATCGTCGAGCCGCTCCTGCAGGGGAGTGCGGGGATGCGCATCTATCCCGAGGAATATCTCAGGAAGCTGCGCGCCCTCTGTGACGAATACGATGTTCTCCTCATCGCCGACGAGATTGCGACGGGGTTCGGACGCACGGGACGGCTCTTTGCGTGTGAGCGTGCGGGGATTACGCCCGATCTCATGTGCCTCTCGAAGGGGCTGACGGGAGGCTATATGCCCATGTCTATCACCGTTGTGAAGGAGAAGATCTACGAGGCATTCTATGCCGACTGGAGCGAGGGCAAGGCGTTCATGCACAGTCATACGTACGCGGGGAATCCGCTCGGCTGCAGTGCAGCGCTCGCCGTGCTCGACATTCTCGATGAGGAGAATATTTTGGAGCGGGCGGAGAACACGGCGGCGTGGCTGACTGCGCGCATGACGGAGACGTTCGGTGCGCATCCGAACGTCGGTGAGATCCGTCACATCGGGCTGATCCATGCGCTCGAACTTGTCGAGGACCGCGCGGAGAAACGGCCCTTTGACGGAGGGCGGCGCCTTGGCTATGCGATCTATCGCCGTGCGCTCCGGCACGGGCTGCTCCTGCGCCCGCTCGGTGACGTACTTTACTTCAATCCGCCGCTGAACATCGGGCGCGACGATCTTGACACGGCGATCACGCGGATGAAGCAGTCGATGGATGAGGTGCTGGGGAGATAAAGAAGGATGGCGGACTGCTGTACGAAGGGCGATGAACCTCGTACGGCAGTCTTTTTCGTAGAGAGTAATTTTCACTGATTGAACGGGGGACGTATTCCATGCTATAATAGCATCATTCGAATTCGTGCAAAGGGAGGTGTGGCAATGCCGCTGGATGAGTTTGCGTGGCGCGTGCGCCTCGCACGCCGACGCAGGGCGAGTCAGCGTAAGTTTCGCGCGGCAGCAGGGGTGATCGTCCTGGCGATCGCCGTCCTCGCGTGGTATCTCGGCTACTACATACAGCGTCCCGCCTACGCTCTCGAGCAGGCGGCGGCAGCGCTCACCGCGCATGATGCGGAGGCGTTTCAGCGGCGCGTGAATATCAATGCTGTAACGGCGGCGGGATATGACGATCTCACCTACGTCCTCTTTTCGGGCGATACACATCTGAAGGAAAAAGAACGAAATAAATCGGGAAAGTTCTACGAGAGCATCAAGGACAGCGTCGCAGGCGGGATGGCGCAGAGCATTTTGACGGCGGTCGGGAGCGGGACGTGGCCGACCCCTGAGGGCGTAGACCCGCTGAAGGGACGCCAGCTCGGCATCGACTTTGAGTATCTCATGGAGTGCAGCCACCTGCGCGACACGACCCTCCTGCACATCGACAGCGTTGTGCGGGACGGGAGCACCGCAATGGCGAACATTACCGTGCGCGACGAGGGGACCGACCTAGAGTTCCCCCTGCAGCTGCGCATGGAGCGCGGCGATACGGGCTGGCAGGTCGTGCGCATCGTGAACTATCGTTCCTATCTCGAGGCAGTGCAGAAGGCGGCGGCGAGCAACCTCGGGCGCTACATCGACGCGACGCGCCCGATTGTCGACCGCTATAACGGCGTTTTCCGCTCGAAACAGCGGGAGTTCCGCAATCTGACCGAGACGGAGCGCAGCACGTATACGACGGTCTACCGCAAGTCACTGACCCATCTCCTGCAGGACGACATGATCCCCCTCCTCAAAAAGTACCAAAAGGAGCTGGATGCTGTGGACGTTCCGAACGGCGCGCAGTACCTCGCCACACAGCGCAAGGCGGCGACGGAGGCGTTCATCGGCGCGTATGAGAGTTTCGTCAAGGGGCTCAACGGCGGGACGCCCGAGGACTTCGCACGGGCGGAGACCCTGCACAAGATGGCGCTCTCCTATGATCTGCGTGTCGGCGACATGATTCGCCGCGGTGCGGTGAGTGCGGAGACGCCTGCGACACCGTGAAAATGGATGAAAAAAGCGCTGTACGATATTTGGTATCGTACAGCGCTCTTTTGCGTTGCCGTCAGAACGCGGGGACAATTGCGCCCTTGTACTTATCGTTGATGAAGTTCTTGACCGTCTCGGAGTGGAGCGCCTTGACGAGCGCCTGAATCTCGGGGCGGTTCTCATCGCCCTGGCGGACGACGAGGATGTTGACGTACGGCGAGGTTTTGTCCTCCATGATGAGGGCGTCGCGCGTCGGCACGAGATCCGCCTGCATTGCCCAGTTCGTGTTGATGACGGAGATATCAACGTCATCCAGCGTGCGCGGCAGCTGCGGCGCCTCGATCTCCTGGATCTTGAGGTGCTTCGGGTTGTCGACGATGTCCTGCACCGTCGCCGTCGTACCGGCACCGTCCTTCAGCTTGATGAGGTTCGCACGCGCGAGGAGCAGCAGCGCACGGCCGCCGTTCGTCGGATCGCTCGGGATGGAGACGGATGCGCCGTCCTTCAGCTCGTCGAGCTTCTTGATCTTGTGCGAGTAGACGCCCATCGGCTCGATGTGGACACCGAGAACGTTCACGAGCTTCAGCTCGGGGTGTTCCTCAACAAAATTCTTCAGGTATGGCTCGTGCTGGAAGAAGTTCGCGTCGATCTCCTTATCGTTCGTGGCGATGTTCGGCTGAACATAGTCGTTGAACTCGACGATTTCGAGCTTTACGCCTTCCTTTTCGAGCTCGGGGCGGATCGCCTCGAGGATCTCCGCGTGGGGAACAGGCGATGCACCGACCTTGACGACCTTCTCCGCCTTGGCGTTGTCGGCGGGTTTGTCTGCGCTGCCGCCGCAGCCGGCGAGGGCAAATGCAGTGACGGCAAGCACAAGAGCAAGCAGTTTTTTCATAAAGTACCTCCTTGAAAAATTTATCTCTAAGAATTTATCTCTTATTCAGCCGCGCAGCGAGGGTGTTGCCCGCAAACTGTACGAGCTGGACGAGAACGATGAGAATGATGACGGTCGCGAGCATGATGTCGGGACGGAACCGCTGATAGCCGTAGCGGATCGCGAGATCACCAAGACCGCCGCCGCCGATCGCACCGGCCATGGCGGACTCGCCGACGAGTGCGATGACGACCGTCGTGAGCTGGCTGACGATGCCGGGCATGGACTCCGGCAGGAGCACGCGCGTCACAATCTGCAGCGGCGTCGCCCCCATGGAGAGCGCCGCTTCGATGAGACCGTGCGGCACCTCGCGCAGCGAGGTCTCCACCTGCCGTCCGATGAACGGGACCGAGGCGATGACGAGCGGCACCATCGCCGCCGTCGTGCCGATCGCCGAGCCGACGATGAGACGGGTCAGCGGGATGATTGCCACCATCAGGATGATGAACGGGATGGAGCGGATCGCGTTGACCACCGCGCCGATCGAGCGGTTCACCGCCGGCGCATCGAGGATCTCGCCCCGCGCTGTCACGTGCAGGAGCACGCCGAGCGGGATGCCGAGCGCACTCGAGATGACCATACTGACCGCGACCATATAGACGGTCTCTCCGAGTGCCTTAGTCAGCAGGGGAATCATTTCGGCGGACATAGCCGATCACCTCCTGTTTCAAATGCTGTTCCGAGAGATAGTCGATGGCGCGCTGTATCTCCTCCGGTGCGCCGCGCATCCCGATGATCATACGCCCGAACGGCAGCTCCTTGATCTGGTCGAGTGTACCGAAGAGCATCGTCACCTCAATGGTTGGGAAGCGGCGGATCATCTCCGCGAGCACGGGATCGTCCGCGCGCTCGCCGAGGAATGTAAGGCGCAGGAGCATATAGCTCCCCTCGCTCGGCGCTTCTTCGATGGAATTTCCGCGAAATGCCGTCGGCAGTTCGTTCGATAGGAGCACGCTGATGAACTCCTTCGTGATCGGCTGCTGCGGTGCGGTGAACACGTCCACCACATCGCCCTCCTCGGCGATGATGCCGCCGTCGAGGACGGCAACGCGGTCACAGATATCCTTGATGACCTGCATTTCATGCGTGATGACGACGACGGTCAGTCCCATACGGCGGTTGATGTCGCGGATGAGCGCGAGGATGGACTTCGTTGTCTGCGGGTCGAGTGCCGAGGTTGCCTCGTCACAGAGCAGTACCTTCGGATCTCCTGCGAGTGCGCGCGCGATGCCGACGCGCTGCTTCTGCCCACCCGAGAGATGGCTCGGGTAGGCATTTGCCTTGTCGCCGAGCCCGACCAGCGTGAGCAGCTCCGTCACCTTGGGGCGGAGCTCCTCGGCAGACTTCCCTGCGAGCCGCAGCGGGAATGCCACGTTGTCGTAGACCGTCGCAGAGGACAGCAGATTAAAGTGCTGAAAAATCATGCCGATGTGCCGCCGCTCCTCGCGCAGTTCGCTCTCCGAGACCTGCATGAGATCGCGTCCGTCCACGAGGACAGCGCCGCTCGTCGGGCGCTCAAGCATATTGATGCAGCGGATGAGCGTCGATTTTCCTGCGCCTGACAGCCCAATGATGCCATAGATGCTGCCGCGCTCAATCGAGAGATCGATACCGCGCAGAGCGTGCACATCGCCTGCGTATGTTTTGACAATATTCTTTAGCTGTATCATTTGTAGCCTCTCTTCGTTGATACCGATTAAACGTAGCATAGACGCGCCGCTTTGTCAATGACTTCGCTGTTTGATGGAGGTCGTGTCGGTACGCTATTGCCTGTGCTCCTACCGGAAAATGCAAAAATAGAAAAATCCCCCCCTTGACACGGTATCTCCGATGTAGTATCATACAATGACCTATTGACGTAAGTATGGGATTTGTGCGCCTTTTTTCAGGGGAGGACGCCGCGCAGTATGCTGTGCGGTTAGAAAGGACAAGAGAGCAAGGTACTCACATGGCTGCCTTGTTCTTTTTGTGTCTGTTCAATTCTGAGAGCGGCGCTCAGATGCCAGAGGATATTCCAGCGAAAGGGTGACAGCGTTCATGTTCAATCCTGTGTCGGTCGGCCGTCGAACCCGCTACAGCTACGCGCGGATCAAAGAAGTGATGGAGATGCCGCATCTTCTTGACATCCAGCGCGAGAGCTATCGGTGGTTTCTCGAGGTGGGGCTTGCGGAGATTTTCCGCGACATCTCGCCCATTCAGGATTTCTCCGGGAATCTCATCCTTTCCTTTGAGTCGTTTGCGCTCGGTGAGCCGAAGTACGATCTCGACGAGTGCAAGGAGCGCGATGTGACGTACGCCGCGCCCCTGCGCGTCAACGTGCGCCTCGTGAACCGCGAGACGGGCGAGATCAAGGAGCAGGAGGTCTTCATGGGCGATTTTCCGCTCATGACGGATACGGGGACGTTCATCATCAACGGCGCAGAGCGCGTCATCGTCAGTCAGCTCGTCCGCTCGCCCGGTACGTACTACGGTGTGGAAATCGATACGACGGGCAAGGAGCTCTACAACGCGACGATGATCCCGAATCGCGGCGCGTGGATCGAGCTGGAGACGGATGCAAACGACATCGTCTCCGTGCGTATCGATCGTACGCGCAAGATGCCCGTGACCTATCTCATCCGCGCCCTCGGCTACGAGACGGACGCGGAGATTCGTGCGCTCTTCGGCGACGATCCGCGCATGCTCGCAACGATCGAGCGCGATACGGACGAAGTCAAGACGCGCAGCCGCGCGGTCATCGAGATCTACCGCCGTCTGCGTCCGGGTGAGCCCGCGAACGAGGACAATGCGCGTCAGCTTCTCGAGACGCTGTTCTTTGACCCGCGCCGCTACGACCTCGCGACGGTCGGCCGCTACAAGCTGACGAAGAAGCTCGGCTGGCGCCGCCGCCTGTTGGGCAAGGTGCTCGCCGAGCCCGTTGTGGACGTGGAGACGGGCGAGATCGTCTTCCCGAAGGGCGAGCCGATCACGCCTGCGATGGTGGATGCGGTCAGCGAGGAGCGCGAGACGGCGCTCTTCGGCGACGGCGAGCTCATCGCATTTCAGGTACAGAAGCCCGACGGCGATATCTATCGGATGCTCTGCGCACCGACGCGCGACTATCAGTACCGCACGGTGACGCGCGAGGACATCATGGCGGCGATCAGCTACCTCCTCGGCCTCATGGACAGCTTTGGCAATACGGACGACATCGACCATCTCGGCAACCGCCGCGTGCGTGCCGTGGGCGAGCTGCTGCAGAACCAGTTCCGCATCGGCCTCTCGCGCATGGAGCGCGTCGTGCGCGAGCGCATGTCGATCCAGGAGACGGAGAGCATCACGCCGCAGGGGCTCATCAATATCCGCCCCGTCGTGGCGGCGGTAAAGGAGTTCTTCGGCTCCTCGCAGCTCTCGCAGTTCATGGATCAGCACAACCCTCTCTCCGAGCTGACGCATAAGCGCCGCCTCTCGGCACTCGGCCCCGGCGGTCTCTCGCGCGAGCGCGCGGGCTTCGAGGTGCGCGACGTTCACAACTCGCACTACGGCCGCATGTGCCCGGTCGAGTCGCCGGAAGGTCCGAACATCGGTCTCATCGGATCGCTCGCCAACTATGCGCGTGTGAACCGTTTCGGCTTTATGGAGACGCCGTATCGCCGCGTGGACAAGGAACATCACCGCGTGACGGAGGATGTGCGCTACCTCACGGCGGACGAGGAGGACGATCTCATCATCGCGCAGGCGAATGAGCCGCTCGATGCGAATGAGTACTTTGTCAACGAGCGCGTGACGGCACGTTTCCACGAGGAGACGGGACTGCATCCGCGCGAGCGTGTGGACTATATGGACGTGTCGCCGCGCCAGGTCTTCTCCATCGCAACGGCGATGATCCCGTTCCTCGAAAACGACGATGCGAACCGTGCCCTCATGGGTGCGAACATGCAGCGTCAGGCGGTGCCGCTCCTGCGGACGCAGGCGCCGCTCGTCGGTACGGGCATGGAGTACAAGGCGGCGTGCGACTCGGGCGTTATGGTGCTCGCAAAGCACGCCGGCGAGGTCACGGACGTTACAGCAGATGCGATCACCGTCCGCTCGGACGAGGGCGCATTTGATACCTATAAACTGCAGAAGTTCATCCGCTCGAACCAGGCGACCTGCATCAACCAGAAGCCGCTCGTCTACGCGGGCGACCGCGTGACGGAGGGGCAGCCCATCGCCGACGGCCCCTCGACGGACAACGGCGAGCTCGCCCTTGGCTACAATATTATTGTTGCCTATATGCCGTGGGAGGGCTACAACTACGAGGACGCCATCCTCCTCAGCGAGAATCTCGTCAAGCGCGATCTCTACACCTCGATCCACATCGAGGAGTATGAGTGCGATGCGCGCGACACGAAGCTCGGCCCCGAGGAGATCACGCGCGACATCCCGAATGTGGCGGAGGAAGCGCTCAAGGATCTCGACGAGGACGGCATCATCTCCATTGGTGCGGACGTGCGCCCCGGCGATATCCTCGTCGGCAAGGTCACCCCCAAGGGCGAGACGGAGCTGACGGCAGAGGAGCGCCTGCTGCGCGCGATCTTCGGCGAGAAAGCACGCGAGGTGCGCGATACCTCGCTGCGCGTGCCGCACGGCGAGGCGGGCAAGATCATCGACGTGAAGATCTTTACCCGTGAGAACAACGATGAACTGCCGCCCGGCGTCAACCGCCTCGTGCGCGTCTATATTGCACAGAAGCGCAAGATCTCGGTCGGCGACAAGATGTCCGGCCGTCACGGGAACAAGGGTGTCGTCTCGCGCATCATGCGCCAGGAGGACATGCCGTTCCTGCCGGACGGCACGCCGGTCGATATCGTGCTGAACCCGCTCGGCGTTCCGTCGCGTATGAACATCGGTCAGGTCTTGGAGACGCATCTCGGCATGGCGTGCCGCGTCCTCGGACAGCGCATCAAGGACGGCGATCCGACGGTGGAGGGCGATCTCCGCGCGGCGGGCTATGATTTCGATAAAAACGGGATGCCCGTGCCCGACGTGGCCGGAATCCACATCGCGACCCCGGTCTTTGACGGCGCGGGCGACGACGACGTATTCGGCACGATCCGCGCGGCGAGACTTCCCTCCGACGGCAAGACCGTGCTCTACGACGGCCGCACGGGCGAGCCGTTCGAGAACCGCGTCACGGTCGGCTGCGTCTACATGCTGAAGCTGCATCATCTGGTTGACGACAAGATTCATGCGCGCTCCACGGGGCCGTACTCGCTCGTCACGCAGCAGCCGCTCGGCGGCAAGGCGCAGTTCGGCGGACAGCGTTTCGGCGAGATGGAGGTCTGGGCACTCGAGGCATACGGCGCGGCGTACACCCTGCAGGAGATCCTGACGGTGAAGTCCGACGACGTGGTCGGCCGTGTCAAGGCATACGAATCCATCGTCAAGGGGGACAACATCCCCGAGCCGGGCGTACCCGAGTCGTTCAAGGTGCTCATCAAGGAGCTGCAGGCGATCGGCCTCGACATCAAGGTACTCAATGAGGACGCGAAGGAAATCGCGATCCGCGACGAGGAGGACGAGGACATCAACGAAAAGGCACGTTCTCTCGATCTCGATGTGGAGGGCGTGGACGAGAACGGTGCCGCACCGCCTCCTGCGGATGACTACGAGGAGAACGTGGAGGCTGAGGAGTCTGCGGATGAGGATCTCATCGCTGACCTCGGCACCGACGAGGATCTCGCGGCGGACGACATGGATGCGATTCTCCATGGCGGACTGGACGACATCGACAATCCTCATGAGGACGATCTATAAGGAAGGGAGTGGCAGCTGTTGCTGGATGTAAACAATTTTGACTCGATGCGGATTGGACTCGCTTCTCCCGATAAAATTCGTGCATGGTCGCACGGCGAGGTGAAAAAGCCGGAGACCATCAACTACCGCACCTTGAAGCCCGAGCGTGACGGCCTCTTCTGCGAGCGCATCTTTGGACCGACGCGCGACTGGGAGTGCCACTGCGGAAAGTACAAGCGCATCCGCTACAAGGGCGTCGTCTGCGATCGCTGCGGCGTCGAGGTGACGCGCGCAAAGGTGCGCCGCGAGCGCATGGGACACATCGAGCTCGCCGCACCCGTCTCCCATATCTGGTACTTCAAGGGCATTCCGAGCCGCATGGGACTCATCCTCGATGTCTCCCCGCGCTCGCTTGAGAAGGTGCTCTACTTCGCCTACTACATCGTCCTCGATGCGGGCGAAACCGATCTCAAGAAAAAGGAACTGCTCTCCGAGCGCGAGTATCACGATGCACTCGAAAAGTACGGCAATACCTTTCGCGTCGGCATGGGCGCGGAGGCGATCAAGGAGCTCCTTGAGGAGCTGGATCTTGAGCAGATGAGTGCACAGCTGAAAAACGACGTGCGGACGACCTCCGGACAGAAGAAGGTGCGTGCCATCCGCCGCCTTGAGGTGGTCGAGGCATTCCGCAAGTCCGGCAATCAGCCTTCGTGGATGATCATGGACGTCGTGCCCGTCATTCCGCCTGACCTGCGCCCCATGGTGCAGCTCGACGGCGGACGCTTCGCGACCTCTGATCTCAACGACCTCTACCGCCGCGTCATCAACCGCAACAACCGCCTGCGCCGTCTGCTCGACCTCGGTGCGCCCGACATCATCGTGCGCAACGAGAAGCGCATGCTGCAGGAGGCCGTGGACGCGCTCATCGACAACGGCCGCCGCGGCCGCCCCGTCACAGGCCCCGGCAACCGTGCGCTGAAGTCGCTCTCGGATATGCTCAAGGGCAAGCAAGGGCGCTTCCGTCAGAACCTCCTCGGCAAGCGTGTCGACTACTCGGGACGCTCCGTTATCGTCGTCGGCCCGGAGCTGAAGCTCCATCAGTGCGGCCTGCCGAAGGAGATGGCGCTCGAGCTCTTCAAGCCCTTTGTCATGAAAAAACTGCAGGCGGACGGCGCTGCCCACAACATCAAGTCGGCAAAGCGCATGGTCGAGCGCGCACGCCCCGAGGTCTGGGACGTGCTCGAGGATGTCATCAAGGAGCATCCCGTGCTCCTCAACCGTGCACCGACACTGCACCGTCTGGGTATCCAGGCCTTTGAGCCGGTGCTCACCGAGGGGCGTGCCCTGAAGCTGCATCCGCTCGCGTGTACGGCGTACAACGCGGACTTTGACGGCGACCAGATGGCCATCCATCTGCCGCTCTCGGCGGAGGCGCAGACGGAGGCACGCGTCCTCATGCTCGCCGCAAACCACATCCTCGCGCCGAAGGACGGCAAGCCCATCATCGTCCCCTCGCAGGACATGGTGCTCGGCTCGTACTATCTCACGAAGCTGAGACCCGGAGCGAAGGGCGAGGGCAAGGTGTTCACCGGCATCGCCGAGGCACTCCTCGCGTATCAGGAAAAGGTGCTCGACCTGCAGGCGGAGATCCGCGTGCAGATCGCGGGCTACGGCCTCGTCCGCAGCTCGCTCGGCCGCCTCATCTTCAACGAGATCCTGCCCGAGGAGCTGCGCCACTACGCGCAGGATGCGGAGACCGGCGAGTGGCGCCTCGGCGTCCTCATGAACAAGAAGGAGCTCGGCAAACTCGTCGCGAACTGCTACGATCATTTCGGCGCGACCAAGACCGCTGAGGTCATCGATAACGTGAAGAACCTCGGCTACCACTACGCCTGCATTGCAGGCATGACGGTCGCCGTCTCCGACGTCATCGTGCCGCCGAAGAAAAAGGAAATCATCGCGGACACGCAGGCGAAGGTCAACAAGGTTGAGCGTCAGTTCTCGCGTGGTCTCATCACCGAGGACGAGCGCTACAAGAAGGTCGTCCAGCTCTGGACACAGGCGACGGACGACGTCGCGGACGCCATGATGGACAACATGGATCCCTTTAACCCCATCTTTATGATGGCGGACTCGGGCGCCCGAGGCAACAAGCAGCAGATGCGTCAGCTCGCGGGTATGCGCGGACTGATGGCTGACCCATCGGGTAAGATCATCGACCTGCCGATCACGGCGAACTTCCGTGAGGGACTATCCGTTTCCGACTACTTCATCTCCTCGCATGGTGCGCGCAAGGGTCTTGCCGATACGGCACTCCGTACAGCGGACTCGGGCTACCTCACGCGCCGTCTCGTCGACGTGGCACAGGATGTCATCGTCCGCGAGGAGGACTGTGACGTCTCTGCGATCAACCTCCTGCAGGTGCGTGCGCGCATGGCAGAGTCTGCGTTTGACGCACTCGAACTCCTCGTCGACAGCCTCATGGGACGCCTCCTTGCGGCGGCGATCTACGACCCCGAGACGAAGGAGATCCTCTACCCACAGGATACGACGCTCGACGACGAGGTCCTCGAGACCATCGGCGAACGCGACATCCGCGAGATCATGGTGCGCGGTTCCTCCGTCAACGCGGAGGGGGCGGTCAGCAACGCCATGGTTACGGAGAGCATCACACTCGGCGAGCCGGATGCGAGAAAGCGCAAGAAGGCACACGCTGCCATCGTGCGCGAGCTCAGCGGAAAGGAAGTCGTGCGTGAGGCTGTCCTCGACGACGGCACCGTTCTCGCAGAGGAGGGCGTGATCCTCACTGACAAAATGGTCGAGGCGATCCTCTCCTCCGAGCTCCACGAGATCCACATCCGCAACAACAATGTGCGCGGCATCGAAGTCGAGGCCATCATGGAGGGCGCGGGCGTCATCGAGTCGCTCGCCGACCGCATCGTCGGCCGCGTGCTCGCCGAGGACATCGTGGATGAGGCGACGGGTGAAACCATTGCCCACATCAACGACTCCGTCGATGAGGCACTTGCCAAACGTATCGAGGGCGTCCGAAAACGCGTTTCCATCCGCAGCGTCCTCACATGCAAGTCGCAGTTCGGCGTCTGCATGAAGTGCTACGGCCGCGACCTCGCCAACCAGGCGGAGGTCGAGATCGGCGAGGCGGTCGGCATCATTGCCGCACAGTCCATCGGCGAGCCGGGCACACAGCTCACCATGCGTACCTTCCACTCGGGCGGTGTCGCAGGTGACGACATCACACAGGGTCTTCCGCGCGTCGAGGAGCTCTTCGAGGCACGCAAGCCCAAGCACAACGCCATCATCGCAGAGAACGAAGGTGTCGTCGCCATCGACGATACGGGCAAGGGGATGCGCACAGTCACGATCACGCCCGAGGGCGGCGTGCCGCGCGAGTACTCTGTGCCGTTCGGTGCGCGCATGGCCGCGCGTGACGGCATGGTCATGAAGCCCGGTGATAAGATTACCGAGGGCTCCGTGAACCCGCACGACATCCTGCGCGTCTGCGGCCTGCAGGCGACCCAGCGCTACCTCGTCTACGAGGTACAGAAGGTCTACAAATCGCAGGGCGTTGAGATCAACGACAAGCACATCGAGGTCATGGTACGGCAGATGCTGCACAAGGTCAAGATCGAGGAGGCCGGAACGACCGACTTCCTCCCGGGCGAGTACATCGAGATCAACGCATTCGAGGCGGCGAACACCAAGGCGATCGAGGAGGACGGCGAGCCCGCTGTGGCAAAGCCCATCCTGCTCGGCATCACGAAGGCATCGCTCGCCACGGATTCCTTCCTCTCGGCGGCGTCCTTCCAGGAGACCACGCGCGTCCTCACCGACGCCGCGATCAAGGGGAAGATCGACCCGCTCGTCGGCCTCAAGGAAAACGTCATCATCGGCAAACTCATCCCGGCCGGTACGGGCATGACCCGTTACCGCCACCTCGAGATCGTCGACCACGCACCGCAGCCGGTGCCTGAGCCGCCTGAGCCCGAGGCGTCTGCCGAGGAGCCCGTCGAAGAAGTCGACCTCTCACGGCTGGAGAAGCTGAGCAGCTGAGATACCATAGATCAATGAAAATACTGCCTATGAGTGATCATAGGCAGTGTTTTTTTTGTGAATTCTTGTTATAATAATCATGTAATCACGCTAGTGGGAGTAGGATATGAAAAATCTAAACTTTTATCGGGGAAAGCGTGTCCTCCTCACGGGACATACGGGCTTTAAGGGCATGTGGCTTGCCCTCCTGCTCCTCCGGGCAGGAGCAGAGGTGACGGGCTTTGCACTCGATGCACCAACAGAGGGCGGACGAGAGGCGCTCCGTCGGCTTGGCGCTTTGAAGGAGCTGCGCGATCTGCGCGGCGATGTGCGCGATGCCGATGCACTCGGACGCGCGTTTGCTGCGGCGCGGCCGGAGGTCGTCTTTCACCTCGCAGCGCAGCCGATTGTGCGGACGAGCTACCGTCAGCCCGTGGAGACGTTCGCGGCGAATGTGATGGGGACGGTCCATGTGCTTGAGTGCATCCGCACGTCCGCTACGGTGCAGTCTGCCCTCGTTGTGACGACGGATAAGGTCTATGAGAATAAGGAGTGGCCGTGGGGTTACCGCGAGAATGAGCCGCTCTTGGGCTATGATCCGTATTCGGCGAGCAAGAGCTGTGCGGAGATTGCCGCCCATAGCTATCGGCAGAGCTTTTTCGCGGACGGCAGGGTGCGGCTTTCGACGGCGCGCGCGGGCAACGTGATCGGGGGCGGCGACTTTGCGCCCGACCGCATCATCCCTGACTGCATCCGTGCCGCTGTGTGCGGGCAGGTGATCGACATCCGCAATCCGCATTCGACACGCCCCTATCAGCATGTCTTAGAGCCGCTCTCCGTGTATCTGATGCTCGCGGCACGGCAGGCGGAGGATGTCGCGCTGGTCGGGGCATGGAATGTCGGTCCCGACGATGCAGACTGCGTGACGACGGGAGCGCTCGCCGATCTCTTTTGCCGGATGTGGGGCGCGGGCGTACGGTGGGAGGCACATGCAGATGGCGGCCCACATGAGGCTCATTTTTTGAAACTCGACTGCTCGAAAATAAAGAGTGAACTCGGGTGGAAACCGCGCTGGCATATCGCCGAGGCCGTGGAGAAAACAGTGGAATGGGCAAAGGCATGGGAAGCGGGCGCGGATATGCGCGCTATGACCGAGGCGCAGATCGAGGCATTTTCGCAGGAGATCATAGAGCAGGGAGAGAAATCGAATGAGTGAGCAGGAGATGCGCGGGGAGATTCTCGCGCTTGTACGGGCGTACTGTGAGAAGTATCATGCACCAAAGGAGGATTTCTATCCGGGGGATCGTCTGCCGTACGCGGCGCGCGTCTACGATCATGAGGAGATGGAGAATCTCGTCGCGAGTGCACTGGAGTTCTGGCTGACGGCGGGGCACTATACGGAGGAGTTCGAGCGTGGGCTGGCGGCCTATCTCGGGGTGAAACACTGCTCGCTCGTGAACTCAGGCTCGTCGGCGAATCTGCTCGCCTTTATGACACTCACGTCGCCGCTCCTCGGAGCGCGTGCCGTCGGGCGCGGCGATGAGGTCATCACGGTGGCGGCGGGCTTTCCGACGACGGTCGCGCCGATCATCCAGTACGGTGCGGTGCCCGTCTTTGTCGATGTGAGTCTGCCGACGTACAATGTGGATGTGTCGCTCCTCGAGGGAGCGCTCTCCGCGCGGACGAAGGCGGTCATGATCGCGCATACGCTTGGCAATCCGTTTGATCTGGCGGCGGTCAAGGCGTTCTGCCAAAAGCACGGACTCTGGCTCGTTGAGGACAATTGTGACGCGCTCGGCTCGCAGTATACGATCGACGGAGAGACGCGCTATACGGGCACGATCGGCGATATCGGTACGTCGAGCTTCTATCCGCCGCATCACATGACGATGGGCGAGGGCGGCGCGGTCTATACGAATGATCCGCTCCTCCACCGCATTGTACGATCCCTGCGCGACTGGGGACGCGACTGCGTCTGTGCGTCGGGGCAGGACAACCGCTGCGGGCATCGCTTTGACGGGCAGTACGGCGCGCTGCCGCGCGGCTACGATCACAAATACGTCTACTCGCATTTCGGCTACAACCTCAAGGCGACGGATATGCAGGCGGCCGTCGGTGTCGCCCAGCTGAAAAAACTGCCGTCCTTTGTCGCGCGTCGCCGGCATAACTTTGCGCGGCTCCGCGCGGCACTCGCCGATCTGGGCGATGCCTTTGTCCTGCCGGAGGCAACGGCGCATGCAGATCCCAGCTGGTTCGGCTTTTTGCTGACCTGCCGTGACGGCGTGGACCGCGCCAAGGTCGTGCCGTACATCGAGGGACGGGGCATCCAGACGCGCATGCTCTTCGCGGGGAATCTGACGAAGCACCCCTGTTTTGACGCCATGCGCGCCTCGGGCGAGGGCTACCGTGTGGCGGGGACACTCGCGGCGACTGACCGCATTATGAACGACACGTTCTGGCTCGGCGTCTACCCCGGGCTGACGGATGCGAAGATCGACTATATGGCACAGGTCGTACGGGATGCTGTGCACGCGGTGCGGTAGTGCTGTATCAAACGAGAGGGCGGAGCTATACCTCTGCTCTTTTTTTGCGCCGTGGGCGAATGGTGATGAGGAAGGCGGTGGTGTAGGCGGTGATGGGGATGGCACAGAGGAGGCCGATACTGCCGACGAGGGAGCGGACGATCTCGGTGGCGATCATGTTGAGGTTGAGCACATGGCGGAGCGGGAGATCGGGCTGCGCGGAGATGAGGAGGATGAGCGGGAGCGCACCGCCAATGTAGGCGAGGACGAGGGTGTTCGCCATGGTGCCCATGACGTCGCGGCCGACGCTCATGCCCGAGGAGACAAGAGCGTCGAATTTCGTCTTGGGGGCGAGCTGCTTCATTTCGTACTGGGCGGAGGCGATGGAGACGGCGACGTCCATGACGGCACCGAGCGCACCGAGGACGATGCCCGCAAAGAGCAGCTCGCGGAAGTCCACCGCCTGCAGGTAGAGTGCCTTGAGCATGCCTGCCTGTTCCTCGGCGATGCCTGTGAGGTAGGTGCCGTGGATGGCGATGACGGCGAGGATGCCCGCGACGAAGATGCCGCCGATGGTGCCGATGATGGCGCCTGCCGCCTTGACGTTTCGCCCGCTGATGATGAGCTGGGTGGCGAGGGTGATGATGCTGCCGATGAGGAGCGTTGCGAGGATGATGTGCGAGGGTGCATAGAGGATAAAGGAAATGAGTCCCTTTGCGATGAGAATGACGGCGAAGAGGAGGACGAGGAGTGCCTTTGCGCCCGTTATGCCGCCGAAGCAGATGAGGAGGGCGGCAAAGAGGGCGAGGAGGAGGAGCATGGCGGGGAGGCGGTCGTAGTCGACGATGGCATAGCTCTCACCTGTTGGGCGGACGAGGATGCGCTCCCCCTCGTCTGGGTGGATGTCAAAGGCAGGATTGTTGAAGGTGTGATGGAGGATGGTCTCCTCCGTTCCCGCCGCAGGGCCTGAGTCTAGTCGGATGCGCACCTCGTAGGCGGCACTGTCGGGGGCAAAGGAGGTCGTGCCGCCCGCCGCGCTCTCCACGTGGAGGATTTCTGCCTTATAGGTCGGCGGGTCACCGTCCTCGCCCGCCGGGAGATGGGTGAGGACAGCATAGAGGAGGACGAGGGAGAGCACTGCGATGAGGAGGCGGGGCAGACGGCGAGGATAATGTTTCATGACGAACTCCTTTGAATTGTTACAGCATTTACACATATTATGACATGAAGAAAAAGTGATTTCAATAGTTATTCCTGATTATATAAGACCTATTGACAGATACATCATTCTCACATATACTGAGAACAACAAGATGATTCCAGAGAGGATGGCGACTTCGTCATACCTCACGGCGCAGGAATTATCATCGTCTCACGGAGGAATCCGTCAAGGCTGCCAGCGGGCGGTCTTTCTTTATTCGGATTCATTTCTTATGGATTCGTGAGATGCTTGCCCTATGGCGGGACAAGGCGCCAAGGAGGATAGAGGAGCTTTCGACGGGCTGCAGAGGAGGTCTCAGCAGACGCGGGAAAGCGATATGGAAAAGGAGGAGACACGATGTTCTCGAAGACGGATTTTTGGATTGGCCTTGCAGTTGGTGCTGTTGCCGGTATCTTTGGCTATCGTTTCATGCAGGAGCGCACGCAGCAGCTGGCGGCACTCGAGGCCGGCACGGCGGATCTCTCGCTCGCTGAGCTCCAGCGTCAGAAGGAGGAGCTCGAGGATCTGATCGCGGCACAGGCTGCATCGGAGAAGTAAGTTTTCCACGCCACGGGGGCTGCTGCGCATCTCTGCGCGCAGCCCTTTTTCGACAAATATGGATAAAGAGAAGGGGGTTTCAATGAGTATTTTCGATACGATCAAGAATGCGATTCCGCACTCGGCGATGGATATGTTCATCCGCTCGACGGATGTCGCTTCCTATATGCCGGGACGCGTGCGTCTCTACAGCAAGCAGCTCGTGAACAATGCTTCACTCGAACAGCAGGTGCATGAGCGGCTGAACGCACTCGCCGAGATCGAGTGTGTGGATACGAATATTGCAACAGGATCGATTCTCATCACGTATGAGCCGGAGCGTCTGCGTGCGAATGCAGAGCTGCGCCGCGTGGAGGACTATATGCGCACGCATGCGAGGAGGCGGGCATCATGACGTATCTGTCCGGACTGATGCTCGGCGCATCACTGGCGAATATGGCGCGTCAGATGATTCTCGGCACAGGAGGGCGCCCTGCTGAGGGCAATATCCTGCATGGACTGGGCGGCGGACTGTTCGCCGCATCGGAGCGCTCACATGGAACACATCCGCACGTGCTGGCGCGCACGGAGGCGCCGTCTGCCATGCCGGTTTCCTGCGCGGTGCCGACGGCGGCCTTTTCCTGTGTCCACGCCTCGCCGGGACGGCGCCGCTATCGTACGCCGTATCTGACGGAAGCCTTTGCCCAGGTGCTGGAGGATCGCCTCCTGCGCCTGCCGTTCATCCGTGCCGTGCGCACGAATACCGTGTCAGGCAGCATTCTGCTCATCTATGCGCCCGAGGATGAGGCGCATGTCCTCGTTTTGGCGGAGGGGCTGTGCGCGATTTTTGCCGAGGGCAAGGTGCAGCCGCCTGCGACGCTCGCGAAGAGCGTGCGCCGCTCGGTGGAGTCGCTCAGTGCATGGATCCAGCGGAATACGGGCGGAGCCCTCGATCTGAGTTCGCTTGTCGCCGGGATTTTCATTATGCGCGGCATACGTCAGCTGGTGATTTCCAATAATACGCCCTCGGGCTCGCAGATGCTCTGGTGGGCGCTGTCGCTGATGAGGGGATGGAAGGTATGACACGAGTGATGCACAAGCGGATCCGTCTCTCGGCGGCATTGCCGCGCGAGGATGCACAGCAGCTCGCAGCGCGCCTGCGCCGCTTCCCTGCAGTGGTGGCGGTATCCGCCCATGAGAAATGCGTGGATCTCTGGCATGTGGGGACGCTCCCGACGGCGCGCGTCCTCACAGCGGCAGAGCGTGCCGTGCGCGCGGCGGCAGAGAAGGCAGTGACGCCGACGGAGCGGCTGGCGGAGTTCCGCCGCGATGCAGTGATCTCACTCGCGAGCTTTGCGGCGATGGAGCTGCTGCGGCGCGGTGCACCCGAGCTCTTTGCCTCGGTGAAGGTATTGCGCTCGCTGCTCGTGCTCGCGATTTCGCGCAATTTCATCAAGACGGGCATCGGCGGTCTGATCGAGGATCGGCAGCCGAATGCGGATACGCTCACGACGACGGCGGTGATCGCCTCGGTGCTCGCGGGGAAACCCGAGTCGAGCCTCATGCTCCTCGCGCTCAGCAACGGGGCGGAGATGCTGACGAGCTACGCGGCGGAAAAGGCGCGCTCGCACATCTCAGGGCTCCTGTCCCTCGGCCAACGCGATGTCTGGCTCGTGGAGCAGACGCCGAATGGCGAGGTGGAACGCAAGGTGCCCGTGGAGGAGGTACGCCCCGGTGATACGATCGCCGTACACGCGGGAGAGAAAATCGTCATCGACGGACGCGTTCTGCGCGGCAATGCGGCGGTGACGCAGGCGTCCGTGACGGGCGAGTCTGCCCCTGCGATGAAGAAGGAGGGCACTCCGGTCTACGCGGGCAGCGTGGTCGAGGCAGGCGAGCTTGTGATCGCCGTGGAGAAGGTGGGCAGCGATACGTCGCTTGCACACATCGTCCACCTCGTCGAGGAGGCGCAGACGCGCCGCGCACCCGTGCAGAATTTTGCCGATCAGATGGCGAACTATCTCGTGCCCGTGTCCTTCCTCGGGGCGGCGATTGTCTACGGGGCGACGCGCGACTGGGGACGTGTGCTGAACCTGCTCTTCATCGACTTCTCCTGCGGGCTGAAGCTCTCGACGGCGACGGCGATGTCAGCGGCGATTGCGGCGGCGGCCAAGCGCGGGATCCTCGTCAAGGGCGGCAACTACATCGAGGCGCTGGCACGCACGGATACGGTCGTGCTCGACAAGACGGGCACGCTGACGGTCGGCATCCCAGAGATCACGTTTATCCGTACGGCGTCAGGGGTGACGGAGAAGGAGATGATTCTGCTCGCGGCATCCGCTGAGGAGCACTCCGTGCATCCGCTCGCCGTGGCAATCCAGAAGTATGTGGAGGAAAAGGCGTGGCAGGCACCGCAGCACCGCTCCTCTAAGACCATCGTGGCGCGCGGAATGCTCGCTGAGGTGCCGGATTTTGAGGACTTTACGGGCGGAACGATCCGCGTCGGCAGCCGCCGTTTCCTGCAGGAGAACGGCGTGACGGATCCGGAGGATCTCGCCGCGTCGACATCCGGCAAAAATGTGCTCTTTGTTGCGCGCGACACGCGCCTCATCGGCGTGATCGGGATTGAGGATCCCATCCGTCCAAAGATGAAGAAGACGCTGAATCAGCTGCGCCGCTGCGGTGTGGATGAGATCGTCATGCTGACGGGCGATTCTAAGGCGGTCGCGGCAGAGGTGGCGCGCGATATGGATGTGGACTCCTATCATGCGGAGATTCTGCCCGAGGACAAGTCGCGCTATGTGAATGAGCTGAAGCAGCGCGGGACAGTGATGATGGTCGGCGACGGCATTAACGATGCGCCCGCGCTCGCCTTCGCCGATGTCGGCGTTTCCCTCGGCGGACGCCAGACGGATATTGCGGCCGAGTCCTCGGCGGTGACAATTCACGGAGAGGATCCAATCCGCCTCGTGGAGGCGCTGCGCCTCGGACGGCGGACGATGCATCTCGTGCATCAGAATTTCAAGGCGACGCTGCTCGTCAACTCGTCGGCGATGCTGCTCGGCGCACTCGGCGCGATCAGCCCGCTCGCGGCGGCCGCGATCCACAATACAGCGACGCTCGCGGTGGTGCTGAACAGCTGCCGCATTCTGACGCCCGAGGGCGGCATGTTTGCACGGAAGATGACAAAGTAGAAAGCCGAATCTTTGTTTGTTGATTTTTCTCTCATACTGTTGTAGAATATGACATGTGAAGATGAGATAGGATCTACGATATGCCGATCCGCTGTTTTGAGAGGAGAGTTTGACCGATGGCAGGAAAGATGAAGAACTGCTCGAGCTGCGGGAAGGTGTTCGTTTCAATCAATAACTCCCGCATCTGCGCGGACTGCCGCGAGAAGGAAGAGAAGTGGGAGAAGGAGATCATCGACTACGTGCGTGACCATCCGAAGAGTCAGATCCCAGAGATTGTTGAGGCAACAGGCGTACAGGAGCCTGTCATCCGCCGAATGATCCGGGAAGGACGGTTTCTTTCGAGCAATGTGGAGCTCTTTTACCCGTGTGAAAAATGTGGCTCGCCCATCCAGAAGGGGCAGTACTGCGATAAGTGCCAGAAGGAGATGCGTGATGAGCTGAAGGCAGCTGTCAGCAAGCAGAGTGCCTCGGGCATGCGCACCACATCGGAAGGCGGCAGCGGCCGCCGCGGCTATGTGACCCTCGGCGGGAAGTAAGAATCCCCGATACGTACTTAAGAAAAAAATCTTAAGTACGTATCTTTTTTTTTCGATAAAGAAGGTGAAAGGATTCTGAACCCATTTCGCAGCGGGAACGCGAAGGCCGCGCAGCGATCGGTTCGGAGATACACAGGTGGTGAACGATATGTTAATCAGAAATCAGACAATTGCAGCAGTGAGCAGACTCTACGCCGGTGCACCGGCAGCGGGAACGCGCCGTGTGGATGCGGCGGGAGCCGTGCAGGCACCGGATGCACTCGAGCTTTCGGGTGAGGCACAGAGCTTTGGCGATATCCTGCAGCAGCTGCGCGGCATGAGCGATGTCCGCAAGGAGCGCGTTGCGGAGGTCTCCGCACGTGTCGAGAACGGCTGCTATGCACCGGCCTCGGCGGAGATCGCGGCCAAAATGCTCGCCATGCGCTATTGATGGAGCAGCTTATGTGGAATGCATTTACGGCGACGATCGAGGAGCTCTCGCGTCAGTATGAGAAGATCCGTGCCGTGCAGGAAAAGAAACGCAAGATTCTCGTCGCACTCGACATGGAGGCACTCGAAAAACTGACCGCCGAGGAGGATTTCCTCGCGCGTGCGGTGGAGCGGCTTGAAACGGATCGGCTCGCACATCTCGCCAACATTGCAAAGGGGACGCCGGGCGTGAGCGCCGAGACGAATATGGAGGAGCTGGCGCTCCTCGCTCCGAGCGATGCCGTACATCGCAGTGTGCTTGCGGCAAGTCGCAGGCTGAGCAAAGTCGTCGCGGAGACGAAGGAACTGCGCGATGGGAATGCCCTTCTCATCGAGGGGGCACTCATGGCAGTGAACCGCCAGCTCGGACGCATCGGCGGCGCCGTGGTCGATCCCGTGTACGGGAGCGGCGGCACGGAGCAGGTGCGGCATCTGCGCAAGAATCTGGACTATAAGGCGTGAACGGCAATGACGAATGAGACCCGCGCGGCACTCGTGCTCCTAAAGGAGCAGCTTTCTGCCGCGGAGGAGGCACTCGCCTCCTATGATGCGCTTGTCGCCGCGCTCCAGCACAGCGCCTTCGGCGCGGGGATCGGAGCGCCGACGGCGGCTGCGGAGAAAAGCCTCTCCGCCGTACGTGCACTTGCACGGCGTCAGACGGAATACTTGAAAACGGTGCGGGCGGAGGATCTCTCTGCCGTCATTGCACGTGAGCCGAATCCACGGGAACGTTTTGCTGCTGTACGTGCGCTGCACGCCGTTCGGACGCGTCACGAAGCACTGCGTGAGCGGGTGCGTTCGGCGGATCGGCTGCTTCGGCAGAGCGCGGACTTTATCAGCTATCAGCTCAACGTGATCTCCGGTACGGCGGCGGACGATACATACGGGCATTCTCAGCCTGTGGCGGGACCCGGTGCCGGCGTGCGGCGCGAGATTGCGATGTTTGATGCAGATGTATAAATGGATAACAGGACAGTGTCAGGGAAAGAGTGAGGGAATATGCGGTCAACATTTGCCGGTCTTAATACCATGGTGCGGGGCATCCAGAACAATCAGCTCTCGCTCGATACGACCGGACACAACATTACGAATGCTTCGACGGAGGGGTACTCGCGTCAGCGTGTTGACTCGGCGGCAACCAACTATCAGGAACGCCCGTCTCTCTATGGCGGCGTTTATGTCGGCGGCGGCGTCGATGTTGTGGCGCTCAACCGTGCGCGCAATATTTATGCAGACAAGCAGTTCTGGTCGGAAAGCTCGACACAGACCCTCTACAAGACCTACAAGACGAACTACGACAAGGCAGAGGCGGTCTTCAACGATGCCAAGGAGACCGGCGTCCTCGACGCGATGAAGCAGTTCTACAGCGCATGGGTCAACCTCTCCGACTATGCGAGTGATGCCGCGTCCCGTACGGCGGTCGTGCAGAAGGGCAACAACCTCGTGGACCGCATCAAGACGGGGGCACGCCAGCTGCAGGATCAGATCAACGCACAGTACGACGAGATGCGGATTCAGGTAAATAAGGCAAACAGCATCACGGAGAAGATTGCCGTCCTCAACAAAAACATCATGCTTGCGGAAACGAACGGCGGCAAGGCAAACGACCTGCGCGACCAGCGCGATCTTCTCGTAGACAAGCTCTCGGAGATCACGAATGTCAACGTCTATGAGGATGCAACCGGACAGTACACCGTCGTCTCGAACGGCATGACGCTTGTGCAGCGCGACAACAATCTTACCATTGAGATGAGTCCGCCGATCAACAACGAGCGCTACGGCATCAATGACTACACGCTCCGCATCAAGGAGGCGGGCGGCATGGGGTATGTTCCGCAGGGCGGCGTATTGAAGGCTCTGCAGGATACGATCGTTCAGGACAAGAAGTACATCGACAATCTTGCCGACATCTCGGCGACACTCATGACGACATTCAATGATGTGCATAAGCTCGGTGCCGGCATTGATAACGATGCGACGACATGGACGAATTTCTTCGGACGCAATGCATTTCACAGCGATGCAACGGGGAACAATTATACGGGCGAGCGTTATGTGTGGCACGTCGATCCGACGACGGGTGACCGCTGGATGACGGCGACGGCACAGGGCGTGACGCGCACGGCGACTGCCACAGGGGCGACAGTGACGGCAGTCGATACGAGCAACGCCGCCGACATCCATGAGATGCGCTCCATGCAGATCATCAAAGCGCTCAAGGTCAGCGATGAGCTGACGGCGCAGGGGGGACAGAACCTTGTCGCCGCACGCCAGATTCAGAACCCGGCCCCGATCTCACCGACGAACCCCATCGGCAAGGCGCTGCCGACGGTCTCTCCCGGCACCATTACGTACACCTATACATTCGCCAATATGAACGGCACGGCAGATGGGACGATGGCCGTTGAGCTGAGCAAGTTCTTCAACATGGATCAGGGAAATACGATCAATGTGGCAAAGCTTATCGGCCTGCCGGCGAATGAGTGCGAGCGCGCCGTTGGAACCGTCTCCATCAACCAGTATTATAACGGCGTTATGAATAAGCTCGGCGCAGATGCCGAGAACCTCAACAAGAAGATGAAGCAGCAGGATGACCTCATGGTGCAGATCACCCAGTGGCGTCAGTCCACGGCAGGGGTTGACTGGAACGAAGAGCTTTCGAATATGCTCAAGTTCCAGACGGGGTATGGAGCATGCTCACGTGTCCTCACGTCGATGGATGAGATCCTGGACCGCCTCATCAACAGCACGGGCGTTGTGGGAAGGTAAGGGAGGATAGACGATGATTCGCATCAGCAGTAATTACAGTGTGCAGCGCTATCAGAAAGACCTGAATGAGCTGGACTACACGAAAGCAAAGCTCATGGAGCAGGGCGACGGAAAAAAACTTCACCGCCCTTCGGACAATTCCGTGGACTACTCCCGTTACCTGCGCTACAATGTTTCCGAGGGTGAGAACGACCGCTATCAGGAGAGTGTCAAGGCGGGTATCTCATGGATGAACACAACCCAGACAGCGCTTAGTTCGATGGAAGACATTCAGAAGACGTTCAAGGCAAAGACCATTCAGGGAGCGAACGACGATAAGGACGAGCACAGCGGCGACTGGCCCGCGATTGCCCGTGAGATGAAAGCACAGATTCAACAGATCGTCTCGCTCGGCAACACACAGCTCGGTGACCGTTATGTATTCTCCGGACAGGCAGATCTTCGTCAGCCGTTCTCCCTGTCTGACGAGAAAAAGCCGCTCAGCCGCGGCCTCGCCAAGACACTGGACGACCGCCAGGCGGCTTTCTTCAATGATGCGAGCAACGGAAACAGTGCAGATTTCCTGCACCAGATGCTCTCGCTTGACGGCAGTGACGGCAAGACGTACTACCTCAATACGCTGACGGGGGATATCTACACGAAACAGTTTGTGCAGGAAGGATACAAGGACGTCATCACGCAGGGGCGCTCGACGGTGTCGGCAGCGGATCGTGTCGGCAATATCACCACAGGCACGAACTTCATTAAGAATAACTTTAAGAATACGGGGGAGATCATCGACGATCCTGCCGCTGCCCCCGGTCTTGGTGCAAACTGGTCAGATACGACGGCAGTCGCAGGCGTGACGCTGAAGTTCTCGACGGTGCGCCAGCAGATCGCTTCCTACAACGGCGATTTCCGCTACATCTCGATGGTCAAGCAGAACGGCTCGACCGAGCCGACGGCAGATACCGTCAACAAGACGGGGCTGGATGTCTTTGGCCGCGACCTCTTTGATGATAAGAACTCGGGTAACGAGCCGTCGGGGACGGCAATGCTCAACAATATGCTGACGGTCTATGCCAAGACCAATGCCGCCGATCCCCATTGGCTCAGCTCGGACGGCATCACGCTGGCGGACACGGCAAATCAGGTGACCCTGCAGGCGCATACGGAGACGGGGGCACGCACACAGCTCTACAAGAACATGACGGAGGTCCTCACGGATCATAAGGAAAACATCACGCGTGACATCACAAACGTCTCCTCGGCGGATGTGGCCGAACTTGCGATGAAGATGATGCAGCAGCAGACGATCATGAGCATGTCGCTCTCGATGGGTGCGCGTATTTTGCCGCTTTCGCTTGTGGATTACCTGCGGTAAGAGCCGCTGAACCGAAGCAGTGATGGGAAAGGATGCCCTTGATGCTCTACCTCAATGTGCGTCATACACTCCCGATGATCGGGATACAGTCGCAGAAGAATACACTGGACTCCGGCATTCAGCAGCCGCAGTATGACCAGGAGACGCAGACGGCACGCTCCAATCGTGGCTCGACCCAGCCGAAGCTTTTCATTGACAGCTATCCGAGCCGGCATAGCTATGGCTACACCAGCGATTCGGATTTTGCCCGCGAGAATATGGAGCGGGGCTTTGAAGGGGTTCAGGAGGGGACCTCGAAGCACACGCAGATGGCGTGGTCGCTTGCCGAGGATGGGCCAAAACCGGGACGTCAGGTAGCCATCGAGCAGATTTACCGCGATATGATGAGTATCGCTGACCAGAACCGCGTGCTTGTCGCACAGGCAATCCCTGATCCTGAGGTGCATTTCACCGTCGGCGAGGTCGCCGGCGAGCCGGCCGTCGGGCGCACGACGCCGCACTGGAATGTCACGAGCCGTGCGCGCGTCGAGTACAACCGCGGCAATATCGAGATCTATCTGCAGCAGAAGGGCAGCATCCGCGCGTGGGTCAGCGAAGGAAAATATGATATACTTGCGTAACAGGAGTCTCTGACGATGAAGATTATGACCAGCCGTTTCGGTGAGATTGAGGTCGCTGAGGATGCCGTCATCCATTTTGCAGCAGGCATTCCCGCGTTTGAAAAGGAGCACGAGTTCCTCATCATTCCCTATGGGGACGACAGCCCATACTCATTTCTTCAGTCGGTGAAGACACCGGATCTTGCCTTCTTGATGGCGATGCCGCACTCGTTCTTCCCAGACTATGAGGTCACGATTGACGATGATGTGGAGCGCGAGCTTGCACTCAACTCGCCGGATGATGTGTTGATCTACGCAGTGCTGACGCTTTCGGGCAGCAACATCCGTGACCTGACGGCGAATCTCATCGCCCCAATTGTCATCAATGCCAGAACCCGCAAGGGAAAACAGATCGTGCTTGACCGCAGCCCGTATACGACGAAGCATCGGCTCTTCCCACAGGATCAGGAGGAAAAGTAATGCTCGTACTCACACGGAAACCCAGACAGCAGATCATGATCGGCGATAATATCGTCATCAACATTGTGGAGGTTCAGGGCGACAATGTGCGCATTGCCATTGATGCGCCGCGCAGTGTCAAAATTTACCGCGGTGAGATTTATCGTGCCATTCAGGAGGAGAACCAGCGTGCCGCAGCACCGCAGATGATTGATCTCGAAGCGCTGCCCACGCGTTCATCATAAAGATATATCAAAAATAACATGTCCCAAGGAAGGACAGACGGGTGCGCGGGATGTGCACCCCGTAGCACATGGAGGGATGCCTTATGGCCGTAGGTAGTGTTCAGGATTACATGTTGGCGGCGGTCGCTGTCAGCAGCATGCAGGACGGCGCAGCAGCGCAGAGTCCCCTGCCGGGAGACGGGAAAACGGAGGCGGCAGCGCCGCCCAATGCAGCTGCAGCGGCTGCAGAGAAGGCACGGAAGGAAGCCGATGCCGCCGCTGCCCATGAAAAGAAAAAGCCCATCAACGAGGAGCAGGCGGCGTATATTACGAAGCAGCTCAACGAGATCATGCGGCGCATCGACGTGAACCTCAATTTTCAGTATCACAAAGAGATCAACATTATGTCGGTACGCATGCTGGACAAGAAGACGGGCGAGCTCTTGCGCGAGATTCCGGCGGAATCTCTGGTCGAGCACATGATCAAGGTGCGTGACTGGCTCGGCGCATTCCTGGATAAGACGGCGTAAGGCGATAAGGAGGAAATTATGGCAGGAGCAAGAGGCATTTACGGACTTTCGGGTTCGGGGATTGATGTGGAGTCACTGGTCAAGGTCGGCATGATGTCCGAACAGAAGAAGTATGACCGTATCTATAAGAAGGAAGTCGAGACGGAGTGGCGCAAAGAGGCCTTTGCTGATGTCTACAGCGCGGTGAATACATTCCGCAGCAGTATGTCTGACATGCGCCTAAGCTCGCGGACGAAGCCGATGACGGCGACGAGCTCCCTCTCAGATGCTGTGACGGCAACGGCAAATGCAAATGCCGGCGTGATGTCGCATACCGTGGAGGTCACGCAGGCAGCGTCGAACGCCTATCTGATGACTGCCTCGGGGCAGAAGGTGGCGCGTACGAACACGGCAGCTCCCACGAGCGTCGCACTGAAGGATGTTGCCTTTGCGGGCGGCACAATGCCGGCAGGCATGACGAGCACCGATACGGCGCTCAGCTTTAAACTTTCAAACGGGACGGGCACGACGGAGATCAAGTTTACGGCGGAGGAGGTATTCACAAAGAACCTTACGCTCAACGATCTCGCGAAGCGCATCAACAATGCACGCTTTATTGGCAGCGACGGCAAGAAGTCAGCGCTCAGCATTACGGCGAGCTACGATGCCGTATCCGATGCATTTTCCATCGTGAACACGAAGTCGGGCAGTGACAATAAGGTCAGCCTTTCCGTGGATACGGGGGCACCCTCGGCAACGTACACGACGGCACTGCTCAACAACTTGAAGCTCGGGCAGGTCAGCGGCGGGGCGATCAGCGCACCGCTTTCATTTACGATTTCGGGCACGACGGCCAAGCTTGAGGCAGCGGGCGCGAATGCGAGCGTCAAGGTCGACGGCCGCACCTACACGAATCTGCAGGACAATAAGCTGCAGGTCAACGGCGTCACCTACACCTTTAAGAAGGCAACGCCTGTAGGGACGCCCGCACAGGTTACGATCGCACAGGATCAGGACAAACTCGTCGAGAACGTCAAGAAGTTCGTCGAGGACTACAACAAGCTGCTCGATGATCTCCACGGACGTTACAACAACAATAAGTATCCGGACTACGGCGTTCTGACGAAGGAGCAGGAGGCCGGGATGTCGCGTGAACAGGTCGACAAGTGGAACGAGCGTGCCAAGTCGGGGCTGCTCTACCGCGACGGCTACCTCCGTTCGATCATCAGCGATATGCGCGATGCCGTGACCAATCGTGTCGGCTCTGCACCGGGACGCTACAACCACCTCGCGGCAATCGGCATCACGTCGAAGGATCAGAGCGGACATCTGAAACTCGATGAGAACAAGCTTCGCACGGCGATCGCAGCGGAGCCGGATGCGGTCAACCAGATCTTCTCCCATACGGATGACGACGACAACTACGGCGACAACGGTGTCGCTACACGCCTTGCCGAGCGCCTCGGCAAGCGCATGGAGTCGCTCAAGAGCCATGCGGGCATTACGGCGGACAAGTCCGACCGCAGTGAGCTCGGCAAGCTCATCGAAAACTACGAGAAGCAGATGAGCGATTTCAAGCAGCTCATGAGCTCCTTTGAGAATCAGCTCTACAAGAAGTACAATGCGATGGAGGAAGCAATCTCGAAGCTCTCCTCGCAGTTTGGCTTCTTCTCCAGACAGTGATGCTAGGAGGATTCCCACATGGTCAACAGTGCCGCGGAGGCCTATAAGAAGCAGCAGATCATGACGGCAACGCCCGAGGCGCTGACGCTCATGCTTTACAACGGCTGCCTGAAGTTCATCAAGGAGGGGGCCGACGCGCTCGCCGAAAAGAACTATGAGGCGGCAAACACCTCGCTGCAGAAGGCACAGAACATCATCTCCGAGTTCCGCGTCACCCTCAATATGGACTACGAGATCTCGCATCAGCTCATGCCGCTCTACAACTATGCGTACGACCGCCTGGTCGAAGGAAATCTCGATGACAATTTCGACGCGATCAAGGAGGCAACGGACATCATCACCGAGCTTCGCGATGCGTGGGCACAGGCGATGAAAAAGGCACGGGAAGAAAAGGGCCGGCAGGGAACAGAGGGGAGCGGCGTCTATGCCGGATAACGTCTACGAAGAGGCGCGTTCCCTCTGGGAAAAGTACCGTATGCTGACACATGAACTCATGAAGTTCATCGATGAGGAGGAGGTCGATACCTTCCTCGCCCTCGTCGATCAGCGCGGGCAGGTCATCGAGATGCTGCAGGCGCTCCCGTCGGATCCCTATCGGGACAGTACGGATTTTGCCGCACTCGACGCGGAGCTCCGTCCGCTCGAGATGCAGATCCAGTACAAGGCGCGCGCGTGGCTGAACCGCTCGCGCCGCCGCAATGCGGCTGTGCACAGCTACGATACGGGCGAGGGCAGCCCTGTGGGTGCCTATCTCAATCGGCGGCATTAAGAGGGGCCCAATAAAAGTCCCTTGGATTGGCGCAGATGTTTCGTCTGAACAAGGGGGAGAACCGGACGCAGCGTGATGCTCTGCGGAGGATTTCCTGCCGAAGTGCGGGCAAAGAAGATGCGTCAAGATGATGGGGCTGCGTTTATTCGTGATTCCTTAAGATAAAATGCTTTTCTTCTGCCTCTTGACAAGACGGCAGAAAAAAAGTAAACTATTTTATGAAAACCACTTAAGAACGTCCCCGTTTGGACGATATATTATATGTAACAGGGTAATACGCAAGCGGTGCGGCTGCCATGGATGGCCAGCTAGCAGCCATCCAGGATAGACGCGTCACTTGCTTATTATACAGCGGGCATGGATGTCCGCACATAAAAGTTAAGATTCCGGCATAGCCGGGAACACACCAGGGAGGAATTTTCACATGGCAATGGTAGTTAAGAACAACATGTCGGCGGTCAACACGCTCAACATCCTGAACAAGAACCAGTCGGCTCTTGCGAAGAGCCTGCAGAAGGTCTCCTCAGGCATGAAGATCAACGATGCCGGCGACGATGCATCGGGCTATGCCATCTCCGAGCGTATGCGTGTCCAGATCCGTTCGCTCGATCAGGATAAGCAGAACACGCAGAACGGCAACAGCATGATGAAGACGGCCGAGGGCGCTGTCGCAAGCACGGTCGAGATCCTCAAGACCCTGAAGGAAAAGGCCATTAATGCTGCGAACGACACGAACACGGACGAGGATCGCCGCACGATCCAGAAAGAGATCAACCAGATGGTTGATCAGATCGACGACAATGCGCTTGCTACATACAATGGCAAGTACCTCGTTGATGGCTCGCGCAACAGCATCGGCACGGCAACCTGCACGACGCTGACGAACAGCGCACTGAGCACGGCTGCGGCATGGGGTTCTGCGCTGACGGCACTCCAGAGCCGTCAGAACGAAAGCCTCAACATCCAGTCGACGGATAACGTCACAGTCTCCTATGTCCGTCAGGGCAAGACCTACACGACGACCTTCTCAGTCGGCTCGAGCACTCTTGCGGACATTATCGGCAAGACGGCGTTCAACGGCACGGATTCCGTGAAGGGGTCGGAGCTTGTCGGCGGCACGACGAATGGCGCGTGGATCGGTCTCGACAAGGCCGGCAACAGCGTCTACACAGCGGACAACAAGACGGCACTCTCGCTCAGTGCTGCTGGTGCCGGTACGACGTTCCAGGTCTCGGCGTTCACGATCGGCATCACGGACAACACGGGTGCTCTCCGCAAGACGGCGAACACGGCGCTCGACAGCTTTAACGAGCGCATCCGCGCAGAGAACAAGTCCGAGGACAATGCTCTCGTTCTCCAGACGGGTGTGAAGTCGAACCAGGCGATCAAGGTCAGCATGACGGATATGCGTTCGCTCGCACTCGGCATGAAGGGCACAGATGGCTCTGTCATCAGCGTCCAGACGCAGGATAAGGCAAACGCTGCGATCAACTCGATTGACTCCGCTCTCCAGAAGGCGCTCGACGAGCAGGCCAACATCGGTGCTGTTCAGACACGTCTCCGCTACACGGCTTCGAACCTCACGACGGCGTCCGAGAATGTCCAGAACTCCGAGTCCACGATTCGCGATGCGGATATGGCAAAGGAGATGACGGAGTACACGAAGAACAACGTTCTTCTCCAGGCTGCTCAGTCGATGCTCGCACAGGCGAACCAGAACAGCTCTGCTGTCCTCTCGCTCCTCCGCTAATTCGCTGCGGCGATTTATACGGAATTCAGGAATCCCTCCCCTCGGGGAGGGGTTCTTTTTTTGCCAAAAACGTTTCTATCGCTTATAATGAAAGCAGAGAGAGGGGGGGCTGCATGAGGGTATCTGCATGCTATATTGTCAAGGACGAAGCGGAGGAGCTGCGCCGTTCTCTTGCCTCTGTACGAGCTGCGGCAGATGAAATCATCGTCGTATCGACAGCCGGGAGTCCTGTGGTGCGGGATGTGTGCGCAGAGTTTTCGGCGGAAGTTCACGACTTCGCATGGCAACATGATTTTTCTCTTGCCCGCAATAAGGCCCTGCAGTACGTGACGGGAGATATTGTTATTTTTTTGGATGCGGACGAATACTTTCTGCATCCGAAACATCTGCATGAGACCATCGGGAATATTGTACAGACCGCCCCTGAGCTTGATATTATCATGGTGCGGCGCTATTCATTCATTACGGATGAATCCATGATCGATGCACAGCAGGACTACAGCCCGCGGATTCTCCGTATGCCGGGGATGCACTATGAGGGAATGATCCATGAACAGCCGCTGCGTGACGATGGGCAAGAACGGATCCTGGTCTATGCAGATGAAGAGCTTTCTCTTGGGCATACGGGATATCTTTCAGAACGCGGACCTGAGAAGATAAAACGCAATATTGCCATGCTGGAGGAGGATGCGGCGCGGCATGGGCATACGACGATGCACGATGCTTATCTTGCGGACTGCTATTTCGGACTGCAGGATTATCCGCGTGTTCTTTCCCTGTCGCATAGGGTGCTGGAAAGCGATGTCATCCTTGTTGGCGCAGGGAGCAAGATCTATCATCAGATGATTGAGTCGATGCGTGCACTGCACTATTCTGATTCACAAATGCTTGCTCTTGCCGACGAGGCTCTTGCGAAGTATCCGGATCTTCCCGATTTTTATGCGCAGCGCGGGATGATTCTTTGCGGACTGTCACGATATCCTGAGGCAGCAGAGAGCCTGATGACGGCACTGGATAAATTTGATCATGGTTTTTCAGAACTTCACGATTCGAGCTTCTTTAACCCCATGGTGGCCGCGCGAGTGGCGGCGCGTCTCACTCAGATCTATATGCATCTGGGGGATGAAGCACAAGCAAAGTCATGGCAGGAGAGAGAAAGGGCATATATGCAGGGAACTTCTGCTGAAATCGGAGAGGATATTCGCATCAGTGCCTGCTATATTGTGCGCGATGATGCCGTACATCTGAAAAAATCAATCGAGAGCCTGAAAGCTGCCGTGGATGAGCTTATTGTTGTCGATACGGGGTCTCATGATGATACCATGGCAGTTGCGCAGACCTGCGGAGCCGCCGTGCACGAATTTCCCTGGGCGGATGACTTTGCTGCGGCGCGCAACGCGGCACTTTCCCACGTGACGGGCGATTGGGTCATATTCATCGATGCAGATGAATATTTCTCCGCGGAGACGCGGGGGAATCTTCGCACGGCGATCGAGATGGCCGACGCGGATGACGGTGAGGTGCTTCTCGTTCCCTGGCATAATATTGATGAGATGACGGGTGAAACACTGCTTGACTCTTATGCGCCGCGAATTTTCCGCCGCCGTGCAGGGCGACACTACATCGGGCACATTCATGAAGAGCTGCGTGATGCGGATGGTGCAGCGCCGAAGGCAAATACGGTCGCTCCGAATCTTTTGACTCTCGTACACACGGGGTACTCTGCCGTGCTTACACGTAAGAAAGGAGAGCGCAATCTGCGCATTCTGCTGGCAGAGCTCGCCGAGACAAAGGAGCCGGAGCGGATTTGGGGCTATCTCGCGGAGACTTATGACAATCTGGGGGATGTTCATCATGCAGAGCAGTACGCACGCAAAGATGTGGCACTCGGACGGCGTGGTGTCGTTTACGCAAGCCGCTCATGGCGTATTCTGCTGCGTATCTATGGGATGCAGCCAATGCGGCGGGATAACTACCTCGATATTGCAGAGAAGGCAGTGAAGGCATTCCCGGAGCTGCCCGAGATGCATGCGGAGTATGCGGAGGCTCTTGCTGCATTTCATCGTTACGGCGCGGCAGTTGAGGCAGCTGCGCCGGCACTGGAGCTGGCGTCCCCCACGGGAACGGAACAGTCCTTTTTTACGGATGAGATGAGAGCGGAGCTGCAGCGCCGTGCGGAGATCTGGCAGCGTATCGATGCCCACACACATGAGATCCGCATTGCAGCATGCGTCTTTGCACGCAATGACCGTCAGGATATGGAGCGCTGGCTTGAAAATGCCGCGGCCTATGCAGATGAACGCATCGTGATTGATACCGGGTCGACGGACGGCATGCGGGCGTTGGCGGAACGTGCAGGGGCAAGAGTTTATGATTTCACGTGGCAGGACGATTTTGCCGCCGCACGCAATGCTTCTCTTGTGCACGTGGATGCTGACTGGGCAGCGGTGCTCGATGCGGATGAGAGTTTCTTCGATCCCTCGGAACTGCGGTCCTATCTTGCCATGATGGATGTCGTGATGCCGCATAAAGATGCTGTCCTTCTGCCGATTGTGCATGTGGATGAGGATGATGATGACCATGAGATCGGGCGTGCGCCGCACATCCGCCTCCTGCGGATGGGCCGCGGGCTTTTCTACGAGGGAAGGGTGCATGAGGCACTGCGAAAGAAGGACGGTGAGCCACAGATCTATCATGAAATCGCCGCCCTTTCCATCCGTCATGTGGGGTACTCGACAGGGCGGATGCACGCGAAGCACGTGCGTAATCTTGCCTTGATGGAGCGGCGCATCAGCGAGGAGGGGATCCGCCCCGGGGATTATCGTTACCTTGCCGATACTTACTATGGCCTCGGACAGTATGCGGCGGCACTGCTCTATGCACGTGCCGCACGGGAAGATCATGTCATATCGGTCGGTGCACAGAGTCATCTGCATCACCTTCTGCTCGATGCGATGGAGAAGGAAAATACACCGCTTGCCGAGCAGATCGCAGCGGCACGCACAGCATGTGAGGCCTTCCCGCACCTGCCGGACTTTCATGGGCGGCTTGGACTGCTTTTGGATGCTGCCGGAGAGGCGGCATTACCGGAACTGACGCGTGCGATGGAGCTCTATGAGCAGCCCGAGGAGACAGAAGGCGAGGCGTCGGCATTTTCTGCATGGGCAGGGACGGTATCCGCAGCGCGTGCGCGTCTTCTTGCCGCCGCAGGGGAACGTGCGGCAGCAGCGGAAGAACTTTCACGTGCATTCTCTCTTGGAACGGCGCGTGAGGAGCCCCTGGATGCCTTTATGGAACTGCATCGCGGTATGGATACGGGCACGCTGCTCACAGCACTGCGGGAGCGGCTCGGCAGGGATCGCGAGGTCCTTTCTTATCTTATCCGTTTTGCTGACAGTTACGGTTGGCTGCATTTGGGTGAGGCGGCACGTGATGCGTATCAGCAGGAGACGGGCACGGAGTTTCCAGAGCCTCTGCCCTATCAGTGGATGCGTTCGGATGCGCCCGTGGAACTGGGGCAGCATATTGTTGGAGCGCTTGCGGGAGACGTACGGGAGATGCCCGAGGTATTGCTCCGTCTCGAACAATCCACGCATGCAGGGCGTCTGCGCCTCTATGAACGGCTGCGCAGCCTTCTGCCGTGCGCGATACAGGAGTTCTGGCGGCATTATGATGAGCCGGATGCCGTCCCGCGCCCGCAGAGTACGGAGGGGCTGCATCTCGTGCGCGAGGCGTTTGTACGCTATGCGGATACGGATCAGACCGAACGTTTTTTGCGCGCTGCGGCATCATACGGTGTCGAGGAGCTGTACGCCGCTGCCGATGCCTATATGACGGCGGGACGCGATGCGGAGGCACGTACTGCATGGGAACTCTGCGCGCAGCAGGGCGGCGCGGAGGCACTCTACAGGGCAGGGCTCTGTAGAGTGCGCATGGGCGATGCGGACGCAGGACGTGAGTATCTCATGCAGGCGCTGGCGACGGCTCCTGCACATCGCAAGGCGAGGGAATTGATGGAGTGGATCGGATGAAAATCTCAGCGTGTGTCATTGTCAAGAATGAGGCGGAGAACCTTCCGCGCTGGCTCACCTCGATGCGCAGTTTTGCCGACGAGATGATTGTCGTCGATACGGGCTCGACGGATCGCAGTGTGGAGGTCGCACGTGCAGGCGGTGCACGGGTGCTCCATTTCGACTGGATCAACGATTTTTCCGCAGCGAAAAATTTTGCGCTCGATGCGGCGACGGGCGACTGGATCGTCTTCCCCGATGCCGATGAGTACTTTACGGAGGAGAGCAATCCGCGCGTGCGCCCTCTGCTTGAGGAGTACGACGCACATCCGTATCTTGACGGCTTCATCGTGCATCTCGTCAATATCGACGTGGATACGGGGGCACTTCTCGGGACAAGTGCTGAGGTGCAGCGCATCTTCCGCCGCGCACCGCACATCCGCTTTGTGGGCAGCATTCATGAGCACATAGAGAATCTCAGCGGCGATACGGCGCGGCAGATGATGATCGCGCCCGGACTGACGCTTTATCACACGGGTTACTCGCCGCGCATCATCAAGGGCAAGTCGCAGCGTGATCTGGAGCTCCTCCTTGTGCGCCGTGCACGCGGAGAGTACGCGAAACTCGACGAATACCATCTGATGGACTGCTATTATACGCTTGAGGACTATCCGCAGGCAGCACACTATGCACGCCTCGCACGGGACAGCACGGATCGGCCGGTCGGTTCGGAGAACCGCCCTCATGCGGTTCTCCTGCAGTCTCTTATTCTGATGGGGGCATCGGATGCGGAGATTCGAGAGGCGTATGATGCGGCGCGCGCGGCACTTCCGGAGAAAGCGGACTATCCGCTGATCTACGGAACGTATGCGTGGGATCAGTCGTATATTATGACGGCGTGTGCCGCCTACGCGGAGGGGATCCGCCTGCATGAGGAATACTACCGTGAAGGGGACTTCTCCGCCGTGCTTCTTCCAACGGCCTATATGCGCCTTGGTGAGGCAGCACTGCTGCGCAATGCGAAGGAGGAGGCGATTCTATCGGCGGAGCATGCACTTCGCCTGAATCCGCGCCATGCACCGCTCCTTGCGGCGTTTCTGCGGATCATGGCAAAGGTTGGGGCAGACGATGCCGCGCTGATTGAGATTTTGAACGGGATCTATGATCGTGAGGCAGATGCGGCATTTCTCGCTTCGGTGCTGGCAGGCGCGGACGTTCCCCTCGCAGCGCTCTACTATGATCGGCGTAGTAGGGCAAAGTTTCCGCCGCGCCGCCGCCTCCTGCTCGCAGGGGATGCGAATGCGGCGGCGGCATCGCTCATCGAGGAAATGGAGTGTGCTGCTGCCGTCGGTGCAGCCTGTGGAAAAGGATTTTCTGCAGAGCAGCAGGGGGCTCTTTCCGTCCTCCTGCCGCGTTCCTGTACCGAGATTCTCGCAGCACCCGAAGCACAGCAGATGCTGCGGAGAATTGCGCGGCTGGCGGAGGTGCGGCAATGAACGGGCAGAAGCTTGAGGCACTGCGTGACCGTATCTTTACGGCGCTTGAGCGCGGATCCGTGAGAGAAGCGCGGCGCAGCATCGAGAAGCTGCGTCGCTATGAGCCGGCGGAAGCGGCAAGTCTCCTGACGGCGCTCTGCATTGAGGAGAGGGATGCGAAGGGGGCCCTGAAGGCATGGCAGGAGTGCCGGGCACTTCTGCCCAAGGAACCCTATACGGTATTCCTTCGTGCACGCATTCACCTCCTTATGGGAGAGCGCAGGGCGGCACTGCGTGTACTGACCCCTCTTTTCGGCGCTCCCATGTCTGCGGAGGTCGCGGAGAAGGTCTATAATCTCGCGGGGCAGTGTGCACGCTTTCTTGGGGCTGCGGAAAAGGCGGTGGAGTTCTACGCGCGTGCGCGCGATGCTGCGCCAAATCTCACGCTGCGTGCGCTCAATGCGAGCAATGTGCTCTTTAACCGCCACTATCTTCCTGCGGCACCTGCCGAGGAGAAGCGGGAGGCAGAGGAGTACGGGGCGCTCTTTGCGCAGATTCGGACGTTCGATCACTGTGCACACCGACGAGGGCAGCGGCTCCGCATCGGTTATCTCTCTCCCGATGTCAGAGAGCATGTGGTACTCTCGTTTTCGTATGCGCTGATGACGGCGCTCGACCCTGCGCGCTTTACGGTAACGGCCTATGCGCTCGGCACGGAGGATGGCTATACGGAGCAGGTCAAGCGTTCGGTGCAGGGGTTCCGCAATCTCTCACACGTCACGCCCGAGGAGGCGGCATACGCGATTTATCGTGACGGCATCGATATTCTCGTGGATCTCGCAGGGCATACGGCAGGCAGCACCCTGCCGATTCTCGCCTATCGTCCCGCGCCCGTCCAGATTTCGGGCATCGGCTATTTCTCCTCTACAGGTCTCAGGACCGTGGATTACTTCCTTGCCGATCCCATTCTTGCCGCAGGGGATGCGGAGCAGGGCTTTACCGAGGAACTGCTCGTCCTCCCTGCGACGCATTTTTGCTGGCAGCCGCTCCGACCTGCCCCTGCCCCCGCCCACGCTCCGACGGCAGGGCGCAGTATTGTGTTCGGCAGCTTTAATAACTTTACCAAGGTCAATGACCATGTCCTGCGCGTATGGGCAGAGATCCTGCGCCGTGTGCCGGAGAGCCGCCTCTTTCTCAAAGCGGCGGTTTTTTCCGAAGAGGATGCACGCGCAGAGATGCTGACGCGGATTGCGGCAGCAGGCATCTCACTCAGCCGCGTGGATACAGAGGGGAATTCTCCGGACTATCTCGCCGCATACAATCGTATGGATATTGCACTGGATCCCTTCCCCTATCCCGGCGGCGGGACGACCTGTGATGCACTCTATATGGGCGTGCCCGTCGTGACGCTTTCAGGAGAGACACTCGGCAGCCGCTTTGGTGCATCGCTCCTCACGAATATCGGGGCGGAGGCACTGATCGCTCATACGGAAGAGGAGTACATCGCCTTGGCCGTTTCTCTTGCAGGAGATGCATCGATCCTAGATGCACTGCACACGGGGCTGCGTCAGATGCTGGCGCAGTCGCCTGTGATGGATGCCGCAGGGTATGGAGCGGCGGTCGGTATGGCATACGAGCAGGTATGGTCAATCTATGAACAGCACAGTGAACCGCTAAAGTCCATCGATGATCATGACGATAGTATCTATAAGGACAGTAAGGCCCTGCGTGATCGTATGTTTGCTCTGCTCGGCGCGGAGCAGTATGCTGCGGCACAGGAGATCGCGGAACGCGCCATTGCTGCGGGCGGGCAGGACGATATGCTGCGCTATCTCTATACCTATGCTGTGGAGCGGCAGGGAGATCTGCCGCGCGCGATGGCTCTCGCGGAGGAGTATCTGAGCACGGGGCGCAGTGCACTGCGCCATGAGTTCATGCGGCTGCGTGCTGCCGTCGCCTATCGGATGGGGGATGTGCGGGCGGCGGAGTTCTATCGCTGCGCCTACGAGGAGGAGCCGTCGGATCCTTCTCTGTATAGTTCCTTCCTCTTGGCACAGAATGCACAGGATGTGGAAGAGAAGGAACTCTTTCGGGCGCATTGTGCCTACGGCGATATCTTCGCCCATGTGCCGCAGTATGACTGCCGAACCCCATACGCACATCAAAAGATTCGCGTGGGCTATATTTCACCGGATTTTCGCCGCAATGTTCTGCAGCATTTCGTACAGCCCTTTCTGACGATGTATGACCGCACGCGCTTTGCGGTCTATGTATACAGCACGGCGGAGCAGCCGGATGAGGTGACGGCGGCGCTGCGGCCTCATGCGGATCAGTGGCGGGAGATGGGCGGACGCACGGCGGAGGAGATCGCTGAACAGATCCATGCGGATGAGGTGGATATTCTCGTCGATCTGGCGGGACACGCGGCGGGCGGCGCCTTGCCCGTGCTCGCACGACGCTCCGCTCCCGTGCAGATGATGGGGCTCGGCTATATGGCGACATCAGGGCTCTCTGCCGTCGATTACTTCCTCACGGATGCGCTGTGCGATCCCCTTGATGGTGAGCGTGAACGGTATTTCACCGAGAAGCTGATCCGCCTGCCAAGTCAGTTTGTCTACGTTCCGCGTGCGGGACTGCCCGTGCCGACGGGGACGCCCGCGCGTCAGCGTGGAGCGATCCTCTTTGGGGTGTTCAACCAGTACCGCAAGTGGACCGACGAGATGCTCTGTGTATGGCGGGAGATTTTGGAACGCGTACCGCAGTCCAAACTGTTGCTGAAGTCGCAGGTGTTCTTTGCCGCTGCGATGCGGAGAGCGGCAGAGGAACGCCTTGCACGGCTGGGATTTGATCTTGACCGCATCCTGCTGGAACCTGCGACGACGGACTATATGGAGCGCTATCTCGATTTGGATATTGCGCTCGATACCTATCCGTGGCCGGGCGGCGGGACGACCTGCGACGCGCTCTATATGGGCGTACCCGTGGTAACGATGTACGGTACGCGGCGCAGCACGCGCTTTTCCTATGCGATGCTGCACCTCGTCGGTGCGGAGGAGCTGGCGGTCACATCTGCCTCGGCATACATCTCCTGTGCCGTCTCACTGGCGGAGGATCTGGATCGTTTGGACGGGATACACTGCACGCTGCGCAGGAAGATGGAGACATCGCCGCTCATGGATCAGGCGGATTATATGCGTGCGCTGGAAGAGGCTTATATCATGGCATTGAGAAATGTCGGACAGGGGCTATGATGAAAAAGAAGAAAAAGCAGAAGGCACATGCGGTAAAACGACGCAAGGTGCAGAAGATTCGGCTGGGCTATCTTTCTGCGGATCTCGGACAAGGCCGCCTGCGCGAATTGCTGCCCATGTTCTTTATGGCGTATGATGCCTTTCGCTATGAAATTTATGCCTATCATACGGAGATCGGCGGCGATTCGTTACGTTTTGCTGAGAAGGCGGCGGTACGTGAGGTCGGTACGTGTACGCCTGAAGGAGCAGCAGAGCTCATTCGCCGTGATCATCTCGATCTGCTCGTCGATCTCTCGCTCGATGCGGTCAGCGAGCATCATGCTGCGGTGATGCGGCAGAGACCGGCAGAGCATATCGTGTCGCTCGCAGAGCATGTTCCCGAGGGGCTTGCCATGCGCCTTCCGATGGTCGATGGGCAGGAGGTCTTCCCCTACTGCTATACGCAGATCGAGCAGGATGCGGCATATACCTATCGTGCACCGCTGCTCGATACGGGCATCCCAACCATCGGCGTGAGCGGCAGCATGACGGCAGGCGAATCCTCCCATTTCTTGGAACTCCTGTCGTGCCTGCTGCCCGCGATCGGCGATGTGCATCTCGTCTTGCCCGCATCCATTGCGGGGGGGCTGAGCGCAGAGGACATCGAGCAGATTGCTGCGCGCGGCAGTGCGGGGTCGTCCCTTGACTTTGTGGATGATCTACCATACGATACACTGGATGTCGTGCTTGGCATGTCGGTCGATCTCATCGATGTCTGCCATGCGGCAGAGCATGGGATTCCCTTGATTACCGCCGAGCATCTAGTGCGGGATCGCTATGCGAAACATCTGCTGTGTCAACTGGAGCTTCCCCCACGATGTGACGTACAAGAAGCGGCAGCTGCGTGCCTGGCTCTGTGCGCTGACCGTGAACGATTGTCAGCGTGTCATGGACTGCTGCGCTGGCGGCTGATTGATTTTTGCGATGCGGGGATGCTTCAATTTGTACTGGAGCGTGCCTACGAGCGCGTCCTTGCACAGGGAGACGGACGATCTTCCGCTGCGCTGAGTGATGAACTTGCCCGTGCCGCCTCCCGTCAAGACTGGAATGCGGTTCTCACTGCTGCACATCAACTGGATGGGCATGATGCACTCTCTGCGGAGCAGCGCATGAGCCTTGCGTGGGGCTATCACTTCGGCGGTGCTGCCCCGCTGGCGGCACGGTGGGCAATGTCTGCACAGGGGCTTCCCGCGGACCGTGAGGGGGCGCGGCTCTACCTCTCGGTTTCGGGGATTGTGCCGGGAACACAGAATGGCGTGTTTGAACGTGTACAGCATGGGCTTAAGCGGGTCGAAGAAGGTCTCTCCGTTGTACCGGAGGTTCGGGCAGCGCTTCTGAAGGCATATGCAGATCATGCGCCTGCGGACAGTGATGCGGAACTGGCATCGCAGTGTGCGATTGCCTATGCGCGTGAGGCGGCAGATCCGTTTCTCCAACGCGTTTACTATGGTGCCGGACTTCTGAAGCTCAATGCGGCTGATGTCAGTGCGCAGGAGGTCTATGAGAAGAGCCTAGGCTATGGCGCGCTCTTTGCTGATGTGCGGCCCTGCACGCATCAGGAACGGCGAAAAAAGGATAAGATTCGCATCGGCTATATCTCCGGGGACTTTCGTCAGCATGTCATGCAGTACTTTGTATGGCCGTTTCTTGCCGGGTATGATGCAAGTGCGTTTGACGTTTACGTATACAGTCTTGGGAAGTCAGATCAGTATACAGACTTCTTTAAGACACTCGTGACGCGGTGGCGTGATCTTTCAGCGCATGAGCGGGATATGGAGCGGATTGCGCGGGAGATCCATGCGGATGAGGTAGATATCCTATTTGATCTTGCGGGACATACGGCGGGCACGGGGCTTGCTGCTCTCGCCTGGAAGCCGGCACCTGTCCAGCTCTCGGGGCTTGGCTACATGGCAACGACGGGGCTCCGGACGGTGGACTACTTCGTGACGGATCACTGCTGCGACCCCGAGGGAAGCGGAAGTGAGGCGTTCTATGTGGAAAAACTCCTGCGCCTGACGAGTCAGTTCTGCTATAATGGGTATACGCACCTCCCTGCATCGACGGGAACGCCGGCACGGGGGCACGGCTATATCCAGTTTGCATCCTTCAACCAGTATCAAAAATTCCGTGATCCTGTGCTGCGTGCGTGGCAGGAGATTATGGAACGTGTGCCGCAGGCGCGGCTTCTCCTCAAAAACAATGCCTATTCGAAACCGGGGGTGGTGCAGTCGGCGTACGAGCGACTGCAGCGGCTCGGCTTTGATATGAACCGTGTGCAGTTTGAGCAGGCCTCACGGGATTATATGAATCGCTATCTCGATGTGGATATCGCTCTCGACACCTTCCCATGGCCGGGCGGCGGGACGACCTGCGATGCCCTCTACATGGGCGTCCCTGTCATTTCGTACTATACAGCACGCCACAGCACGCGTTTCACGTACAGTATTCTGGCAAACATTGGACTCTCCGATCTCGCATCGACCAGCCTCTCGGACTATGTCGAGACGGCCGTGGCTCTGGCGGGAAACCTCGATCTCCTCGATGCCCTGCATCGAGAGCTTCGCGATCGGATGAAGGCATCGCCCGTCATGGATCAGGCGGGGTATATCCGTGAAATGGAGGAATGCTATCGTGCCATCTGGGCAAAGTGGGAGAGCGAGAACACGTCCCTCTAGCCGTGTCTTTGCCCCTGTGGAAAAGGCGATGGCAGCAGGACATCTGGAAACAGCACTGCGGACGCTGCGGGAAATCGAACGGGACAATATGCTCCCGCAGGAGCGGGCATGGGAACTGCATGAGCGCATGGGACAGCTGCTCTACTGGCTGGCCGACCTCCCCGCCGCACTGCCGCATCTGCGGCTGGCGTGGGAGCTGCCGCGTGAGAACCACGGAGATCGCCTTGCTGCACTGAGCAACTATCTCATGTACCTCCACTATGTGGACGGCATTACGGATGCGATGATGCACGATGCCCATGCAGTATACGCACAGATGCTCGGGACACTGCCAGAGTTTTCCCACGCGTCGCATCATCGTGATAAGCTGCGCATCGGCTATCTTTCGCCGAACATGACGGACCACATTGTCCTGAACTTTGCCGTACAGCTCTTTTCCGCCTACGACCGAGCACGCTTCTCCGTCCATCTCTACGATGTCGGGGGGCAGCACAGCGAGGTGACGGACTGGGTCGCTGGGATGGCGGACGGCTATCAAGACTTGTCGAAGTGCAGCCCACAGGAGGCGGCGGCACATATCCATGCCGATGGGATCGACATCCTCTTTGATCTGGCGGGACATTCGGCGGGCGGAAAGACACTGATGATCGCCGCGCATGCGCCTGCGCCTGTGCAGCTCTCGGGCATCGGATACTTCAATACGACGGGACTCTCTGCGATGGATTACTTCCTGGGTGATCCATTCTGTGATCCGCCGGGGGAAGAGGCGCATTTTACAGAGCAGATTCTGCGTCTGCCGCAGACACATCTATGCTTTACCCCGTCGGAGCGGTTCCGTCCCTATGAGCACCTGCAGCGCACCCCGCATGAGAACGTCGTCTTTGCCAGTTTCAACAACTTCGCAAAGATCACGGATGCGATGCTGACGGCGTGGGGGGAGATCCTGCGCGCTGTGCCCACGGCGCGGCTCCTGCTGAAGAATGTGCATCCGCTGAAGGAGACGCTGACGCGGATGAAGAAGCGCGCCGTGCGGGCGGGGATCGATCCGGCGCGGCTTGAGCTGCGGCCGGGGTCAAAGGACTACCTCGCGGACTATCTGGATGCGGATGTGATTCTGGATACATTTCCGTACCAGGGCGGCGGGACGACATGCGAGGCCCTCTGTATGGGGCTTCCTGTCGTCGTGCGGGCAGGGACGCGCCATGGCGCACGGTTCGGCGTGAGTCTCCTGCACAATGCAGGGCTTTCCGAGTTAATTGCGGACAGTACGGAGGAGTATATCGAACGAGCCGTTTTGCTGGCGCGTGACAGGGAACTTCTCGGTGCACTGCAGACGGCTGTTCCGCGCATGATGCGCGCTTCTCCGCTGATGAACGGCATGGGCTATGTCCGCGCAATGGAGGACGCGTATCAGATGATATGGGAGCGGTATCTTCATGAAAAAACGTAAGAGAAACCGCGCAGAACGTGCACGCCGAAAACGTGCGCGGCGGGAAGAGAAACGGCAGATGAAAGGGACGATGACGATGGCAGAGAAGAAAATCATTACGGCAGAGCAGATTCATGCGTATCTGAAAAAAGGACAGTACGCAGAGGCGATCAATGCCTTTGCCGATGCCCTTGCTCAGGGAGAGCCGCCGAAGGAGTGCTATGGAGACGTGGCACATGCCTACTTCGAGATGGGAGATTACAAGCGTGCGGCAGACTGGATCTCGAATGCACTCTCCATCAATGCGGACAATGTCGATGTGCGCATTCTGCTCGCGCGGATCTGTCAGCGGGAGAAGCGGACGGATGATGCGCTGAAGCTCTACGAGAATATCCTTTCCCTGCATCAGGCAGTGCTTACGGACGCACAGCGCGCAGAGATCGAGCGGCGTGCGGGGCTCGATGCGCGCCTCACGCAGGATAGAACGCGTGCAGAGTATCCGCATCTCGCGGCCCTCTTGGGACTTGCCGCTGCGCCGACGGCACCGATGAACAGTGCCTTGCCGGGATCCGTTCCTGCTGCGCCGGCATCTCAGTCCTCCGGTGATGCAAAGGCACAGGCAGCACAGATCATGGCGCAGCCCATCCGCCCCGCCGAGAAGACGGCGGCACTCAATGCCTTCGCCGGTGCGGCATACGTGCAGAATGACTATGCGGGCGCACGGGAACTTCTGACGGCGGCACTTGAGCTTGATCCCGGCTGTGATGTGACGCTGCGCAATATGGCACTCCTCCTGCATGAGATTGGTGAGCGGGAAAAGGCTCTTCAGGTCGCGGCAAAGATGGGGCAGACGGACTTCATGCTCCTGCGCACGCTGAAATCGTGAGCGCGCTCAGCATTGTTCTTACGCTGACGGAGGCGGGGGAATATCTGCGAGAGACGGCAGAGTCCGCCCTTGCGGCAGCGTCTGCGGCGAATGTTGCGGCAGAAGTGATCGTCCCCGTTCCGCAGGGAGCGGAGGACGCCGTGCGGGCGGAGCTCCATGATCTGCCCTGCCGTATTCTCCCTGTGGCGGAGGAGCATCCTGCTGCATGGAACAATCGCGGCGCAGAGGCAGCCTCGGGCGATCTGCTGCTCTTTCTGCAGGAGGGCGTGATCTTTACTGCCGAAAGTCTGGGGACGATGGAGCGCGTATTCTTCTTTGATGAGCGCGTCGCTGCAGTTGGTCCCTATGGAAATCACACGATCTTTTCATGGCAGTATATCAACGCCGAAAGCATCGCCGCAGAGGGCTCAGATCCGGAAGCGTGGGTGCGTGAGCATCGTAAGGAAACCACGGTGAGTGCATTCCTTGAAGGCTTTGCACTTCTTGTGCGGCGTGCGGCGTTTTTCCGGCACGGACAATTTGATGAAGCATTTGAGGGGAGCGGCGGCGCCGATATTGACCTCTCGTTCCGCCTGCGCTGCGCAGGATATACACTCCTGCGTGTGCCTGCCTATGCTGCACACCGTGCAGCGGGAAAGTGTGAGCTCTGGGATCTGACGCTGACTGCCATGCGTCCACCGCTCTTGGAGCGATGGGGACTGGATGTCGGTGTGCCGGAGATGCTCTGGCAGAGAGCGCTCGACGGCATCGGTGAGGCGTGGGATCCTGCCCTCGTGCGTGCGACCTGCCGCAGTGCGGCTCTGTATGCACCGCTCGTCAGCATCATGATTCCGACCTACAATCGTCCCGATTATTTCCGTGAAACACTCGAATCTGCCCGTGCACAGACCTATCCGAACATCGAGATCATCGTCTGCGACAACAGCACGGACGAGCGGACGGCGGAGCTGATGCAGGCGTACGGGGACGATGTGCGCATCCGCTATGTGCGCAATCGCGCGGCACGGACCAAGGCGGAGAATTTTATGCCGTTCGAGCGTCTGGCACAGGGGGAGTATCTGCAGTGGTGCATGGACGATGACATCCTCCTGCCCGACAAGATCACGCGCATGATGGATGCCTTTCTGCGTGAGCCGGGCATTACTCTGACCACGTCGCTGCGCGGCGTGGTCGACGGCGGCGGAAATTATCTCGGATTGTGGCAGGGGAACGTGCCGGTACACGGGACGTACGAGTGTTATCGCGGTGCAGCAGTCGGCCGGGCGACGCTGATGGACCGCTCAAATTTCCTCGGTGAGCCATCTGCCGTACTCTTTCGGCGCAGTGATCTCACGCACCACTATTGGCGGGCACAGGCGCGCGGCTATCAGACCATTTCGGACTGTGCCATGTGGCTGGAGCTCATGGAGCGCGGCGATGCGGTCATCTTTGCGCGCCCTCTCAGTCTCTACCGCCGCCATGAGGGGCAGGAGGGCGCACAGGCAGAGGTCATCGTGCGCAGCCGCGTGGAGTGGCGCCGACTGGTCGAAGAATATTGGCATAAGCGTATCTTTATTACGCAGGAGCAGGATTATCGGATTGTTCTTGCACGGATGGCGGAGGAGCAAAGTGTCATTGCTCCCCTGCTTCCTTCGGTATCTGCAAAGCTGCGGAAGGCGTACGAGCAGGATGTGTATCCACTGCCCATGATGATCATGAATCGTGTCGAGGCATGTACGAGCATTCGCCTCGATGCACCGCTTGGTGCGTTGGAGCGGCGCGGCGATATCTTTCTGAGCGGAGCCGTGCGGGAAGGCGATGCGGCACTTGATTTCTATGATTTTGCGGATTGTCGGGATACACTTATCGTATTGGAACGCGGTGATGTGAGACCAGATGTGGCTGTCTGCGCGATAATGAAGAAGCTGGGGGAACATCATAATATTTTCCTCCAGGAAGTTGATGATCATCCGTCGGCAATCGGCGATCTTGCCGCACGGAACTTTTTCTCATTCCGTGCTGCCTCTGCGATACAAACCTCCACGAAGTATTTGGTGGATCAGCTGCGGCAGTTTAACCCGTATATCTATCTCTTTGAGAACCAATTGGCGGAGCTGCCGTCCGTACGCAGCTATGATGAGAACACACCGCAGGTGACGATTTTCTTCGGGGCGCTGAACCGCCGCGCGGACTGGGAGCCGCTGATGCCGCTGATCAATGAGGCCATCCATAAACATGGAGAACGACTCCGGTTCATGGTGGTATCAGATTATGGATTCTATGAGGCCCTGCAGACGGAGGAAAAACAATTCATCAGCGGCATACAGTCCGGCTATGTTTTTGTGTCGTATGACCGTTATATGGCGGCGCTCCGCTCCTCAGATATCGCTCTCCTGCCGCTCAACGATACGGAGTTCAACCGTGCCAAATCCGACCTCAAGTTCATCGAGGCGGCAGGGAACGGTGCGGCGGTGCTCGCCGCACCGACGGTCTATGCGTCGACGGTCCGCGACGGGGAGACGGGGCTGATCTACCGCAGTCCAAAGGAGTTCGCACAGAAGCTCGACCTCCTGATCCGCCGCGCTGATCTCAGGCGCACGCTCGCGGAGAATGCCTACCGCTATGTGGCAGAGCACCGCCTTCTTGCAGGGCATCTGGATGAGTATATCATGGCATATCGCGAGCTCTTTGACCGCAGGGAGGAGCTGGAACGGGAGCGCCTGCGGCGTGTGGCGGAATTTTTTCCCCATCTGTAATATAACGATAGAGAAGCTGTTGTTTTTCACAGGGAAAGACAGCAGCTTTTTGATTATGCATCTGCGGCATGTCAAAGAGTGTGAATAATTGCTCTTCGCTGTGACTTTGGATAATGATTGACAGATGTTTCGGCGGCTTTTATAATAAAGGCAGGTTATGTGTAAACGGGGAAGGATTCTGCCTTTTTTGCACGATGATTCTATCATGGAAAGGAGAGCCGACATGACGGGAAAAGTAAAATGGTTCAGTGCGGACAAGGGATATGGATTTATCTCCCGCGAGGACGGCGATGATGTGTTCGTCCACTTTTCTTCGATTCAGGGTGAGGGATATAAGACACTGAGCGAAGGGCAGGAAGTGGAGTTCGACATTGTTGAGGGAGCACGCGGTCCGCAGGCGGACAATGTGGTCAAAAAGGAATAAGACAAAAGATCTGAAAAGCCCGGCTTACACAGCGGGCTTTTTCCTTTGACGATAGATGAGAAAAATCCTGGGAAAAATCTGAATTTAACGAAGTGAGCGCGATTTTTTTGCAGGTATTTTCTCCTTTATGTCGAACTAAACAGGTAAAAGAGGGAGTTCCTGCTCCCGTAGATAGAAAGGGGCTGTGTTTCATGGCTGCATTCACGATTCGAGGAAAGAATGTCGAGGTTACCCCCGCCCTGCGCGACTATGTGGAAAAGCGTGTCGGCAAGATCACGAAGTACTTCGATAATGTCGGTGAGATTGCGGTTCTGCTCTCTGTGGAAGGGAAGCATCACAAGGTGGAAGTGACTGCCCCCGTCGCACGCGGTATCCTGCTGCGCGGCGAGGAGCATTCAGAGGATATGTACAGCTCCATTGATCTGGTCATCGAGAAGCTTGAGCGTCAGATTCGCAAACAGAAAACGAAGCTTGCGCGGCGTTTCCGTCAGGGCGGGTTCAAGGCAGAGGCGGTCGAGACGTTTGCCCAGCCGATTCCGGAGGAGGATGAGCTCTACCCCGTTGTCAAGACGAAGCGTTTCACGCTCCAGCCGATGGATGTGCAGGAGGCGATCATGCAGATGAATCTCCTCAACCATCATTTCTTCGTATTCCGCAACGCGGAGTCGGAGGAGGTCAACATTGTCTATGGGCGTCACGATGGAAAGTATGCGCTGATCGAGGTCGAAGAGGGCTGATCGCGTGATCGGATTCTGAGGAAAAGGGCTGTTGCACGAAGGTAAATTTATCTTTGTGCAACAGTCCATCTTTTCGTATAGGGGCAGATCGGCGAAACAACGGTAACGAAAACTTGCACCTCTATAGAAATAGGGCACACGAATAAGGACGATTGCAATGCTCGCCCTTATTCGTGTGCCCTTATTTGTTTATTTCCGACGTCTTCTTATGCCGCTTCTTTCAATGATACCAGATTCTTTCGCAGCCGTTACAGTCTGTACACGTGTAGATGGTCTTTTCGCTCACATACCCGCTCGCACTCTTTGTCCTGCGCGTCCCCGTCACAACAAGTCGCCGCCCCTCGGCGCACTGGTAGACATCTTCCGCCGCAAGGTAGTTCATGTTCTCCCGCCGCCCGATGTCCTGCTTCCATTTGCGCTTCTTGCTCACTTCGTAGTTGTTCGGCTTGATGTAGGAGGTCTGTCCCTTTTCCCTCAAATACAGGTAGTTCTCCTCACTCTCATATCCTGCATCAGCCACGAGTTTCCGGCTCCTTTTCCCGATGTGTGCATGGAAATCCTCCAAAAACGGGATGAGTGTCCGTGTATCTGTCGGGTTCGGGTAAACACCTGCCCATACGATAAAGGCTGCCTCCACGCCATATTGCAGATTATATGCCGGCTTTAACTGCCCGTTCTTCATTGCATCTCCTTTCATCCGCATGAAGGTTGCCTCATAATCTGTCTTGGAAAAGCTGTTGCGATCCCCGCAGATGTGCAGCTTCTTTGTGTAGTCCTTCAGACGGTTGATGTAAGAGTCCAGTGTCTCCATGGTACGCTGAAGCACGGTCTTTCGTTTTCCGCTCCCGTAAACGAAGATGATGTTTTACTCTCTTTGGATGCGTTTCAAACGTCGGCGCAGACGTTTCAGATGGTGCAGGCGAATCTCAGAGCCACGGCGCAGGTGGATACCGAACTCTTTTTCTACGCCGGCAAGAAAGGCGTAGAGTTTCTCCATGAGTTTGGTACGGTTCTTTGCAACGCCTTTTTTCCAGACGAAGGTGTACTTGCCCGCAACTGCTTCAATCTTTGTGCCGTCAACAAAGAGGTTCTCAAACGAGATGACTCCAACGGATGCAAGAAACTTCGCCATTTGTGACAGAATCTCCTTGGCGCAGGGGGCAAAGTGATCCCTGCGAAAACGGGCAATGGTTGTGTGATCGGGGGCGGGTCGTCCTTCGAGCAGATACATGAAGTGGATGTCCCTTAGGCATACCTCCTCAATGCGGCGGGAACTGTAGATGCGGTTCATGTAGGCATAGATGAGGATGGCAAGCAGCTGATGCGGTGATACGAGATTTCGCTCGGCACGCCGAAAGCTCCTGTAAAGCGGCGTAAGATCCATCTGATGAACACAGTGGAGCAGGAGACGAACGGGATCCAAAGCACGAAGGTGCGGCTCTTTGATACGTGTCCTTTGAATGGAGGTCATGGATATTCTGTGTATCACATCTTCGATGAATATGTACAGTATCTCAATTCTAATGACTAATTTTTAGGTTTTTGTGTCCAGTTTTTGTTGACTAGCGCAACTCTTTTTGAAAAACTTCTCCATTCAACCCCCCTGTTACACTCTCACTGCCGTCCCATCTCGAAACACCACCGTCAGCCCCTTGTCCATGCCCACAGTCATGTACTCCACCATGCTCGCCCACAGCTGGCTGTCAAACTCTGCCACAGGATCAGTCTGTGCTTTGAGCCGCTTGATAAACACTGCCAATCGCTCGGACTGTGCTTCCTTGGCAGAAATAGCCTCCGTCACCTTGTCGAACCGAGCCTTGGCGGCATCGTACCTCACCATAAGATCCTCGTAGTGGCGCTGATACTCCTCCTGATTCTGTGCAATGCGGGCGTTCTCACGGATGCATTTTTCCCTTCCGCCGCTGTCGCCTGCGGCAAAACACGAATAACAAAGGTGCGACACGCCCCTGTTTGGCAAGATCCTCATAAAAGAAAGACACCCTCAAAACACGGCGATGCCTATGGCATAAATCGCTTCTTGCACGAACACAAAAAAGAAGTTACAATGAAAAGCGACCAGTAGCAGAAGCTTGTTCTCAAAGCAAGCTGCCATTTTAAATCGAGGCTGTTTTATGAACATTATTATACGTTTGCGAAGGCTCTCGCCCTCCCGTATCATCATCTTAAGTTTTCTCTGTTTGATTCTCTGCGGCACCGGGCTTTTGATGCTGCCTTGGGCCACGGCAAACGGCGAAGGCGCCTCCTTTTCCGATGCGCTCTTCACCTCCGTTTCTGCCAGCTGCGTGACGGGCCTTACGACTGTCGACACCGCTGCATACTGGACGCTTTTCGGTCAGCTCGTCATCCTCGCCATGATTCAGGTCGGCGGCTTTGGCGTCATTACCGTCGCTGTCTCTCTCGCCGCCCTTTCAGGGCAGCGCATCGGTCTCATGCAGCGCAGTCTTTCCAAAGACGCTGTCTCCGCTCCGCAGCTTGGCGGCATCGTACCGCTCCTCTACTTCATTTTGCGCTTGACCTTCTTCATTGAATTTCTCGGCGCCCTTTTTCTCGCCCCTTCCTTTTGCCAAAAAGTCGGCCTTTTACGCGGCATTTACTTCGCGGTCTTTCATTCCATCTCATCCTTCTGCAATGCAGGCTTCGATCTCTTCGGCAATTCCCTGATGGATTTCGTCGGCGATCCTATCGTAAACGTCACGGTCATGCTCCTCATCATCGCCGGCGGACTTGGCTTCACCACCTGGGCGGACATCCGTCTGAACCGCGGAAATTTCCATGCTTACACCCTGCAAAGCAAGATCGCCCTGACGATGACGGCAGCTCTCATCCTGATTCCGGGACTTTTCTTCTTTTTCTTCGAACTCGATCCCAGCACGTCCCTCAGCGAACACTTCCTGATCTCCTTCTTTCAATCCGTTACGACCCGCACCGCAGGCTACAACACGATCGACATCAAGGATTTCAGCGAAACGGGACGAGCCGCCCTCATCGCCTTGATGCTCATCGGCGGCTCGCCCGGCTCCACCGCAGGCGGCATCAAGACAACAACAGCTTTCACCTTGTTTGCCATCATGATCGCCACCTTCCGCCTCAAGAAGGATCCGACTTGCTTCTCGCGGCGTCTTTCCTCCGAAACACAGCGTCATGCCGTCACCATTCTCATGATGTATCTCCTGCTTTTCGCTTCGGGCAGCGTACTGCTCAACCTCATTGACGGCATACGCCTGATCGACAGCGCTTTTGAGACGGCTTCTGCGCTGGGAACCGTCGGCCTTTCCATCGGCGTCACCGACGATCTGGGGCCGCTTTCCAAATACGTCATGATGCTTTTGATGTTCTTCGGGCGCATCGGAGGTCTCACTGTCATCTTTGCTGCCCATGCACACAGCAGACAAGACTCCGGCCGCAGCCCGGAAGAACGAATCACCATCGGATAGGAGGAACATCATGAAATCCATCCTGCTCATCGGACTTGGCCGCTTCGGCCGCTACATTGCAGAAAAGCTGCACGACATGCAGCACGAGGTCCTCGCCGTCGACCACGACGAAGACTGCGTAAACAGCATTCTGCCGTTCGTGACGAACGCACTCATCGCCGACAGCACCAATGCCGACTTTCTGCGCTCTCTCGACATCCCCAACTTTGATGTCTGCATCGTCGCCATCGGCGATGACTTCCAAAGCTCCCTCGAAACAACCTCGCTTCTCAAAGAATTTGGCGCACGCTATGTCGTAGCGCGCGCCTCGCGCGACATTCACGAAAAATTCCTGCTGCGGAACGGCGCGGACGAAACCGTCTACCCGGAGCGCCAATTCGCGCTTTGGACGGCCATCCGCTGCAGTTCCAAGCATATCCTCGACTACTTCCCGCTCAGCGACGAATACGCCATCTACGAAGTACCCGTACCAAAAGCATGGGAAGGGAAAAGCATCATCGAGCTTGATATCCGCCGCCGGCATCACCTGAACATCCTCGGCATAAAAGCAGGCGACCGCATCGACCTCAATATCTCTGCCCAGACGATCTTCGCGCCGGATGCCGCCGTTCTCGTCGCCGGCAGACAGGAAGATGTCGCTCATGTCTTTCAAAGAAATGGCTGACCGCTCCCATAAAATATGGCGGGAAGACGATTTCATCCCCCCGCCCCGGTCTCTGTCAAAAATGAAAGCAGGGACATCCCCTGTATTCTTCGGGCAGATCCTCACCAAGATTCATCCGGCCTAAATTCTTGACCGGCACAGATCTTTCTTCCGGAAATACATATTGATTGAGGTACGCAATAAAATCCTCCTCGCTGTAACATACCCCGCCCTCGATTCTGAATTTCTCGGCATGCGGACTATGGTGCAGCCAATCACGGGCAAATTCCAGACAATACTTCCACCACTGGGTCGGACTGAATACACCTGTCATACCGCCGTGTGGAGAGGCAAAGAGCGATCTTGACATCGCCCGCTTGCTCACGCGCCGGCTGAACGAACTCGCGCCCGGCACGAGCAGCTTCCCATGGCAGAAGGATGCTGCCGACTTTCTCGATGAAGTATTTACTTCCACCGTATATGAACGCCTTTCCATCAAACATTGGCGTGAATTGGAAGCAGGCACACGCACATACGATATGGGCATACCGTGGAAAGATCACCGCTTCGCCACGGACGATGGAAAATTTCACTGCTGCTCTCTCTCATATAAACGACATACTCTTTCCGACATCGAAGTATCCATTTTATTTTTTGACACCACACGCACAGCAAAACATTAACGGACAGCATCAAATGCCGGAAACACAGCTTCCCGAACATCCTGTGGTCTTTCTCCATCCAAAAGCCGCAGCAGCAAAGGGGCTCACGGAAAACAGTCCTGCCGTCCTATGGAATGAAACGGCAGAGATTGCCGTCACCGTCTGCCTCACAGAAACTGTCCCGGAGGATATCATTCTCTGCCCGCACGGGGAAAGCCGTTCTTCCTCGCTCAACCGGCTAACCGTAAGTCAATCCACTGACATGGGCGAAGTTCGGACAGGTGCACCGGGTGTCGCATTGTACGATGTCACCGTCGACATACGCCCGCAATTAGAGCGCGAAACCCCTTCATTTTATCAGTAATTCCCTAAAAGACTTCAACTCTTTTTGAAAAACCTCTCCATTCACCCCCCCTGTTACACTCTCACTGCCGTCCCATCTCGAAACACCACCGTCAGCCCCTTGTCCACGCCCACGGTCACACATTCCACCATGCCCGCCCAGAGCTGGCTGTCGAACTCTGCCACAGGCTCAGTGCGGTTTTTGAGCCTCTTGATGAACACTGCCAACTGCTCGGATTGCGCTTCCTTAGCAGAGATAGTCTCCAACACCTCGTCGAACCGAGCCTTGGCGACATCGTATCGCACTACCAGTCCTTCGTAGCTGCGCTGATACTCCTCCTGGCTCTGAGCAATGCGGGCGTTCTCTCGGATACACTTTTCCGTCATCTCTACAAGTACCGCCAGTTCCTGCTGCAGTTTGATTTTTTCCTCCATGAGTGCCGTCGTGTCGCATAGCGTCTGCCTGACGAGCCGCGCGTTCGTGACAATCTCCTCCCGCTCCGTCACCAACCGATTAAATGCCGTGACAAAGGCTTCCTTGATTTCCTTCTCCATCACATGAGGGGTTCGGCATTTCTGCCCGTCGTACTTGTTGTTGCATCGATAAATAGTGCGTCTGTACTTATCCGTGGAATGCCAAACTTTAGCGCCGAAAGAACCGCCGCATTCGCCGCACTTGATCTTCCCCGAGAAAATGCTTACGCCGCTATATCTCCCACCTTCCCGTGTACGACGCTCCATCTCCCTCTGCACCATCTCGAACACGGCAGGGTCGATGATGGCAGGATGCCTCTGTTCCACAAAGTAGCTCGGCACTTGTCTGCAGTTCTTGACGGCTTTCTTGGTGAGGAAGTCCGGCGTAAAGGTCTTCTGGATTCTCGCGCAGCCTGTGTATTTCTCATTGCTGAGGATGCCCCGGATGGTCTTGGCGTTCCATTTTTCCTTACCCGTGACCGTCAGAATGTGCCGTGCGGTCAGGTTCTTTGCGATCCTGCCGGCTGTCATACCTTCAAGGAAAAGCTGGAAGATGAGCCGCACGATCTTGGCTTGCTCCTCGTTGATGGCGAGATTGCCGTCCTCGCCCTTGTCATAGCCGAGAAAGTGCGAGTAGCCGACGGAGAACTTGCCGTCGGCAAACTTTTTCCTGAGTCCCCATGTGACGTTCTCCGAGATGGATCGTGCTTCCTCCTGCGACAAGCTGCTGAGGATGGTCAGGAGGATTTCAGCATCCCCATCTTTTCCCTGCTCCTTTTCGGCAGATGTGCTATAATGCAGCCATTGGGATAGGAGGAAATGATGAAAAAAATCTATGCCGTTCATCAGTGGGTGAGTCTGATCTGTGCGCTCTTTTTGCTGCTGCTGACGCTGACGGGGCTGCCGCTCCTCTTTCGCGGGGAGATCAATGCGTGGAACACGGTGAATATGCCGCAGAGCGGGGAGCCCATGCCGATGGCGAAGCTCTGGCAGGCACTGCCCGAAGGAGAGGCTGCGGTGCGTGCGGCGTATCCGACGAAGGATATCCTGGCAGTGACGCCGGACGACACGGATGGGACGCTCTATTTCCGCGTCGTGGAGCGCGGCGGCGCGGCAGGGCGTTCCCACATGCGCATGGGCGGCGAGCAGATCATGTACGATGTGCGTACGCATACGACATTTGACCGCAAGGAACGCATCTATCGCTCCGAGGGCGTACAGACCTTTATGCACACGATGCACATTCTGCACGTCCGCATGGGCATGGATACGGGTGGGCGCGACTTTCTCGCCCTGATGTGTGCCCTCTCGGTCATCTCCATCGTGACGGGCATCTATCTCTATCTGCCGATGATGAAGAGCATGGCGTTCGGTACGCACCGACGCAAGACCAGTCGCGTGTTTTGGTCGGACTGGCACAAGATCACGTCGATCTTTGCGGGCACATGGGCGACGGTCATGTGCGTGAGTGGCATCGTGATCGTCCTCTACTCGGTCGGGATGCGGGACTATCACAGCACAGCGCATATTGCGGCGATGGAGCATTTTGCCGCGCAGGAGCAGCAGGCGGAGACGCTCCGTCCCGCAGATGCACTGGCACGCGTCGAGGAGAGCAGCCCCGCGCGGGATGTGATCTCCATGCAGCTGCCGACGGCGTCATATCCCTTCTACGTCTTTCAGACCGCCGATCCGCCCGTGCGCGCGACGGACTTTGTGCTGGGCGAGCAGGTCTATCTTCCGGCGGGCGGCGGCACGCCGTTCACTGTCCCCGTGCCGGCGTGGATGAAGGCGGCGCCGTTCTTTTTGAACATTCACATCCACAATCATGAGCTCTTTGCCGTAAAGATTTTCTGGGGGCTGCTGATCCTCATGACGGCGGCGATGATCGTCACGGGCATTGTGCTCTGGCTGACGCGTTGGCACAGCCGCATTGCGGCGGCTGCCGAGATCGCCGTGCAGAAACGCTCCAATGCGTCGTGGGAGGAGCCCGCACGTGTCGCATTGGTGAGCCTGGTGATCTTCGTCGCGCCGATTTACGGCGGATGGGCAGGCGAGGGACTGGCACTTGTGCTCAGTGCGTACCTGATCGTGTATTTCGTACGCGCTGTGCGCAGATGATCGTTTTCCGCTGTGAGGCGGCGCTGCATCGGGGAGGAGAACAGCGTTGACGCATAGAGGACTGACAACGGCGGAGGCGGAGGCGTCGCGCCGCATCCATGGGGCGAATGTACTGCCGGAGCCGGCGCGGCTGACCTTCGGGCAGGCGTTTTTGGAGACCTTCCGCGACCCGATGATCCGCATCCTGCTCGTGATGGTTGCGCTGATGGTCACGATGTACTTCGTCGGCTATGCGGAGATTTATGAGCCGGTCGGCACGATCGTCACGGTGCTCATCGTGGCGACGGTGACCGCGCGGACGAGCCTGACGAGCGACGACGAATACCATGCGCTGCGCGCGCGCACGACAAAGGACAGGGCAAAACTGCGCCGCGACGGCGGCCTCCACGTCCTGCCCGTGGATGAGATCGTGGTGGGCGATCTCGTCATCCTGCAGGGGGGCGACAAGATCCCCGCCGACGGAGTACTTATTGCCGGTGATCTGCGCGTGAGCAACGCGGCGCTGAACGGCGAAACGGAGGAGTGTCATAAGTGCGCCGATGCGGCTGCCGCATTTCCGGAGAAGACGACGGGGGATACCTTTGTCGATGGCACGACGCTCTTTCGCGGGAGCGTCGTCTTTGACGGCGAGGGCGTACTGAAGGTGTGCCGTGTCGGCACGGCAACCGTGATGGGGCAGATGGCGTCGGAGATGCAGGGGCGTGAGCCCGCGTCCCCGCTGCAGGTCAAGCTCGCCAAGCTCGCCGATCAGATCTCGGCATTCGGCTATATCTCGGGCATCGTGATCGTCGCGCTCTACATGATGTTCTTCGCCCTGCGCGCAGGCGGCATCGAGTCGTATGTCCTCCTCGGCTGGGGACAGATCCTCGTGGACGTGATCGAGGCGGTCTCGCTCGCCATCCTCATCATCGTCTGTGCCGTGCCCGAGGGGCTGCCGCTCATGATCTCCATTGTCCTGATGCAGAATACGAGCCGCATGCTCTCGCGCGGCGTGCTCGTGCGCCGTGCCGTCGGCATCGAGACGGCGGGTGCGCTGAACATCCTCTTCAGCGACAAGACGGGGACGATCACGGGCGGGCGGCTCTCGGTGGTCGAGTTTTTTACGGCGGACGGTGCGGTGTACGGCGCAGATCTCCTCGCGGGAGAGACGGCGCTCGCGGAGCAGCTGCGGCTTGCCATCGGCAGAAACACTGCCTCCATGTACGATGAGAGCGGGACTGTCGTCGGCGGGAATCCAACCGATCAGGCGGTCATGTATGCCCTGGGAGAGAAATACTATCGTGCTCTGCAGGCGGATGAAAACGCGCGTACGGGGCAGCGGCAGATGTTCAACTCGGTGAATAAATTCAGCCAGGCAGAGCTGCCCGCGCGCGGCGTTGTCGTCTATAAGGGCGCCCCCGAGGTGCTCCTTGCCCGCGCACAGTATGCACTCAATGCGGCGGGAAATGTCGTACCCTACGATGCCGGCGCACTGACGGAGACGATCAACGCCTACGCCGCGCGCGCCATGCGCGTCCTTGCGTTCGGGTATTCTGCATCGGCATTCTGCACGAATGAGGTGAATGCGGACACCGTGCTCATCGGCTTTGCCGCGATTCGCGACGATGTACGCCCCGAGGCGCGTGCGGCGATCGCCGAGGTGCAGGCGGCGGGCATCCAGGTCGTCATGGTGACGGGCGACCGCCGTGAGACTGCGGTCGCGATCGCACGTGATGCAGGCCTCCTGCGTGCGGACGGGGAGCTCGTTTTGACGAGCAGCGACCTCGCGCAGATGGACGATACTGCCGTGCAGCGCGTCCTGCCGCAGCTGCGCGTGATTGCGCGTGCCCTGCCGACAGACAAGTCGCGCATCGTGCGCCTCGCACAGCAGATGAATCTCGTCGTCGGCATGACGGGAGACGGGGTCAATGACTCGCCTGCCCTGCGGCGCGCCGATGTCGGCTTTGCGATGGGGAGCGGCACGGAGGCGGCGCGGGATGCGGGCGACATCGTTATCCTCGACGATAATTTCCGCTCAATCAAGGACGCGATCCTCTATGGACGCACGATCTACAACAACATCCTGAAGTTCTGCCGCTTTCAGCTCGTCATCAACATTGCCGCCGTTGTCGTCAGCGCACTCGCGCCGTTCTTCGGCATCATGGAGCCGCTGCGCGTGACGCATCTGCTCTTCATCAACCTCGTCATGGACAGTCTCGGGGCGATCATGCTCGGCAACGAGCCCGCCCATGAGAGCTATATGCACGAGAAGCCGCGCCGCCGCGACGCGAGCATCATCAGCCCCGCGATGGCAGCACAGATTCTCTGGATGGGGACGTGGCTGGTGCTGCTCAGCTTTGCCTTCCTCACACAGCCAGTTTTTGCCGCATGCTTTGCGGGGCAGTCGGAGCAGTACACGGCGTACTTCCTGCTGTTCGTGCTGGCCTCGCTGATGAACGGGTTCAATGTGCGGTCGAGCGGCTTCGGCATCTTCCGCGATCTCGGGGCAAATCCGGGATTTCTGCGGGTTTGGGGCGGCATCGTCCTCATCATGGCGGCCATCATCAATGCACCGCTTTTCCCGCATGAGGTCGGCGCGTGGATCGGTGCAATGTTCAGCTGCACGCCCATCCATGCAGGCGGCTGGGTGCTCGCCTTCCTCCTCGCCGCAACGATGCTTCCCGTCGATCTCCTCCGCAAGGCGATGGTACGCGGCCTGCGGTGAAGGGCGATACGCACTGTGTCGGCAAATCCTCCACATAGCTTTGGCTATGCGTCCGGTTTGACTCCTTGTTCGGACGAAAAAATCTACGCCAATCTGACGGGCTTCATTTTATCAGCGATTCTCTAAAATCCGGCACATACTCCGTGCCGACCGCTTCCGCACCCTGTACATAGACCTGCGTCATGCCAAGATCGCGTGCGGCATCGACAACGGACTCGTACTCGAAGGTCGTGAGCCGACGATGGAGAGGCGGGAGCTCCGCCGCATGATAGAGCGGGGTATATTGCCGCATGAGACTGAGCTGTATGCACTCACCGAACGCCTTCCAGAGACGCCGTACGAGGGCGATGCTCTCGTGACGGTGTCCCGGCAGGACGAGATGACGGACGAGGACGCCGCGCAGGAGCCGTCCGTCCGCGGCAAACTGCAGTGCGCCAACCTGCTCGACCATGGCACGGAGCGCGGCAAATGCGGCCTCTGTATAGTCGGGGGCGGCAGAGTAGAGCCGTCCGCTCTCCTCCGCGTTGTACTTGAGATCGGGCAGGTAGATATCCACCACGCCCGCAAGGCGTGCGATATTCTCCTCCGTCTCATAGCCGCCCGTATTCCAGACGACAGGGAGGGTCAGCCCTTCTGATCGTGCACGCGCGAGTGCAGCGAGAATCTGCGGCGTGTAGTGGGTCGGCGTCACGAGATCGAGCGTTGCGGCGCCCTGCGCCTGCAGCGTGAGAAACGCCGCCGCAAGCTCCTCCTCCGTCATCTCTCTGCCGTGTCCCTCGTGGCTGATCTCGTAGTTCTGACAGTAGACACAGCGGAGTGTGCAGTGGGCGAAGAACACCGCCCCTGCGCCGTGCGCTCCCACGAGGCAGGGCTCCTCCCATGTGTGCAGCATCGTGCGCGCAACACGCGCCAGCCGCCCTGCGCCGCAGAACCCGCGCCCGCCTGCCGTGCGGTCGACGCCGCAGCGCCGCGGGCAGAGCATGCAGTGTTTCAGTAAATCAATCAATCGTTTCTCCTTGTATGTTTACGGTTTTCCCCAACCTTTCATCGAGGTTATTCACCCTGCACCGTGCAGTGCTCTGCAGCAAACCTTAGTGGAGCAGGCGGGAAAACCACACGTTCTGCCCCCTGCGGATTTCTACCGTTCAAGCGAAGCGCGTTTAGGAATCCGCAGGTATTTAGGCAGATAAGTGTGCGGCCGCCTGTGCAACGAAGTGTTTGCGAGGAGCACGCACAGTAACTATAGGAAGCACTGATAAATTCGGTACAACCATCTTGACGCATCTTTTTTGCCCGCACTTCGGCGGAAAATCCTCCACAGAGCACCACTCTGCGTCCGGTTTTCCACCTTGTTCGGACGAAAAAATCTACGCCAATCTGGCAGACCTCATTTTATCAGTGTTTCCTATATTTTCGCACAAGAAAACCGAGACGGCAAGTCCGTCTCGGTTCTGTCCGATCAATGAGAGATATTACGGAAGTACGACATCAACCCCCAGGTCTGCGGCAGCGGCACGAATATCGGATGGTGGCTCCGTATCCGTGACAAACCCCGACAGGGAATTGAGCGGTGCATAGTCATAGTTGCCGTCCGCAGCGAATTTGCGCGCCTCTGCGAGTACGTAGGAACGCTTGCTGCGTGCGATAATGGTTGCCTTGTTGAGTCCGTCGTCGATGTCGTAGGTGGAGACACTGTTTGCCTTAACGTTGACGCCGACGGCGCCGACAAAGGCAATATCGGGCTTCAGCTTTCCGATGAAGTCCTGCGTCATACCGCCCCAGAATCCGTCACGTCCGCGGTTGATCTGCCCGCCTGCAAAGATCAGCTCGATGCGGGGATTGCGTGCCAGGACGCCGAGCACATCGACCATGTTCGTGACAACGGTCAAATCACGGTCGCTCTTCATGAGCAGTTCTGCAATGGCAAGGTTGCTCGTGGACACGTCGAGGAAGACCATATCCTTGTCATGGATGAGAGAGACAGCTGCCTGCGCGATGCGCCGCTTTGCCTCGACATCCATGTGACGATGACGGCTTACCTCGATCATGTGAACGCTTTGGGTCAGTTTCACGGCACCACCGTAGGTGCGCTTGAGGCGTCCTTGCCGCTCCAGTGACCCGAGATCCTTGCGGATGCAGTCCTCGGTGACTTTGAATTTGGCGCTGAGCTCCTTGACCTTAACCTTGCCGTCACGCTCCACCATGCGGACGATGAGCTCTTGACGCTCCTCCAGAAACATGATATTCACTCCCTTTACGCAGATGAAAATAGAAACGCTCATATATCTGCGATTCAATGTAGCGTCCATCCTTTGCATTCAGTGTAACGCAAAACAGACAAAATAGCAAGACAATTTTATCTATTGAATTAAATTTATAGGAGTGAAATCATCATTTATATTCTATTATAATAAACAAATTCCTGCATTTCGTAGTATTAAATTATGATTATATGGGAATAACAAGAAAAATCCCCCGATCACGATGATTTCCATTGTCCTGTATACAATGTTGATATCGTAGTAGGACGTATCTGATCGGGGGAATTCTTATTCGAAAAAAACCATTCTGTTTACTAATCGAAAGAAGATGCTTTACGCACCGACTTTCAGCTTATCGCGTCCGAAGACGTGGCGATTGAAACCGATCTCTTCCTGTGTCATGCCGAGTGCGAGCCCAACGAGCTGCTGCAGGTGGAGGATGGGCATGTCGGTCTCACCGCGGACCGCGTCGCGTCCCTCGGGTCCGTACATATCGAGCTGCATCTGGCAGAGCGGGCATGGGGTGGCGATGAGATCGGCATCTGCGTGTGCCGCACTTGCGGCGATCTGTCCCGTGATGGTCAGCACGTCGTGCTCGGCGGTGAACTGTGCGTGGAAGCCGCAGCACTTGCGCCCCGCATCGAACCAGACGGGCTCCCCCCCGAGGCGGCGTACGAGACGCTCGAAGGACTCGGGATAGTCGCCTTCCTCATAGTGCATCTGCGGTTTCGGACGCAGAATGTGGCAGCCGTAGTAGCAGGCGACCTTTGTCCCCTGCAGTGCGTCCGTGATCTTTCCGTCGAGCACCTCGGGATGCTCATCGAGGACCCAGAGGAAATGCGTAATGTCGCTCGTCCCCTGATATGCGTACGGATGACCTGCTTCCTCCAGGATGGCATTCACCTTGTCCTTCAGCCCCGGCTCATGGTCGAGTCGGTATTTTGCCGTGCGCAGCTGCAGCGTGCAGGTGTTGCAGACAGTGAGGATGGGGAGTCCCATATTCTCTGCGATGGAGATGTTGCGTGCGTTTATGGCGAGCATGGCGAGGTCGTTCACGCCCTGCCCGTGGGATGCGCCGCAGCACGTCCAGTTCGGGATTTCTTCGATCTCAATGCCGAGCTTTTCGCAGACCTTCTTGAGCGAGGTATATGCCTCGGCTGCCGCGCCGTCGAGGACGCAGCCCGGGAATAGTGCGTATTTCATTATGCGTCCTCCTTATCGGCGTTCTCCGCCGCCTTGACAATGGCGTCGATGGTCTTGATCTCGGGGTTGACGGGATGCTTGGCGAGCGGATCCATCTTGCCGACGTTCATGAGGCGCAGTGCCATCGGCAGGCGCAGGCTCGACATGAGGTATCCCTCGGATTTGATGTTGAGCTTCGACTCGTCGAGTGTGCCGGAGGTCTGGATGTCATCGTAGATCGCCTTTGCGTGGCGCGCACCGACGTTGTCGTCGAGGTGATGCTTAAAGGTTTCCGCCTTCAGCTTCTCGATGGCACCGGCGGGGTCGAGCCCTTTCGGACATTTTGCCGTGCACTCCTGACAGTTGAAGCAGCGCCACAGCCCGGCCTCGATGACGGCCTTCAGATGCTCCTCGGGGCTTTTGCTGCGCGAGTCGGCGACGAGCTTCTCCGCCTTGACGAAGGCAAAGGGATCGAGGAAGTCGTCCTGATTCAGTGTGTTCTTGTTGCACTCGGAGACGCAGGATCCGCAGAGAATGCAGCCTGCGTATTTTTTGTACTTGTTGAAGTCCTCGGGGGACTGGAGACAGCCCGTTTCCACCGTGAACTCGTCCTTCGGATGGAGGGAGGGTTTTACCTTTTTGAGGCGCGCGTATTTTGGATCCCAGTCGACGATGAGGTCGCGGATCACGCGGAAGTTGCCGAGCGGCTCGATCGTGAGCTCGTCGCTCTGATAGCGTGCCGTGAGGTCGTCAATCAGCACCTCGCAGGAGAGCTCGGCGTTGCCGTTGACGCGCACGGCGCATGCGCCGCAGATGCTCGAACGGCAGGAGCAGGTGAAGGAGAGCGTCGGATCCTGCTGCTCCTTGATGTAGGTCAGTGCGCCGAGAACAGTAAGTCCTGTGGAGCGCGGCACGGTGAACGTGTCCACCCACGATTTGCCCTCGACATAGCGATGGATTTTGAGTGTTGCGTCCATGTCAATACTTCCTTTCCTTTGGCGGATACTTCGTGATGACGACGTCCTTGTACTCCGCCGTGTACTTCCCGTCGGGCTGCTTGTAGATCAGCGTATGCTTGAGGAAGTTCACATCGTCGCGCTTTGGGAAATCGCGGCGCGAGTGTCCGCCGCGGCTCTCCTTGCGTGCCGCCGCGCCCTGCACGATGGCATGGGAGATCTGCAGGAGATTGCCGAGCTCGACATACTGCTCGAATGCTGTGTTGTAGACATGGGAGCTGTCGCCGACATAGCAGTTCTTGTAATCCTCTTCGAGTGCACGCAGTTCCTTCGAGGCCGCTTCGAGCTGCGCACCGTCACGGAACACGCCCGCCTTGTACCACATCGTGTTGACCATGGCATCGCGGATCTCGGGAACCGTGCGGTTCGTCGTGTGCGGACGTGCGGTCACCTTGTCAAAGTGATCCTTCCACTTCGTGCACGCTGCAGCGAGCTGATCCTGTGTGCCCTCGTAGCTGTGTTCCTTGGCGTAAGCGGCGGCACCCTCGCCTGCCGTCTTGCCAAAGACGAGCACCTCGGAGAGACTGTTTGCCCCAAGGCGGTTCGCACCGTGGACGGAGACGCAGCTGCACTCGCCTGCCGTAAAGATGCCGGGGATGCGCGTCGCGCCCGTCTTGTAGTCGGCCATCTCAAGGCCTCCCATGGAGTAGTGGCAGGTCGGGCTGATGAGGACAGGCTCCTTCGTAATATCAACGCCCGCAAAACGCTTTGCGAGGCCGTAGACCTGCCCGAGGCGTTCGTGGATGCGCTCGGGCGGGATCTTTGTAAAGTCGAGGTAGACGCCGGCAGTCAGCCCCTCGCCGATGCCGCGTCCCTGCTCGATCTCCGTGGCGATGGCGCGTGCGACAATGTCGCGCGTCGCGAGCTCCATCTTCTCCGGGGCATATTTCGACATGAAGCGTTCGCCGTTCTTGTTGAAGAGCTGTGCGCCCTCGGAGCGGCTGGACTCGGAGAGCAGAACGCCGTTGACGGAGAGACCTGTCGGATGGAACTGCACCATTTCGGGATCCTTGAACGGGATCCCGACGTTCATGCCTGCGACGATGCCGTCGCCCGTCGAGCTGTACGGATTGGAGGTACGCACCCAGTAGGCACGGCCGTAGCCGCCTGTGGCAATGATGATCGTCTTCGCGGGAATGCCGATGAGGTCGCCCGAGCGCATATCCATCGCGACAATGCCCGCGAGTTTGCCGGCGTCCGTCATGCTGATCTCGAGCATCTGGCACTCGGAGATGAAATCAATATTGTGTGCAAGGCACTGTTCGAAGAGTGCGTGCACCATGGCGTGTCCCGCACGATCCTCGAAGTATGCTGCACGCGGATAGGATGAGCCGCCCATCTTGCGCTGATGGAAGTGACCATCCTTCTGACGGTTGTACGGGTAGCCCATGTAGTCCATCTCGAAGATGGTTTTGCCCGCGTTCTCCGCGAAATACTCGACTGCGTCCTGATCACAGAGATAGTCGCCGCCCTTGATCGTGTCGAATGTGTGCGACTCGATACTGTCATTAGGGTCGGTGACGCCCGTCACGCCGTTCATGCCGCCCTGCGCCATCGTCGATGCCGAGCGCGTCGGGACGAGCTTCGTCAGGACAGCGACTTTCAGATCCTTGTTCTGAGCTGCCGCGAGTCCTGCACGCATCCCTGCACCGCCGCTGCCGATGACGAGCACGTCATAGGTCACGTCGCCGCGCCGTACCTGCTCCGGGATGTTCTTTCCCCCGCAGCCGAGATAGGCACCGGACATGAGGACAACGCCCGCCGCTGCTGTTCCCTTGATAAAGGTGCGGCGTGAGATTTCCATTGCCATTGCTTTTCCCTCCTAATGATACATAGAATCTATTTCAATTATAAATAAATCCTATAATAGGTTCCTATTTCGTTCTTGGAGAAAGAACTCCTTCTTTTTGAATAAAAGAAGTACTTTACTGAATATTGCGGAGTATAAGAGCTAAAATGGCATAAAAAAGCTCCCCTGACGAAGCGGGGGAGGGGCCTATGCGGTGGCGGGTGTGCTGTGAACGGAGGCTGCGTGTGTGCTGCTGCATCAGAACTGACAGTATGCCGGCATTCCCGTGCTTGCGCAGCGCGCGGGATGTTGTTAGAATACAAGGGAATCGCTGATAAAATGAGGTATGCCAGATTGGCGTAGATTTTTTGTCCGATTGAGGCAGCAAACCGGACGCATAGCGAGGGCTATGTGGAGGATTTGCTAACGATAAGCGGGCGAAAAAGATGCGTCAAGATGGTCGTGCCGAATTTATCAGTGCTTCCCAAGATATCAGTACTTCCTTAGCTGCGCAGGGCACGGCGTTTGAGGACGTAGTTCCACACGGTGACGATGCCGGCGGCAATGATCTTGGCGAGCATGTAGTAGACGCTGAGTCCGTCGACGAGCACCCACATGAGGATCTGGTTGAGGGCAAGTCCTGCGATGCTTGAGCCGAAGAAGAGGATTTTCGCGCGGTGCGTTTCGGCGGATGCGCCATGAAAGACGTAGATGAGGCAGAGACGATAGTTGACAAAGACGGAGATGCTGAAGGAGATCCCCGACGAGAGGAGATAGTAGAGCCCTGCATACTCTGTGAGGATGTAGAGCAGCCCGTAGTCGAGCAGGAAGCAGCCGCCCCCGACGAGGAGGAAACGGAGAATTTCATGAAATCTGGATGGCATGGGTCACCTCGGAGGATTGAACTGCGGCGTGAATATCGTCTGCTGTTTCTGCATGCTGCACAGAGGCACTTGCTCTGCTAAGGTTCACTTAGGAACATGGTGCTCTCTTGCTTCGATATTGGTGCAGAAGGATGATCATACGATATCGCCGCTGAAGAAAGGAATCCTATATATGATACAAAAGTTTTTCCGGTTGTTCAAGTCGCCCCTTGTTCTTCTGCTCGGCATGGCACTCTTCCTCGGCGGGTGCGGGGGGGATGTGACGGCGGAGGAGACGCGGATCGTGATGGGGACGGTGGCACGTTTGACCGTGCGTGCGGATGAGATCACGTCGCAGGCGGCGCTGCGGGACGGGATGGCGGTACTTACTGCGGTGGAGGAGGATGCGGACGGTGCGGTGCTCGCCCGTGTGGAGGCGGCGGCAGGGACGGGGGAATGGACGGAGGTGCCGTCCGGGCTCTATGAGACGCTTGCCCTTGCGCAGGAGATGGCGCGTCAGTCGGACGGTGCGTTTGATATTACCTCGGGCACGCTGACGGAGCTGTGGGATGCGGCGCGTGCCGCACAGTATCCGCCGACGGCGGAGGAGGTCGCCGCGGCGCGCGCACACGTCGATTGGCATGCGCTTGAGCTGCGAGAGCGTGCCGCTGATGATGGAGAGCACCCGGAGGTACGGCTTCTGCGCGCGGGGATGAAGATCGACCGCGGCGCACTCATCAAGGGGCTGGCACTCGACGGCATCGCGCGCAGCTGGGCGGCAGGCGGCGCAGTGAATGCTCTTGCCGATCTCGGCAGCAGCTCGATTCTCGCGTGCGGCGTGAATGCGGAGGGGGAGCCGTGGCATATCGGCATCCGCAATCCGCGCGGGGAAAGCCGCAGCGATCTCGCTGCGGCGGCGCAGCTCTCGGATGCCATGCTCTCCGCATCGGGCGACGATGAGCGGTATTTTCTCTGCGAGGGGCGGCGGTATCATCATCTCGTCGACCCGCGCACGGGCTATCCCGCAGAGACGGGACTCGCGTCCGTCACCGTCATTCTGCCGCAGAATGCGATGGAGGGGACCGCGTGGGCAGGGCATGAGGGACAGCTCTCGGATATGCTCTCGACGGCAATCTTCGTCATGGGTGCGGAGCGTGGGCGCAGCCTCCTCTCGGAGATTCCGGGTGCACAGCTCATCCTGATTGGGACAGATGGACATGTGATCGAGTGACAAAAAGGCCTGCCATTCGGAAGCGTATTCCGAAGGCAGGCCTTTGCTGCAGAGAAGGTCACCCGATCTGTGTGACGTGGCTGACGTTGAAGCCCTTTGCCGCGAGACGCTCCCTGACTGTCTCCACATCCGGTATGTCGGCGCGGATGATGATGTCGTAGGTGCCGCTCGGCTGGGGGATGGTGACCATGCTGTCGATACTGATGTCAAGATCGGCGAGTATGGTGGCAATGTCGCGGAGGACGCCCTTGCGGTCGGTGACCGCGATGGTCAGGCGCGTCTTGCCGCTGTCGAGTCCCATGATGGTGACGAAGGCGCGGAAGATATCCGTGGAGGAGATGATGCCGACGACTTTGCCGATCTCGGAGAGGACGGGCATGCCGCCGATCTTTTCGCGCGCCATGATGAGCGCCGCTTCCTCGATCGTCGTTGTGTCGGTCACGGTGATGACGTTCTTCTGCATGACGTCGGCGACCTTGATCTTCGAGAGCAGGGTGCGCAGCTCAAAGCGGTCGAGCGTGGTTGCTGCCGAAGGCGAGGCACGCAGGAGGTCGCGGTTTGTGAAGAAGCCGACGAGCTTTCCGTGCTCGACGACAGGCAGGCGGCGGAAATGCCCCTTGTCCATGATCTTTGCCGCCTCGTCGATCCCCACATCGGGGGCAATGGTGATGGGGTTCTTGGTCATGCAGTTGGCAACAAACATAATGCTCCTCCTTGCAGGGATGAATTTGTATATTACTGTAATATTCGCGCTTTAGGGCGTGTTTTCCTTCTTTTCTTATCCGCCCAGATAGGCCTTGCGTACCTCCTCGCTCGCAGCAAGATCCTTTGCGTCGCCCGAGAGCGTGATGCGTCCCGTCTCGAGAACGTAGGCACGGTTCGCGATGGAGAGCGCCATATTGGCGTTCTGCTCGACGAGCAGGATGGTCGTGCCCGCCTTGTTGATGTCAACGATGATGGAGAAGATTTCCTTGATGAGGAGCGGCGCAAGCCCCATCGACGGCTCATCGAGGAGCAGGAGACGCGGACGGCTCATGAGTGCGCGTCCCATGGCGAGCATCTGCTGCTCACCGCCCGAGAGCGTGCCCGCCTGCTGGGAGATGCGCTCCTTCAGACGAGGAAAACGCGTAAAGACCATCTCCATGTCGCTCGCGATGCCGTCCTTGTCATTGCGGATGAAGGCACCGAGTTCGAGATTCTCGAGGACGGTCATATCGGCAAAGATGCGCCGCCCCTCGGGCACCTGTGAGATGCCGCGGCGTACGATGTCGTGGGCGCCGAGCCCCGCGATGCCCTGTCCCTCAAAGTCGACGGCGCCGCTCTTCGGAGCGATCAGCCCCGAGATCGTGCGCAGCGTCGTGGACTTGCCCGCACCGTTCGCGCCGATGAGGGTGACGATCTCCCCCTGATGCACCTCAAGCGAGATGCCCTTCAGTGCGTGGATCGCACCGTAGTAGACGTTGAGATCCGCGATGCGGAGCATGGGGGTGCCGTTCTGCGGCTGTGTTGCTTCGTTTGCCATGATTATTCCTCCGACCCCAGATACGCGCGAATGACCTCGGGGTTTTTCCGAATCTCGTCCGGCGTGCCGTTTGCGATAATTGCGCCGTACTCGAGCACGTAGATGCGCTCGCAGATGCCCATGACAAGTGACATATCGTGCTCGATCAGGAGAATCGTGATGCCGAACTCCCTCTTCACCCAGCGGATCATCTCCATGAGTTCGATCGTTTCCTGCGGGTTCATGCCTGCCGCCGGTTCGTCGAGGAGCAGGAGGGACGGCTGTGCCGCGAGGGCACGCGCGATCTCGAGACGGCGCTGTGCTCCGTAGGGGAGGTTCTTCGCCTTCTCCTGCGCCATGCCGTCGAGATGGAAGATCTCGAGCAGACGATGTGCCTCCTCTGTGAGTTTATCCTCCTCCGTGCGATAGCGTCCGACGCGCAGTATCGCTTCGATGAGACCGTAGTTCATGTGGCAGTGATAGGCGATCTTGACGTTGTCGAGGACGGAGAGCTCGCCAAAGAGGCGGATGTTCTGGAACGTGCGGGCGATGCCGTGTGCCGTGATCTGGTAGGGAGATAGTCCGACGATACTCTTGTCCTTGAATAGGATTTCGCCTGTCGTGGGATGGTAGACGCCCGTGAGGAGATTGAACGCAGTGGTCTTGCCGGCGCCGTTCGGTCCGATGAGTCCGATCAGCTCACCGTATTTGATGTGCATGTTAAAGTCGGCGACCGCTTTGAGTCCGCCGAAGACCATGGAGACATCCGTTGCTGAGAGCAGGTTTTTTGCCATTATGCTTCTCCTCCCTTCCGAAAGAAGCGGCGCAGCGGCTGCATCGCCGTGATCTCAACGTAGCCGAAGAGACCCTGCGGACGGTAGAACATGAGCAGGATGAGCGCGAGCGCATAGATGATCATGCGCGCATTCGGGAAGCTCGCGAGAGCCGCCGAGAGGAAGGTCACGACAAGTGCGCCCGCGATCGAGCCCGTCATCGAGCCGAGACCGCCCATGACGACCATGATGAGGATATTGAACGACTGCATGAAGGTAAAGGATGCGGGGCTGAGGATGTACATGTTGTGCCCGAAAAGGCAGCCCGCCACGCCCGCAAAGAATGCGCCGATGGTAAAGGCAAGCACCTTGTATTTCGTCGTGTTGATGCCCATGGACTCCGCCGCGATCTCGTTCTCGCGGATGGCAAGGCAGGCACGGCCGTGGCGGGAGTTCACAAAGTTCTTGATGATGCAGAGCGTGGCCAGCATGAGGAAGAACACCCATGTGAAGTTCGTGAGGTGCGGGATGCCCTTGAATCCTGCCGCACCGCCGACATAGGGAACGTTGATGATGATGATGCGGACGATCTCGCCAAGTCCCAGGGTCGCGATGGCGAGATAGTCGCCGCGCAGACGCAGCGTCGGCAGACCGATCAGCGCGCCGAGCAGTCCTGCCGCAGCGCCGCCCGCGAGGAGTGCCGCCGCAAAGGGCAGGTGGAAATTCGTTGTGAGCACGACGCCGACATAGGCACCGATTGCCATAAAGCCCGCGTGCCCAAGGGAAAACTGTCCCGTGTAGCCGTTGATGAGGTTGAGGCTCGCCGCAAGGATGATGTTGATGCCCGCAAAGATGAGATTGAGCTGCCAGAAGGCGTTCAGCATCCCCGCACTCGTCAGCCCCATGATGACGGCGTAAATGATGAGGGCAAAGACGAGCATTTTGAGATCATTTTTCGTTGATGGATTCATCGTCACCCCTCCTTAGACCTTTTCCTTAACATTCTTGCCGAAGATGCCCGCAGGGCGTATGAGCAGGACGAGAATCAGGATGGCGAAAGCCGCCGCATCGCGGAACATGGAGAAGCCGAGCCCCGAGATAAACGCCTCGACAATGCCGAGAACGATGCCGCCGACGACGGCGCCCGGCAGGATGCCGATGCCGCCGAACACCGCCGCGACGAACGCCTTGATGCCGGGCATGATGCCCATGAGCGGATCGATCGAGTTGTAGTAGATGCCGATGAGTACGCCCGCAACAGCGGCGAGCGCCGAGCCAATGGCAAACGTGATCGAGATGATGCGGTTCGCATTGATCCCCATGAGCTGTGCCGCTTCCGTATCGTAGGAGGCGGCACGCATCGCCTTGCCGATCTTTGTCGAGCGGACGATGTAGGTGAGGATGAGCATCAGCAGGAGGGTGACGCCCATGATGAGCATCTGCTGACCGCTGATGATGAGCCCGCCGAGGTTAAACGACACATCGCTGAGTGTGGCGGGGAACGTGCGCGGCGTCGGTGAGACAATCGCCATCATCACGTACTCGAGGAGGAAGGACACGCCGATTGCCGTGATGAGCACGGAGATGCGCGGCGCGTGGCGCAGCGGACGGTAGGCCAGCCGCTCCACCACGACACCGAGCAGAGACGTGACCGCCATGGAGATGAGAATCGCCGGCACAACGGGGATCCCGAGCGTGATCGCGTAGAAACCGAGGTATGCCCCGACCATGTAGATATCGCCATGGGCGAAGTTGATGAGCTTGATGATGCCGTAGATCATCGTATAGCCGAGAGCGATCAGCGCGTAGATGCTGCCGAGCGAAATCCCGTTGATGAGCTGCTGCAGAATCTGTTGCAGTACCTCCATAGAAAAACCTCCCTGAGATGATGAAAAGAGCCGCAGGATGCGGCTCTTTGAACGTTTCTGTGCAGATTAGTTTGCGCTCGGCATGATCTTTGCGACCACCGCGCGGTCGCCATCCTTATTCTCGAGGATGACTGCCTGCTTGATCGGGTTGTGGTTTGCATCCATCGTGATCGTGCCCGTGCCGACGATGAGGTCCTTTGTCTCCTCGAGGGCTTTGCGCAGCGCCTCGGGATCGTCGGAGCCTGCACGCTTCAGCGCATCAACGAGCAGCTTGCCGGCGTCATAGCCGAGGGCAGCAAAGACGTTCGGCATGTGGCCGTATTCCTTCTGATAGGCATCGATGAAGGGGCGCACTGACTCATCCTTGTCGGAGTAGTGTGTGCTGAAGTACGTGTTGTTCAGCGCATCCGCTCCTGCGAGTGCGGCGACCTTTGGATCATCCCAGCCGTCCGTGCCGATGATGGGTGCTGTGATGCCGATCTCACGCGCCTGCTTGACGATCTTGCCGACTTCCTCATAGTAGGCGGGGACGAAGATCACATCTGCATTCGCCTCGCGCAGACGCGTCAGCGTCGCCTTGAAGTCCTGATCCTTGCCCAGGAATGCCTCGGTCATGAGCACCTTGCCGCCGCCGGCGGTGAAGACCTTCTCAAAGACCTGTGCGAGACTCTTGGAATAGTCCGTCGAATTGTCGAGGTAGATGACCGCCGTCTTTGCTTTCAGTGTATCGAGGGCAAACTTCGCCATGACATCGCCCTGCTGCGGGTCGATGAAGCAGCTGCGGAAGATCCACTGCTTTACCTGACCCTTCTCGACCGTGACGTCCACTGCCGTTGCATCCGGGGCGATGACGGGGATCTTGTTGTCCGCCGCAATCTGTGACTCGGCGATGACGTTTGCGGTTGTCGCAGGGCCTACGATGGCGCGGACATGATCGTCGGAGATCAGCTTTGTTGCTGCATTGACGGACTCTGCCGCTTCGGACTTGTTGTCCGCCTCAACGAGGGTGATCTTTTTGCCATTGATGCCGCCGGCATCATTGGCTTCTTTGATCGCGAGCTTCAGCCCTTCGAGCGTCGATGTGCCGTAGTTCGCCGTGTTGCCGGTCATTTCAAAGTTTGCGCCGATGCGGATCTCGTCCGAGTTCGCCGTATTTCCTCCGCAGCCGGCAAGTGCCGAGCCAAGAAGAGCTGTGCCGACGAGTGCAGCGGCAAGACGCAAGGCTTTTCCTCCGAATCTCATGGATATACCCCCTTAGATAATGCCTATGAAAAACATAGTCCACATTATACGGGAGCGCACGCCGTTCGTCAAGGGATACATTTGACAGAGAGGATTTTTCATTGCTATAATAACGGAACTTCATATATATATCTTTCTCACAGCTATGGGGGAAGAGGGATTTACACCAAGGGAGAATAATATGAATGAGAAGAAATTTCCGCTCACGAAGGAGGAGACGCTGCGTCTCATCGAGCGGTACCCGACCCCGTTTCATCTCTACGACGAGGCAAAGATCCGTGCGAACTTCCGCCGTCTGCGCGAGACATTCGCATGGGCGCCGAGCTTCCGTGAGCACTTTGCCGTAAAAGCACTGCCGAATCCGCGCATTGTTCAGATTCTGCATGAGGACGGAGCGGGCACGGACTGCAGCAGCACCCCCGAACTCATTATCTCTGCCGCAGCGGGCGTCAAGGGCGAGGAGATCATGCTCACCTCGAACGATACGCCGTATGAGGAGTTCCAGAAGGCGATCGAGCTCGGTGCCGTCATCAACCTCGATGACCTCAGTCACCTTGACTATATGGCGGAGCACGCCGGCCTGCCGAACCTCCTCTGCTTCCGCTACAACCCCGGCAACCTCGTCGAGGGCAACGATATTATCGGAAAGCCCGTCGAGGCAAAATACGGGCTCACGCGTGAGCAGATGTTCGAGGGCTATCGGCGCGCCCTTGAGATGGGCGTGAAGCGGTTCGGCGTGCACACGATGGTGATCTCTGCCGAGCTGCGCACGGAGGCATTCCTCCTCACGGCGCGTCTCATGTTCGAGCTGGCGGCGGAGCTGAAGGAAAAACTCGGCATCCACGTTGAGTTTGTCAACCTCGGCGGCGGCTTCGGCATCCCATACCGCCCCGAGCAGGACGGCATCGACTATGACGCCGTCGGTGCGGGCATCGAAAGGCTCTACAATGAGATCATGCGCCCCGCCGGGCTCGGCGATGTCGGCATCCGTACGGAGAGTGCACGCGGCATCACGGGTGATGCGGGCTGGCTCGTCTCCACCGTGCTCCATGAGAAGGACACGTACAAGAAGTACATCGGCCTCGACTCCTGCATGGCGAACCTCATGCGCCCTGCGATCTACGGCGCCTATCATCACATCACCATCCTCGGCAAGGAGAATGCACCTGCCGACCACGTCTATGATGTGACGGGCTCGCTCTGCGAGAACAATGATAAATTCGCCATTGACCGCGCCCTGCCGAAAATCGACATTGGAGACATCCTCATCATCCACGACACGGGGGCGCACGGCAGTGCGATGGGATTCAACTACAACGCAAAGCTCCACTGCGCGGAGCTGCTGCGCCGTATGGACGGCAGCATCGAGCTGATCCGCCGTCCTCAGACCATCGACGACTACTTCGCCACGCTGAAATACGAGGGCTCACTGATGAAGTGAGACGGTGAAGGGGGCTAGGACTGCACACTCCACGCAAACACCTCGTTCGCAAGCGGTCGTGCGCTTGTACGCTTAAATACCGACGAATTTCTTAACGCGCTTCGCTTGAACGGGCGAAATCCGTCGGGGCGTACCGCGCACTATATCCGCTTGCTCCACTAAGGTTTGCTTAGGAGTATTGCAGTTACGCCTCTACGTAACGCTTATATACCGTTATCCTAAGCCTTCCCCGTTATCACGGGGAAGGGGGACCGCGTAAGCGGTGGAAGGGGCAAAAAAAGGACTGCTGCACGAAATTCGAAGCTTCGTGCAGCAGCCTTTTTATGTAAATATTTCTCTCTATGCGTCAGCGCAGCACCATGCTCAGGAGTGCGATCTCGACCATGGCGGCGATGCCGAGGACGAGCGTGCCCATCGTCTGGACGCGGTAGCCCTGATCGGGGGTGAGACCGCTGAACTCGGAGACGACCCAGAAGTACGAGTCGTTCGCATGAGAGACGGTCATTGCTCCTGCGCCGATCGCCATGCAGACGAGCGTCGCCTGCAGCGGCGTATCAAAGCCGAGGACGGTGAGCAGCGGTGCAATGATGCCCGCCGTCGTAATCATGGCAACGGTGGACGAGCCCTGCGCGGTCTTGAGCACCGCAGAGAGCAGGAATGGGAAGAAAATGCCCAGACCGCCGAACACATCTGCGTGTGCCGAGATGTATTTCACCATGTCGGAGGTCGCAATTACCTTGCCGAGCACGCCGCCCGCCGCCGTGATGAAGAGGATGGGGCCGACGGTCATGAGGCTGTCATTGCAGATGGCGTAGAACTCCTCCGAGCGTCCGACGGAAAAGAGCTGCATCGTTGCGAATACCATGCCGACGCCAAGGGCGATGATCGGCGTACCGAGGAACCTGATTACCTCGACAGAGAGACCGGTCATGCCCGCCATAGTGACAATGGAAGACAGCGCCATGAGCGCAATGGGGACGACGATCGGGGCAAGTGTGCTGAATCCGGAGGGGAGTTTGCCGTAGGAGGCGATGAGCGCTGTGTAGCTCTTCGTCACCTCGTCGGGCTGCGCCTCGTCCTTCGACTGTACCTTTGTGCCGATCCAGCGTGCATAGAAGTAGCCTGCGATCAGCGGGAAGATCGAGCAGAGGAGACCAAGTCCGATCACCTGCAGGAGATAGTCGCCGATGCCGAGTGTGCTTGCCGCAGCGATAGGGCCGGGGGTCGGCGGGATAAAGACGTGTGAGATAAAGAGTCCCGAGCTCAGGGCAAATGTCATGGCGACGGCGGAGACTGCCGTGCGGCGGACGAGTGCCTTGCGGATGGGGTTCAGGATGACGAAGCCCGAGTCGCAGAACACGGGGATGGAGACGACCCAGCCCATGAGCTGTACGGCAAGGACAGGCTTGCTCTTGCCGACGAGGCGGATCATCATGTCTGCGAGCTTCAATGCTCCGCCCGTCTTTTCGAGCACTGTGCCGATCATCGCACCGAGGATGATGACGATGCCGATGCTTGTGAAGGTCCCCGAGAAGCCTTGTCCGATGACAGTGGCAAGACCATGCTGCACCGTTCCGTTATCGAGTTTGTGATCGACAAGCGGGATGCCGGCAGCAAGTCCAAGTCCCAGTGAGACAAGCATGATGGAGATGAACGGATGGATACGCAGCTTTGAGATCATGACGATCATGATGACGATCGCCAGCCAAAAAGCGAAAATCAGCGGTAATCCGGTCATAGCAATACCTCCTTACTACGGGAAGACAGAGGTCTTTTCCCCTTTCAACGAAATATCGATGCACTTTTATTTTAATCCTATTAGAAGCGTTTGGCAAGTGCGAAAAAATAAAAAACGGATGCAATGTCCTGCATCCGTCGTCTTTGCTTGTCTTGTTTATCCTGTAATCCCGAGAATCTTGTCCAGTTTCTCGCGGTCATAGCTGACGGCAAAGTCCTTGCCGTCCGCCGTCGTCACGGGAACGATAGTGTCGCCGGAGAGTGCTTTGCACTCCGCAAGGGCGGCGGGGTCGTGCTCGATGTTATGCTCCTCATAGGGAATGCCGCGATATTTTAGGTAGCGTTTCACCTTCGTGCACCATGGACAGACCGTGATGGAGTAGACCTTTACCATGAAGCCCTCCTTATGCGCCGATGAGCTTGTCGATGGCGGGCTGGTCAAAGCCGCGCACGTATTCACCGTTGTCGGCGAGGATGACGGGGCATGCAGCCTCGCCCGTGAGCTTCACGAGCTCGTCGTAGGCGGCGGGCTCCTTCTCAATATCGCGCACCTTGTAGGCGACGCCCTTCTTGTCGAGATACTTCTTTGCCTTCGTGCACCACGGGCACGCGTCGAACGAGAAAACCTGAATCATGGGAATTCCTCCTTGTTGTTTATATCAAATCGTTCATTACTTCTTCAAACCCGCGAGATACTTCTCCGCGTGGAGGGCGGCGGTCGTGCCATCAGCGGCAGCGGTCGTCAGCTGGTGAATCTCCTTGACACGGATATCGCCGGCAGCGAAGACCCCCGGGATCTCCGTGCGGCAGTCCTCACCCGCCGGGATGTAGCCCGCCTCCGTGAGGGCGAGCTGCCCCTTGAAGAGCTCCGTGTTCGGGATAACGCCGATGTTGACGAAAATCGCATCGACCGGCAGCGTCTCCTTCGCGCCCGTATCCTTGTGCAGGAGATCGACGGACGTGAGGCGATCCTCGCCATTCAGATGCGTGATTTCCGTCTCGAGCATGACCGTCACCTTTGGATTGGCATAGAGCGCATCCTGTGAGGACTTATCCGCGCGCAGCTGGGAGCGGTGGATGAGGTAGAGGTGCTTGGCGTACTTCGTGAGGAAATTCGCCGCATCGACCGCCGCGTTGCCGCCGCCCATGACGGAGATCACCTTGTCCTGATACGTGTGCCCATCGCACAGCTCGCAGTAGTGCACGCCGCGATTGAAGTAGTGAGGCTCCTGCGGCAGGGGGAGCTTGCGGCGGTTCATGCCCGAGGCAATGATGATGACGGGCGTCTCATAGACGCGCGTCTCGGTCTCCACGATCTTCGGCGTACTCTTTAGATCGACGCGCTCAATGCGGTCGAACTCGTCGATCTCCGCACCGAAATTCATCGCCTGCTTTTCGAGTGTGCCGATCAGCTCCATCCCGCTCACGCGCTCGAAGCCCGGGAAGTTCTCAATATCCGCCGCCGTTGCGATCTGACCGCCGACGAGCGAGTTCTCGAGCACGAGCGTCCTGAGATTCATGCGCCCCGCATAGAGCGCGGCAGTCAGCCCCGCCATGCCCGCACCGATGATGATAATATCCTTTTCAATATGTTCTTTTGCCATAGGTTCATCTCCCTGTGATCCACGATATTGACCTTTTGATTTATTATAGCATGGCTGTCAATAGAGTATTTCTGTTTTTGGAGAGTTGTTGTAAAAAAATAACACAAAAATAGCCCACACTCCACTGTGGACTATCTTTGCTGTGTATTATATTTTAGGAGAGCTTTGGAAACATCCGAGGATGTTTCCTCAACGAAAGCTTGTATAGAATATAGCACATGTGAGAAAGAAAATCAATAGGTATTTGAGAAAAATTTTCAATAATTTTTTAGGGTAAGCGTTTTTTATTTCTCAGCTACATCGAGAGAGGTGAGCGGCGTCCCCGCGGGACTCTCGGCAAGACGCTGCAGGAGCAGGGCATAGAGTGCCTCGATGGGGAGTGTGCCGCCCGAGAGAGCGCCGAGCTCTGCCGCCCGCACGCCGACCTCATAGCGGCGGATGTCCGCGCCGCCCTCAATGCACTGCGTTGTGAGGACGACGGTGCAGCCCGCCTCGCGCGCGAGCTGCAGGGCGGGGAGGAAGCTCGCCTCCGCATCCCCTGTGGGGACGCTGCCGAGGCCGTAGCCCTCAATGATGAGGCCGCGGCAGCCCGCCTTGATGCAGGTTGTGACGGCGCCGGGGGACATCCCCGGGTAGAGACGGAGGACGGCGACGCGCCGCTCCAGTGTCCCATGCAGACAGAAGGGGGCAGATGGCGGGATGGGCGCGGCATCGAGGTCGATCTCTGTACGCCCGATGCTGCGGAAGGCATCGTCGGCGAGGGAGTGAACTTTCTTTGCGGCGTTGCCGTGAATGATGCGTCCGCCGAACGCGATCATGACGCCCGCATGTCCGCTGAGCGCAGCGCGTGCAGCGAGGCGCAGATTTGCCCCCGCATCCGAGTCCGCCGTGCCGAGTGGCCGCTGCGCCCCCGTGAGGACGATAGGGCGGTCGATATGCTCGAGCATATAGTAGAGGGCAGCGGCGGTGTACGCCATGGTATCTGTGCCGTGTGAGATAATGATGCCGTCGTGTGCCTGACGACAGTCGGCAACGCACCGGGCGATCCGCTCCCAGTGCGGCGGGGCGATGTTGGTCGAGTCGAGGGCGAGGAGGTCGAGTGTATCCACGGCGGCGTCTTTCACGCCCATCGCAGCGCGCAGGTCATCTGCGGAGAGTGCGGGACGCAGACCGTGTTCCGTTTCCCGCGAAGCAATGGTGCCGCCCGTGGCGATCAGCAGGATTTTTTTCATGGATGCTGCTCCTTTTTCTCGCGACATCGTGAACGGTAGTCAATCCACATGTGATGCAGGGTCATGAGCGGGTGATGCAGGAGCATGCGAGGTCCGCTCCAGCGCATCACCTCACGGATTTTCTCCCGCATTTCTCGGCTATAACAGTGGACGGGACAGGCAGAGCAGAACGACTTGACATCCATGCGCGGGCATGCCGTGATACGGCTGCGGGCATAGGTGAGGAGGCGGCGGCAGTCGGGACAGAGCGAGGGCTCGCTCTCAGATGCAGCACTGCGATTCGCGTGATGGTGTCCGCGGCAGTAGATGCCGATCATCATCGACATCACCTCGGCTTCCATCGCGCGTTTTTTTTCGGTATCCATGTAGCGTAACCTTAGCTAGAATATGCCAGAGGCGGGAGGGTATTGCTGCTTGGCAGACGATTGGCAGTGTGTGTACTGTAAGGGTAGCTTTCCTTATAAACTGCCTCAGGAGCAATGTCAATTGCTCCATTCTGCCATGTGAGAAATCCGTGCTCCAAGCGTGCTGTATCAAATACGCTGCGATCGGACAGCGGCGCGAATGCAGGATAGCGTAGAAGTCCCGAAACATCGAAAATACGCTCCTCGCCTGTTGAAAATGTGACGACCATGTAAAGGTCGTCAATGATGCGAAAACCGGTGATGGTCAGATCCTCATAAGGCTCTGAGGCATAGGCAATCCCATCTCGAATATACATGATGTGTCTCCTATCTGAGCGGTTCGATCTTGTCAAAGTGCATCCCGCGTACGGCGTTGTTCCATGCAGCATAGAGTTCATCCTCGTGAATATAGAGCCATGCTGTGAGAAGCTTTAACTGCTTGTCCGGCAGTTTGCCAGCAAGGAGTTCTCCGTCGATGGCGACGGATGCCTTGAAGTCACCGTAGAATACATGAACGTGTGGTTTGTGATGGCGGTCATCATCGAAAAAGATCATCTTGATGACCATACCCATAAAACGACTGAGTTCGGGCATAAGAAAATGCATCTTTCTATATCAATAGTATAAAGCGGTAGCGTGGGGCTGTAAAGCATTCAAGCGTGTGCGCTTTTCTTTTCCTCCTGCGCACGGCGGAATTTTTCGAGCAGATCCATTTTGTGCTCCATTTTGTGGACGAATTCACGTGCGGCAGCGCGATCCGCTTCGTTTGGATGCTCGGCGGCACGCACCCAGCGCTCCTGCGCCTCGGGGCTGTTGTGGGTGTCGTCGGGATCGGATTTCTTGCGTCGCTCGATGAGGGCGGGCGCGAGCTTTCCCTGCGCGGAGAATGTGCCGAGGATTTCGCAGCCCTTTCCGAGGAGGTAGGCGGCACGCGCAAAGGAGGTGACGGCGTGCTCTGAGCCGACGTCCGTTCCGTGCGTCTGGAAGAGGACAACGCGCGCATCTGCGACCTGCGGCAGGTATGCCTTCATGCGGTCGTCGGGACCGCCGCGCCGTATCCAGTAGCCGAGGGCGACAACCTCGTAGGCGGAGAGATCCGTCGGCGCGTTCTGGATGGGGAAGAGGTCAGCCCCTGCCGTCCCGGCGATCTCCTCGGCAATCGTTTTGGTGTTTCCAGAGGCGGACGAATAGATGACGGCCCATTTTCTCATGTGACAATACTCCTTTACATTTCCCTGCGGTTTGCTAAAATTATATTCTGTTGGAATTATTACAACATACTTTTGCGTATTGTGCAAGGAAATCAATCACAGGAGGCAATATGAGATGAAATATGAGATACGTCATGCGGCGGCACTGCTCTCGACGGGACATGGGATGGTGGATTTCTATGGAAACTTTCTGCCCATCCTGCTCCCACTGCTCATGACGCAGTTCGGTCTGTCCCTGACGATGTGCGGCGTGCTTGTCATGGTCTCGTCGGTGACGACGAATATGCTCCAGCCCGTCATCGGCTGCGTGATGGATCGGCGGAACTTCAGCCCGCTCCTCCCGTGGCTCGTGCCTGCCGCCGCTGCTCCCATGTGTCTGGTGGGGTACGTATCGCATACGGCACTTCTCTTCCTCGTTGTCGCCGTGACGGGCATCGCTGTTGCGGCGTATCATCCGCTCTCCTCCATGCTCATCGGACGGACAGCGGCGGAGGGGCGCGGAAACGGGATGATGAGCTACTTCATCGCAGGGGGGAACGCGGGCATGGCGTTTGTCCCGCTGATCCTCGTCGCCTTCCTCGACTTCTTTCCGTTGCGTGCTCTGCCTCTTTTGCTCCTCCCGACGATCCTGATCGCTGCGTTGTTTCTGCGCTCGGGGCTCTGCGCCGTCTCCTCGCTGCCCGAACACACACCCGCACATCCGTCGAAGCTCTCGCACGTTCTCTTTGCCCGTACGACGATCACGCTGAACCTCGCGATGGGGCTGCGCTGCTGGACACACGGTGCATTCGGGACGTTCCTCCCGCTCCTCCTCGTCCGCAGCGGCGAGGATACGCACGCAGCGGGGCTCTTTCTCATGATTTTCATGGTCGGCGGCATGGTCGGCGGACTCGTCGGCGGCAACCTAGCCGATTCTCTCTCGGGGCGCAGAATCATCGTGGGGGCGCTCCTCCTCGGCATCCTGCCGTCTGCCTACTACTTCACCCATGTCAGCGCGGACGTACTGGGCGGTGCCGTCCTCTTTGCGGCGGGCTTTATGCTGATGGCACCGCAGCCGAGCTCAATCATCTGGGCACAGCAGGCACTCCCCGAGAATGCGGGCATGGCGTCGGGGATGATGCTCGGCATGTCGTTTGGCCTCGGCAGCCTTGGTGTCGCGGCGACGGCGGCACTCGGCGACCACATCGGGCTCGCGCCTGCGCTCCTCGTCTCTGTCATCGCACTGCCGCTGGCGGCTCTTCTCGCATTCGTGACGCCGGAGCCGGGGTCGGAGCGGGAATAGCTCTATCTTATGAGCTCATGAGGAATGCTGCGGCCATAGCGGACGGCGACGATACTCCGCAGCAGCCTTTCGTGGGGCAGGCATACGACTGCCTGCGTCGGGAAATTTGCACGGCGGATGCTGTCTGCCTTTTTGCTGCAGAACCTATATGATTTTTTTATGATTTTCATGAAAAATATTGATATCGTTTATCTTCTGAAAGATATTGAAAAGTGAATGTGATTCAAGTATCATAAAAGTACCGAATGAGGGATTTCCTCAATAATAAATAACAGGAGGTATATTATGCTGCACAGCAAACATTGGGATGGATTCACAGGCGGCGTGTGGCAGGAGGAGGTCAATGTCCGTGACTTCATCCAGCGCAACTATACACCGTATGACGGCGACGAGTCCTTCCTTGCGCCGCCGACGGATGCGACGAATCGTCTGTGGGCACGCGTGCAGGAACTCCAGAAGGAGGAACGTGCCAAGGGCGGCGTTCTCGACATGGAGACGGAGGTCGTTTCGGGGCTGACGGCATACGGCCCGGGCTATATCGATCCCGCACATAAAGACCTTGAAAAGGTGGTCGGTCTCCAGACAGACAAACCGCTGAAGCAGGCATTTATGCCGTACGGCGGCATCCGCATGGCGGAGGAGGCACTCGAGAACTACGGCTACAAGGTCAGCCCGAAGCTTCACGAGATCTTTACAAAGTACCATAAGACGCACAATCAGGCAGTTTTTGACGCGTATACGGACGAGATCCGCGCGGCACGCCGCAGCCACATCATCACGGGACTGCCCGACACCTACGGGCGCGGGCGCATCGTGGGCGATTACCGCCGCGTCGCGCTCTACGGCATCGATCACCTCATCGCGTTCAAGCAGGAGGATCTCCTGAACTATGGCGACGGCATCATGAGCGACGATGTGATCCGTCAGCGCGAGGAGGTCGCGGAGCAGATTCGTGCACTGAAGGGCATGAAGGAGATGGCGGCGAGCTACGGCTTCGACATCGCGCAGCCGGCGCAGAATGCACGCGAGGCAGTGCAGTGGCTCTATTTCGGCTACCTCGCGGCGATCAAGACGCAGAACGGCGCAGCGATGAGCGTCGGACGCATCTCGACCTTCCTCGACATCTACATTCAGCGTGATCTTGCACGCGGCACGCTCTCCGAGGAAGAGGCGCAGGAGCTCATCGACCACCTTGTGCTGAAGTTCCGTATGGTGAAGTTCGCACGCATCACGTCCTACAACGAGCTGTTCTCAGGCGATCCGATCTGGGCGACGCTTGAGATGGCGGGCATCGGCATGGACGGCCGCCACATGGTCACGAAGAATGACTTCCGCTTCCTTCATACGCTCGAGAACATGGGCCCCTCCCCCGAGCCGAACCTCACCGTCCTCTACTCCTCGCGCCTGCCCGAGACGTTCAAGAACTATGCGGCGCGCATCTCCATCCGTACAAGCTCGATCCAGTACGAGAACGACGATGTAATGAAGCCCGAGTGGGGGGACGACTACTCGATCTGCTGCTGCGTTTCCGCGACGCAGACGGGCAAGGAGATGCAGTTCTTCGGTGCGCGTGCGAACCTTGCAAAGTGTCTCCTCTACGCGATCAACGGCGGTATGGACGAAAAGAGCGGCGTGCAGGTCGGTCCTGCCTACCGCCCGATCCGCACGGAGTACCTCGAATATGACAACGTCATCATCAAGTATGAGCGCATGATGGACTGGCTCGCGCACGTCTACGTGAACGCGCTGAACATCATTCAGTATATGCACGACAAGTATTACTACGAGGCGGCCGAGATGGCGCTCATCGACACGGATGTGCGCCGCACGTTCGCAACGGGCATTGCGGGCTTCTCGCATGTTGTTGACTCGCTTTCCGCGATCAAGTACGCGAAAGTAAAGCCGATCTACAATGACCGCATCGTCGTGGACTACGAGGTCGAGGGCGACTTCCCGCGCTACGGCAACGACGACGACCGCGCGGACGAGATTGCAAAGTGGGTGCTCAAGACCTTCCTTTCTAAAATCAAGGCGCGTCATACCTATCGCCACTCTGAGCCGACGACCTCCATCCTCACGATCACGTCGAACGTCGTCTACGGCAAGTACACGGGCGCGATGCCGGATGGACGAAGGGCCTGGACGCCGCTTGCGCCGGGCGCAAACCCGAGCTACGGCGCAGAGTGCTGTGGGCTGCTTGCCTCGCTCAACTCCGTGGCAAAGCTGCCGTACCACTGGGCACTCGACGGCATCTCGAATACGCAGAGCATGACACCAGCCTCGCTCGGACACAACGAGGACGAGCGCGTGCAGAACCTTGTGAGTGCGATGGACGGCTACTTCGATCAGGGGGCGCACCATCTGAACGTAAATGTGTTTGGGCGCGAGACTCTCGAGTACATCATGGAGCATCCAGAGGATCCCGCCTATGCGAACTTTACCATCCGCGTCTCGGGCTACGCCGTCAAGTTCATCAGCCTGACGCGCGAACAGCAGCAGGATGTGATTTCGCGTACCTTCCATGAGCATATGTAAAGGCAGAATCAGCACGACGGAGAGCTTCGGCTCGGTCGACGGGCCCGGCATCCGCTTCATCGTCTTTGTGCAGGGCTGCTGTTATCGCTGTCAGTACTGCCACAACCCCGAGACGTGGGAGACAGAGGGCGGCGAGGAGCGAACGCCGGCGGATGTGCTGCGGCAGGCACTGCGCTATCGTCCATACTGGAAGGAGCGCGGCGGCATCACCGTCAGCGGCGGCGAGCCGCTGCTGCAGCTCCCGTTTGTGACGGAGTTCTTTCGCCTGGCGAAGGAGCAGCAGGTCAGCACGGTCATCGACACGGCGGGCGGCCCCTTTACCGAGGATGAGCCATTCTTCAGCGCGTTTCGGGCGCTGCTGCCGCTCACTGATCTCTTTCTCCTCGACATCAAGCACATCGACCCCGCGCAGCATCGTGCGCTGACGGGCACGTCCAATGCACCGGTACTGGCACTCGCGCGGTACCTATCGGAGCAGGGGAAAAGCATGTGGATCCGTCACGTGCTCGTGCCGGGATGGACGACGGATGCCGATGACCTGCACCGGCTGGCGGACTTCATCAGGACGCTGCGAACGGTCGAGCGCGTGGAGGTGCTGCCCTATCATGCGATGGCGCGGCACAAATATGAGGCACTTCATCTGCCGTACCCGCTCGGGGATACGCCCGTGCCGACGGCAGAGGAGATCGCGCGCGCCGAGGCAATCCTGTGCGGGGGAAAGACCTCTCGCACAGAGGATAAATAATGGAAGCACTGATAAATTCAGCACCGCCATCTTAGCGCATCTTTTTTGCCCGCACTTCGGCGGAAAATCCTCCACAGAGCACCACTCTGCGTCCGGTTTTCCACCTCGTTCGGACGAAAAAATCTACGCCAATCTGACGGACTTCATTTTATCAGCGATTCCATAAAAAAACTGCGGTATGGAGCACGATGCTCTGTACTGCATTTTTTAGCAAAGTGGCGCGCAAACTCGGAAAATCGCTCTCAATTTTAACTCACATCCCATTCTTCATGAAAAATTCAGGTCAAAGTGGGAAAATACCTCCAACAAAGGGGGGATTCTATGCAGTGGAAAAGCATAGGAACATTTGTGAGAAAGAAGCAGAACACGGTGCTCTGTGCGGCGCTGGCGGGCATGATGCTGATGTCCAGCGGCTTCACGATGAACGGCTTGCCGAAGAATATGCACCGCGTGAGTGTGCATGTCGATGGAGAGACGATCAACGACATGACGGTGCAGACGCAGCCTAACGATATTTTTGCAAAACTTGGCGTTACGCTCGGCGAGAAGGACACCTACGAGGTGCAGGAGAGCAAGGATCCGCCGCGTACGGACATCTCCGTACGGCGCGCCGTGCCCGTCACCATCTCCTTCTGGGGCGATACGCAGCAGGTTATGACGAGCGGACATACCGTCGGCGACGTTGTGGCAGAGTATGGCTACAATATGAACGAGGTTGATGTGAACCCCGGTGTTGATACACCAGTCACCGCAAACCTTGCAATACAGCTCACAGAGAATGAGCAGGCGGCGGAGCAGCGGCGCGCGCGTGAGCGCGAGGCCGAACGCGTAAGTCGGGGGATTCCCCGCTATCGTGCAGCCTATACAATGCACGCATCCGCCTATCTCCCGAGTGACGGGGGCGGCAGCGGCATTACGGCGACCGGCATGGCGGCGCGCCGCGGTGTTGTCGCCGTCGATCCGAACGTCATTCCGCTCGGCTCGCGGCTCTATATCCCGGGCTACGGCGAGGCAATCGCTGCGGATACGGGCGGGGCGATCGTCGGCAACACGATTGACCTCTGCATGGAGAGCTATGACGAGGCAATCCAGTTCGGCCGGCGCTCGGTTGAGGTCTACGTCCTCGAGTAACAAAAGAGAGAATCACTGTGGAATTATTCACACAGTGATTCTTTTTTATTGACAAGAAGTGCTTTCAGTGGTACTATTCTATCGTACCATAAAAATTACATATAGAAATTGGATCAAGTGCAGAGGTTTTGCTGTGCAAAGCCTTAATGCTTCATAGGGAATCCGGTAGGGAGAGTATGATCTCATAAGCCGGAGCGGTCACGCCACTGTAACAGTGAGCAAATTCGCACGCCAGCGCGAGCCGGCAGTCACTGGGGAAGCCCCCCGGGAAGATGCGAAGGAGCGATGAACTGGAGCCAGGAGACCTGCTTGATTAACAATCACCGATTGACCTGCGAGTGATGGGGATGGAGATTTTGCGGATTCGTTCGCTTGATATAAAGTTTGGCGCAGCCGCGACCAAACGACACGAGAACTGAGTGACGATACCGAAAAAGACCCATTCTGCTGCTGCGGGATGGGCTTTTTCTATGCAAGGCTCGATTCCCTGCGCGATCCTGCGGAGATCTGTGCGCACGTATGGGAACATGCGCAGAGATTTCCCCGGGATGAAGGAGCATTGCTCCTTGGGGAAACATTGCTCATCTTTTCAGTTCTCGTTTTTCCCTCGTGATGGGGGAACGCTCTGAGGGTGGAAGCTCAGGGCGATTTTTTTTAGGGTTAGCAATCGTGTGCAAAACTTGCATTGGTTGCTTTATCATAATGTCAGTTTATCCATTGAACTGACAGAGCCTTCCCGGAATAAATTAAAGGAGGACGTACTATGCCGGAAGAAAAAGAGCGGTCGAGCGACGAGGAACTTCAGAAGCTTCTGAAGAAATCGGCGGATGTCGAGGATTTCCCCGATGTTCCGCTCGATGAATTCACGCCGCCCACGGATGAGGAGTGGAAAGCCGCCTGTGAGGCACTCCTGAAGGGCGCGCCGTTCGAAAAGAAGATGTTCACGAAGACCTATGAGGGGATCACCTTTGACCCCATGTATACGCGAAAGCATACGGAGGACATCCTGCCGAAGGGAGTTATGCCCGGCATGGGGGACTATCTGCGCGGCGTGGATGCGGCGGGCTACATCGGCAAGCCGTGGGGCATCGCGCAGGCGTGTGACGAGACGCTCCCGGCGGAGAACAACGAGCTCCTGCGCCATGAGAACGACAAGGGCGCAACGATCTACCACATTGTGCTCGATACGGCGTCGCGCGCCGGTGTGGATGCGCGTCAGGCGGAGAAGGTCGGCGACACAGGGACGAGTGTGACGACGGTCGAGGACATGCACGTGCTCCTCACGGGACTTGACCTCGCGAAATTCCCACTCTATGTCTATGCGGGTGCAAATGCCGTGCCCCTTCTCGCGCTCGTGGCGGCGGCACGCCGCGCGGCGGGCGAGGCTGTGGGGAAACTGCACGGCATCATCGGATCCGACCCCATCGGCGCACTTGTGACGGACGGGAAGCTCTCCGCCTCCCTTGAGGCGCACTATGACAGTCTCGCGGCGGCGGCACGCTGGGCGGTGAAGAACGCGCCGCGTCTGCGGACGGTGTTTGTGCGCAGCGATGTCTACAGCAGCGGCGGCGCAAACGATGTGCAGGAGGTTGCGACGTGTCTTGCGACGGCGACGGCATATCTGCGTGCACTGTGCGAACGTGGGCTTACGATTGACGAGGCAGCGTCGCAGATTGCATTTTGTTTCTCCATGGGTGCGAACTTCTTCCTGCAGATCGCGAAACTGCGCGCCGTACGTCCGCTCTGGGCACAGATTGTAAAGGCGTTCGGCGGCAGTGCGGAGGCACAGAAGATGCACATCCATGCACGCCCGGCACTCTTCTTCAAGACCATCTACGATCCCTACGTCAATATGCTCCGCAACACGACGGAGATCTTCTCGGGCGTTGTCGGCGGCATCGACTCCTTCGAGAGTGCGCCGTTTGATGAACCCATCCGCAAGGGCGATGAGTTTTCGCGCCGCATTGCGCGCAACGTCCAGATCATGCTCCAGGAGGAATTCGGTCTCCTGCAGCCGATCGACCCCGCGGGCGGTTCGTGGGCGGTTGAGACGCTGACGCGCCAGATGAAGGAAAAAATCTGGGGGGCGTTCCAAGGTATCGAGAAAGAGGGCGGCATCGCTGCGGCACTGCGTGCAGGAACGGTTCAGGAGGGCATCGCGAAGGTGCTCGCCGACCGCTTTAAGAATGCCGATCTGCGCCGCGACCGCATTGTCGGCAACAATATGTATCCGAACATGACAGAGACGCTGCTCGAGACACGCGCCGAGGATACGGCAGCGCTCAAGGCACAGCGCACGAAAGATATCGAAGCATATCTCTCCGACATCGACACAAAGCACCGCGACGAGGCCCTTGCGGCGTTCAAGGCAGATGGTTCCGTTCAGAATGCTGTTGAGGCGGCGCTTGCGGGAGCGACGATTGCCGAGCTGATGGCGGCGCTCACAGCAGGGAAAGGTGCGGAGACGGTCGCGGCGATTGCACCGCACCGCTGGAGCGAACGCTTTGAGGCGCTGCGCCGGCGTACAGAGGACTATAAGGCGGCGAAGGACGACAATGTGAAGATCTTCCTCGCGAACATGGGCCCCATCCCGCAGCACAAGGCGCGTGCGGATTTTACCACAGGCTTCCTGCAGGTTGGTGCATTCGAGGTACTCGGCAACGACGGCTTTAAGACCGTTGATGAGGCAGCGGAGGCGGCGCGTGCAAGCGGTGCGGATGCCGTCGTCATCTGCTCCACGGATGCGACCTATCCCGAGATCGTCCCTGCCCTCGCGCCAAAGCTCCACAAGGTGCTGCCGCAGGCACGTGTTTTTCTCGCGGGCGCCGCGCCGAAGGATCTGCTTGAGACGTACAAGGAAGCGGGCATTGACGAATATATCTCCGTCCGCGCGAACTGCTATGAGATCCTCGAGGGTCTCCAGAAACAGAAAGGGATGATTGCGTAATGGCAGGCTTTACGAACCCGGATTTCACGGGCATGAGCCTCGGCGAAAGCCCGTCCGCAGACTCCAAGGAATGGCGCGCCCTTTTCGAAGGCGGTACGGGACGGACGTTTGAGGCACTCACACACAAGACGATGGAGCGCATCCCCGTGAAACCGTTCTACGATCACGATGTCTATGCGCACATGAACCACCTCGACTTTGCGAGCGGGATTCCGCCCTGCCTGCGCGGGCCCTACTCCACGATGTACGTGTTCCGCCCGTGGACGGTGCGCCAGTACGCGGGGTTCTCGACGGCCGAGGAGTCGAACGCCTTCTATCGGCGCAACCTCGCCGCCGGGCAGAAGGGACTCTCGATCGCATTTGACCTCCCGACGCACCGCGGCTATGATGCGGACAATCCGCGCGTGGTCGGCGACGTGGGCAAGGCAGGCGTCTCGGTCTGCTCCATGCTGGACATGAACATCCTGTTCTCGGGCATTCCGCTCGACCAGATGTCCGTTTCCATGACAATGAACGGCGCAGTGCTGCCGATCCTCGCGTTCTTCATCGTTTCGGGCGAAGAACAGGGCGTCGATAAGAAGATTATGGCGGGCACGATCCAGAACGACATCCTGAAAGAGTTTATGGTGCGCAATACCTACATCTACCCGCCCGAGATGTCCATGCGCATCATCGGCGATATCTTCGAGTACACGACGAAGTATATGCCGAAGTTCAACAGCATCTCCATCTCCGGCTACCACATGCAGGAGGCCGGTGCGCCGGCGGACATCGAGCTCGGCTACACGCTCGCGGACGGTCTCGAGTACATCCGCACAGGCATCAAGGCGGGGCTCGCCGTCGACGACTTCGCAAAGCGTCTCTCATTCTTCTGGGCGATCGGCAAGAACTACTTTATGGAGGTTGCCAAGATGCGTGCGGCGCGCGTTCTCTGGGCGAAGATTGTCAAGTCCTTCGGCGCGAAGAACGACAAATCGATGGCGCTCCGCACGCACAGCCAGACCTCGGGATGGTCGCTCACAGCGCAGGATCCGTTCAACAATATCGCGCGCACGGCGATGGAGGCGATGGGGGCGGCACTCGGGCATACACAGTCGCTCCATACGAACGCGCTCGATGAGGCGATCGCCCTGCCGACGGACTTCTCGGCACGCATCGCACGCAACACGCAGCTTTACATTCAGGACGAGACGAGCGTCTGCAAGATCATCGACCCGTGGGGCGGCTCCTACTACGTCGAGTCACTCACAAACGAGATCATTCGCCGTGCTTGGGCACACATCCAGGAGGTCGAGTCCCTCGGCGGCATGGCAAAGGCGATCTCGACGGGACTGCCGAAGATGCGCATCGAGGAGGCGGCGGCACGCCGTCAGGCGCAGATCGACTCTGGACTGGAGAGCATTGTCGGTGTGAACAAATACCGTCTCGAAAAGGAAGACCCCCTGCAGATCCTCGCGATCGACAATACAGCGGTGCGCCAGGCACAGGTGGAACGTCTCGAAAAACTGCGCGCAGAGCGCAACGCAGACGACGTGCGCCGCTGCCTTGAGGGCATTACGAAGGCGGCAGAGAGCCGCGACAACGGCAACCTCCTCGAGGCGGCCGTCGATGCAGCCCGCGCCCGCGCCTCGCTCGGCGAGATCTCCGATGCGGTGGAGAAGGTCTCCGGACGCTTCCAGGCGGTCATTCATACGATCTCTGGCGTTTACTCCTCCGAGTTTACGGACAAGACCGAGCTTGACCGCGCCCGTGAGATGGCGGACGAGTTCGAGGAACTCACGGGTCGCCGTCCGCGTATCTTCGTCGCGAAGATGGGACAGGACGGACACGACCGCGGGCAGAAAGTCATCGCATCCTCCTTCGCCGACATGGGCTGGGACGTCGATGTGGGGCCGCTGTTCCAGACGCCCGCCGAGACGGCGCAGGACGCGGTCGACAACGACGTGCACATGGTCGGGTTCAGCTCCCTCGCAGCGGGACACAACACGCTCCTGCCGCAGCTCGTCGATGAACTGAAGAAGCTCGGCCGTGACGACATCATGGTCTGCATCGGCGGCGTCATCCCCGTGCAGGACTATGACAACCTCTACGAGCACGGCGCAGTCGCGATCTTCGCACCGGGCACGAACATCCCCGAGGCGGGCATCAAACTCCTGACACTTCTCATCGCACGCGCGAAGGAAGAGGCTGCGGGCTGAGGAAATAAATAAAACGCCCCTTCCACCGCTTGCGCGGTCCCCCTCCCCCGCCCCGTGCGGGGGAGGCTTTGAATTACGGGATATTAGCTTCCCCCGTCGCTACGGGGGAAGTGGCGAGCGAAGCGAGCCGATAGGGGCGCCTCCAATACCATAGAAGGAGGCTTTATGAGCGAAAAATATACAACGGAACGGCCCGATTGGGTACCCGAGGACGCCGATGCGAAGTTTACGACGAGCGTCATGGGCGGCATCGAGGGGATCAAGGATCTGACCGTCGGCAACATCAATCCGAAATTGCTGAACGGGACAGGGATGTCCCACCGCAAACTTGTCCTCAGTGAAGATGACTATGTTGAGGGCGTGGCCCGCGGCGACCGCATGACGCTCTCTCGTGCGATCACCCTCATCGAGAGCAACAGCAGCAAGCACTTCAAGCGTGCCCAGCGCGTGCTTCAGCGCCTGCTGCCGAAGACGGGCAATGCTCTGCGCATCGGCATCACGGGCGTGCCGGGGGCAGGCAAGTCCACGATGATCGAGGCGTTCGGCAATATGCTCTGCGATGCGGGACACCGTGTCGCTGTGCTCACCGTTGATCCCACAAGTTCTGTCACGAAGGGCTCGATCCTCGGCGACAAGACACGTATGGGAACCCTCTCGCGCCGTCCCGAGGCGTTCATCCGCCCCTCTCCTGCAGGCGGCACACTCGGCGGCGTCGCGCGCAAGAGCCGTGAAACCATGCTGCTCTGTGAGGCGGCAGGCTATGATGTCATCATCATCGAGACGGTCGGTGTCGGGCAGTCCGAGACGACCGTGCGCTCGATGGTGGATTTCTTCCTGCTCGTTGTGCTGACGGGCGCGGGCGATGAACTGCAGGGCATCAAGAAGGGCATCATGGAGCTTGCGGACGCGATCGTCATCAACAAGGCGGACGGCGACAATTTGGTGAAAGCAAAGGTCGCGCGCGGGCAGTACGAGCGCATGATCGAGTTTATCCGCCCCGCGACGCCGGGCTGGGAGACGCACGCCTATCTTGCCTCCGCGATCGAGAAGACAGGACTTGCCGAGCTCTGGGAGATCATCCGCATCTTCCGTGAGAAGACCACGAAGAGCGGCGTGTGGAAGAAGCGGCGCGACGGGCAGCTGCTCGACTGGATGAACAGCATGATCGACGAGCATCTGCACAACCTGTTCTTCGACGATGCCGTTGTGCGCGGGCGTATGCCCGAGGTAAAGGATGCAGTCCTCTCGGGCGGCATCTCACCGACCCAGGCAGTTGCGGAGCTGCTCAGTGTATTCGATGTGCACCGTGCGGCGGGACGGCAGGTCGACCTCTTTACGAATTGAGGAGGTGTACCCATGACGAAACGCATCTGTCTTTCGGGTGCGGATATGTATGAGCTCGAGGAGGTGTTTCGCGGACGGCGCGGCATCGTCTCCGTCCGCACGGGCTACATCAACGCTGCGCCGCAGACCGTGCACGAGGATGCGCTGACGGGCGTGTCGGGCGGACGCATGGGCGTTGAGATCGTTTACGATCCCAAAAAGACGGACATCTCACAGCTGCTCGATCTGCATTTTTCCGTCGTTACGCCGTACAGCATCGACGGGCAGGGCTATGTGCGCGGCCCTATGTACCGCGCGGGCATCTTTTACGAGAGCGCAGAGGACGAGCCGCAGATCGCGCTCTACCTCACCTTTCTCACGGGAAAGGGGCGCTGCCCCGCGACGGGGGAGCACCTGACGCTCAATGACCCAAACAGCAGTGCGGCAGCACGGCGTGTTATGCACGCAACGATGGAGCGGCTGACCTCTTTCCAGCCGGCAGCGGACGAGCATCAAGGCTATCTCACGCGGCATCCGGAGGAAAAGACCTACATTGATCTCGTCCGCCTGCGTGAACTTGTCAAATTGTGAATGTGTCTGCTGCATGAAGCGAAAACTTCGTGCAGCAGACCTTTTTTAAATAATAGATAATTTTCATGGCTCTCCCGAATGTCTTATGCTATAATTCATAGTATCAAATACACGTTCAGAGGCTTGCAGCGTGCGATGGAGTTTCGCGCTGCACAGCAAGGGGGAGACGGGGATGAGCATACGCACGAAACTGCAGTTGATTCTGGTTTTGCTGCTTGTCTTCATTGTCGGATTGGTCGGTCTGAACTTCTTTACGTTCAATGAACTCAAGGGGGACGCGCCCGCGGTCAACGCTTCCGGCTCGCTGCGGATGCGCGCCTATCAGCTCTCGTGGGGGGCAGCACGGCTCGTGTCGGCAGATGAGGGCGACGCACAGACGCTGCGCGCGGCGATGCAGAAGAATCTGGAGGACTACGATCGTATTCTGAAGGGGTTGGAGCAGGGCGATGCGGCGATGGGGCTGACGGCACCCACGGATGAGACAGTGCAGCGGCAGCTCGGCGTTGTGAAGCCGCTGTGGGAGGCGTACCGTGCTGATATCCGTGCCGCTGCCGAGGGAACGGACGAGGAGGCGCGCCGCGCCGCAGAGGCAAAGGCCGCAAAAGAGGTTGCGCCCTTTGTGGCGGAGGTCAACAAGCTGGTCGCTGCCTACGATGCCGCCGGACAGGCGAAGATCGAGAGGTCCAAGGACATCCAGCTCGGCGTGATTCTGCTTGCTGTTCTCGTGGCGGGCGGTGCACTCTGGCTGATTCTTACACAGATTCTGCGTCCGCTGGCGGCGCTGACGGACTCGTTTCACGGCATTTCCGAGGGCGAGGGGGATCTGACGCAGCAGCTTCACGCAGAGCGCGATGATGAAATCGGACGGATCGTCCTCTACTTCAACACCTTCATCGGGAAACTGCGTACGATCATACGCGGTGCACAGGAGAGTGCAGCGGAGGTCGCACAGCTCTCCGGTGCACTTTCACAGGCAAGCGGTGAGAGCAGTAAGGCCGTCGAAGTGGTCGCCGGCTCCGTCACCGATGTCGCAGGGCGGGCGAATGAACAGAATGCTGATATGCAGGCCCTCGCGGACCATGTGGCACAGATCGCAGAGCACATGGCGCAGATGCTCGCAGCCGCTGAACGCTCTGCCGCACTCTCGGCGGATTCTGAGGAAAAGGCAGCGGATGGCCGGGACGGTGCGGCACGTGTCGCATCACAGACCGATGGCCTGCGCGATATTGTCATGGCGATGGATCGGAATGTGCAGACGCTCACACAGTACGCGGAGGACATCAATCAGATCATCGAGCTCATTAAGGGCATCTCGGAGCAGACGAATCTGCTCGCGCTCAACGCCGCGATCGAAGCTGCACGTGCAGGGGAGAGCGGACGTGGTTTTGCTGTCGTCGCGGAGGAGGTGCGCAAGCTCGCTGAGAGCTCGAGCCTTGCGGCGGACGATGTCACGAAGAAGATGACCGGCATTCGTCAGCAGGTGCATGAGACGCACAGTGCAAATCAAGAACTGGTCGGTGATCTCGAGAAGATCACGGAGGCGGTCGCTGCGGTGCGTGCCTCACTGAATGCCATTGCCGCGAGTTCCGAGGAGAGCCGCCGCGCGGCGGCTGAAATCGTGCAGCTGAATCAGACGGCATCGGCAGGCGCACAGAACGTCGCGCATACGTCGGGGAATGTCGCGTCAGCGGCAAAACAGATTGCGGGACTCACCGAGGACTCGGCGGCTGCCATCGAGGAGCAGAGCGCGACCATGGAGCAGGTCGTCACTGCCGCAGAGCACTTGTCGGGTCTGTCGGCGAAGCTGGACGGCCTCGTCGGAAAGTTCAAGACCTGAGAAAATATCCAAAATAAATCCGTGTGAATACATTGTAGTTCACACGGATTTATTGGATGGGGTATTGCACAGGCTACATTCTACGATATAATACAAGAGAGGAATTTTTTGAAACGAGAGGAAAAAATGTCAATCCATAATAAATTACGAATCACGCTTGTTGCCCTCTTCGTATTCATCGTCGGGCTGGTCGGGCTGAACTTTGCCACCTTTGCCCAGCTGGACGGAGACGCTCCCGCCGTCAATGCCTCCGGCTCGCTGCGCATGCGTGCCTATCAGCTTGCATGGCTCTCGGCACGTATGGTCTCCGCCGATGCAGCGGAGGCAGCGGAGCTTCGCCGCACGATGATGGCACAGATCGAGATGTATGACCGCATCCTTGCGGGGCTGCGCAGGGGAGATGCCGAACTCGGACTCCGACCGGCGACGGACGAGGCTCTCAAAGAGCAGCTGCGCACGCTGCAGCCCCTCTGGGAGGAGTACCGCACGCATGTATTTGCTGTCGCGGGGGCTGTGGGGACGGAGGAGAAGTACGAGACAAATGCCGTCGTCGCCGCCGAGGTCGAGGACTATGTGACCGAGGTGGACAAGCTCGTTTCAGCGTATGACAATGCCAGTCAGGCAAAGATCAGCGTTTCCAAGAAAATCGGTGTGGGTGTGATTGTCCTTGCGTTCCTTATCTTTGCCGTGTCCTCCTACTGCATCATCATGGAGGTACTGCGGCCGATTGCGGCACTGACTGCATCGTTTCGCGAGGTCGCGGGCAAGGAGGCGGATCTCACCCAGCAGCTCACCACCAGACGATTTGACGAGATCGGGCGCATTGTGCAGTCCTTCAACACCTTTGTCAGCGAGCTGCGCCGGATCATGCAGCGTGCGCAGACTTGCGCAGCCGAGGTCGCGGGGCTGTCGGATACGATGTGGCGGGCGAGTGTTGAGAACAGCAAGGCAGTCGAGTACAATGCGCTTGCCATCACCCATGTTGCCGCGCACACCAGCGAGCAGGATGAGAATGTCCAGATGCTCGCATCGAGTGTGACCAGCATCTCTGCACATCTGGAGGAGATGCAGGTACTTGCACAGGCGGAGAACGTGAACCGTACGGCGCTCCTCACCTCTATTGAAGCGGTACGCGCCTGCGCACAGGTCGCAGCAGTGGCATCGGAGGAGGTCGCCAAGGCCTCACATGAGATCGCGGGACATACAACGGATGCGGCGGCCGCAATCGAGCAGGAAACCGCCTCTCTCGATGCCTTTGCCGCAACGGCCGAGCATCTCAAGGGCCACGCTGCCGAGCTGGATGAGCTGGTTGGCAAGTTCAAGGTGTAGCACGGTGGATTCTTGCCTCGCATGGAGCAATGCCGTACCATAGGATCGGGATTTGGATGGGTATGAAATAGGAGGTATACCATGGAGGTCAAGGCAGATCTTGCGCAGGATGTGTTCAAGGATGCGGGGGAGAGCGTCATTTTTGTCATGCTCTCGTTGAAGCGTGAGGACATCGAGAAGGAACGGGAGATCATCGCCGATATGGCGGACCGCATCAGTGCGATTCAGCGATCGATGAACATCCGCGTTGCACCGGAGACGGTGAAGCTCACCTTCGGCTTCAGCAACCGCGCGTGGGAATATCTCTTTCCCAAGGCGAAGAAGCCGAAGGAACTCGAGGACTTCAAGGGGGTGGACGGTGAGCACCACACGGCGCCCGCAACACCTGCCGATCTTTTCCTGCACGTACGTGCAGATGAGGCATCGACGACCTACCTTGTCGTCGATCAGATCATGGGTTTTCTGCGCCCCATCGTGGATGTGGTGGATGAGACGCACGGCTTTCACTATCGCGAAGGACGCGCGATCATTGATTTCATCGACGGAACGGAAAATCCCGTCGGTGAGGAGGCAAAGGAGTGGGCGATCATCGGCGCGGAGGATCCGGAGTTCATCAACGGCTCCTATGCCTTCGCGCAGAAATACGTCCACGACCTTGACGCGTGGCGGGCACTGCCGACGGAGGTACAGGAAAAATACGTCGGACGCCGCAAGTACAGCGATCTCGAGCTCTCCGATGAGGAGAAGGATCCGCGCGCACACAATATCATCTCGCAGGACAACCGCGACGACGAGGAGCACAAGATCGTCCGTATGAATGTCGTCTATGCGAATCCGGGCGAAGGCGTGCGCGGCACTTACTTTATCGGCTATGCACGCCATTGGGCTGTGACGCGGCAGATGCTCACCAATATGTTTACGCAGGACGATCGCCTGCTTGAGTACTCGACGGCACTGAAGGGACAGCTCTTCTTCATCCCGTCGAAGGAGCTCATGGGGCGCATCGCCGAGGGAGAGCTGTTCTAAAACGCAAAATACCGCCGTGCCGAGGATCTCGGTGCGGCGGTATTTTCTATGCCGTTATTCTTTGATCGGTTTTTTGAGCATCGACAGGATGACAGCACCGACGAGGGCGCCGATGATGATGCTCACGAGGTACATGAGCGGGTTGCCGATGGTCGGGACGACGAAGATGCCGCCGTGCGGGGCGCGCAGGGTGCAGTCAAAGACCATGGTGAGTGCGCCCGCGAGTGCCGAGCCGACGACCATCGAGGGGATGACGCGCACAGGGTCTGCCGCCGCGAAGGGGATTGCACCCTCCGTGATGAAGGAGAGCCCCATGACGTAGTTCGTGATGCCCGCCTTGCGCTGGCTCTCGGTGAAGCGGTTCTTAAAGAGGGTGGTGGCGAGGGCAATCGCGAGCGGCGGAACCATGCCGCCGGCCATGACTGCTGCCATGACGTGATACTCGCCCGAGGCGAGGAGCCCCGTGCCCGTGACATACGCCGCCTTGTTGATCGGGCCGCCCATGTCGATCGCCATCATGCCGCCGACGACGATGCCCATAAAGACGCGCGCCGAGGGATCCATGCTGCCGAGCGTCGCGACCATCCATGTGTTGATGGCGGCGACGGGCGGCGTGATGATGAAGAGGGTGATAAAGCCGATGATGAGGATGCCGAAGAACGGGTAGAGCAGGACGGGCTTGATGCCATCGAGTGCGGCGGGAAGTCCCGCGAAGCCCTTCTTCAGCAGGTTGACGGCGTAGCCGCCGATGAAGCCCGCGAGGAGCGCGCCGAGGAAGCCCGTGCCGTGCGCGCCCGCGAGTGCACCGCCGACGAAGCCGACGGCAAGGCCGGGGCGGTCAGCGATGGACATGGCGATGAAGCCCGCGAGAACGGGGAGCATGAAGCCGAACGATGCGCCGCCGACATCCATGAAGAATTTGGCGAGCGGGGTGTTCGAGCCGAAATGCGACGGGTCAATCGTGTAGTCGTCAAAGAGGAAGGCGAGGGCGATGAGGATGCCGCCGCCGACGACGAACGGGAGCATGTGCGAGACGCCGTTCATGAGGTGCTTGTAGATCTGGCGCCCGAGGCTTTCCTCCTCGGATGCATCCGCCCCCTCTGCCGTATCCGCACCGCTCGCGTGATAGACGGGCGCAGAGCCCGCGAGAGCACGGTCGATGAGCTCATCTGCCTTATTGATGCCGTCCGCAACCTTCGTGATGACGACGCGGTGTCCGTCAAAGCGCGACATGGCGACGTTCTTGTCCGCCGCGACGATGATGCCGTCGGCAGCGGCGATCTCCTCCGGTGTGAGGACGTTCTTCACGCCCGCCGAGCCGTTCGTCTCGACCTTGATGGAGATGCCGCGTTTCTTCGCGTGCTGTTCCAGGCTCTCCGCCGCCATAAAGGTGTGCGCGATGCCCGTGGGGCAGGCGGTGACGGCGAGGATCTGGATGTGGTCGGCGGCAGGTGCGCTCTCCGTGCTCTCCTCTGCCGCGTTCGGTGCGGTGAAGGTGCCGTTTTCCTTCGCATCGATGAGGCCGCGGAATTCCTCGACGGTCTTGGCGGCGATGAGTGCTTCCTTGAAGTCGGGATCCATAATCATGGTCGCAAGGCTGGAGAGAATGGTGAGGTGCTCGTCGTTTGCGCCGTTCGGTGCGGCAATCATGAAGAAGAGGCGGCTCGGATTGCCGTCCATCGCGGCAAAGTCCATGCCGTCGGGGATGGTCATGGCGGCGAGCCCTGCTGCCTTTACGCCGTCGCTCTTGGCGTGCGGGGTTGCAATGCCGTCGCCGAGGCCCGTCGTGCCGCTCGCCTCACGTGCGAGTACGTCCTTGACATACTGTTCCTTGTCACTGAGGTTTCCGCCCTTTTCCATGCAGTCCGCGAGCAGACGGATAGCTGCCTCTTTGGAGGCGGGGGCGGAGACGCCGAGGGCAATGCTCTCGGGCTTCAAAAGGTCGTTGATATGCAAAGGGAAAACCCTCCTTTTTTATTGTGTTGTATGTGCTGTGCAATACTCCTCGCAGAACATTCATGTTGTTTGGAGTGGCGTGCAGTCCTTTAGCAAACCCTAGTGGAGCAAGCGGCACAGAGTGTGCGACCCGCCCCCTGCGGATTTTAATCGTTCAAGCGCAGCGCGTTTGGAATCCGCAGGTATTTTGGCGGACGAGCACACGACCGCTTGCGTAACGAGGGTTCTGCGTAGGACGCACGCCACATGGACTGCACAGGTGCGATGGGGGTGGATTCATTTGCGTAGGAAGCACGCCACCATTACCTCACTCGATGGTTTTCAGCAGCGCGAGAGCCTCCTCGCGTGTGGCGAGGTTCGGCGAGAATGCCGAGGCGGAGCCGGTCGCAACGCCCATGTAGAAGGCGCGCTCGTAGTCGCCGTCCGACTCCATATAGCCCGCGAGGAAGCCTGCGACCATAGAGTCGCCCGCGCCGACGGAGTTGACGAGGGTGCCCTTCGGCGCGGCAGAGCGATAGAATACGCCTTCCTCTGTGAGAAGGATAGCGCCGTCGCCCGCCATGGAGATGAGGACGTTCGTCGCACCCTCGTCCTGCAGGCGTTTTGCGTGTTCGATGATCTCGTCGTCTGTTTTCAGCGTCACGCCGAACATCTCGCCAAGCTCGTGATTGTTTGGCTTGATAAGGAACGGGTGATACTTCAGCACACGCCGCAGAAGGTTCTTCGTCGCATCCACGACAATGCGGATGCCGCGCCCGTCGAGGTGTTCCATGATGCGTTCATAGATATCGTCGGGCAGGGTATTCGGAATTGACCCTGCGAGGACGAGGGTGTCACCGTGTGAGAGACGATCGAGCTTTTCAAACAGCGCGCGCTGCGCTTCGGGCGGAATCTTCGGCCCCTGCCCGTTGATCTCCGTCTCGCGCTCCGCCTTGATCTTGACGTTGATGCGCGAGAATCCCTCGTCGAGGCGCACAAAGTCCTCCGTCACGCCGAACGAGCGAAGCTGCTGCTGCATTGCCGTGCCGGTGAATCCCGCGAGGAAGCCGAGTGCCGTCGCGTCGTGTCCGAGATTTTTCAGCACGATGGTGACGTTGATCCCCTTGCCCCCCGGCAGGATCTGCTCATAGTTCACGCGGTTGATCTCGCCCGGCGTGAACTGCTCCAATCGGACGATGTAGTCAATCGACGGATTGAAGGTGACTGTGTAAATCATATATATCCCTCCTGTCCCATTACAGATGAATCTCTTTCCGATATTGCCATCATATAATGCAGGTATAGTAAAGTCAAGAAAACCGTTCTCATAGCGGTGGACTTGTCAGCGGATTTTCTTTCCTCTATAATAGAATAGAGAAGTACAGCGTTTTTGGGGAATGGGAGGACGTATGAACGAAATCGTAGACAGCAGTACTGAGCAGGTGCTCGTGGAGGCACAGGAAAAGCCGGCACCGACGCCGCACCCCAAGAAGGCAGCTCCAAAGGGGGCATTTTTCTACATCAAAAAGTGCCTGCGGCTCATTATCGGCGCGTTCATCACTGCCGTAGGACTCGATCTTTTCCTCATCCCGAACAATGTCATCGACGGCGGTGTTGTGGGTCTGTCGATCATGTCGCAGACCATCACGGGCATGAGTCTCGGTGTGTTTCTCGTACTCTATAATATTCCCTTTGTCTTTATGGGGTATAAGCAGATCGGCAAGAGTTTTGCCCTGTCGACGGTCTTTGCCATCATCATGCTCTCAATCTGGTCGGGCGTGCTTCACGACGTACCGCAGGTGACGAATGACCCGTTCCTCGCTGCGATCTTCGGCGGCGTGGTGACGGGGCTCGGCGTCGGCATCGTCATGCGTACGGGAGGCTGCTTCGACGGGACAGAGATCGTCGCGATCATCATGGATGCGCGGACGCAGTTCTCCGTCGGCGAGGTGGTTATGTTCATCAACCTCTTTATCCTCTCCTCGGCAGGACTCCTCTACGGCTGGGACAAGGCGATGTACTCCCTCTTTGCCTACTTCGTCATCGCAAAGATGATCGACGTCGTGCTGAAGGGTCTCGATGAGTCGTATGCCGTCATGATCGTCACGAACGAGCACGAGGAGGTCACCGCCGCCCTCAATGAGCGGCTCGGACGCGGTGTGACGCTGCTCCACGGGGCTGGCGGCTACACGGGCGAGGCGAAGGAAGTCCTCTACTGCGTGGTGACGCGCCTCGAGCTGGACAAGCTGAAGGAAATCGTCCTCGACAAGGACGAGCGCGCCTTTGTGACCATCAATGCCGTGCATGACATCGTGGGTGGACGGTTCAAGAAAAAGGCGATTCACTAAGGATTCCCCAAAGCCTCCCTCGTACACGCGGGGGAGGGGGCCGCGAAGCGGGGGAAGGGGCATCGTCTGCAATGTATCCGTGCTTTCTTGGGGGAGATTGATCGGTGATGAAACAATTTCTCAGATATACGGCTCTGCTGAGCTTCTTTCTTCTGCTCCTGCCCACGGCACCTGCGCTTGGCGCTGCGCGCATCGCACAGCTGCCGCTCGTGGTGGAGGGCGGTGCAGGGGATGTCGATGCGGAGACGGTGGATGCGCTCGAGGAGATGGTCGCGCGCGATCTCCACATGCCGCTGAACGATACGATGGGCTGGCTCACCTACGTCGATGACCGTGCGCTGATGGATGCGTATGATAGTGCCTGTGGGCAGTATGCCACGCGGCGCGGCTATGACTATCCTGCCGTCCTGCGTGCGACGGCAGATGCCGTGGAGGCAGACCTCGTCGTTCTGCCGATCCTCACGACCTACTATGAGGAGATATATTACACGAGTATCTTCTATGAGGAGAATTTTCTGCACAGCGGTGCCGCCGTCCGCCTACTCGTCTATGACCGCGCAACGGGGGAGATCATTGACCGCCGCGATGCGCGCTCATACGCGGATGAGGATCAGCCGAGCGGCAGGGCGTATGTCCTCGCGGGCGAGGTGATGCGTAACGTCCTCGCCGCGGCTAATCTCCGTGCACACCTGCGCGACCTGCGCGAGACGGCGCGAGGGGTATCATACCACAAAAAGGGGCTGTTGCACGAAACAAACGTGCAGCAGCCTCAATTTTGTGCAAAAAACACAGAAGCCGGTGTTTTCAAACACCGGCTTCTAGCGTAAAATATGAGTATGCAACAAATTTTACATAAGGATTATACATCCTACGGAGCACATTTCAACCCAGCCTCCCCCTCAACTTTGAATTTCAAATCAAGAAAGACGATCCCGTTCGTCTCCTGCTCCACTGCATCCATCAGATGGATCTTACGCCACTTTACAGGAGCTTTCGACGTGCCGAGCGGAATCTCGTATCACCGCATCAGCTGCTTGCCATCCTCATCTACGCATACATGAATCAAATCTACAGTTCCCGCCGCATCGAGGAGGTATGCCTAAGGGACATCCACTTCATGTATCTGCTCGAAGGACGACCCGCCCCCGATCACACAACCATTGCCCGTTTTCGCAGGGATCACTTTGCCCCCTGCGCCAAGGAGATTCTGTCACAAATGGCGAAGTTTCTTGCATCCGTTGGAGTCATCTCGTTTGAGAACCTCTTTGTTGACGGCACAAAGATTGAAGCAGTTGCGGGCAAGTACACCTTCGTCTGGAAAAAAGGCGTTGCAAAGAACCGTACCAAACTCATGGAGAAACTCTACGCCTTTCTTGCCGGCGTAGAAAAAGAGTTCGGTATCCACCTGCGCCGTGGCTCTGAGATTCGCCTGCACCATCTGAAACGTCTGCGCCGACGTTTGAAACGCATCCAAAGAGAGCAAAACATCATCTTCGTTTACGGGCGTGGAAAACGAAAGACCGTGCTTCAGCGTACCATGGAGACACTGGACTCTTACATCAGCCGTCTGAAGGACTACACAAAGAAGCTGCACATCTGCGGGGATCGCAACAGCTTTTCCAAGACAGATTATGAAGCAACCTTCATGCGGATGAAAGAAGATGCAATGAAGAACGGACAGTTAAAGCCGGCATATAATCTGCAATATGGAGTGGAGGCATCCTTTATCGTATGGGCGGGTGTTTACCCGAACCCGACAGATACACAGACACTCATCCCTTTTTTGGAAGATTTTCATGCACACATCGGAAAAAGGAGTCGGAAACTCATCGCTGATGCAGGATATGAGAGTGAGGAGAACTACCTGTATTTGAGGGAAAAGGGACAGGCCTCCTACATCAAGCCGAACAACTACGAAGTGAGCAAGAAGCGCAAATGGAAGCAGGATATTGGGCGGCGGGAGAACATGAACTACCTTGTGGCGGAGGATGTCTACCAGTGCGCCGAGGGACGGCGGCTCGTTGTGACGAGGACGCGCAGGACAAAGAGTGCGAGCGGGTATGTGAGCGAAAAGACCATCTACACGTGTACGGACTGCAACGGCTGCGAAAGAAAGAAGCAGTGCATCCATGGCAACCACAGCAAGATACCAATGGAGGAACGAACCAAGAGATTGGAGGTTGCCAAGGTCTTTCAACGAGAGCGTGCAAAGAACCTTGCACGGATCAAGAGCACGGAGGGCATCGTCCTGCGGATGAACCGCAGCATCCAGGCAGAGGGTGTCTTTGCACAGATCAAGGGAGCCTTTGGATTTCGCCGCTTTCTTACGAGAGGGCGTGCGAATGTCTTGGGTGAGACCATTCTGCTGGCACTGGCACACAACGTCTTCAAACTGCACCAGAAGATACAGAGCGAGACGTTGGAGCGGCATCTGGTACCATTGAGAGAAGCGGCATAAGAAGATGTCGGAAAGAAACCAATCAGGGCACACGAATAAGGGCGAGCATTGCAATCGTCCGTATTCGTGTGCCCTATTTCTGTAGGGGGGCAAGTTTTCGTTACCGTTGTTTCGCCGATCTGCCCCTATACGAAAAGATGGACTGTTGCACAAAGATAAATTTACCTTCATGCAACAGTCCCTTTTTTGAGCGATAATTATGTACCATTCTGCAGCTTTGGATAGAGCCGCTCTGCGTTCTCCGTCGTATAGCGTGCGACGTCCTCGATGGTCTCACCGCGGATCTCGGCGATCTTGGTGGCGATATGCGTGACATAGGCGGGCTCGTTGCGCTTGCCGCGCAGGGGGACGGGAGCGAGGTAGGGGCAGTCCGTCTCGACGAGGAGTTTGTCTGCCGGAGCCTCGCGTACGATGTCGGGCAGCTTCGCCGCGTTCTTGTACGTGAGCGGCCCGTCGATGCCGATGCAGAAGCCCATCTTCCAGAGTTCGCGCGCCATCTCGAGACTGCCCGAGTAGCAGTGGAGGACGCCCGTGAGCCCCGCACCCTCGGAGCGCAGCATGGCGAGCGTGTCACCGTGCGCCTCACGGTCATGGATGCAGACGGGAAGTCCCGCCTCGCGTGCGAGGTCAAGCTGCGCTGCAAAGAGGTCACGCTGCAGCGCGCGGCGTGATGCGTCCTTTTCCCAGTAGTAGTCGAGTCCGATCTCGCCGATGGCGACGACCTTCGGATGCTGGGCCCATGTGAGGAGCTGACGGCGCATCTCGTCCGTCAGCACACACGCGCTCTCGGGATGGATGCCGACGGCGGCGTAGAGTGTGGGATGTTCCTCCGCATCCTGCACCACCTGTGCGGATGCTGCCATCGTATCGCCCATGCTGATAATCTTCGCTACGCCTGCCTCACGCGCGCGTGCGATCACGTCGATGCGGTCATCGTCGAATTTTTCATCGTAGAGGTGGGCGTGCGTGTCGATGAGCGTCATGCCTTCTCGACCTCGATGCGCGGGAAGAGCTGCTCTGCCGTGCCGACCGTATGTCCGTCAGGTGTCGTGCCCCATGCGGCGATGTCCGCCAGCTGTACGGCGTCAAAGTCCACATGGAATCCGAGCTGCTCGTGGATGCGGCGTGCCGTCGTCGGCATGAACGGCGTGATGAGGACGCTGACGATGTGCAGCGTCTCGACGAGGTGATAGAGCACCGCGTCAAGCTCTGCCGTCTTCGCCTCGTCCTTGGCGAGCGTCCACGGCGCGGTCTCGTCGATGTACTTGTTCGTGCGCGAGATCAGTGTCCAGACGGTCTTTACTGCGGCGGAGAGTTCCAGCGCGTCCATCTGCTCCGTATAGTCGCGCACCGTCGCCGCCGTCATCGTTTCGAGTGCCGCGTCGAAGTCCGTGCGCCCTTCACCCTTCGAGATAACGTCCTTCCGATATTTTTTTGCCATGGAGAGCGTACGGTGAAGCAGGTTGCCGAGATCGTTCGCGAGATCGGAGTTGATGCGTCCGATGAGTGCATCGCGCGAGATGTTGCCGTCCTGTCCGAGTGCGATCTCGCGCAGGAGAAAGTAGCGGATGGCGTCCGCGCCGAACTCCTCGATGAGGGCGACGGGGTCGACGACGTTGCCGACCGACTTCGACATCTTGGCGCCGTTGACGATGAGCCAGCCGTGCCCGTAGACTTTCTTCGGCAGGTCAAGTCCGAGCGCCATGAGCATACAGCCCCAGATGATCGTGTGAAAGCGCACGATTTCCTTGCCGACGAGATGCACGTCCGCCGGCCAGTATTTATGGAACATTTCCTTGTCGTGGAGATAGCCGATCGGCGTGAGATAGTTCGTCAGTGCGTCGAACCAGACGTAGACGACGTGCTTCGGGTCAAACGGCACGGGGATGCCCCAGTCGAACGAGGTGCGCGAGACGCACAGATCCTCCAGCCCCTGCTCGATGAAGGCGATCATCTCGTTGCGGCGTGAGACGGGCTGGATGAAGTCGGGATGCTCGTTGATGTAGGCGAGCAGACGATCCGCATACTTGCTCATGCGGAAGAAGTACGCCTCCTCGGAGACCTCCTGCACGGGGCGGTGGCAGTCGGGGCAGCAGCCGTTCTCGTCGAGCTGCAGCTTCGTCCAGTAGCTCTCGCACGGCGTGCAGTAGAGTCCCTTGTACTCACCCTTGTAGATATCGCCCTGATCGTAGATGCGCTGGAAGATGTCCTGCACGAGCTCATAGTGGCGCGGCTGGGTCGTACGGATGAAGTCATCGTAGGAAATGCCGAGCAGCCGCCACAGCTCCTGAAAGCTCGCGACAATGCGGTCGACGTACTGGATGGGCGTGATGCCCTCCTTCTCTGCTGCCTGCTGGATCTTCTGCCCGTGCTCATCCGAGCCGGTCAGGAAGAACACATCGAAGCCCGCGAGCCGCTTGTAGCGCGCAATGGTATCCGCAACCGTCGTGCAGTAGGCGTGACCGATGTGGAGCTTCGCGCTCGGGTAGTAGATGGGGGTGGTGATGTAAAATGGAGTCTTTTCGCTCATAAATCATGCCTCGTTTCGATATAATTTCCTATATATAGTAGCACAGAGTGTGTGGGGTGACAACTGCGGCGGTGTTCATATATAGAGAGAACTGTATTGGTATGGTCAAGCGGGGGTGTTTTTTACCGCGTGAATGACCTTGTCTGCAATCGCCCGATACACGGCCCAACCGCGAGGATAGTGATTGCACTCACAGCAGACACAGCCAATAAACCCTGCCAACTCATCAAGAGCAGGGGTATCCCGCCACGGGGGACATGCCTCCAGCCGCTTGCAGATCAAGTGAACCTCATGCTCATATTCGTCCAGCGGCGCAGACGGAAACAAATGCAGGGGGTCCCATTCGTCTATGACCTTTTTCACGGCGAGAAAGGTCTCCAACTGCGGTATTGATGCGCTCAAATACAGATTCATGTATCGCATAGCTTCTCCCCCAGTACTGCCTGATATACCTCCCTGCGCGAGATGCCGAGTTCCTGCGCGGTGCGGCGCATGGCTTCCTTCTTGTCGAGGCCTGCGGCGATATGTGCTGCATAGTGCTCTATGAGGGACATCTCCTCCCCATCATCCGCAGCGACATTCTCATCTGCGCCCGCGACGACGATCACGAACTCGCCACGCGGCTCGTTCTCCCGGTAGTAGTCTGAGAGCTCGCCGAGCGGCGCACGGCGGAACTCTTCGAACTTCTTCGTCAGTTCGCGTGCGGCGCACGCCTGCCGCTCCCTTCCAAGGCACTCTGTGAGAGCGTCAAGCGTTTCACGCAGACGATGCGGTGCCTCGTAGAAGATGAGCGTCTCGGGGTAGGCGGCGACGCGTGCCAGCACCTCGCGCCGTTTCTTTTCCTTGCGCGGGAGAAAGCCGACGAAGGTGAATCCTTCGAGCGGAAGTCCCGCGCAGATGAGCGCGGAGAGTGCGGCGTTCGCCCCCGGCAGCGGGGTGACGGGAATGCCTGCGGCGACGGCGCGTCGTGCAAGATCGCCGCCGGGGTCGGCGATGCCGGGAAGTCCCGCATCGCTGACGCAGACGATGGTCTCCCCTGCCTGCATCCGTGCGATGAGTTCGGGGCCCTTGGCATCCTTGTTGTGCTCATGGTAGCTGGTCATGGGCGTATGGATGTCGTAGTGCGCGAGGAGTCCGCGCGTATGGCGCGTGTCCTCGGCGGCGATGAGATCCGCCGTGCGCAGCATCTCAACGGCGCGGTAGGTGATGTCGCCGAGGTTGCCGATGGGCGTTGCACAGAGATAGAGCCGTCCGTTTTCGTTCACTGCTGTTCCTCCATTTTGTCATTCCTACCCTGTTTTATACGGGACGGATGCACTATTGTCAAGGAAAACCAAAAGAAAACCGGGGGAAATCGTCATGTCCTTAAAATTTCGATTATATTTTGCTGTTTTCGCTTTTAATTCTTCCTGCATTCATATATAGTATAGGCATTAAGGAATCGCTGATAAATTCGGCACAGCCATCTTGACGCATCTTTTTCGCCCGCACTTCGGCGGAAAATCCTCCACAGAGCACCACTCTGCGTCCGGTTTTCCACCTTGTTCGGACAAAAAATCTACGCCAATCTGGCAGACCTCATTTTATCAGCGATTCCTTAAAGACATCAATCAGGGAAATGATGTGAGGTGTTTCAGATGGAAGAGAAGACACATGTCCTCATCGTGGAGGATGAGACGCGAATTGCCCGTTTTTTGCAGATGGAATTAGAGCACGAGGGCTTTACGGCCGAGATCGAGGGGAACGGTACGCGTGCCTATGAGCGCATCATTCAGGAGAATTTCGACATTATCCTGCTCGATGTGATGTTGCCCGGCATGGACGGGATCGAGATTTGCCGCCGTGTGCGCACGGTGTCAAACGTGCCCATCATCATGTTGACGGCGCGCGATGCGGTGGAGGACAGGGTCGAGGGACTCGACATCGGTGCGGACGACTACATCACGAAGCCGTTTGCCGTGCCTGAGCTGATCGCACGCATCCGCAACGCGCTCCGCCGCCGCGATATCTCGACGGACGATGCATCCGACCGCCTGACGGTGAAAAATCTCATCATGTTCCTCTCGCGCTATGAGGTGCAGGTGGATGGGGAGACGGTCGCGCTTACAAAGCGCGAGTATGACCTCCTGGAGTATCTCCTGCGCAACAAGCGTACAGTGCTGACCCGCGATCAAATTCTGCAGGAGGTATGGGGCTTCGACTACACGGGCGAGACCAACGTCGTCGATGTCTACATTCGCTATCTGCGCGCCAAGCTGGATGACCGCTTCCATAAGAAGTACATTTATACGGTGCGGGGCGTCGGCTATGTGGTGCGCGATTAGGAGACGACTGTCGGACTGGGCTGACCGCTGTCTCTATATCCGCATCTCAACCAAGATCACGTTGATGTATGCCGCCATCCTCTTTTTCGTGCTTATTCTTTCTACGACGATTCTGGGGATGGGCGCATACATCTTTTTTTATCGGCAGGCAGAGGTCGATCTCGACCGCAGTATCCGTCATGTGATGAACAACATCGAGAGCGGAAATGCGGCCGAAGCGAAGTTCTGGTTTGAGGGACCCGTGATCCCCGGCGTGATCGTGCGGATAACGGATGATGCGGGGCGCGTTGTTCTCGATACGGATCCGCACTTTCCGTCGAATGCGGCGATCGAGCAGGGCCGAGTGCAGACGCCGTTCTGGGCAGACCCCGAGATGGAGGTCTCCGAGTTCCGCAACGGCTCAGTCTATCATGCCCAGCGTACGATCGAGTACGGCGGCACCACCTATCGGATTCATTTTTTTCGCACGATTACGACGGAAAAGGATTTTTTCTACTCGCTGCAGCGGCTGCTCTTCTATACCGTTGCGATCTGCTTTGTGCTCGCGCTCATCGCAGGGCATTTCATCAGTCGGCGCATTCTGACACCGATTCGCGCGATCACGCGGACGGCGGGCAGCATCGAGGTGGAGCGCCTCGGACAGCGTCTCACGATCCCGCGCGCGCGCGATGAGCTCTCGGAGCTGGCGCGTACGTTCAACCGAATGCTTGAGCGTCTGCAGGAGGGCTTTGTCCAGCAGCAGAGGTTTGTCTCGGATGCCTCCCATGAGCTGCGCACGCCGCTGACGGTCATCCTCGGATACTCCGACATGCTCTCGCGCTGGGGGCGTGAGGATAAGGAGATCCTCGAGGAGGGCATCACGGCGATCCGCTCTGAGGCGGAGAATATGCAGCAGCTCATCGAAAAGCTGCTCTTCCTCGCGCGTGCCGACCAGAAGCGTCAGGCAGTGCACAAGGAGACGGTGCTTCTTGCGGAGATTCTCTCGGATACGATGGAAAAGATGCAGATGGTGACGAGCTCGCACGAGGTGGTTCTGGACAGGAACGACGAAGCGGTGGTCAGCGCCGATCCCGTTCTCCTGCGTCAGCTCTTCCGCATCTTCCTCGAAAACAGCAGAAAGTACACGCCTGCCGGAGGTCACATCCGTGCGTCGTCCATCATGGCAGCGGACGGCAAATCCGTCACGGTGACGCTCTCGGACGACGGCATCGGTATCGCGCCGGAACATCAGGCGCATATCTTCGAGCGGTTCTACCGCGTGGACTCCTCGCGTACGAAGGAGACGGGCGGCTCTGGGCTGGGTCTCTCGATCGCCCGATGGATCGCCGAGCAGCATGGCATCCGCATCGCGGTGAAGAGCGCAGAGGGGCAGGGGACTGCCATCTCCCTTGTGATGCCGACACTTAAATCATAGTGTATACTGAAAAGGCGTCGCCCATGGGCGGCGCCTTTGTGATACAATAAGAGCAAGAAATCACGGATAATACGCATGGAAAAGAAAGGACGGATTGCGATGAAAATTCTCATCACGGGAGCGACGGGACAGCTCGGCTATGACTGCGTGAAGGAGTTCCGTGCGCGCGGGCACGAGGTACACGGCGTCTCCTCGGAGCTCTTTCCGCTGTCGGACGAGAATGTCATGCGTGCCGTCATCGAGGCGACCGAGCCGGACGCCATCCTCCATGCAGCCGCATACACCGCCGTGGACAAGGCAGAGGACGAGCCTGCTCGCTGCCGTCTCATCAATGCGGCGGGGACGGAGATCCTCGCACGTCTTGCCGCGGAGCGCGGGATCAGGCTCCTCTACATCAGTACGGACTACGTTTTCCCCGGGACGGGCACGACGCCGTATGAGACGGATGATATGACGGGACCGCGCAACGTCTACGGTGCGTCGAAGCTCATGGGCGAGGAGGCGGTCATGGCGCATCTCTCCCAGTACTTCATCGTCCGCATTTCGTGGGTGTTCGGCATCCACGGCAAGAATTTTGTCAAGACCATGCTGACCCTCGCGCAGGAGCACAAGAGTCTCTCCGTCGTCGGCGATCAGGTTGGCTCACCGACCTATACACATGACCTCGCTCCGCTGCTCGCCGATATGATTGCATCGGAGAAGTACGGCATCTACCACGCGACCAACGAGGGCTTCTGCTCGTGGGCGCAGTTCGCTGCTGAGGTCTTCCGTGCGGCAGGGAAGGCGGTGAGCGTTACCTCTGTGCCCACGCACAGCTATCCGACAAAGGCGGTGCGCCCGCTGAACTCGCGCCTCAGCAAGAAGAGTCTCGATGCGGCGGGGTTCCGCCGCCTGCCCCCGTGGCAGAATGCCGTGGCGCGGTACATCGAGGAGCTGCAGCAGGAGGAGGGAGGATCTCCGTCCATGATGCAGAATGCAGAAGCCTAATCAGAATACAGTAGGTCTGATGTTGACGGGGGCGTGACAAGACACGCCCATTCTGCTATAATAACGGATGTTTTTTATATCCCATCATCGATTCCCTAAGGAGGAGATTTTTTGTTCAGAAGTATCAGCCGCAAATACCGTGAGACGGCACTCATCAAGCTCATCGCGGTCGGACTTATCATCGGTATCCTCATCGCGCTCTATGCGCCCGCCGCAATCCCACTCGTCGCCGTGTTCGGCGACGTGTTCGTGCGTGCCCTGAAGGGCGTCGCACCGATCCTCGTCTTTGTGCTCGTCATGAATGCCATGGCGCAGCGCACGGTCGGTGCGGGATCAGCGCTCAAGCCCATCGTGCGCCTCTACGTTATCGCGACGTTCCTTGCGTCCATCGTCGCCGTAGCGTTCTCGTTTGCCTTTCCCTCGTCTCTCCACCTCGTCGTGGCAGAGGCGTCGGTTACACCGCCGAGCGGCATCGTCGAGGTTGTTCACAATCTGATCCTCAACGTCGTTGACAATCCACTCCACGCCATTGCAAACGCGAACTACATCGGCATCCTCGCGTGGAGTATTCTTGCAGGCGTCGCCCTGCAGAAGGCAAATGCAACGACAAAGAATACCGTGCGCGACTTTGCCGTCGTCATGACGCAGATCGTCCTCTGGGTCATCCGCTTTGCCCCGTTCGGTATCATGGGACTCGTGGCGGACGCGGTCGGCACGAATGGCACGGATGCGATTGTCAGCTATCTGCATCTGCTCGCCGTCCTCCTCGGGGCATTCTTCTCTGTTGCGCTTATCATGAACCCGATCATCGTCTGGCTGCACATTCGCCGCAACCCGTTCCCCCTTGTTATCACAACGCTGCGCGAGAGTGGCATTTACGCGTTCTTTACGCGCAGCTCGGCGGCGAATATCCCCGTCAATATGCAGCTGTGCAAGCGTCTCGGACTGAACCCGGACGTCTACTCCATCTCCATCCCGCTCGGCGCGACGATCAACATGAGCGGCGCGGCGATCACGATTGCCGTCCTTTCCCTCGCAGCAGCATATACGCTGAACATCGCGGTCGATCTGCCGACGGCACTCCTGCTCTGCCTTGTCGCCACCGTTGGCGCGTGCGGCGCATCGGGCGTTGCGGGCGGATCGCTGCTCCTCATCCCCGTTGCCTGCTCCTCGTTCGGCATCAGCAACGACATTGCGATGCAGGTCGTCGGCGTCGGCTTTATCATCGGCGTTCTGCAGGATTCCTGTGAGACGGCGCTCAACAGCTCGACCGACGTGCTCTTTACCGCGACGGCAGAGTTTGCCGACCGTGCGCGTGCGGGCACACTCAAGGATGAGGACATGGTACCGAAAGACGAGACCTGATCCTCCCGGTAAGACAAGAACCTGCCATAGATTTTATGACCTATGGCAGGTTCTTTTTGTCTGTATCTTTTTAGAAATAGCGAAGCCGCCGATTAAGTGTCACGCCGAGCGCTGCTGCAGCAACGGCTTTGATGAGATCGCCCGGGATGAACTGGACGAGCGCCATAAAGGCGGCGCTAATGCCGACGAATTTATCGCCGAAGAGAATGGTCAGCCACAGCGTCGCAAAGAGATATGTGATGGGGACGCTGATGAGCGCGCCGACGAGGGCGTAGCGTGGAAAGGAGGGCTTATGTCCCTTGAGGAGGCTCATCAGTGTATAGGCGACAAGAAACCCGATGAAAAAGCCACCGCGCGGTCCCATGATGATGCCGAGTCCGCCGACACCGCCCGCAAAGACGGGCAGGCCAATCGCGCCGATCAGTGTGTAGCCGATGAGCACGACGGCGGTCTGGCGCGGGGTCAGGACGAGTGCCGCGAGGCACATGACGAAGGTCTGCATCGTCAGCGGTGCCATGAAGGGGACGGGAATGGCGATATAGGCACTCACGCAGATCAGCGCGATGCAGAGCGCCATCCGCGTGGTATTCCGGACGGAGAAAAAACGATCATCGTACGATATCATAACAATAATGCCTTCTTTCTTATATGGAGAAATTATTTGCGGCACAAGCGGATGATGATGTCCTCGAGCAGTTCGTCGCCCGCCTGTCCCGTCTTCAGCAGGTAGTCGGCATCGGCGAGGGCGAGGACGGCATCCCGCAGCGTGGATTCTCGAAAGCCGCGCGCGTGTCCGCCGAGTTTTTCGGCGATGAAGGGGTGCAGCCCCATGGTCTTGCCGAGCCCCTTGGGTGGTGTTCCGCTCGCGAGGAGGCGCCGCGCCTGCCAGAGCTGGCGGACGTGCCGCGTCAGGAGGGCGAGCAGTACGGTGAAGTGCACGCCGTCTGCGCGGCAGCGAGCGAGGAGATCCATGGCGCGCCGCACGTCGCGCGCGCTGATGGCATCCATGAGCGCAAAGACGGAGACCTCGGGCATCTCCGAGAACGCCGCGCGCAGATCCGCCTCCGTGAACTGTTTGTTGTCGGTGTAGAGCGTGAGCTTTTCCAGCTGCCGGTCGAGAAACTCCAGTGAGATCGTCTGCATCATGCCGACGACATTCAGAAAAAATGTGCGCGCCTCGCGCTGCATGGAGCGCCCCATCTCGCGCAGACGCTCGTTCAGCCATCCCTCGACGTTCCACGGGCGCACGGCCTCGCTCTCGAGGATGCGCCCCGCCTTCTGCACTGTCTGATAGAGTTTGCGCCGCTTGTCGGGCTTTGCATTGAGGGTAAATACGATATAGGTCGTCGGCAGGAGGTTCGTCAGGAGGGCGAGAAGACGCTCCGCCGCAGCGTCCTTCGGCGCAGGTGTATCGCCCTCCGCCGCCTTTTTTCCCGCGCGAAAGACGGCGGCGTCATGGACGAGGACGACGATCTTGTCCGTGAAAAAGGGGGCGGTCTCCAGTGACTCGGCCAGCGCGTCGATGGCGGGCATCTCCTCATAGCGGATGAGCGCGTCTGCACGCTCGGCGGCATCGGGCAGGAGACGGCGCAGGATCGCTTCCTCGGCGCGGCGGATGTAGTACGGTTCCTCCCCGGCGAGGAGGTAGATCTGCGGCGGCGTGCCCTGTGCGAGCGACGCCATAAACTCATGAGCGTTCATCGGCGATAGCGTGCCAGCTCATCGCCGACCGTCGTCGGCTCCGTGTGCCCCGAGTAGAGCACTGTATCGGGCGGCAGGGTAAAGACCTGCGTCCGAATGCTCTCCCAGAGTGCCGACGTGTCGCCGCCCAGGAAGTCTGTGCGCCCGACGCTCGCGAAAAAGATCGTGTCGCCGACGAACGCGATACCGTCGTGTGCGCTGTAAAAGATGCAGGAGTCCGTCGTATGCCCCGGCGTATAGCGCACCTCAAGTGACAGCGCAGGATTTGCTGCGAGTGCGATGTGCGCGCCGTTGGCGAACGTCTCCACATCGGCGAGCGTCACGGGCGCACCGCCCCATGTGGAGAGATTCCAGTTCGGGTCGCTGCAGTAGCGCTGGCTCTCCTCGGCAGCGCAAACGGAGCAGGGGATGCGCGCGCGGAAGTCGTCCACGCCGCCGATGTGGTCGAAATGGCAGTGTGTGAGGAGCAGCCGCTCGATCGTCCAGCCGCGCTCTGCGGCGTATGCAGCGAGGCGGCCGCCCTCCGCGCCCGCGTCGATGAGAAAGCCGTGCTTTGACGCGTCGTCGATGTAGAAATAGGAATTGGTCGGGATCATATCGCCGACGGTGACGCATTCGATCATGGGTGAGACTCCTTTATCCATTCATAGGCGCGACGCGGTGTGCCATCCGCGACATAGATCGTGCCGCAGAAGACGAATCCAGCCGCGCACAATAGATGCTGCATGGGGTGATTGTCCTCGTGTGTATCGGCACGCAGATGGCTGTACTGTGTGCGTGCAAAGTCCAATACGGCGCGGAATGTGCCGCGGTGCGAGCCGTCGCTGCCCACGCGGTGGAGGGTGGCGTACGGCGTATCGTCGCGCCATGCGCCATTCTCGATGTGCGTGTAGGTCGGATCGTCGCCCGCGATGAGGGCAAAGACGGCATGAGGCGTGGCGCCTGCATCTTGCAGGACATAGCTCACGCCGCGCGCGATGTCCGTACGGAGAAGTTCCTCTGCGGGATAGCCGCCGCTCCACTGCGTAGGGTTGCCCACCGCGCGCATCGCTGCGCGTGCCGCGTCGTAGATGCGCAGCATCTCTGGGATGTCCTGCGCTGCTGCCTGTCGTATCATGAAAATCCCCCCCATAGTTCTTTCTTATTCTACACGATTGGGAGGGATTTTGAAAGTCATGTTTGTCGATGTGTGCTATACTGTCGAGGGAAAGGAAGTGCTGATAAAATGAAATCCGTCGGATTGGCGTAGATTTTCCGCCGAAGTGAGGGCAAAAAGACGCGTCAAGACGGCATACCTCATTTTATCAGCGATCCATTCAATTCCTCGTAGGGAGGGGAAATCCATGCGTTTATGGCTCATCTATGCGCTGCTTTCGGCACTGTGCGCGGCGTTCGTTTCGATCTTCGGCAAGGCAGGACTTACAGGGCTTGACAGCAGTGCCGCGACGGCAGTGCGCGCCGTCATCATGGCTCTGTTCCTCATGGGGGTGGTTGTCGCCGAGGGACATGCGGGAAATCTGTCACAGGTCTTCGCCGACACGAAGGCACTCGCCTTTGTCTTTCTCAGCGGCATCGCGGGCGCGCTCTCGTGGCTCTTTTACTTCATGGCACTCAAGGAGGGAGCCGTCTCACAGGTCGCGCCGATCGACAAACTCAGTGTCGTCTTTGCCGTTGTGCTTGCCGCCATAATCTTTGGCGAAAAGATCAGCCTCGCGCATGGAATCGCGATTGCGATGATTGCAGCGGGCGGACTCATCTTGGCGATATTTCCCTGAGAAATATCATCTGTATTTGTACACAAAAAAGAACCCCACATGCCGATCTTTTGCATGTGGGGCGACTTTATTCCTCTTTTTCATGAATCTTTTTTGTAGCGCGTGCCAAATAGTCTGCGATTTCGCCCGTGTGCTCTGCGGGCACCCAAACGGGAGCCTTCGGTTTCCACATATCATCGCTCTTCTTGCGCCAGAATGGTGTGATGGCAGTATAGCGCCGCCCGCGCGAGCGGATGATCGAGACGCGGATCGCCTGCGTTGCTGAGATCTCGAGCATTCCGATCTCCGTGGTCGCGTCGATGCTCAGTGCAAAATCCTGTGCCTTTTTCAGGTTTTGCGCTCGTGTTGTCTTTGTTGCCATACTTATTTCCTCCCGATAAATTCATTCTCTCCTGTTCATAATACCAATTTTTGGAGGAATTGCAATGTTTTTTATAGGAAATACCCCGCGTGGAAGCGTTCTGTTCCTATGCGGGGTATTCCGTATGGCCATTATTCATCTGTGTACCGCAGGGTCAGCCGCCCCGTCGCGCGCGTTGCAGCGAGATCGATGACGCGCTGGTTGCGCGAGCCGCGAAAATGGAGGGTGAGGTCGCGCTCCTCCTCGCGGTAGTCGCCGTCGACGAGGACGTCGAGCTCGTCTAGGAGGGCATCCACGGCGGGGTTTTTCTGTGCACGCAGCTCCTCAAGGGTGTAGCCTGTGTAGCTCCAGACATCGAGACCCCGTTCGTGCGCCGCGCGTGCGAGAGGAAGCAGTGCTGCGGGCTGCAGAAAGGGCTCACCGCCGCTGAGGGTGAGCCCTGTGAGAAGAGGATTGGCGTCGAGGTCTTGAAGCACCGCGCCGACGGTGGTGACCCGTCCGCCGTCCGTCGGCTGTGTATCAGGGTTGTGACAGCCGGGACAGCGGCGCGGGCAGCCTTGGGTAAAGACGGTTAGCCGTATCCCCTCACCGTCGACGATGGAGTCGCGTGCAATCCCTGCGATACGGATCTCAGTGGAGTCCGTGCTTGACACGCTCATGCTCTTCTGCCTGCTTTGCGTTGTTCCAGCGATCCGTCGTGCCAACGAGGTAGCCCGTGATGCGGCGGATACGCTCGAACTTCGGCTGACGCATCTCGTAGCCGAGGGTGACGCGGCCGTCGTCCGCTCCCGTAATGGAGAGACGGTCGAGCTTCTCGTTGGTCTGCCCCTCGATGTAGGCGATGTAGTTCTCAACCTCGTGCGGGGTGATGTCCGAAAGTCCGTTGACGGTGACGTTGATGTCGTTGACGATCATGCTTCATTCTCCTTTTCCCGCGCGGCGGCGGGTCTTTGTTAGCGTTTGCAACTCTGTGCCGCTGCGAGTAGAATTATACAACATCTTGTGTATGAACGTCAATAGAAAATCTACATATAGTTGTTTGTGCACAAAGTTATCCACAAGGATTTTTAGGAACAGCATGGGACTTTCATAAAAAAACCCGCTGTCATGCGGCTTGAGGGGGCATGACAACGGGTTGTAGTTATCCACAGTTTCCCTAGGGAAACCCTGTGCATTCTGTGGATAAGAGTGGACGGATGTGTGATGTTCCATTAGATACTATGAGCAGCTACTTCGCATGGACAACGCGTCATGCATTTTGTGCCTTTGTCGGGGCAGGTGTCTCTGCGGGTGCATCCTCCTGTTCCTGGATGACTGTGCGGATGGGGTAGGGGATGTCGATGCCCTCGATACGGTAGCGATCGGTGAGTGCCTTGATGAAATCGTGGATGATGAGTCCCTGCTGGTCGAACTGGCTCGACGGCAGGATCACGGCGAAGTCGATGGAGGAGTCGTTAAATTTCGTATAGCGCACGAGCGGCTCGGCGTTGGGGTTGTTGTCAACGCGCGCGAGCACTTCCTTTGCCGTCTCGATGGTGACGCGCTCGACCAGCGCGAGATCACTGTCATAGGCGACACCGACGGGGACGCTGATGTTGAGGCTGCGCGTGGGCAGGCTGAAGTTCGTGATGTTCGCGCCTGCAATGGTCTTGTTCGGAATGACGACGGTGTTGCTTGCACCGACGGGGACGATGGTGGTGAAACGCCATGCGATGTCAGTGACACGTCCCTCCTCGCCTGTGCCGAGGCGGATGTAGTCGCCGATGCGGATCTGCTTCGAGAGGATGAGGTGCAGCCCCGCGAAGATGTTGGCGAGCGTCTCCTGCAGGGCGAGGGCGACCGCCATGCCGCCGACGCCAGCGGCCGTGAGGATGGGCGCGATGGAGATGCCGTAGTACTGGAGGATGACGAGGACACCCATGACGTAGATGACGCCGATGAGGATGTTGTTGAGCAGCGTGGTCTTCGGGAGATCCTTGTTCGACCGCTCAAAGTACATGGTGACGACGCCGTCCACCGTACGCGCAAGGACACGCGTGATGGTGATGACGTTGCTCGTGAAGAGCAGATAGGACAGCATTTTCGTCAGGGTCGGCGAGATCTCGACGGCATCGATCGCCCAGTAGAGGCCGATGATGAAGCTGAAGAAGATCGGCACGCCGTGCATGGAGCGGATAAAGACGTATTTCCACGTGCTCTCATCGACCGCAAGGTGATGGTTGATGTAGCGGCGGATGAGGCGGTCGGTGATGATGCCGACGGTGAGTGCGCCGAGAACGATGCACGTCGGGACGAGAAGGAGCTCGACGAGTGCCTTGACGTCAAGGGACTGCAGAGATGTAAACAAGAGGGACTCCTTTCATGAGAGAAGCAATCAATAGTTATGTAAGAAACTCTTCGCGCGATGCCATGAGCTGCATCGTGCCGGACGGACACGCGATGGAGAGACTGAACAGGGGCGCGGCGGGCACAGCGCTGCCGAGCGCATGGCGCGGCGGGTCGATGATGGAGACGGCAGAGCCGTGCGCGCGCATCTGTGAGGAGAAATGTCCGTTGATGACGTTGAACAGCTCGCAGGCAGCATCGACGGCGAGGTCACCCATGCCGCTGAGGGAGATGCCGCTGTATCCCGAGGCGAGCGCGTAAAATGTGTCGAGCGAGGCGGCGAGCGCGACGATGAGCGGACTGCCGTTCATCGTGAGATGCTGGGATATGGTGATGTAGGGCGGATCTTCCGCTGCCTGTTTCGCCGTCGCCGTGATGTGGGCATAGGCGGACAGCCCCGCAAGAAAGCTCTCCATATACGTTGCATGCAGCTCGGTCATACGTCCTCCAGGCGCCGCCGCATCTTGCCGATGGCGGCGGTGATCTCGCTGTCCGCGTATGGCTTTCGGATAAAGAGGAGCGCGCCGCACTCCTCTGCGGCGGCGATGTTCTCCTCCGTGGCGGCGGTGGAGAGGATGGTGACGGGAAGCTGCGGCCGCGCAGCGTGCAGGCGCCGCAGAACGCTGATGCCGTCGAGCTTCGGCAGGATGAGGTCGAGGAATACTGCATCGGGTGCGTCGGCGTCGACGCGCGCGAGCGCCTCCTCTCCGTCGCGTGCCTCGACGACGCTGTGGCCGCGGTCACAGAGCTCCGCTTTGAGCTTCATGCGCACGAGGCGCGAGTCGTCAACGATGAGAAATTTCATCGTGTTCCTCCTTTGCAGGCAGTGCCGCCGCCCCAAAGGCGCAGGGCAATAGCTCGGCGGGGGTCATGACGCGCACCGCACCCGCCGTGTTTGCAAGCAGGATGCGGCGGATGGGGAACTCCATAAGCATCTGCCGGCACATGCCGCAGGGCGCACAGACGTCGGGGCTGTCCGCGATGACGGCGAGTGCTGCAAAACGCCGCTCGCCGTGGCTGATCGCTGCCGCGAGGGCGGCGCGCTCGGCACAGATGCCGACGGGGTAGGAGGCGTTCTCGACGTTGACGCCCTCGTAGACGTTGCCGCTCTCGGTGAGGAGTGCCGCACCGACGGCAAAGCCGGAGTACGGAGCGTAGGCGCGTGCGCGTGCGGCAGCGGCACGCGCGATGAGTTCATCGTCCGTCATGCGGCTGCCCTCCCTCTAGCTCAAGCCCCGCACGCTTGCGCGCGGCATACTCGCGGTCGAGGATGCCGAGAATGACGAGGTTTTCGTAGGTATTCTGATAGAGAATGGTCTCGCGGATGAGTGCCTCGCGCACCATGCCCTCGCTCTCATAGAGGTGGAGGGCACGCGCGTTGTAGTCCTTGCAGTCGAGCCATGCGCGGTGTGCGCCCATGTCCTCAAACGCCCATGCCTTGAGGAGCTTCATCGTCTCGTGCCCGTAGCCGAGCCCCTTCTTTGCGATGACGACGTGCGTCCACTCCTGTTCCTTGGACGGGAGCAGTAGCCCGCCGACGTGCAGATAGCCAACGCGCTCCCCGCTGCCGCGCTCTTCGACAATGATGTCGAGGGCGGCTTTTGCCTGCGTGATAATGATCGTGTGCTCTTCGCGCGTGAACGGAACGATGTAGTTCCTGTTGTCCGCGTCCTCCTGCAGGGCACATATATAGTCGATGTCCTCCTCGGCGGCGCGGCGCAGGATGAGGCGCGGCCCCTCTCTTAGTAGTTCAGCCATAGTATATCCTCCCACTCGTGACAATAATGTTCCTCTATTTTACATGGAAGGGAGGGGGAAATGCAAATCTTTCCTCATGAGCAGGGAATGATGTTGACGATACGGAATGAAAAACATATAATGAAGATTACAGCTTAGGGAATGTAAATAGAAGCGGAGGGCAACCATGGAGGAGCAGAAAAAACTGTCGGTACGCGATGTGCTGTGGCGCAAAAAACACGCGCGGGACAATGTGCTCGATGCCGTGGGGAAATTGTGCGAAGAGGCGTGGGCTGTGGTAGAGAAGCTCGCCAATGACCGCACATCGTCGGCGAAGGACGCCGCGCAGGCGAGGGAACTGGGGCTGCGGCTGCGCGCGCTCGGCTATCTCATTGAGGGCGAGCACTACATCGACCGCATTGCCTTTGAACTGCGCAGCAAGGAGGTTTATCTCAAGACCAACGAGGTCTCGCAGGCGTATGTCGCGGAGATGGTCGTCTCCTTTTTGGATACGATCATCGCCTATGTTACGCAGAGTACATGGGACGACAGGGATCTGCGCGGCCCGTACACGGATGCACTCAAGCAATCGCTGAGTGCGATCCGCCAGTCGCTGGTTCCGGAAGAAGAAAAGCAGGACGATTCTAAGGAGGATCGTTGATTAGGGGGATTTCCATACATGTTTGGTATGTCAATGGACATAGGAATTGATCTGGGGACGGCAAATGTGCTCGTCTATGTGAAGCGGAAGGGGGTTGTCCTGAAGGAACCGTCGGTCGTGGCGGTCAACCGTGATACGAATCAGGTGCTCGCCATCGGCGAGGAGGCACGGCAGATGATCGGGCGTACGCCCGGCAATATCATCGCCATCCGCCCGCTGCGCGACGGCGTGATTGCGGACTATGACATCACGGAGAGCATGCTGCGCTTCTTCATCGACAAGGTGGTTGGACGCAGCATAGTCTTTCGTCCGCGCATCATGATCTGCATCCCCTCGGGGGTGACGATGGTGGAGCAGCGTGCCGTACAGGAAGCCGCTGAGCAGGCGGGCGCGCGCCACATCCAGCTCATCGAGGAGCCGCTCGCAGCAGCGATGGGCGCGGGCCTTGACATCGTGGAGGCACAGGGCTCGATGGTCGTCGACATCGGCGGCGGCACCTCGGACATCGCCGTCATCAGTCTCGGCGGTGTTGTGACGAGCGCGAGTATCCGCGTCGCGGGCGATACCTTCGATGAGGACATCATCGACTATGTCAAGCGCGAGTTCAACCTGCTCATCGGCGAGCGCACGGCGGAGGAGATCAAGATCCGCGTCGGCGCGGCATATACGGCGGCGCGGCGCGAGCAGATGGAGATCCGCGGCCGCGACCTCCTCTCGGGGCTGCCGAAGAACATTACCATCTCCACGGCGCAGGCGTCGTCCGCCATCGAGACCTCGGTCATGCGCATTGTGGACTGCGTGAAAAAGGTGCTCGAGGAGACACCGCCGGAGCTCGCTGCCGACATCATGGATCGCGGCATCGTTCTGACGGGCGGCGGCGCTCTGCTCTATGGCATGGCAGAGCTCATACTGCGCGAGACGGGGACGCCGACGATTGTCGCCGATGACCCCATGTCCTGCGTTGTCCTCGGCTGCGGCAAGGCTCTCGATATTTTCGATAAATTCGACGGCAAGGCGACGAACACATCGTTTGGACGTAAGAAATAAATAAATAGAGGGAAAACGAAATTTACAGCGAAATTAACATAGGAGAGTATATTTCGTTCGGGAAAAGAGGGAAACGCTATGTGGAGAGGACTCTATATCGCCGCCTCCGGCATGATTACAGAGACGAAGCACACGGATATGATCGCGAATAACCTCGCCAACGCCGCGACGACAGGCTACAAGCGCGACGATATGGCGGTGCGTGAGTTCGAGCCGATGCTGCTGCGCCGCATCAATGACCACGCGGCAGACACGGATGTGACGAGCTTTAAGGGGTTCCGCATCCGCTCGGGTGCGCCGATCGTCGGCACGCTTGGCCTCGGCTCCGCCGTGGATGAGATCGCGACCGATCACATTCAGGGGGCACTCCAGACGACGGGGAACACCTACGACTTCGGCATCTCGGGGCAGGGGTATTTCATCATTGATACGCCGCAGGGACAGCGCTACACGCGCGACGGCAGCTTCTACCGCTCTTCTACGGGGCAGCTTCAGAATGTGCGCGGACAGGCCGTGCTCTCGCCGCAGGGACAGCCGATCACGATTCCCGCCGATGCGCGAAACGTGACGGTGTCGAGCGACGGGCGCATCTATGCGAACGGCAGACAGATCGCGCAGCTCGGCTTCGTCCAGTTCGATGAGGAAAAGGCGGTCATCAAGGAGGGCGACAACCTCTATAAACCTCAGCCCGGGGCACAGCCGCAGCAGGCGACGGGCGTCATTGAGCAGGGGATGCTCGAGATGTCGAACACGAGCGTCGTCACGGAGATGGTCGAGCTCATCAACAACTACCGCGTTTATGAGGCAGGCTCAAAGGCTGTGCAGACGCAGGATGCCCTGCTCGACAAGGCAGTCAACGATGTCGGACGTACGAGTTAAAAACACTTAAGAGATTCATCAAAACTTCCGATATAAAAGTGAGTAAACTGTCATCCAAAATTCTTGGAGGGGGACATCGACTATGATGCGAGCACTTTGGTCTGCGGCGTCCGGCATGAAGGCGCAGCAGTCCCAGATGGATGTCGTCGCGCACAATATTGCCAACGTCAACACCTACGGCGGCAAGAAGGTACGTGCCGAGTTCCAGGATCTTGTCTACCAGACGCTCCGTGAGGCGGGCGCACGAAACGGCGCGGATTCGCAGTACCCGACGGCACTGCAGATCGGTCTTGGAACACGTCTGGCGGCGACCCAGCGCGTCTTTACACAGGGCGCACTTCAGACGACGGATAACCCGACCGACATCGGCATCCAAGGCGAGGGATTCTTCCGCGTCACGATGCCCGACGGGACGACCGCATACACGCGTGACGGCACATGGAAGCTCGACAGCGACCGCCGCATGGTCACGACGGACGGATACCTGCTCGCCGACGGCATTACGATCGGGCAGAATGCACCGCTGGACTCCATCACGATCTCCGGCGATGGCCGTGTCTCCTACCGTGAGGCAGGGCAGAACCAGCAGCAGGAGGCGGGACAGATCACGCTTGCCCGCTTTGTCAACCCCGCAGGGCTGACGTCCGTCGGCAAGAATCTCTTCGTCGTCTCCGATGCATCGGGCGAGGCGATTGAGTCGAACCCGGGCGAGGACGGTGCAGGGACGCTGACGCAGGGCACACTCGAGATGAGCAACGTGCAGATCGTGGAGGAAATGGTCAACATGATCGTCTCCCAGCGTGCGTACGAGTCCAACTCCAAGGCGATCACGACCTCCGACTCGATGTTGGAGATCGCGAACCAGCTGAAGCGTTGATTCGGCACAGAATTTTTACAGCCATTCTATTCCTATGGAGTGGCTTATTCGCTTTTTTGTGGACGGGTACGGGGTTTGCTGCCTCCTACGGGGACGGGCAGGCCGTCCGCTTCCCGAACGTCCTTTCCGCCGCACAGCTTGCGGAGCTCGCGCAGCAGAAGATCGAGGAGCAGCTCGCCGCGGTCGGTGAGACGCGCCGCCACGAGGTGCATCTCCAGCACCGGGCGGGGACGATGCGTCTGCCGGCAGGCGAGGTGACAGCCGTTGTCGCCTTCCCGCGCGGCGTTCCCTACGGGCGGGAGTTCCCCGCCGCCATTACCGTCTATGTGGACGGTGTACTGCAGCGGCGCGCCGCGTGCTACTATCAGGTCACGGTCTATGACCATGTGCTCGTCGCGATGACGGACATTCGCATGGACGAGGCGATCACGCCTGCCAATGCGCACGTCGAGGAGAGCGCGGTGGATACCCTGCCTGAGACGACGGTCACGGACTTTGACCGTCTCGCGGGACGCGTCGCGGGACGCTACATCCGCAAGGGCACGGTCATCACGCCAACCCTCCTCGCGATGCCGCGCGTCTTGACTGCGGGCAGTCCTGTGACGCTCGTCGCGGAGAATGGCGGCATCACGATCCGCGCAGAGGGCGTAGCACTGGAGGCGGGACGCATCGGCTATGTGATCCGCGTGCGCAATGCACGATCGGGGAAGATCATGCGCGGGCGTGTAGTCGACGAGAAGACGGTTCAGATTATTGCATGATCTGCAGCAGGATAGAGAGAGTTCCATAAGGAGTTCATCATGCGTAAAGAAAAATGGCTAGCGGGCGTGCTCGCCGCCACGCTTGCGGCGGCAAGTTTTGCACCGACCGCAGCGGCGGAATCCCTGTGGAAAAACGCCAATGGCTATACGACGAAGTCCGTGTTTACCGACCACCGGGCATCGAACGTCGGCGACATTGTGACCATCGTCATCAGCGAGTCGACGACGACCTCGGCGACGCGCAACAGCTCGAACGAGAAGAGCGGCTCGGTGAAGCTCGGCGGCGGTATCGGCATCTTTGATTTCCTCCAGGTGGCATCGGCGAGCGGCTCGGATAAGTTCACCGCAAAGGGATCCGCCTCGGCGACGAATCGTGTCGCGGGCAATGTCACCGTCACGATCTCAGAGATCACGCCGGCGGGCAACTTCGTCCTCGAGGGAACGCAGTCGATATGGCAGAACCGCAACGAGCACAAGATCACGTTCCGCGGCATCTGCCGCCCCGAGGACATCTCCGCATCGAATACGGTGCTCTCGACGCGTGTCGCGGATGCTACCGTGCGCTTTGACGGCAAGGGACCGCTCAACGCGAAGCAGCGGCAGGGCATCCTCACGCAGATCTTCAATATTCTCTTCTGACGGGAGGCGCTCTTTATGAAGAAAATATCCGTCCTTCTGCTCCTCCTTGCGCTCCTCATCGGGGCTCTGCCGGGCGTTGCCGCGGCGGATTCCGCCGTGACGCGCATCAAGGACATCACGAAAGTGCAGGGCGTGCGCAGCAACCAGCTCATGGGCTATGGTCTTGTCGTCGGACTTGAGGGGACGGGCGACGGCTCGAGCTCAGGTGAGACGGTGCAGTCCATCGCCAATATGCTTGTCAGCTACGGCATCAATGTCAATGCGTCGTCCATCAAGCTGAAGAACGTGGCTGCCGTCATGGTGACGGCGACGCTTCCGCCGTTCGTACGCGAGGGCGACAGCCTCGATGTGACGGTCTCCTCCATCGGTGACGCGAAGAGCCTGCGCGGCGGAACGCTCCTCCAGACACCGCTGCGTGCGGGCAATGGCGAGGTCTACGTCGTGGCACAGGGCGCAGTCTCTACGGGTGGCTTCTCCGCATCGAGCGGCGGCAGCAGCACGACGAAGGCATTCCCGACAGTCGGTATCGCCGTGAATGCGGGCATCGTCGAGCGCACGGTGGAGGATGACATCGGCACGGATGGGCATATCGCGCTCTCCATCGCAAAGTCGGACTTCACGACGGCGGCACGCGTCGCAGGTGCCATCAATGCGCAGTACGGGAACATTGCCCAGGCGACGAACCCGGGACGTGTGGATGTTGCCGTGCCCTCGTACTATCGCGGCAACGTGGTCGGCTTTGTTGCCTCGATCGAGGATCTGCCGGTACGTCCCGACAACATTGCGCGCGTTGTGGTCAACGAGCGTACGGGAACGATCATCATGGGAGGCGATGTCTCCGTTGATGCGTGTGCGATCACGCAGGGTGGGCTGACCATCCGCATCCAGGGAAACCCCGATGTCTCGCAGCCGGGACCGTTCAGCTACGGCAATACCGTCGTGACAGACAGTCCTGACATTCAGGCGTCGGAGACAAAGGGGAATACGATTGTTCTGCCGGCGACGACAAACGTCAGCGACATCGTCGGCGCACTCAACACGGTCGGTGCGACACCGCGCGACACAATTTCGATTTTACAGGCGATGAAGGCGGCAGGCGCACTGCACGCCGAGCTGGATATTGTATAAAGGGAGACAGTGATATGACCATACAGCCAATCGGAGATGGTTCACTGCTCGGCAACGCGGCACAGACCTCCTATGATGCGGCGCGCATGAGTGCCGAGGGAAAGTCGTTCAAGGCGACGCTCGATGAGCTGCAGCGCAAGGCAGATGCTGTGCAGAGCCGCACGAGCGAGACCGCGCAGACGGGCTACGTGCCAAAGAATCCCATGACGGCGGACGAGCTGCAGCAGAAGAAGCTGCGCGAGGCGTGCGAAGGGTTCGAGGCAATGTTCCTCAGTATGATGTATAAGCAGATGCGCGCGACTGTACCCGAGAGCGATCTCTTTGGGAAGAAGTCAAACGCGATCAAGATTTTCGAGGATATGCGCGACACGGAGCTGATGAATCAGGCCGCAAAGAGTGGCGGCATCGGTCTTGCAGACATGATGATGAAACAGCTGTCGCCGACCATCCGCAAGAGATGAAAGAGTAAAAAAAAAGGGGAGCTGGAACAGCATCCCCTTTTCTGTTGTATTCATTGGAATGAATGTGGAGCGATCAATGAAAATTTTTAAGAAAGTCTCTGTCCTCGCCGTCGTCGTCCTCGTGGCGCTGTCCTCCTATGTGGCGGCAGCAGCATCCCTGACGGGACTGCGTTCCTCGAGCACGGCGGCGCGTGACCGCATCGTCTTCGATCTCTCGGAGATGCCGCTCTATCAGGCGCGTCCCTCCGACGACGGGCGTTCCCTCACCCTCGATTTTGCCGATGTGGATACGGCACTCTTCAAGCGTATCGCTGTGCGGACATCTCGCATTGAGGCGATTTCCTACGAGCGGCATTACGGGCATTTCTATGTGACCGTTGCGCTGGCGAAGGGGATGGATTATTCCATTGGGAATCTGACGAATCCATTCCGTATCTTCGTCGATGTTGCACCGAAAGGCGCATTGACTGCGCAGCGGCATGCGAGCGTGCCGCGTCCGTCCGTATCGTCTACGGATACGGACACACCCCCCGCAAAGGCAGAGCTGCCCCGCATGGAGGAGAAACAGCTCGCCGCGGGGCTGACGCAGCGGGAGTACGTCTATGAGGACGAGGATGGGCAGGTGACGGCGTACTTTATCGAGGCGGATCCCGCACGTTATCGCGTGCGCCCCGCGCTTGCCCGCGGCGTTATCCCGGGGCGGCAGACGGTGAGCGGCATCGCGCAGGATACGAATGCGTCGGCAGCAATCAACGCCTCCTATTTTGCACTCAGCGGAGAGCTCATCGGCATCACGAAGATCGATGGGACGGTCGTGAGCAGTACGTATTTTGACCGCAGTGCCTTCGGTGTGATGCCCGATAACTCCTTTGTGTTCGGTACGGTATCCTATAACGGCACGGTGAAGCTCGATCAGACGAGCCTGCCCGTCTCAGGGGTCAACGCCGAGCGCGGCGCGGACAACCTCATCATCTACAACCGCGCCTATGGTCGATCGACGGGGACGAATCCCTATGGCCTTGAGTATGTCGTTCGCAATGGGCGCGTGGCGGAGATCAATACGAATGATTCGCTGATCCCGTCCGATGGCTATGTCGTCTCGGTGCACGGCACGTCGATGGATGCATTTGCTGCAGCAGGTGTGCGCGTGGGTGATCCCGCTGTGCTGACGGAGGATCTGGGGGAGCCGTGGAATCGTGCCGTGCAGGTGCTCGGTGCGGGGCCGCGCCTTGTCGAGAATGGCAGTGTCTACGTGACGGCGGGCGAGGAGCAGTTCCCGGGTGACATCCGCTACGGGCGTGCACCGCGTACAGCGGTCGGTGTGACGCAGAAGGGGAACATCCTCTTCGCCGTCGTCGATGGGCGGCAGTCGCACAGTCATGGGCTGACACTGACCGAGTTCGCCGATCTGCTCGTGCAGTTCGGCGTGCGCGACGCGATCAATCTGGACGGCGGCGGCTCCTCGGAGATCTATGCGGATGGGGATGTGCTGAACTCCCCCTCGGATGGGTCGGAGCGCGCCGTGGGGAGTGCGCTGATATTGCAGAAGAAGTAAATTATAGACGAGGAGATTGCAATAAAAAGGGGACTGCTGCACGTCCCCCTATCGGCTCGCTGTGCTCGCCACTTCCCCCGTTAGCGGTCAACGTCAACCAATCACACATCGCTGACGCTCGTGTTCTTGGGACGTTTTCCCATGCGACCTGTTTCCGAATCAGCTGCGCCCCTTGGGGCTTGCTTTTTCGACAGGTCAGCAACGGGGGAAGCTTTTATGCCGTTATCTTGTAAGCCTTCCCCGTTATCACGGGGAAGGGGGACCGCACAAGCGGTGGAAGGAGCACAAAAAAGACGTTGTACGAAGTTTTTAGCTCCGTACAACGTCTTTTTTATATTTTAGGAAAGCACTAATACATTCGGCACAACCATATACCCCTGCCGTGCGTCTGGTTTGCTGCCTCAATCAACAAAAATCTACGCCAATCCGGCATAGCTCATTTTATCAGTGCTTCCTTAGTTCGTCACATAGAGTGCCTTATATGGATTGCTGCTGCTCGGAACGATCTTCGTGAAACCCTCCTCCATGACCACGTTCTTGTCGTAGCTGAAGATCGTGCAGAACTCCGTCAGCCGCTCGTCGATTGCGGCGATGTCCTCTGCGTCCGCCCGCGACACCTCAACGCTCTGCGGGAAGCGGATCGCGTCGCAGCTGCCGCGCAGGAACATCGTCCCGCCGTGCATCCCCGTGCAGGGGAAATTGCTGACGATAGGCCTTTTCTGTGCCGTCAGGCCGAGGACGATGATCGTGCCGCCCGCCTGATACTCGCCGAGGAAGCTGCCGCACGTACCGCCGATGATCATGGTCGGCGACTTGTCCTCATACGCCTTGATGTGGATGCCCGCGCGGTAGCCCGCGTTCCCCTTGACGTAGATTTTCCCGCCGCGCATGGCGTAGCCCGCCGCGTCGCCGATGCTGCCGTGGACGATGATCGTGCCGTCGTTCATCGTGTCGCCGACGGCGTCCTGTGCGTTGCCGTGCACGACGATCTTGCCGCCGTTCAGGTAGGCACCCAGCGCGTTGCCGGGCACGCCCGTGATCGAGAGGGAGACGGGGGCCATGCCCGCCGCGATGAACCGTTGCCCGCAGCAGTTCGTCAGCTGAATTGGAGCCTTGATGCCGCGCAGGCGGTCGTTGAGTGCCTTGTGATCCAGATGATCTGCATCAATAGAAATCATATCGTTCTCCCTCCGCTCATTCGCCTGCGTGCGCAACGCCGAGAATCTCCAGTTCCTTCTCCGTGAGACCGATGCCGCGCAGCATGAGACGGTTGCCGCGCAGTGCCTCGATGGAGTTGATGCCCATGCCGCCGAGCATCTCCTTGATCTCGTGCCGCCATGCGGTCATGAGGTTCACGAGACGCTGACTGCCTTCGTCGGGGTTTAGACGCTTGACGAGCGCAGGATCCTGTGTAGCGATGCCCCAGTTGCAGCGGCCGATCTGGCAGCTGCGGCAGAGGTGGCAGCCGAGCGCCATGAGTGCCGCCGTGGCGACATAGCAGGCGTCAGCGCCGAGCGCAATCGCCTTGATGACATCGGCCGCCGAGCGGATGCTTCCGCCGACGACGAGGGAGACATCGTTGCGGATGCCCTCCTCGCGCAGACGCTTGTCGCACGCCGCGAGGGCAAGCTCGATGGGGATGCCGACATTGTCGCGGATGCGTGTCGGCGCAGCCCCTGTGCCGCCGCGGAAACCGTCGATGGCAATGATGTCCGCACCGCTGCGCGCGATGCCGCTCGTGATGGCGGCAATGTTGTGCACTGCTGCGACCTTGACGATGATCGGCACGGTGTAGTTGGTCGCCTCCTTCAGGGAGTAGACGAGCTGGCGCAGGTCCTCGATCGAGTAGATATCGTGATGCGGTGCGGGCGAGATTGCGTCCGAGCCCTCGGGGATCATGCGTGTGCGCGATACGTCGCCGATGCTCTTTGTGCCGGGCAGGTGCCCGCCGATGCCTGGTTTTGCCCCCTGTCCCATCTTGACCTCAATGGCAGCCCCCGCGTTGAGGTAGCGCTCATGCACGCCGAAGCGTCCCGACGCGACCTGTACGATCGTGTTGTCGCCGTACGCGTAGAAATCCTCGTGCAGACCGCCCTCGCCCGTGTTGTAGTAGATGCCGAGCCGCTGCGCCGCCATCGCAAGGCTCTTGTGCGCGTTGTAGCTGATGGCACCGTAGCTCATCGCCGCAAACATGACGGGCATGGACAGCTCGAGCTGCGGGGCGAGGTTCGACGTGTCGATGCGCCCCGCGGCGTCGCGGACGATGGTGTTCGGCTTTTTCCCGAGGAACACGCGCGTCTCCATCGGCTCACGCAGCGGATCGATGGGGGGATTCGTCACCTGCGAGGCGTTGATGAGAAGGCGATCCCAGTAGATCGGCATGCGCTTCGGGCTGCCCATGGAGGACAGCAGGATGCCGCCGCTCTCTGCCTGCTTGTAGATCTCCTTGATGGTTTGATTCGTCCAGTTGTCATCGTCGCGGTAGGTGCAGTTGGTGCGCGCAATCTTAAGTGCTTTGACGGGGCAGATCGAGACGCAGCGATGGCAGTTCACACATTTCTCGTCGTCGGCGACCATGACCTTTAGTGTCGCGTCGTAGTGGTGCACCTTGTTGGAGCACTCCTTTTCGCAGAGGCGGCACTTCGTGCAGCGGGGGTGACGCAGCACTTCAAACTCGGGGTACAGATAGTTCAGACTCATTTAGAAACACCCCTCTTTTACGTTGACGATAAACGGCTCGCCGCCGGCGGGCGCGTAGATATTCTCGGCATCCGGCTCCATGGCACGGATGGCGGCCTCCTCACTCGCGATGCAGACGCAGTCATCCTTGCTGCCGGTCACCATCGAGCGCAGCTTCAGGCGGTCGTTCAGCGCCATCATGCCGCCCGTGTAGCCGAGGATGATGGAGAAGGGGCCCGTGATGAGCAGCCCCGCAAAGACTGTGCGCAGATACGTGTGGATCTTCTGCGCCGCCGGGTCTTTGCGCGCGATCGTATCCCAGAACGGCGCGGCGATGACAGCCGCGAGCTCATGGAGTGAGAGCTTCTGGCGGCGGAGTAGGAAGTCGGCGATGTAGGTGATGACCTCCGTGTCCGTCTGCAGGGTGCATTTGTAGCCGTACATCTCGATAAAGCGGCGGTTGGCATCATAGGACGAGATCTCGCCGTTGTGCACGATCGTGCGGTCGAGGAGGCCAAAGGGATGCGCGCCGCCCCACCAGCCCGGCGTATTGGTCGGATATCTGCCGTGCGCCGTCCAGGAGTAGGCCTCGTACGTATCGAGGCGGTAGAACGTGCCGACATCCTCGGGGAAGCCGACCGCCTTGAAGATGCCCATGTTCTTCCCGCAGGAAAAAACGTAGCAGCCCGAAAGCTCCGCATTGAGCTTCGTGACCGTGCGCACCATGTACTCCTCCTCGTCCTGCTGCGCAGCGGCGAGCACCGAGCGCAGGGGGGAGACGAAGTACCGCCAGATCATCGGCTCGTCCGTAATGGCAGGAATCTTGCGCGTGGGAATGCGCTCTGCGCGAACGACCTCAAAGCTCTCGCGCAGAATCCCCTCGCAGACGCTGCGGCGATCCTTGCTGTCAAAGAAGATGTGCAGGGCATACTGATCCCGATGCTCCGGATAGATGCCGTATGCCGCGAACCCGCCGCCGAGCCCGTTGGAGCGGTCATGCATCGTCGCGATTCCGCGGATGATGACATCGCCTGGGATCATGCGCCCCTCCTTGGAGATGAGTGCGGCAATCGCACAGCCTGCGGGGATCCTGACCGATCCTTCCCGTTCCATATCCAACAACCCTTTCTGAAAACGATTCCTATTATATAGGAGTAATGTCCTGTACTAATGGACGTGGGGCATAGACTATCATAGATGAAGTAAGAAGTCAATTTGCACACCTGTATACATGCGGAGGTGATAATTCTGTGACAAAAGTTATGGACGAATCCTCGCGCTTGTGTGTATGGTGTCATGTCACAGCATTTCCATGAAGCAGGGTTGACACTTGCACAACGGGGAAAAAGCGAGTAGAATCGGTACGCATGGAAAACTATGGAAAGAGGGATAGCATGACACCGAATATGAATTACAGCAAGTTGAAGGACTCCTACCTGTTCTACAACATTGCGCAGAAGACCAAGGCGTATCTCGCCGAACATCCCGGCACGCATCTCTACCGCATGGGCATCGGCGATGTGTCCCTGCCGCTCTGCCGCACGGTCATCGACGCACTGCATCACGCCGTGGACGATCAGGCGGTGCAGGAGAGCTTTCACGGCTATATGCCCGAGTGCGGCGCACCGGAGCTGCGCGCGACAATCGCGGCGTACTATGCGCGGCGCGGCGTGCAGCTGGCGCCCGAGGATGTATTCGTCTCGAGCGGCGCCAGCGATGAGCTGGGCGACATCCTTGACATCCTCGGCAGAGATCAGCGCGTTCTCATCATGGAGCCAGCATATCCTGCCTACGTCGATGCGAACATCATTGCAGGAAACGAGATCATCCATGTCGCATCGAGCCGTGAGGATGGCTTCTTAGCACTGCCCGATCCGTCTGTGCATGCCGACATCATCTATATCTGCTCGCCGAACAATCCGACGGGCGCAGTTTTCTCACGTACGCATCTGAAAGCATGGGTGGATTACGCAAACAAAACCGATGCGATCATCCTCTTTGATGCCGCCTACGAGGCGTTCATTGAAGATGAGGAGATCCCGCACAGTATTTTTGAGATCGAGGGCGCAAAGACCTGTGCCATTGAGATCTGCTCCCTCTCCAAGACGGCGGGCTTTACGGGGACACGCTTCGGCTATACGGTCATCCCGCAGGAACTCATGCGCGGCGGCCTCTCGCTGAATGCGATGTGGGTGCGCAACCGCACGACCAAGACGAACGGTGTCTCCTACATCTTGCAAAAAGGCGCGGCGGCGGTCTTTACGGAGGAAGGCCAGCGCGAGATCCACGAGAATATTCGCGTCTACAAAAAGAACGCAGCGCATCTGATGGCGGCGCTCGATACGCTCGGGATATGGTACTGCGGCGGCAAGAATGCACCCTACATCTGGATGCAGTGCCCGAAGAACATGGGGAGCTGGGCATTCTTTGACTGTCTTCTCCACGAGATACAAGTGATCGGCACGCCGGGTGAGGGCTTCGGCAGCGCAGGCGAGGGGTATTTCCGATTCTCGACCTTCGGCTCGCCCGAGGACACCGAGGAGGCAGCGCGGCGTCTGGTCGCCCTGCTGGGGAAGTAAAAAAGAACGGATTGTTTTATCATTATCTAAAGGACTGTTGCATGAAGCTATAAACTTCGTACCAAAGTCCTTTTCTTTGTGCTCCTTTCCTACAATAACAGCATAATAGCTTCCCCCGTTGCTGACCTGTCGAAAAAGCAAGCCCCAAGGGGCGTAGCTGATTCGGAAACAGGTCGCATGGGAAAACGTCCCAAGAACACGAGCGTCAGCGATGTGTGATTGGTTGACGTTGACCGCTAACGGGGGAAGTGGCGAGCGCAGCGAGCCGATGGGGGGGATATATGCAACTGCGCCTTTTTTCATGACAGAAATAATTTTGACGCTATAGATGCAATATGTTAAAATGTGAGGAGATTTGTCTGTGTCACAATGGATGGAAAGCGACGCTCTGTGCGGCGTCGAATGTAGGTGGTAGAACGTTGAAAAGCGACATGTTTGATGTCATACAGGAGGATCTCGCAGCACTTGAGCCTGCGCTGGAGGAGGCGATTGTCTCCGAGACGCCGCTCATCACGGATGTTGGGATGCACCTTGTCTCCTCGGGCGGCAAGCGACTGCGTCCCGCCCTCTTCCTGCTGGCAGCACACGGCGGAGCGTCGTTTGACCGTGCGCGTGCGATGCCCGTGGCCGTGGCGCTCGAGCTCATCCACACGGCATCCCTCGTACACGACGATGTGATCGACGAGGCGGATACGCGGCGCGGTGCTGAGACGACGAATGCGAAGTGGGGCAACCAGATTGCCATCCTGAGCGGAGACTATATCTTTGCGCGCGCGTTCAAGCTCGTCGCGGAGGAGGGCTATGACTCATCCGTCTATGTCAAGCTGGCGCATCTGGTCTGCACGCTGAGCGAGGGCGAGATCCTGCAGGATCATACGGCCTATCAGATCCCCACGGGGGAGGATGCCTACTATGAGCGCATCCGCAAGAAAACGGCGGACTTCCTTGAGATCTGCTGTGAGCTCGGCGGCTTCATCGGCGGGATGAGCCCTGCTGATACGGCACAGATGGCGGAGTACGGCCGTGATATCGGCATGGCGTTCCAGATCACGGACGATCTGCTCGACTTCCGCCGCAGCTCCGAGGACATCGGAAAACCCGCGGGACATGACCTCGCACAGGGCTATGTGACGCTGCCCGTCATCCGTGCACTCTCCGTGCTTGGCGCGGGGGAGCGGGAGGAGCTCGCGGCACTCATTACGAATCCGAAGAAACCCGTGGAGGAGGTCGCGCGTGCGCTTGCGCTCGTGCGTGCCTCGGATGGGCTGGACTATGCGCAGGAACAGGCGGATGCCTATCTGGTGCGTGCTAAGGCGGCACTGCCTGCGAGCCTTGACCCGCGGATTCGTGAGACCTGCCTCATGGCGGCGGATTTTATCGGTCGGAGAGAGTTTTAAGGAATCGCTGATAAAATGAAGTCTGCCAGATTGGCGTAGATTTTTCGTCCGAACAAGGAGGCAAACCGGACGCATAGCAAGGGCTATGTGGAGGATTTGCCGACACAGTGCGGGCAAAAAAGATGCGTCAAGATGGTAGTGCTGAATTTATCAGTGCTTCCTTAAGGAAGTTCTGACAGCGTTAGGGGTTCCATAACGCGTACCTCGATGTACGCATACAGGAGGATGTATTATGTTCGGCATCGGTGCACCGGAGCTGGTATTGATTTTGATCGTGGGGCTGATTGTCTTCGGCCCGGGGAAGCTGCCCGAGATGGGGCGGACGCTGGGCAAGGGCCTGCGCGAGTTCCGCAAGGCGTCAAACGCGCTGACGACGGCGATCAACACACCTGATCCACCGCCTGCACCGCCTGCACAGAATGCAGCGGCACAGCCGCAGCCTGCCGCAGCACCGACGGCGCAGCAGGCTGCACCAGTAGTGGCCGCAGAGCCGGCTGCACCGGCGGCACAGCAGAGTGCTCCCGCGCCGGCGGCGACCTCGCCGACGACGGAGACCGCAGCTGCTGCGGTCGAGGCACACCGCGCCGAGCAGAAGGCCGCAGAGACGAAGCAGTCCTAAGGAGTCACTGAGCTTCCCTAACACGGCTGCGCAGAACATCACGATGATATTGTGCCGAACGGCATGGTTTAGGAGGATATTATGTTTGGATTGGGCGTTCCCGAACTCGTACTTATTTTGATCATCGGCCTCGTTGTCTTTGGCCCCGGCCGTCTCCCCGACATCGGGAAGGCGCTCGGCAAGAGCATCAAGGAGTTTAAGTCGGCAAATAGTGCAAAGGACGAGCCGCCGGCGGAGATCAACGTGACGCATGAGACGAAGCAGCTGCCCGAGAATGCAAAAAAAGAGGAAAAGATCTGATCCATGGCAGAGGAAATGAAAGCGGACGGCGCGGGGGAGGCCTCGGCCGAAGAGACGTCGGTGCCTGCGGTGCAGGAAACAGGGGTCAAGCCGCTGCCGCCGGAGGACGCGGACACGCCGCAGGATGACGACGGCAGCATGTCGCTCATCGCGCATCTGACCGAGCTGCGTTCGCGGCTCATCAAGTGCCTGCTCGCCGTCGCTGTCGGCTCGGCGGTCGGCTACTACTTCATCGGCGACATCATGCACTATCTGACCCTGCCGGTCGGAAAACTCTACTATATGCAGCCCGCCGAGGCGTTTTTTACCTACATCAAGATCGCCGTCGTCGTGGGCTTCCTTCTTGCGCTGCCCGTGATCTTCTATCACGTCTGGCGCTTTTTTCTGCCCGCGCTCACACCGTCAGAACGCATGGTGCTCGCCATCGTTGTTCCCGTCTCGGTGGTGCTCTTCTTCCTCGGACTGGCATTCTCGTTCTTCCTCGTCTTCCCTGCGGCAATCATGTTCTTCAAGGGGTTTGGCAACGATGAACTCGAGGCACTCTTTTCCGTCAATCGGTATTTTGAGTTCGTCATCATGTTCGTCCTGCCGTTCGGCTTTGTCTTTGAGCTGCCGCTCGTCATTACGATTCTTGGGAAACTGGGCTTTATCACGTCAAAATTCCTGAGCAAGTACGCGCGCATCGTCATCTTTCTCTCGTTCGTCATCGCGGCTGTGATCTCACCGACACCCGATGTGTTCACGCAGTCGATGATCGCTGTGCCGATGATTGCGCTCTACGGCGTGGGGTATTTGATCGTCCGCTTTATCCTCCGAAAATAGGGGATTGACGGACACGTTACGCAGAAGAAACACGATATATTAGGAGGGAATACCTTGGCATATAAGGATCTGCGCGAATACATCGCGGCACTTGAGGAGCGTGGACTGCTCCGCCGCATCACGGCGGAGGTTGACCCCGAGCTCGAGATCACGGAGATCACGGACCGTATCTCGAAGCGCGAGGGCGCGGAGAACGTTGCCCTGCTCTTTGAGAATGTAAAGGGCTCGAAGATGCCCGTCCTCATGAACGCGTTCGGCAGCTACGAGCGCATGGCACTCGCCTTCGGTGTGGAGAAGCTCGACGACGTGGCGGATGAGCTGACGGAGATCCTCAAGATCCCGCACATCTCCCTGCAGAACAAGATGAACCTCATGACGCTCATCCCGATGGCGCGCAAGGCGATCAATTTCCCGAAGTATGTAAAGAATGCACCATGTCAGGAAGTCATCGAGACGGAGAACCCGAATCTTGACGAGATTCCCATTCTGAAGTGCTGGCCGGATGACGGCGGCCCCTTTGTGACGCTGCCGCTCGTCTTTACGAAGAATCCCGAGACGGGCAAGCGCAACGTCGGGATGTACCGCCTGCAGAAGTACGACAGCCGCACGACGGGGATGCACTGGCACATCCACAAGAACGGGGCGGAGAACTTCCGCGCGATGAAGGCGCAGGGCGGCAAACGCATCGAGGCGGCGGTCGCCATCGGTACGGATCCCGTCGTGACCTACGCGGCGACGGCACCGCTGCCGCGCGATATCGACGAGATGGTCTTTGCGGGCTTCCTGCGGCATAAATCGGTCGAGCTCGTGAAGTGCGTTACGGTCGATCTCGAGGTGCCCGCAACGGCGGAGATCATCCTCGAGGGGTACGTCGATACGGATGAGATGCGCCGTGAGGGCCCGTTCGGCGACCACACGGGCTACTACTCCCTCGCAGACGACTATCCCGTCTTTCACATCACGGCAATCACGCATCGTAAGGATCCTATCTACTCTGCGACGGTCGTCGGACGCCCGCCGATGGAGGACTGCTTCCTCGCGAAGGCGACGGAGCGCATCTTCCTGCCGCTCTTGAAGCAGATGCTGCCCGAGGTCGTTGATGTCAACATGCCGCTTGAGGGCGTGTTCCACGACTGCGTCGTCGTCTCCATCAAGAAACAGTTCCCGATGCACGCGCGCAAGGTCATGCACGCGCTCTGGGGCATGGGACAGATGATGAACGTGAAGATGATCATCGTCGTGGACGCCCACGTCAATGTGCAGGACATGAAGGAAGTCTGGTGGCGCGTCTTCAACAACATCGATGCGAAATATGACCTCGAGATCGTGCAGGGACCGCTCGATGTGCTCGACCACTCCTCGCCCATGGCAAAGTGGGGGTCGAAGCTCGGCATCGACGCGACGAAGACGTGGCCGGAGGAAGGCCATGCGCGTGAGTGGCCGGATGAGATCACGATGTCGAAGGAGATCACGGAGCGTGTGACGGCGCGGTGGAAGGAGTTCGGTCTGGATTGAGCTGGTGGATGGAGCGCCTGCGGGCGCATATGAACAACACAGCGTTTCACCATACCGTGTTCTCTCTGCCGTTTGCCCTCATGGGGGCACTCCTCGCCGCCGGCGGCGATCCGCCGCTCGGGACGCTCGGCTGGGTCGTGCTCGCCATCACGGCGGCACGGTCGGCGGCACTCGCCCTCGACAACCTCGCCGATCTAAAGTATGACAAGCAGCAGCCCCGCCTCGCCTACCGTGCGATGGTGCAGGGGCGCGTCACGAAGAAGGAGGCGCTCGTCTTTATCGGCGTGTGCCTCCTTGTGCTTATATTCGCTGTGCTGCAGGTGCATCCGGTCTGTATCCGCCTCCTGCCGTTCGCCGCTGTGCCCTTCCTCATCTACCCGTACATGAAGCGCGTGACGGGATGGGTACACCTCTTCCTCGGCATTGCCATCGGCATGGCGCCGGCGGGCGGCTGGGTGGCGGTCAGCGGAAAAATCGAGCTGCCGATGCTCGTGCTCTTTCTCGCGGTCGCACTCTGGATCGCTGCGTTCGACGCGATGTACGGGGCGCAGGATGAGGCATTTGACCGCAGTCAGGGCCTTCACTCTCTCGCGGTGTCGTTCGGTGCACGCGGCGCGTTCCAGATCGCGCGGGCGATGCACGTTCTCTCGATCCTGCTCTTTATCGCCCTCGGCGCGATGATGCATCTGCACTGGCCGTACTTCATCGGCGTCGCGATTGCAGCAGCGACCCTCGTCTACCAGCACCGCATCGCAGGGCCGACGGACTTCTCACGCGTGACGCAGGTGTACTTCATGCGCAACGGCATCGTTTCAATTGCAATTTTCGTCTTTACGTGGATCAGCTATATGGTATAAAGGAGAGCATGATGGCACGGATTCTTTCGGGCAAGGAATTTGCCGCACGGATAAAGGAAGATGCCGCACGCGGCGTCGCAGAGCTGAAGGCGGAGGGCGTCTTGCCGCGCCTTGCCGTCATCATCGTCGGCAGCGACCCTGCCTCCGAGGTCTACGTCCGCAACAAGCAACGGACATGCGAGGAGCTTGGCATTCGTTCGGATCACATTTCCCTCCCAGCCGAGACGACGAAGGAGGAGCTCCTCGCGTGCATTGAGGAGCTGAACGTCGATCCGGAGGTGCACGGCATCCTCGTACAGCTGCCGCTGCCCGCGCAGATCGCGGAGGACGAGGAGGAGATCCTCTCCCATATCGATCCGCGCAAGGACGTGGACGGCTTCCATCCTGTCAACGTCGGACATCTGGTGCTCGGCGCACCGGGGCCGCGCCCCTGCACACCGGCGGGCTGCATCCGTATGCTCGACTACGCGGGCATCCCCATCGAGGGGGCGCACGCCGTCATCATCGGGCGCAGCAACATCGTCGGCAAGCCCATGGCGCATCTCCTCCTCGAACGCAACGCAACCGTGACGATCTGTCACTCGCGCACGCAGAACCTTGCCGCGCTCGCGCGCACGGCGGACATCCTCGTCGCTGCGGTCGGGCGGCCGCGCTTTGTCACGGCGGATATGGTGAAGGAGGGCGCGACGGTGATCGACGTCGGCATCAACCGCATCGCGCCGAAGAAGCTCGTCGGCGACGTGGACTTTGACGCCGCGGCGGCTGTCGCGGGGGCGATCACGCCCGTGCCGGGCGGCGTCGGACTTCTCACCGTCGCCATGCTGATGGAGAATGTAGTACAGGCCGCCAAAGCGCAGAACCCCTAAGGAGGATACACAATGAAATCCGATGTCGAAATCGCGCGCGAAGCCAAACTTCGCCCCATTACAGAAATTGCGGCCACGCTGGGCATTGATGCGGATACGATCGAGCCGTACGGCAGGTACAAGGCAAAGTTGACGCGCGAATCCCTTGCGGGCGCCCATGGAAAACAGGGAAAGCTCATCCTCGTCACGGCGATCAACCCGACCCCCGCAGGTGAGGGCAAGACGACGACGAGCGTCGGGCTTGCCGATGCCCTCCATCGGCAGGGCAAAAAGACCATCGTTGCCCTGCGCGAGCCGTCGCTCGGCCCATGCTTCGGCATGAAGGGCGGCGCGGCGGGCGGGGGCTATGCGCAGGTCGTCCCCATGGAGGACATCAACCTCCACTTTACGGGAGACTTTCACGCCATCACGACGGCGCACAACCTTCTTGCCGCACTCATCGACAATCACATCTTTCAGGGCAACGCACTCGATCTCGACGTGAACCGCATCGTGTGGAAGCGCGTTCTCGACATCAACGACCGCGCCCTGCGTCACGTCGTCACGGGGCTCGGCGGGCGCGTCCACGGCGTGCCGCGGGAGTCCGGCTTTGACATCACCGTCGCCTCGGAGATGATGGCGATCCTCTGTCTGGCGGAGGACCTCGCCGACATGAAGCGGCGCCTCGGGCGCATCCTCATCGGCTATACGCGCGGCGGACGTCCCGTGCATGCGGAGGAGATCGGTGCGACGGGAGCCTTGACCCTCCTCTTTAAGGATGCTGTGAAGCCCAACCTCGTGCAGACCATCGAGGGGACACCCGCCCTCATCCACGGCGGCCCCTTCGCGAACATCGCCCATGGGTGCAGCAGCGTCGCAGCGACCAAGGCAGCACTGCGCTGTGCGGACTACGTCGTCACGGAGGCAGGCTTCGGTGCGGATCTCGGCGCGGAGAAATTCTTCGACATCAAATGCCGCCTTGCGGGGCTCGCCCCCGATGCCGTCGTCATTGTCGCCACCGTGCGTGCGCTCAAGATGAACGGCGGCGCGGCAAAGAGTGACCTCGGCACGGAGAATCTGGACGCCCTGCAGCGTGGCGCGGCGAACCTCGAAAAGCACATCGAGAACATCGGAAAGTTCGGCGTGCCCGCCGTCGTCGCCGTCAACGTATTTCCGACGGACACCGAGGCGGAGCTCGCTCTCCTCGAGGAGCTCTGCGCGCGCCTCGGTGCACCTGCCGTGCGCTCCGAGGTCTGGGCAAAGGGCGGCGAGGGCGGACTTGCCATGGCGAATGCGGTGGACGCAGCACTCCGGCAGCCCGCGCATTTTCACCCCATCTACGACGCGGCAAGGTCCATCGCGGAGAAGATCGAGACCATCGCGCGGGAGATCTACGGAGCGGACGGCGTGGACTTTACCGATGCGGCAAAGAAGCAGCTCGCGGAGATGGACGCGCTCGGCATGACGGAGACCCCCGTCTGCATGGCCAAGACGCAGTACTCCTTCTCTGACAACCCTGCACTCCTCGGACGCCCGACGGGCTTCCGCATCACCGTGCGCGAACTGCGTGCCTCCTGCGGGGCGGGCTTTGTTGTCGCTCTCACAGGCAATGTCCTCACCATGCCGGGACTGCCGAAAGTGCCCGCCGCGATGGGCATGGACATCACAGCGGACGGCGTAATTACGGGACTATTCTGACATAGTGATATTGTGGGGAGAGATGGGCAGCATGGAAGAAATGCACATTGAGGGGCGCCTGCAGGAACTGGCGGATCGTGGTGCGTATAGAGAACTCTGCGCAGAATCGCGGGCGTATCTGTCACGCGATGCAGAGGGACAGGATGCGGATACTGCCTATGCAGTGCGTGTGCTGCTCGGGGAGACCCTGCTCGCACTGTCGGCAGAGTCGTTCGACGCTGACGGCTATGAAGAAGGCCTGCGCCTTTTGATGACGGCGTACAATGAGCGCGGCAATACGGGCCTGTTTGAACTGCTCTCGGCTGTTGCTTACCAGCCGAATGAGGCGGCGCTGCGGGAGAACTATGCCGAAAATTGCCGCGCATTTGCCCTGCTGTGCCCTGATGCGGCTCTGCGGGACTACGATCATCTTCCTGTGCTTTGCTTTCCCATATCCAATACAAGCGCGGTGCTCTTTACGAAGGAGCACCGGCGTTTTCTTCTGGGGGAACGGGAAGACGGCTGGCAGATGCTCTATCATGCGCTGCTCTTTTCCCACGATGATGCAGACGAGCTGATGCGGGCGGCAGAACGCTTTTCACGTGCCGTACGCGATACGCGTGTGCAGAAATATGCGGCGGAGCTCATGGATGCTGTGCAGCGGAATGATTTTGGTGCGGCGATCCAGCGCTGTGCCGAGGAGTATCATCGGCTCTGTCCCGAGGGAGAGGAATATGAGATCTTCCGTGCTGAGGAAGCTCTTGCACGGAAGGATATGGATGCGGCACTTTCCTATGGGAAGGCAGCGTACAAAAAACGGAAAATGAGTCCACATGCGTGTGCTGTGCTCTCCCGTGTGTATCAGCAGGCAGGATGTCCGGATCGCGCCATGCTCTTTATGATGCTGTCGGTGGATCGAGATTATCTCAGCTTTCCAGAAGACCCTGACGCAATGGAGAATTGTATCTATGCGCTCAAGGCAGCTTTCACGAACGCATAGTTTGCACCATTCATCACCAATGTAGTCATAGATTCTCAGGGGGTCACGAAAAAATTTTGGATTCATGTGTGTGAGGAGCTTCCACGTTTTTCTGATGCGTTGCCGCGCTATCGTACTGGGCTCTACAATCCCTATGGGGTTATGTTTATCAAAAGCAAAGTCATTGATCTAATGAATCCGGCAATGGAACAATATAATTATCCAATTGTGAATGATTTTGTCTTCGACATCATGAAGGCAGATGAGACCTCGGAGATCCATGTCGTACCGCAGGAAAGTGCAGAAATTCTTCCGCTTGCGGCGAAAGAGGATAAACAAAAAATCTCGTTCCACAGGGAAAACATGGCTCGAACGATGCAGCTCAGCCGCGGTGAGTTTAATTTTTATCGCGTGGAGGAGCCGACGACCATTCGCTCGGATTCCCCCTTCCTCGTCGGGAAGCCGATCGTTCTTCAGCATAGCCCGCGGCGCAGAAAACTGGTGCTGAATATTCTCGCTGATGGTCTTGCATGGAACGCCCTGCGGGATGAGGCAGAAGAGCTGATGCCAAATCTTCTGCATTTCTTTTCCAAGGGAATCATTTTCGAAAATAATTTCAGCGCGTCGGAGTATACGTATCCGTCGCTTGCGAGCATCGAGACAGGGCTGTATCAGCATCATACGCAGATTGCACGACCGGGGGTGCCCTTTGCGCTCGACCCGTCCGTTGTGACGCTGTCTGAGCAGATGAAGCATCTGGGCTACTGCTGCACCAACATTCAGGGCGATGGCGAGGGGATCTACAACGGTGCAACACGCGGGTATGACCGTCTGATTGTCAATCATTGGATGGAGCGTACGGCAGACGGTGTGGAGCGTACGATTCGGCATCTCCAGACATTTGACGAGTGCGATAACTTTCTTTTTATGCACAGTGCAGACACCCATCCATATAATGCGGACATCAGTATGTCAGCTTATGCGTCTGTACACCTGCCGCTGGACGAGGTTCTCCTGCCGCAGACTTCCGTGGCATCTGTGTTTCTCAAAAAGAACATCCTGACACAATGTATCAATCGTCATGAAGTACAGGGAGCAGACCGCCAGCTCGGCTATCTTTTTGATTACATTACTGCGCATTACGATGACGATGAGTACGTTGTCCTGCTCTACTCCGATCACGGTGCACCTGTGTATGCACGCAGTCCGTATCTCCTCAGTGAGGAACAGACGGGGGCAGCACTGATGGCGCGGGGGGCGGGGGTACCGGCGCGCGGGCGCGTGGACGAGCTGACGAGTACGGTGGACATCTACAAGATCCTCGGTAAACTCGCGGGCTATCCGATTGATGCGCCGTATCTTGACGGGAATTTGCCTGCGGTGTTCGGCGGACAGCGGCGTGCCTATACGGTCAGCAACTCCATCTATCCCGGACAGACGTATAAGATCTGCGTGCGCACGGAGCAGCATGCATTTCATCTCGAGACGACGGAATTTACGCGTGAGGATGGGACGGTATCGTTGGATTCATATACCTACCATATTCACGAGCGAAATGATGACTATCGTGAGATATTTGACGATGCACTGGCGCGGCAGTTCCTTGACATCGTGTGGAACTATACCAAGAGCTTTCGTCGGTAAATCATCGGAACAGGCCGTACCTAGGTCTGCATCTTGCAAAAAACGCGGTTTTGTGCTACTCTAACGAGTGCAATTCATAGATGAGCGGACGCCTTCGTCCCCGCGGGACGAGGGCGTTTCTTTCGGGAGGAATAGATCGATGAGTCAGGAATCCGGTGCCAATATTCCAAAGATATACGACCCGCAGAGCTTTGAGCGGAAGTGGTATGATTACTGGGAGAAGCATAAGCTGTTCCACGACGAGGCAGACGAGAGCCGTACGCCGTACAGCGTGGTGATCCCGCCGCCGAATGTGACGGGCCAGCTCCACATGGGGCACGCCCTCGACAATACGCTGCAGGACATCCTCGTGCGCTATCAGCGCATGCGCGGCAAGAATGTGGTCTGGATTCCGGGCTGCGACCATGCGGGGATCGCGACGCAGGCAAAGGTGGAGGCGGCACTGCGCGAGGAGGGAACGACGCGCTTTGACCTCGGCAGAGAGAAGTTCCTTACGCGTGTCTGGGACTGGAAGCAGCAGTACGGCGACCGTATTATGTATCAGCTGCGGATGCTCGGCGCGTCCTGTGACTGGGACCGTGAGCGGTTCACGATGGACGAGGGCTGTTCCCGCGCTGTGCGCGAGGTCTTTGTCAGTCTCTATGAACAGGGCCTGATCTATCAGGGGACGCGCATCACGAACTGGTGCCCCTCCTGCATGACGGCGATCTCGGATATCGAGGTCGAGCATGAGACGGAGGCGGGACACCTCTGGCATCTGCGCTATCCGATTGAGGGCACGGATGACTATGTGGAGATCGCGACGACGCGCCCCGAGACGATGTTCGGCGATACGGGCGTCGCGGTACACCCCGATGATGAGCGGTACAAGGCACTCGTCGGCAAGACGCTGATCCTGCCCGTGGTGGGACGCCGCATCCCGCTCTTTGCCGATGCCTACGTCGATCCTGCCTTCGGAACGGGCGCGGTCAAGGTGACGCCCGCACACGATCCGAACGACTTTGAAATGGGACAGCGGCACGATCTCGAGCAGATCATCGTCATCCATGCCGACGGCACGATGAACGAGAACGCGGGACGCTATGCGGGGATGGACCGCTATGCGTGCCGCAAGGCACTCGTGAAGGAGCTCGAGGAGACGGGCGCCCTCGTGCGCACGGAACAGCATGAGCACGCCGTCGGACACTGCTCGCGCTGCAGGACGACGATCGAGCCGCTCGTATCAAAGCAGTGGTTCGTCCGCATGGAGGGCCTCGCTAAGCCCGCGATTGAGGCGGTGCGCGACGGCAGGATCCGCTTTGTCCCCGAGCGCTTCACGAAAATCTACGAAAACTGGCTTGAAAATATTCGCGACTGGTGCATCTCGCGCCAGCTCTGGTGGGGACACCGCATCCCCGCGTGGCACTGTGCGCACTGCGGCGAGACCTCCGTATCGCGCGATGACCTCACGGCGTGCCCGCACTGCGGCAGTACGGACCTTCACCAGGACGAGGACGTGCTCGACACGTGGTTCAGCTCCGCCCTCTGGCCGTTCGAGACGCTCGGCTGGCCGGAGCAGACGGTCGATCTGCGTCACTTCTATCCGACGTCAGTGCTCGTGACGGGCTATGACATCATCTTCTTCTGGGTGGCGCGCATGGTCATGATGGGGCTGCGCTTCGGCGGCGATGTGCCGTTCCGCGATGTCTTTATCCACGGGCTCGTGCGCGACAGCGAGGGGCGCAAGATGTCAAAGTCCCTCGGCAACGGCATTGACCCCGTGGAGGTCATTGAAAAGTACGGTGCGGATACGCTCCGCTTCATGCTCATCACGGGCAATACGCCCGGCAACGACATGCGCTTCTACTGGGAGCGCGTCGAGGCGGCGCGCAATTTTGCGAACAAGATCTGGAATGCCTCGCGCTACATGCTGATGAATCTCGAGGGATCGGATGCATTGTTCGTGCCGACGGCGGAGGACTATACGCTCGCCGACCGCTGGATCCTCTCGCGCGCGGAGGAGACGACGCGCGACGTGACGGCAAACCTCGAGCACTATGAGCTCGGTGAGGCGGGACGCACGATCTACGAGTTCCTGTGGAGCGAGTTCTGCGACTGGTACATCGAGCTGACGAAGGCACGCCTCTATGACAAGGAGAATGTCCGCGCAAAGAATACGGCGCTCTATGTTCTGCGTACCGTGCTGGAGCGTACGATGCGCCTTTTGCATCCCTTCATGCCGTTCCTGACCGAGGAGATCTGGCAGAAACTGCCGCACGAGGGCGAGAGCATTATGCGTGCGCCGTGGCCCGAGGTGTCGGAGGCGGAAATCGACGCGGAGGCAGAGGCGTCGATGACTGCGATCATGGAGGTCATTAAGACGACGCGCAATCTGCGTGCGGAGCTCGGCACGCCGCCGAGCAAGAAGAGCACGCTCATCCTGCGCGTGCGCGACGCGGCTCTCGCCGATGTGTTTGCCGCGCACGAGGACTACTTCTTTGCCCTCGCATCCGCTTCGGAGGTCTCCTTCCTCGCGGCGGATGCCCCCGATCCGGAGAATGTGGTGACGGGAGCACTCGCGGGCGCGGCGGTCTATCTGCCGCTCGCGGGGCTGATTGATGTGGAGAAGGAGACGGCGCGCCTGACGAAGGAGCGTGCGAATCTCGAAAAGGAGATCGCACGCCTGACGGGCAAACTCTCGAATGAGGGATTTACGTCGAAGGCTCCTGCCGCCGTCGTTGCCGCAGAGCGTGAGAAGCTGGCTGGCTATGAGGAGAAGATCGCCCTCATACGGACGCGCCTCACGGATCTCGAGAAGCTCTGAGGTGATTTGATGAACTACGAGGAGTCACTGCATTATCTGGATGAACTGAATACCTTCGGCATTCGCCTCGGGCTCGCGCGCATGGAGGAGCTGTGCGCACGGCTCGGACATCCTGAGCGCAGCTATCGCGTCATTCATATCGCAGGAACAAACGGCAAGGGCTCCGTCACGCAGATGATGGACGCCGTATGCCGCGCGTCCGGCATCCGATCCGGACGGTACCTTTCGCCGCATCTCGTCTCCTATACGGAGCGCATGAGCGTCGGCGGAGAGGAGATCGGAGAGGAGCAGTTTGCGGCGCTTCTTACGCGCGTGCGCGCGGCGGCCGATGCCATGACGGCGGAGGGGCATGAACATCCCACGCAGTTTGAGGCACTGACGGCACTCGCCTTCCTCTATTTTGCGGAAGAAAAGGCGGAGGTCGCCGTGGTCGAAACGGGGCTCGGCGGGCTGCTTGACTCGACGAATGTCGTCCTGCCGGAACTGACGATCATCACCAATGTGGCAATGGATCATGCCGACCGCTGCGGCGGTACGCTCGCGGGCATCGCGGAGCATAAGGCAGGCATCATCAAGGAGGGCGTGCCCGTCATTACGGCGGCAGCGGGCGAGCCCCTTTCCATCATTGCGGCACGCGCAGAGGAGCTGGGTGCCGACCTCTTCGTCTATGGGGAGGACTTTTCTGCGCAGATGCTCCGTATGGAGAACGGCGGTCAGTGCGTTTCGTTCCGCTCCGTCGTCTCTCGTGCACCGGAACCCTTTGAAATCGCTCTTGCGGGACCCTATCAGGCGGAGAACGCCGCGCTCGTCATCATGGCGGCGGAGCTTATGGCTCCTGAGGATGAGCGTATCACCGAGGACGCTGTCCGTACGGCTCTGCGTACGGTGCATCATCCCGCACGTTTTGAGATCCTCTCCTGCGGGGGACAGACTGTCGTCGTGGACGGCGCGCATAATCCCGCCGGAATGCAGGCGCTGCGCGCGGGGCTCGACGCCTATTTTCCTGCGCAGCCGCGCGTCTTTCTGCTCGGTATCCTGAAGGACAAGGACATCGACCGCATGCTGGCGATTCTTCTGCGCCCCGGCGATCAGGTCGTGACCGTACGCCCCAACTCGGAGCGCGCTGCGGGCGCGGATCTCGTCGCCGCTGTGGCAGCGGGCATGGGGGCAGTCACACATGCAGCAGGTGATCCTGCGGCGGGCCTCTCAGAGGCGCTTGCGCGCGCACGCGCAGCGGATGCGCTGCTCGTCGCGGCAGGATCACTCTACCTCGTGGGCGGCATTCGCGCCATGCTCACGGCAAGGAGGTGAGGCGTATGGCAGAGGATATCCAGGAACGCCGCCGCAGGCACCGCCGGCAGCGTTGGGGGGCGCGTCTGGGACGCTGCATGATGTATGCCGTCATCGCCGAGGCGTTCCTTATCCCGCTCCTGCCGCTTGCGGCTCATGTGGCACTGGGGATTGGCTGTGTTGCGATTCTTCTGCGCCTGTGTATTGAGCGAGATTTCCATCTGTGCCGGATGCCGTACGATGCGCCGGCGCTGCTCTTTCTTGTCATCAGCTTTCTGTCAGTGTTTATTGCGCCGGATGTTTCGTTCAGTCTTTATAATTTCTCCCATCTCGTTCCCATCTATGTCTCAACCTATTTGCTTGTCGGTCAAACGGTACGCACATCCCGTGAGGTGCAGCGCGTTGTGATTGCGATGGCCCTGTCTGCTGCGCTAGTCATTCTCTACGGCTTCTATCAGTTCATCTTCGGCATCGACATCTCGGCGATGAAATGGGTGGACGGCGCGGCATTTCCGGAACTGTCGAAGCGCGTTTTCTCGACGTGGGAGAATCCAAACATCCTCGCGGGCTACCTCGACATCGTCGCCTGCCTGGCACTCGGCCTGGCGGTCGGCCTCTCGGGCTGGCGACGCGGCCTGGCGCTCACGATCCTCGTCCTCGCGCTCGCGTGTCTTGGCATGACCTATGCGCGCGGTGCGTGCCTCGTGATCGGTATCCTCTTGGCGGGGTACGGTGTACTGCGTGACTGGCGCGTGCTCCTCGGCATCGTCGCCATTGGCGCGGGGGTCCTCTTCTTTGACCCCGTACTCTCGGATCGCCTGCTCTCCGTCTTTACGCGGATCGACACCTCCTCGGAGATGCGGCTTGCCTTCTGGGAGAGCACCGTGGCGATGATTATGGATCATCCCTTCCTCGGCATCGGCTGGGGGATGTACTTCATGGTCTACCCAGAGTATGACTTCTATCTGCAGGGAGCACCCGTGCAGATCGTTCACGCGCACAATATGTATCTGAACTATGCGGCGGAGATCGGCATCCCGGGGGCGCTCGCCTTCTTCTGGTTCTTCTTCGGCTCGCTGCTGCTCGCCTTCCGCCTGCCGCGCAAAACCCCGCCGTGGGCGGACGTGCTCGCGGCACACGAACACGAGTGGCACGCCGTCGCCGATGTGCGTGAGGCACTCATGGCATGGCGCAGCAAAAAATTTGTGGAGGGCCTTGCCCTCGGCATCGGGCTCGCCATGCTCTCCGTTGCCCTGAACGGGATCACGGATCATCTTCTCTTTAATATACCGTCCTCTATGCTGCTCTGGATGCTCGCCGCGATGGCTGCGGCCGTGCATACGATGGCGGGGGAGATGAAGGAAGGATAACTATGCAGGAACATCCATCGATATCCAAGGCAACCGTCGATCGCCTGCCGCGCTACTACCGCTGCCTGCGGCAGCTCAGTGACGAAGGCGTCAGCATCGCTTCCTCCGAGGAACTCGGCCGCCGTCTCTCGATCAATCCCGAGCAGATCCGCAAGGATCTCACCACCTTCGGACAGTTCGGAAAAAAGGGCGTCGGTTACTACGTCGCAGAGCTCAAGGAGAGTATCGGCGGCATCCTCGGCCTCGACCAGCACCTCAGCCTCGCCATTGTCGGCATGGGGCATCTGGGCGCGGCGCTCGCGAACTATCAGGGCATTGCTCGCCTCGGCTTCCGCCTTGCCGCGATCTTTGACAGCAACCCCGTCGTCATCGGCACGCGTGTCGGGGAACGGCGCGTGGAGGACATTGCCTATCTCGCAGAGATCATCGCCGAGCGGAATATTCAGATCGGTGTGATTGCTGTTCCCGCTGCACAAGCGCAGAGCGCTGCAGATCAGCTCATCGCGGCGGGCATCCGCGGCATCTGGAATTTTGCTCCCGTGAAGCTGCACGTGCCGCCGTCCGTCCCCTTCGTCAGCGAGGATCTGTCGGTGGGACTGAGCGCGCTCTCCTACTACCTGACGCATCGCGGCACGGAAAATGACGTGTTGTCTGAAAAAAAATAAAGGACGAATAAATACTTTTCCTCTTTTTTCACAAATTCACAGAAAATGCCGTCAATGTAATCTTGACGGCATTTTTTTTTCGTGATATTCTTAGGAAAGATATAATTGGCGTAGAGAGGTACGATAATCTACAGTTATTTCGGATACCCCATACAGCCCCTATTTACGGGGGATTTACGAGAAAACAGAGGGATTCAAGATTGCTGTCAAAATTATATGCCGACTGCGTCAGGAGAGTATTCATGGGTGACGGCGGTAAGGAAAACATGAAATAAAGGAAGCACTGATAAATTCGGTACAACCATCTTGACGCATCTTTTTTGCCCGCACTTCGGCGGAAAATCCTCCACAGAGCACCACTCTGCGTCCGGTTTTCCACCTCGTTCGGACGAAAAAATCTACGCCAATCTGGCAGACCTCATTTTATCAGTGTTTCCTAAAAATCACAGTCATGAGACATGTGCTGTGATAGTTCGTGTGTTCCGCGTACTGTCCGCTGTATCTGAGGGAGGTTATTCTATGATCGATATTTCCGATCGCGTACCGAAGTCCCTGACGGATCGTATTGTAAGTGCGGAGACGGCAGCGGAGTACTTTGCCAACGGTATGACCATCGGCGCGAGCGGCTTCACTCCGTCCGGCTATCCGAAGGCAGTGCCGCTTGCCATCGCTGAACGCATGAAGAAGAATCCGTTCAAAGTAAATATCTGGACGGGGGCTTCGACGGGCCCTGAGCTCGACGGTGCACTCGCAGAGGCAGAGGGGATCAAGCAGCGCCTCCCGTACCAGACGAACACGGCACTGCGCAGCGCCATCAACTCCGGCAAGATCAACTATATCGACATGCACCTCTCCGAGGTGGCACAGCAGTCGCGCGAAGGCTTCCTCGGCAAGATCGATGTTGCCCTCGTGGAGGCGGTCGCCATCACGGAGGAGGGCATCATCCCTTCCACCTCGGTCGGCAACACGCCGTCGTTTGTCCAGAGCGCAGACGTGGTCATCGTCGAGGTGAACACGAGCCAGCCGATGGAACTCGTCGGAATGCACGACATCTATATCCCGCTCGATCCGCCGAACCGTCTCCCGATCCCCATCACAAAGGCGGGCGACCGCATCGGTACGACGTTCATTCCATGTCCGCATGAGAAAATCAAATACATCGTTCCCTGCGACATCACGGACAAGACCCGCGCTCTTGCGCCGGTCGATGATATTGCACGCAAAATGGGCGCGTTCACGGTGGATTTCCTCAAAAAGGAGATCGCCGAGGGGCGCATGCCCAAGGGACTGCTTCCCCTGCAGTCGGGCGTCGGCAATGTGGCGAACGCCGTTATCGCCGGGTTTGTGAACTCCGATTTCACGGATCTCGAGGTCTATACCGAGGTCATTCAGGACGGCATGTTCGACCTCGCCGATGCGGGCAAGCTGAAATTTGCGTCCGGCACGGCGTTCTCGCCGTCGCCTGAGGGGCTCCAGCGCTTCTACAAGGACATCGACAAGTACAAGAAGATCATGATGCTCCGTCCGCAGGAAATCTCGAACAACCCTGAGGTTGTCCGCCGTCTCGGCGTCATTGCGATGAACACGGCGATCGAGGTCGACATCTACGGCAACGTCAACTCCACGCACGTCACGGGCTCAAAGATGATGAACGGCATCGGCGGCAGTGGCGACTTCGCACGCAACGCCTACCTCACGATCTTCTATACGCAGTCCGAGGCAAAGGGCGGCAAGATCTCGTCCATCGTTCCGTTCTGTTCGCACGTCGACCACGGCGCACACGACGTGGACGTCGTCATCACGGAGCAGGGCGTTGCCGACCTGCGCGGCAAGTGCCCGCGTGAGCGTGCCCTCGAGATCATCAACCACTGCGCACACCCGGACTTCCGTCCGCTCCTGCTCGACTACTACGAGCGCGCCCTTGCCGCAACGAAGGGCGCACAGACACCGCATCTGCTGGACGAGGCGCTGTCCTTCCATCAGCGCTTCCTCGCAACGGGCTCGATGCAGAAGTAATCCGACGTATCCATCGGTGCTTTCGGGAGCGCGGCATCTGCGCTCCCGTCCACAGTATATATTATATAACCCAATGAGAACTGTAAAAGGTAAAGGAGAAGACTTTCATGAGCAATGAAAAGATCCAGGCGGAGCTTGACAAGTACAATGCTGCCGTAGAAAAAGCCACGGCAAAGTTCCCGGCACGTCCGCACATCCCCGAGCAGGGGCTCTACACCCCGCTCGATATCCAGGAGACGGACTATGCAGAGGACATCAGTTTCCCCGGCGTCTATCCTTACACGCGCGGCGTGCAGCCGACGATGTACCGCGGACGCTTCTGGACGATGCGCATGTACGCAGGATTCTCCACGGCGGAGGAGTCCAACAAGCGCTATCGTTACCTCATCGAGAGCGGTGCGACGGGACTTTCCTGTGCATTTGACCTCCCAACGCAGATCGGCTACGACTCCACGGATCCGATCTCCGAGGGCGAGGTCGGCAAGGTTGGCGTCGCGATCGACTCCCTTGCCGATATGGAGATCCTCTTTGATCAGATCGATCTCGGCAAGGTCTCCACGTCCATGACGATCAACGCTCCTGCATCCGTCCTGCTCGCAATGTATATTGCTGTGGCAGAGAAGCAGGGCGTCTCGGCGGACAAGCTTAAGGGCACCATCCAGAATGACATTCTGAAGGAGTATGCGGCACGCGGTACGTACATCTTCCCGCCGCGCCCGTCTATGCGCCTCATCACAAACATCTTTGAATATTGCTCCAAGAACGTCCCGAACTGGAACACCATCTCCATCTCGGGCTACCACATCCGCGAGGCCGGTTCCACGGCATCGCAGGAGATTGCATTCACCATCGCGGACGGCATTGCCTACGTTGAGGCTGCGATCAAGGCAGGCCTCAGCGTCGATGCGTTTGCCGGACGCCTCTCCTTCTTCTGGAACGCACACAACAACGTCCTCGAGGAGGTTGCGAAGTTCCGCGCCTCCCGCCGTATCTGGGCGAAGGTCATGAAGGAGCGCTTCCATGCAGAGAAGCCGAAATCCATGATGCTCCGCGTCCATACGCAGACGGCAGGCTCGATGCTCACCGCACAGCAGCCGAACAACAACATCGTCCGCGTCGCGCTCCAGACCGCAGCGGCGGTCATGGGCGGCACGCAGTCGCTCCATACGAACTCCCGTGACGAGGCGCTCGCGCTTCCGACGGAGGAGTCGGTCATGGTTGCCCTCCGTACGCAGCAGATCGTGGCGTACGAGAGCGGACTTGCCGATGTGGTTGATCCGCTCGCCGGCTCTTACTACGTCGAGGCGATGACGAACCGCATCGAGAAAGAGGCGTGGGAGTACATCAAGAAGATCGACGATCTCGGCGGCGCGGTTGCGGCGATTGAGAAGGGCTACATCCAGAAAGAGATCCAGGACAGCGCGTACAAGTGGCAGATGGACGTTGAGTCCGGTGCACGCGTCATCGTCGGCGTCAACAAGTTCCAAGTGGAGGAGGAAGCTCCGAAGAACCTCCTCAAGGTGGACGCTTCCGTCGGCGAGAAGCAGAAGGCAAAGGTCGAGGCCATGAAGGCAAAGCGCGACAACGCCGCCGTTCAGGCAGCCCTTGCCGCGCTCAAGAAGGCCTGCGCCGACGAGCACGAGAACCTCATGCCGCATATCCTCGCAGCGGTCAAGACCTACGCGACACTCGGCGAAATCTGCGGTGTCATGCGTGAGGTGTTCGGCGAGTACGAGGCACACGTCAATCTCTAAGCGGTACGCGCGAACGGCTGTTGGATGAATGCACAGGGGACGCCGCACGAGGCGTGCGGCGGCTCCGTTCAGGAGGAATAGAAAAATGGCAGAAAAAATCAGAGTGCTCGTTGCAAAACCGGGTCTGGATGGTCATGATCGCGGCGCGAAGGTCGTCGCACGCGCCCTGCGCGATGCCGGCTTTGAGGTCGTCTACACGGGACTTCGCCAGACGCCGGAGGAGATCGCCGAGGCTGCTCTGCAGGAAGACGTCAACGTCGTTGCGCTGAGCATCCTCTCGGGTGCGCATCCGCATCTTTTCCCGAAGGTTGTCGAGCTCATCCGCGGCAAGGGAATGGACGACGTCCTCGTCATCGGCGGCGGCGTCATCCCCGAGGGCGACATCCCTGCACTGAAGGCAGCGGGCATTGCCGAGGTCTTCACGCCGGGCACACCGACGAGCGACGTTGTGAATTTCATCAAGGAACATGTGAAGGCATAAGCGCCTGATTCGCTTGGAGACACTGCCTCGTGCGGTGCTTTCCTGAAAGGATGGATGACAGGCAATCCGATTGTCCGGTCATCCATTCCCTATGTTCTTATGAAATCACAGCGCGAAGGAGGTGGGCGTATGGATATTGCAGCCGAGGTGCTGAAGGGAAATCGCCTGGCACTCTCGCGCGCCATTACGGCGATCGAGAATGAGCGGGCGGATGCCACCGACATCATGAAGGCGCTCTATCCGCATACCGGTCATGCTTACGTCCTTGGCATCACGGGTCCGCCGGGTGCCGGCAAGAGCACGATGACGGATAAGCTTGCCAAGGAGTACAGAAAGCGCGGAAAGACCGTCGGCATCATTGCCGTCGACCCCACAAGCCCCTTTTCCGGCGGCGCCATACTGGGCGACCGCATCCGTATGAATGACCTGACGCTCGACGAGGGCGTCTTCATCCGCAGCATGGGCACACGCGGCAGCCTCGGCGGCCTCTCCCACAAGACGGCAGATGCGGTCAAGGCGATGGATGCGTTCGGCAAAGATGTCATTTTTGTCGAGACCGTCGGCGTCGGGCAGTCCGAGGTGGATATTGTGCGGGCGGCGGACACGACGATGGTTGTGCTGATTCCGGGCATGGGCGATGACATTCAGGCGATCAAGGCGGGCATTTTGGAGATCGGCGACGTGTTCGCGATCAACAAGTCCGATCTCGACGGGGCAGACAAGCTCGTCCGTGAGATCAACATGATGCTCGATCTGGACGATCACATGTCTGACTGGCGTCCGCCCATCCGCAAGGTCGTCGCGAACCGCGGCGAAGGCATCACGGAGCTCGTCGACACAATCGAGGAGCACCGCAGCCACATCGAGGAGAACGGCGTGCTTGCCGAGCGGCGCACCCGCCGCACGCGCGATGAGATGCTCGACATCCTCCATGCGGGCGTACGGCGGAGCATCGAGAGCCGCATCGTCGATACGGGACGACTGGACGACTATGTGGCGCGAATCAAGGCACATGAGACCGACCCTTACACCGTAGTGGGCGGGGTCATGAGCGAAATGTTAACGAAGTGAGTGAGTGCGCAGAGACGCACTTCTCCAAGGAGGAAGTTTGACATGTTCAAAATTCTTGGTGTAGATCACATCGGCATTGCCGTACAGGATCTCGAAGAAGGAAAGAAACTCTGGTCGGACATCATCGGCATTCCCTGCACGAATCAGGAGACCGTCGCAGAGCAGAAGGTCACGACGACCTTCCATCCGACGCCGAACGGCAGTGAGATTGAGCTGCTGATCGGCACGGCGCCTGACAGCCCGATCACAAAATACATCGAGAAGAAGGGCGAGGGCATCCAGCACGTTGCCCTGCGCGTCGACAACATCGAGAACGCCATTGCTGATCTCATGGCGAAGGGCGTCCGCATGATCGACGAGAAGCCGCGCATCGGTGCGGGCGGCGCAAAGATCGCCTTTCTTCATCCGAAGGCGACGAAGGGCGTTCTCCTCGAAATCTGTGAGCATCCGGATCGCTGAGCAGCATACTGCCGCAGTTGATCTCCTCGGGCAACCCGAGGATTTGACAGAGATACAGGAGGGATAGAATGTCCACAGTCCAGGAAAAAATTGAGCTGATGCTGGCGAAAAAAGAGCATCTCATGCAGGGCGGTGGTGAAAAGAGCATCGCAAAGCAGCACAGCAAGGGCAAACTCACTGCACGTGAGCGCCTGAACCTGCTGTTCGATGAGGACACCTTCGTCGAGCTCGACATGTTCGTGCGCCATCGCTGCACCAATTTTGGACAGGAGAAAAAGGAACTGCCCGGCGAGGGCGTTGTGACGGGCTACGGCACGATTGACGGCCGTCTCGTCTACGCATTTGCGCAGGACTTCACGGTCGAGGGCGGCTCGCTCGGCGAAAAGCACGCACATAAGATCTGGAAGGTCATGGACCTCGCCATGAAGATGGGCGCACCCTGCATCGGCATCAACGATTCGGGCGGCGCACGCATCCAGGAGGCGGTCGATGCGCTCTCGGGCTACGGCGGCATCTTCTACCGCAACACGAAGGCATCGGGCGTCATTCCGCAGATCTCCGTCATCATGGGACCCTGCGCGGGCGGCGCGGTCTACAGCCCGGCACTCACGGACTTCATCTTCATGGTGAAGAACACGAGCCAGATGTTCATCACCGGACCTGCCGTCATCAAATCCGTCACGGCGGAGGAGGTCACGGCGGAGGAGCTTGGCGGTGCGATGACGCACAACTCCCGCTCCGGCGTCGCACACTTTGCGGCGGAGAACGATGAGGACTGCATCGAGCAGATCCGCTACCTGCTCTCCTTCCTCCCGAGCAACAACATGGAGGAAACGCCGCGCGTGGAGACGGGCGACGATCCGAATCGTCAGGATGAGAGCCTCAACACGGTCGTGCCGGACAACCCGAACGCACCGTACGACATGAAGGATGTCATCCGCAGCCTCGTCGACAACGGCGAGTTCTACGAGGTGCATCAGCACTTCGCAACGAACATCATCTGCTGCTTCGCACGCTTTGACGGACGTACCGTCGGCATCATTGCAAACGAGCCGAACGTCATGGCAGGCTGCCTCGATGTCGACGCGTCGAACAAGTCCTCGCGCTTCATCCGCTTCTGCGATGCGTTCAATATCCCGCTCGTCAACCTCGTCGACGTACCGGGCTTCCTGCCGGGCGTCGATCAGGAGTACAGCGGCATCATCCGCCACGGCGCGAAGATGCTCTACGCATACAGCGAAGCAACCGTACCCAAGATCACGGTCATCACGCGCAAGGCGTACGGCGGTTCCTACATCGCCATGTGCAACCGCGAGCTGGGTGCCGATCAGGTCATGGCATGGCCGACCTCTGAGATCGCCGTCATGGGACCTGCGGGTGCGGCAAACATCATCTTCCGCAAGGATCCCGACAAGGAGGCACGTACGGCAGAGTACATCGAGGAGTTCGCAACCCCGTACAAGGCGGCAGAGCGCGGCTACATCGACATGGTCATCACGCCGAGCGAGACGCGCCCCTACATCATCACGGCACTCAACGCTCTTTCGAGCAAGCGTGAGGACAACCCCGCGAAGAAGCACGGGAACATTCCGCTTTGATTCAGCAGGAGGGATAGAATGGCTGCAAACAATGTGGCGCCCGAAGTCATCGCCGCCATTACCGCCGCCGTCCAGGCGACGACGGGCAACAAGGTCGTTGCTGTGAGCGTCAAACCCGCCGAGGTCTGGACGCTTGCCAACCGCAGCAGGCGCTGAGCGTCCTGCGGGATAAGAGTATTGTCAATTTTAGCGTTGGAGGAATCACACATGAAAAAGTTCAACATCACGGTCAACGGCACTGCTTATGAAGTTGAGGTTGAGGAAGTGCGCGCTGCGGGTGCTGCTGCGCCCGCTGCGGCACCGAAGGCCGCTGCTCCGGCTGCTGCGCCGAAGGCTGCTGCTCCGGCTGCTCCCGCTGCCGCACCGAAGGCTGCTGCTGCCGGTGAGCGCTCGGTGGACGCACCGATGCCGGGCAAGATTGTTGAGGTCAAGGTCTCGGTCGGTCAGTCGGTCAAGGCAGGCGACACGCTCCTTATCCTCGAGGCGATGAAGATGCAGAACGAGATTGCTGCAGATGCTGACGGCACGGTTAAGGCGATCAACGTCACGGCTGGCCAGTCGGTCAAGGTGCGTGACTCGCTCGTCATCCTTGGCTAAGCTCTTTTATCAAAAACATTGGGAGTCCCGCAAGGGGCTCCTTTTTTGATGCTTATGTTGACCGAAGGGAAGGGATTATCTATAATGAGAGCAGAAGATACAAGCCAATTGTGAAATTCGTTGATGGACAGAAGGCACAGAGCGAACTCGTACAGGAAATAGAGCAGGAAGTTGAGCGTGTCAAACGACAGGACGAAATGAGGCGGGAATACATGACACTCTATATGGAATACCAGAAACAACACCGTGCTGGCATCGAAGAGGGAATGCGGCGCGGGCGAGCCGAGGGGCGAGCTGAGGGGCGAGCTGAGGGGCGCCAGGCTGGCACGCTTCATACCGCATTGCGCTTTATGCGGGCAGGCACACCACTCCATACAGCAGCTCAGATCGCAGAGGTGCCGGAGGATGAACTGCGCGCGTTTGCCCAGGAAAACGGCATGGTTTTCTCCTGATGATCAGGACAAAATCAGATGAGTCGCGTGATGTCCTGTGTATCGTGTCGTACGGAAGAAAGAATGAAAATAAAATAATAGCACATTCTTAAGTTGTCCCTTCCTTTCGTCGATAAAAATATTAGGACGGTGGATTCCGTCTATTTATGCAATCATAGAATGGCATGGACGAACCATAGATAACAGTCAGGGAGGCAGTCTTTATGGCGATGGTGGTCAAAAACAATATGTCGGCGGTGAATACGCTCAACACGTTGAACAAGAATCAGAGCGCGCTGTCACAGAGCCTGCAAAAGGTCTCTTCGGGCATGAAGATCAACAGTGCCGGCGACGACGCCTCGGGGATGGCGATCTCCGAGCGGATGCGCGTGCAGGTGCGCTCCCTCGATCAGGATGATAAGAATACAAAGAACGGTGCAGCACTTCTGCGTACGGCAGAGGGCGCTGTGCAGTCCACCATCGAGGTTCTCAAGACCCTGAAGGAAAAGGCGATCAACGCTGCGAACGATACGAATACGGACGAGGACCGCAGACTCATCCAGAAAGAGGTCGATAAGCTGATCGACCAGATCGATGAGAATGCCTTGACGACGTACAATGGGAAGTATCTGATTGATGGTTCGAAGAATGGCTTAGTTCGTGGGGAAGCCGGATTAGGAACGCAAACAAGTTTCACAAATATGAGTCTGGCAACCGATACGAATGGTCTAACTCAATTAGCGCGTCTCAAACGACGAGATGGAAATGCTGTAGGCATTGATCCAAGTGATACTCTTACAGCCTCTTGGGTAAAAAATGGTGTTACCTATACAGGTACCCTTTCTCCAATCGGTACGGGTACAATCACAAATATGATCGGTCTTATTACGTCTCAGCATGCATCTTTTCATAGTACTGGTCCAGATGTTGGCGTAGATGAATACGGACGAACGGTATATACGCCGGATAACCAGAATGCACTCACCATTCGAGCGTTTGGTGAAGGGGTCGATGGACAGGTTACGGCAATCACCTTTTCTGTCACCGACAAGGCAGGAAAAATGCGCAATGAGGTTAATGCGGTTCTTGATGCCTTTAAGGAGACCGTACGCGCACAGAATCCTTCCCCAGATAACTCACTCGTTCTACAGACGGGAACGCGTGCGAATCAGGCAGTTAAAATTGGCTTCACTGATATGCGCTCAGCGGCTCTTGGTCTGCAGTCCTCGGACGGAAGAGGATGGAATCACGTTGTTCCCACAGTTACACCACCGGTTACAATAGATGTTGTTGGAGGCGGACCAAAGGTACAGGTCACGACAAAGGAAGCGGCAAATGCTGCGATTAATGTCTTTGAAAACGCGCTGATTCGCGCAACTGATCAGGCGGTCGCAATTGGTGCGGTACAGAACCGTCTCAAATATACGAGCAACAACCTCGTCGTTGCCTCGGAGAACGTGCAGGCGTCAGAGTCAACCATTCGCGATGCGGATATGGCGAAGGAAATGACGGCGTACACGAAGAACAACGTCCTCACGCAGGCGGCACAGGCGATGCTTGCGCAGGCAAACCAGAACTCGAGCACAGTGCTCAGCTTGTTAAAGTAAAATATCATGGGCTTGTGTCCACTACCGCTGAGGCGGTTCGCCTCCCCCGCAACAGCGGGGGAGGCTTTTCTCTTTCGATCTTGCACGCAGGAATAGAATCGGCTAAAATAGTCATAGGGGCGATTTGATGGCACGAGATTTGGATGAAGCACGACGCATGCGCTATCAAGAAGTGATTCAGAGTTTTACACTTCTTGATGATGTCTTTATGACCGCAGTCTTTCAAGACAGTCTCCCGTGCGTAGATTTGGTCTTGCAGATTATTCTCGATCAGCCCAATCTTCGTGCAGAGCGTGTTATTACGCAGGATACGGTGAAGAATCTACGCGGGCATGATGTACGGCTCGATGTGCACGCATTTGCTGACGGACGTGAGTTTAACATCGAAATCCAACGTGCAAAGAGCGGGGCAGATCCACGCAGAGCACGCTATCACAGCAGTATCATGGATGCGAATGCACTGCCGGCAGGGGTGGACTATGAGAAACTGCCTGAGTCGTATGTTATATTTATCACGGAGACCGATGTCCTTGGCTTCGGACAACCTCTCTACGTGATTCGTCGTATGATAGAGGGATACAGTAATGTGTTTGACGACGGCTCGCACATTATCTATGTAAATAGTGCGATGACAGACACATCGACATCATTGGGGCGGTTGATGCACGACTTTCGCTGCGCCCAGCCGGAGAAGATGTACTACGATGTTCTTGCACAGCGGACGAGAGCATTCAAGCAGAACGAGGAAGGAGTGAGCCACGTGAGTGCGTTATGGGAACAGCTGCTGAAGGAAGAATATGAGCAGGGCAGAGAAGCGGGGATCGAAAAAGGGATCGAGCAGGAACGTCTATCTTCGATACGCGCCGTGATGACTACTTGCAAACTCACAGCGGAAAAGGCGATGGATATGCTTGCTATTCCAAAGATCAACCAGGAACGCTACAAGGCGATGCTTTGATGAGCACATAACAGATCAATCCCGTCGAATGGTCCTAGGACGATTCGACGGGATTTCTTGTCTTCTTCACGCATCTATGCTATTATAAAATGAGCTATAACTTTCGATAAATATAGATGAGAAATATCGCATCAGATGGGAGATCGGAATCATGGGAAAGTATCGGACACGGGAATTGACACAGCGTGTGCGCTATGCAATCATCGCCGGTATGGCGGGCGCTTTTTTGATTCCGCAGGTCGGCTTTGCCGCGCCGACGGGTGGGAGCGTTGTTAGTAAGAATACTGATAATACGGTAAATGCCACGATTACGCAGGTTGGAAATGATACGAATATCGTTTCGGTTGGCTCAAATCCTAACAAGGTGATCGAGTGGCGGGATTACTCTATCGCAAGCGGAGAACGTGTGCGCTATGACTATGACGTAAACACAAATAATGTCACGCAGACCAACAACTATCTGAATATCGTCACGGGCGCGAACACCTCGAATATCAATGGTAAGATCGAGGGCGGAAAGAACGTCTACATCGTCAATCCGAACGGCGTAATCTTCGGCAAGACAGCATCCGTGAACGTAGGGAATCTCTACGTCTCCACGCAGGATACCAGTACGGTAAACACTGATGCAGATATGGCGAACAACGTATCACCCCTCAGTGCGAGTGCCGCCGGTCTTTCCGATGTCGTCAATATGGGCAAGATCACGGCGAATACCGTCGAGGTGCACGGCAAGAACATCCGCTTCCTCAATGCGGCAAATGTGCATACAACGAATCCCGTTGTGCTCCATACGGATACAGCAAACGGCGGCTATGCCCATATCGGTTATCGAGGCACTGTGCCGACGAACTATAAGGTCAATCCAACGACTGGCAATCCGGCGGGGGTCAGCCCAGAATATTATCAGCTTGTCGCTAATAAAACAGAGTTCCAGAATATCAAGAATGGTCTCACAAAGAATTATATGCTCGAGAACGATATTGATTTCTTGGGTGGATCAATAACCCCCATTGCCGGTTCAGGGACAACACCCTTTACGGGAAAGTTCGATGGGAATTTCTTTAAGCTGCAAAACTTTACGATTACGGGCGGGACATATACTGCTCCATTTGGCCAGGTCAGTGGATCTCGTATTGAGAACGTTGGTGTTACAGGAGCGATGGTCACCGGCGATAAAACTGGAAACCAAGATCGATGGGCGGGAGGTCTTATTGGATACGCGAGCGGAACGAAAATTAAAAATGTCTATATAAAAGATAGTCAAGTAGATGGCGAAGCAGGTCAACATGGTGGTATTGTCGGGCAGACAACGGCAAGCACGACGCTTGACGGTGTTTATAGTAAAGCCCGCATAGGTGAAGGCGGTGCCGTCATAGGAACGTCAGGATTAGGGACTGTAATAAGCAATACCTATAGCGATGCAAGCAAGATTGCCGGAACGATAGGGACAGAACTGGTTTATTTCATAGCTCCGTCCAATGGAACAACAGTTAGAAATAGCTATGTGACTGGTACTAATCCTAGACTTGCAACGAATCAATCAGGGCTGAACCAAAATATAGCGACGAATACATATTTAGTTGATACCTCTACGGGATTGGTAACTAAATTCAAAGAGACAGGCACAATCCCTAAAAGACCTAAGACCGCGGCGAGTTCTTATGCCGGCTTTGATATCAACAACACGGGGGCGCCCGGTGCGACGTGGCGTATCTACGAGGGGCGTACTACGCCGATGTTGACGGCATTTATGAGTGGGACAGCGACGGCGACGTACAACTATCGCTATTTCAAGCCGGACGGAACGCCCAAGGACGATACGGGCAACACGGTCAAGAGTAATGATGGCAAGGATATCACGGCGGAGTACAACAGCTACTATATGAAGGTTGTGGACGGCTCTACGGCGAATCCAACCGCCGCAGGGACAAAGGCGAATGTCAGCTTTGGTGCGGGTGCGGATACGAGCCGTGTCATTGACTACGTCAACAGCAGTACGAAGGACTACGACCGCACGAACGGCATCCGCAACGCAGGGACGAAGGCAATGCTCTGGTCGGATCAGGACGGCCCGAATCTGAGTGGGGTCAATGTCACAATCACGCCGCGTGATGTCCGCCTTAACAGCGGCAATATCAATCCGAAACGCATGTATAACGGAAAGAGCGACGTGACCAAGGCATTCCGTGATGCGCTCACGAGCGGCCGTATCACCTCCTCGGGATTTACCGAAGAGGATATTGCTGCGGGCTCGGTTCAACTTGATTTTAATAAACCGGGAAAAATTTTCAAGGCCCGTATGGTTGACGGTAGTGGAAATGCTACCAGAAATGTCGGTACGCACGATGTTAAGTTTTCGGGGGAGATCGGTTTCAGCGGCACAGATGCAGGGAACTATACGTTTGTCGGCAGCTCCCTCAGCAACCTGACGGGCAAGGCTACCATTACCAAGGCACCGCTCTATCTCACGATCCAAAAAAAGACGGCAGACGACAAAATCTATGACGGTACATCCAAGGTGCTCGACACTGCGATGCTGCAGACCAATACGCCCCCGAACATCAATCTGGACGACACCAAGACAGGTCTGACTCTCGCGCAGATCAACGCAGGTACGCCGACGATGCCCGACGGCGCGATCATGACGGGCGACGATGATACCACGCGGGATGATGTTGCACTCACAAACGTAGGCGATCCGAAGTATACGAACGCGGCGGGTGTGGAGCAGCTCCATGCGGGTGAACACAAGCTCCAGTACACGAATGTCGGGCTGCAGGGCAATGACGCGGGCAACTATGCGCTGTACTATACGCCTGCGAGTGGGACAAAGACAGCGGTCACAGGCGGCAATGTCTACCTCGATGGCAAGATTATCCCGCGCCAGATCCTCAGGGACAACTTCAACGTCTATGATAAGACGACCCATGCAAAGGTCGATGCGAAAAAGGTCTACGACGGCAACGACGAGTATACGCCGACCTCCGATGTCTATCTCTCCTCGAATGCCGCGACCGGTGGCACGACGGGGCTGGTTGAACGCGACCGCAACCATATCACATTTGCACTCACAGGCGGCAAGGGACATTTCGCGCAGAGTGACGGCACCACCTATAGCAAGAATGTGCGGGATGTCGAAAAGCTCGCCTATGAGGTGACGGGGCATACGGATGACGCGACCAACTACCGCCTCTCCGACTACTACATCATGGACAGTACGACCAAGAAGGATCTTGGCAGTACGTTCCATGCGACGGGCGCGGGCAAGATCACGCCAAAGGCTCTCACGGCGACTGTTGTGAATCAGCATATCACGAAGGTCTACGACGCAATGGACGACCAGACCGACGGCAAGCGTCACATCATCAAGGGTGATGATCTCGTCACGCTCTCTGGGTGGGTCGCAGGAGATACGGCGCGCACAAATACCTCGACGGCGAAGTATGCGACAAAGAACGTTGTTCTCGACGGCAGCGGCAATCCGACGACGCAGAGTGTCACCTATTATGCGTCCTTCAATCCCGGATCGGGAGCGGAGGCGCAGAACTATACCCTCGGTACGGTGGGTGTAACGCCGATTGAGACTACGAAGACGCTTACGGGCGCATATACGGGCACGATTACGCCGCGCCCCGTCAAGGTGAAGTTCGCCGATGTGACGAAGATCTATGACGGTACGGTGACGAACACGCAGATCACGGCAAGTGATCTGGACGACGGGCTGAACAAGGCTGTCCTGAATGCGGACAGTGTCGGCGTCGGCAGTCTGAGCACGGCGGGCGTGACCAGCCGCTACGGCGATAAGACGGTGACGACATTCGCCGAGAACCGCAATGCGGGCAGCCGCAGTGTAGAGTATGCGGGTCTGACGAACTCACTCGGCACGAACTACAAGCTCGATGCGAAGCAGTACGGCGATGGAACGATCACGCGCCGCCGCATCGATCCTTCTTCGTTCAATGTCTACAAGACGAGCGACAATACGCTCGCAACAGCGACGAAGGTCTATGACGGTACCTCGAACTATAGACCGGACAGCTCTGTCTATCTCTCTGCGAATGCACCCGCGATCGGCGATACGGGCATCGTGAGTGTGGATCAGAACAAGGTGAAGTTCGAGTTGTTGGATCCGAGCGCTGCGAATTTCACAAAGGCGGACGGCACGACGGAGACAAGCCATGTTTCGGAGGCGGAAAAAATCGCCTACAAGGTCATTGCGACGACAACCAATCCGACCGAAAATCCGCTCACGAACTACGAGTTCGGCACAACGGTCTCGAAGCGCAATCTCGAAACAGTGAATGCAAATAATCCCGGTAGGGTGTCTACTACGGGGTCTATTACCCCTGCTTCGCTGCGTGCAAATACACAGCAGATTGAGAAGGTCTACGACGGACTCACCGCACATACGGACGGCAATCAAAATGTCGTCAAGGGTGATACAGTCGTCAACTTTACGGGATGGGCTGTGCATGGTGGTACGACGGAGAAGCGTACGAACGACTCCACGGCAGTATATGCGACCAAGGATGTCGCGTACGATGGCAGCGGCAATGTTACCACCAAGTCCGTCACCTATACTGGAAAACTGACGGGTATGTATGCGGACGACTATCAGATCGTCGATGCGGGCAACAATGTCATCAGTACGAAGAGCGGATCGGGTGCCGCCACGACTGTAACGATGAATGTGCCTATCACGGTTGCCAATGCGGGCAAGATCACACCGCGCAAGCTGAAGGTCAAGATGGGCGATGTGTCGAAGACCTATGACGGCACGGCGGGAAACACCTCCGCGACGGTCACAGGTTTTACGGATGATCCCGCAAGCTCTGTGCTTGCGGATGTCCTCGGTGTCGACAACGTCACGGCGACCCGTCTCACGAACCGGTATCAGGGGATGGTCAGCCCTGCCAATACGACGACGACCAGTACATACGGGCGTGGAAATAAGGATGCCACATTTGGCGAAAATGTGAATGCAAGCAACGGTACGCCGCATGATGTGCAGTATACGAATATGCGCAACGCGTTCAAGAATGAGTTCGGGTCGACCACGGCGGGCAACTATACGGTCGATGATACGGTGTACGGCAAGGGAACGATCAACCGCCGCGACATCTCCCCGAATAATTTCCAGGTGCGGGATGCGAACGGCAATATTGCAAACGCGACGAAGGTCTATGACGGCACGAGCAGCTATACGCTGAAAACGGGCGACCATCTGACACCCAACTCCGGGCCTGCGACGGGCATCATTGCCACCGATCAGAACGACGTGTTCTTCCGACTCAGTTCGCAGGGCGCGCAGTTTGCGGACAGCAGCGACAATCCAACGGCGAATGTTGCGACTGCGACAAAGGTGCTCTACAATGTGGAGGCTACAGGGGATGCCACAAAGATCAGGAACTATACACTGAATGGTGTTGCGCTTGAGAACGGCACGGGCAAGGTCTCGGGGAATGGCAGCATTACCCGCCGCACCCTCAGTCTCAACCTCGTGCAGAATTCCGGCATCGACAAGGTGTATGACGGCGCGACCACGCTCAAGAACACGGCGACAAAGAATTGGAATGCGCTGCGGGACAGCGACAGCACGGGAAATGTGCGCTATGCGACAGGGTCAACGGCCAAGGATAAACTTGTTACTACGGACGGGACGAGTTTCAATATCACGTCGAACTATATGGAAAGCGGCTCTGCAGACAAGAATGTCAAGCGCAGCGGCGGCAATATTGTAGACAAGGATATCCTTTATAAGGTCGCGATCAACGGCAACGCGACGAACTACTCCTTTAAGAAGGGCGGCACGGTCACAGACGCAGAGTCAGGACTCGAACTTTCGGCGACAGGAAAGATCACGCCGAAGGATCTGACGGGATCGTTTGCAAAGATCACGAAGGTCTACGATGGTACGACGAGTGTCGACCATGCGACGAACCCGACCGTTACACCGGCGCAGGTCGGCTTTACGGCGGGCGCGGTGATCGCGGGCGATACGGTCAACCTTGCCACGCATAACGAAGCATTCCAGAGTAAGAACGTCAACGGTGATGGTGTCAATACGTGGACGCCGACCGAGGGAACAGAGAAGGATAAGGTTCAGAAGAACTGGATCAACTACTCAGGTCTTACCCTTGGCGGTGCGGATGAGGGGAACTATAAGCTTGCATCTACGGCACAGGGGCTTGGCGAGATCACGCCGTATGAGCTGAATGACAATTCGATTACCTTTACCAAACGTCAGGCGGAGAAGGTCTATGACGGGACACGGGATGTCAAGTGGACGGACGGTTCGAGCACGACCATCGATCAGAAGAAGTATATTACGAGCGCGACGGTGACGGTCGGCTCTGCTCCTGCGGTGGATATCCTCGGCGATCTAAAGCTCGAGGAGGCGAAGTATGATACGAAGGATGTGGACGGCGGTAGCGCGACTGACCGCGTCACGTACAAGCTGAGCTATACCGGAACGAATGGGAACTTCTCCCTCGGGACGGGTGTCACCTCGTTCACGACGAAGGGCGACGGCGTTATCACGAAGAAGGATGTCACCGCAACGGTCAGGAATCCGCTCTCAAAGACCTATGATGCAACAACGGTAGTGAAGAATGCGGCGGGCAATGTCATCACGGGCAGCGCGCTCAATGATCAGGTGTCGCTCTCGGGGCTGACCGGCAACGATGGCGCAACATACACGACGACCGCCGTGTATGCGGACAAGAACGCGGGCACGGGCAAAACCGTGAACTACACGCTCGCGATCGATGGTGCCAATGCTGGCAACTACAATCTGAAATATAACGGCGCGGATAATAACGGCAATTTCTCGACGACGAATAACACAATCACAAAGCGTAAGGTGGACGTGACGTTTGCGCCTGTATCGAAGTCCTATGACGGCACGGAGACGAACAATACGACCACGCCGTCTGTCTCGGGTGATGATGCAGCGGTGCTCCGTGAGGATAGCTCTGCCAATGTCAGCGGAACGAATCTCACGGGTCTGACGGGCATTACGAGTCGGTACGGTACGGGCACGATGGATGCGACGTTCCAGGCGAATCCGAATGCGGGCGCGAAGTCTGTGCAGTATGCGGGGCTTGGTGCGGCGATGGGTACGGCGTTCGGTGCGAACAACTATGAGTTTGCGACGAACGGCTACGGTACGGGCACGATCACGAAAGCGAATATCAATACGTCGGATATCACCTTTGCCACCACGGGCGCACATAAGGTCTATGACGGCACTAGGACGGTGAAGTACAACGGTTCGAGCGCTCAGGCGGATGTAAAGAACTATATCACCACGGCGACAGCGAACCTCGGCGGTGGGCATACGGCTGATCTGCGCGGCGATCTTGAAATTGATGAAGCGGGGACGCACTATTCTAGTCCGAATGCGACAAATGGGACACCGGATACGGTGACGTACAAGTTCCGTTTGAAAAGCAACAACATCGAAATCTCGGGCAAAAATGAGTTCGAGATGACAGACACGGGCACGATTGACCGCCGCGTGTTGAACCTCGGTCTGAAGAAAACGTCGGACATCAACAAGATCTATGATGCGACGGACAAGGTACACAATACGGACGAGCTTCACTACAACGCCTTTGTCGATCACGATGCAAAGGGCAATGTCGTCTATGCGGCGGGCACGACAGATGATAACAAACTCGTGCGCAAAGCGGACGGAACGCCTGATGCGACCGTGCAGGTGACCGCAAAGTATGCGGACAAGAATGTTGCACGCAATGGCGGTGGCGCGGTCACGTCGCAGAATATCAACTACACGGTCAAGATCGGCGGTGATGCGGGCAAGAACTACACGCTCAAGTACGGTGCGACGGAGGTCGATGCCGAGACAGGGCTGAACAACGTCACGGCGACGGGTACGATTACACCGCGCGCGATGACGCTCGGCTTTGCGGATGTGGATAAGCCGTACGATACGACGGCGACCAACAATACAAAGACGATCAACTCCGTGATGGCGGGCAATTCCGACGGGCGGGGGGCTGCGACACTTGCGGCAGACAACATTACGAGTGCGACCTTTGGCTCTGCAACGGGGAGTGTGAACAGTCTCTACGGTGCGGGCGATACGGATGCGATGTTCCACAGTGATCCGAATGTTGTCACCGATGCGGACGGCAATGTTGTCGAGCGCGGCAAGGATGTCCGGTATACGAATGTCCGGAGCGTACTCACGGGCGCACTCGCGAACAACTATACGGTTGCAGATACTGCATATGGCAAGGGTACGATCCGAAAGCGCTCGGTCACGGCAAATGATTTCCGGTTCAACATCAGTAACGCCACGAAGATGTACGATGGCACGAAGGATGTTGTTTGGAGTGAGGGCGGGCGGAACTACACCGACATGACGCACGTCAAGAAATATTTCCAGAACAGCACACTGGATCTTGGCGGCGGGAATACGGTGCCGATCAACCTTACCGATATCAGCCTGAACAGTGCACAGTACAACAATGAGAACGTTGCGCATGCGAACGGCATCAAGTACAATGTAACAATCAATACGACGAACTTTGAGTTTTCGGGTACACGTACCCGCGACGTGGATCATACAGGTGACACCATTACGAAGCGCGACCTTGCGACACTGCTCCCGACCCACCTCATCAAGGAGTACGATGGGCAGCAGACATTTGACGAGACGAACCGCGACTATGTCAACGCACTGGCGAATGAGAATATCACCCATATTGTCAAGGAAGATCAGGGCAAGATCCAACTCAAAGTCGAGGGCACATACAGCGATAAGGATGCCTCGGCAGAGACGAAAGCCAATGCACAAAACGGAGTCCATCTGTCCACTGCACCCAATGGGCGCACGGTGGACTACAAACTGACCCTCTCGGGCGATGCGGATACGCTTGCTAACTACACGATTGACGGGCACGATACTACGCATACGGTGACGGGACGCGCAGCGGATATTTACAAGAAGACGCTAACGGTTGGCGTGGACAACATCGACAAGCTCTATGACGGCACACGGACGGTTGTTCGCCCCAATGGTTCGACGACGGCACCGCATCCGGCGGCGAATAAGCTGAAACTCAATGGATTCGCGAAGACGGCAGATCACTTTGACTTCGACCAGACGGCGGCGGATAAGATTGACGGGCTTTACTCCGATCCGAACGTCAGCCGTGCGGCGGACGGCACGATCCTCGACAAGGATATCGCGTACAGCGGTGTGAAGGCGGCATTTAAGAACTACGCCGACAACCATGCGGGCAGCGCGGCGAGAAACTATCGCGTGGACAGCGACACGGTGTCGGGCAAGGGCAAGATCACACCGCGTACGATCACGCCGAATGATATTGCAAACGGTCTGACGCTCGCAGATGCCACAAAGGTCTATGACGGCACGACGAAGGTCAAGTACAATGGGCAGAATACGCCGGACGCACTCAAGAACTATCTCACGAGTGCGACGGTGAACATCAATGGTACGCCGATTGACATCAAGAACGAGCTCACGATTCGCGCCGATGAGGCATCGACGCACTACGACACGCCGAATGTGGCGGGTGGTGCGCAGCCGCACGTGACCTACACACTGAACTATACAGGCGGCAATTTTGACATCACGGGGCCAATCACAAAGACGGCGAACGGCGTCATCACGAAGCGGCAGGTCACGGCGTATGCGCCGGGACAGCTGACGAAGGAGTATGACGGAACGCTCAAGGTCTATGACAGCGGCGACCCGACGATCAAGACGTACTATCGTGGAAATCAGGTTACGTCGGGGGCGGACATCGTGCAGCTGGAGGAAGAGAACGGCGATCGCGGGCTTCTCACGAATGACGGCGTGCAGAATATCTCGACGGCGACATTTGAGGATAAGAAGGCGGAACCCAACAAGAAAGTCAACTATAATATTGCTGTCGATGCTGCCCATGCAGGAAACTATGAGCTTGTCGACCAACGCGGAAATGTGATCTCTCAGACCTCGACGAACAACAATACGATTACACCGCGCCGCCTCGATATCACGTTCGGTGATGTGTCGCGTGCATACGACGGGACGAGCACGAACACGGATGTGACTGCGCTCGTGAAGGACGCGGATGCGCGTGCGACGATGCGCCGCGATGGTGTGAATCCCAGCGGCGAGCAGCTGATCTTGCGTGATGCGGCAAATAACGACATTACCTTGCCGAGCGACTACGGCTACGGCAGAACCGACAGTGCCTTTACGAAAAACGCCGACGCAAATCAGACCGGCGAGCCGCCGAAGGATGTGCAGTACCGCAAGCTGGGTGATGCGATGCGTACACTGCTCGGCAATGATGCGGGCAACTATGACTTCGATGAAACGGGCTATGGCAAGGGCCGGATTACGAAGGCAAGCGTGCGCGAGAGCGATTTCCGCATGAAGTTCAAGGATGCGGTAAAGGAGTACGATGGCACGAATGCCGTAAACGACGCACGGTCGCGCCTCGATCGATCGGATAGCCGTATGCGCCTGCCCCGCGCGGAGGGGTGGAAGCCCTTTGCCCTGCAGGACAAGGATATCGCGGACATTAAGGGGACGTATCAGCCGACGGGTGGAAAACGCAGCAAGGATGCGAGCGAGAACAGCCGCGGTGTGCAGTACGAGGTGCAGCTGAGCAAGCAGAACTTCGATTTTGAGAACGGTTGGGACGGAAAAATCCGTGGCGATGGCGCGGGCAAGATCAACCGCCGAGCGATCACGGCGGAGACACTGCCGTACCTGACGAAGGAGTATGACGGCACGCGCGGCATTGTGAATGCGGCGCGGGATGCCGACGGCAATCTCATCACGCAGAGCGGCGACGGACTCATGCGATTCCGTCATGCCAATGATGCGGCGAAGCGTGCCCTCATCACGGGCGATGATGTGTCGAATGCGACCACAGCAACGTATGACACCGAGAATGTTGCATGGAAGGACGGTGTCTGGAACCAAGGGAACGGCACGACTGCTGATGTCGGTGTTGCCTATGCACTTGGCCTCTCGGGAGCGGATGCCGCGAACTATAAGATCGTGGACAGCAAGGGCGATGAGGTGACAAATGCCAAGGGGCTAGGCAAGATCACGCCGAAGGAGATCGTGCTGAAGGCTGACCCGCAGGAACGCTGGATCAATGAGGGACTGCCCACCAGCTACACGGGAACGCCACAGGGAACAAACCTTAGTCATAATGAGGTTCCGGAGATTGTACCGGACGAAAAGCTTCCGGGCACGATTGACTATAGTTCGCCGAATGCGCGTCTGCGCGTCGGACACTATGCCGTGAACGGTACGTACCATGCGCCGAACGGTGCAAAAGACGGCGACGCGGTGTCGCGGAACTATCGCTTCATCCAAGATCCTGCAAACGACACTGCACTCTACATCGGTCCATACATTCCCGACTATGAGTACTACAAGGCGATGACGCAGGTAAGCAAGATGACGCCGGACGAGTACGCGTATGAGAATGCGTCGCTCGACCGCACGAATCACTACAGCCGCAAGCCAACGGCACAGGTTGATCCCGTTCCGCCCGCCGTCAATGTGATGAGGGATGGAAAGGATATCACGCGGAGCGATATCAACGTCCTTGACGATACGGTCTACACCATCGTTGACGAGGTATTCGGCTGAGATTTACAAAACACAAAATAAAGAGCGCCCCATTGACGATACTGTGTCGATGGGGCGTTCTTTTGCTAGGGGATCGTTGATAAAATGAGGTGTTCATCAGTGCTTCTCTAAAGTCGTTCTTGTCAAACGACTTGGTGTGCTATATAATATAGGAAAAGGGTGAGCCGACACCTGAAAAACTCCACATTAAGACTCAGACATAAGGGCTGAGAAGTCGGAGAGCGACGGTAAAACTCTACAGAAGACCTAGACATGAGGGCTAGGAAGCCGGGGAGCGGCGGTAAAATCGGTATAGTTGGGGGCATTCGTTTGGATGTCCCCAATTTTTATAGTCAGGTGGTTTCGCAAAGATGAAGAAATTTACCCGCGACGAAACAGTAAAAATTCTACATGAGTCGAGTATCGCTTATCGTGAGAAACTCGCGGGACGAGTGTTTGCTGTCATTTATCAAGATTCTTCTGCAGGAGCGGGGACGGAATGGAAACAGATTGTTTTTTCGGAGAGTAATTTTGCGCATTTGACGGGAGTTCGCTATGCAGAGCAGGTGACGCCGAAGGTGTTCTTTCAGATGTGCTGAGGAAGGTCTATGCAGTATATTCTAAGCGCGCTGGAACAAAAGAAGCGTGGGCATGCGTATACGTTGATGAGAAGATTGTGCATGAAATCAATCAAGATGCGCTTCCGCAGGATATACGGGATGCGATGAAATGAATACGATAAAGAGCGCCCCATCGACGGAGAAATCCACCGATGGGGCGTTCTTTTGCTAGGGGATCGTTGATAAAATGAGGTGTTTATCAGTGCTTCTCTAGTTCCGCGAGCAGTGCGCGGCATCCTGCATCCACGTCGCAGTAGGTCACGTCAAAGTTCCCTGTGTACCACGGGTCGGCGATGTCGCGGTTTTCGCCAATGTAGGAGAGGAGGCGGTGTACCTTGCCTTTGGGATCGCCGCCCGTGAGGCGGGCGAGGTCACGCATGTTCTCCTCGTCCATTCCGATGATGATGTCGTAGGCGTCATAGTCGGCGCGTGTCATGAGCGCCGCACTGCGTTTCTCGTATGGGATGGCGTGTGCGTCCAGCACGGCACGCGTGCCATGGTGGGTGTCGCTGCCGATTTCATCCGTATGGAGCGCCTTGGATGCGACACGGATGCGATCCGCCAGTCCCGCCTCGCGAACGAGATGTTTCATCACGAACTCCGCCATCGGCGAGCGACAGATGTTGCCGTGGCAGACAAATAGAATATTTACTTTGTCTTTCTTTTTTTGTGTCATGCAGATTTTCCTCGTGCCAGTGACTCAACCTCGTGTAGGGGAATATCCAGCAGATCAGCGATCTCTGCTGTTGATTTTCCTTTGGACAGCATACGTAGGATATTGTGCCGACGCTCCTCCGTGCGCCCTTTACTAAGTCCCTCCTGACGACCTCTTGCCATCAGTTCTTCCATGATTTCACACACAGAGCTTACCCCCTTTTCCTGTTCTTTGAAAAATGATGTCCGATCAGCGAGTTCTTTGTAATTCATCTCTGCCGGGTTCGGGCGGAAGATATTCCCATACGTATTATAGCAAATTATGGCTTAAGGAAGCACTGATAAATTCAGCACTACCATCTTGACGCATCTTTTTCGCCCGCACTTCGGCGGAAAATCCTCCACATAGCCTTTGCTATGCGTCCGGTTTTCCTCCTTGTTCGGACAAAAAATCTACGCCAATCTGGCAGACTTCATTTTATCAGCGATTCCTTAATTCCCAAGTTTTACCGTGAACATGTTAAGCTTTCGTACTTTATTTACGAATCCTGTATTGAATCGGAACTGCGAAAGTTGAAATGTTTTTATGAAGGTGTTAGAATATAAATGGATTTGTGTGTCTAGTATAATGGCACCTCAGATGAGGAAGAGTGTTCGACAGCATCATGTAGGAGTTGAGTTCGATCGTGCATAGTGGAATGTATCATCGCAGATGGAAGAAGGCGCATAGGGGCGCAGCGGCGCTGCTCTGCACGGCGGTGCTCTGTGCGGGGACGGCGGCAGATGCCGCGCCGTCGCTTGCACGGCCCGAGGCGGATATTGCAGGTGAGCTGCTGACGCCGGAGATCGGCGTGGAGGATCGGACGCCGACGTATCAACAGGATCATTATGATGCGACGTTTACGGTGGAGAACTTCATTCTGGAGGCGCCCGATCTGAATCTAGACAAGGCGCCGCTTGTCACGCTCCTGCAGGAGGGGATGGGCAAGGGCAAGACGATTGCCGATCTGCGCCGTACGGTGGATGCGCTGACGACATACTGCCGTACCCACGGCTATCCCGCCGCGGCGGCGTACCTTCCGCCGCAGGACAGTCCGGACGGGACGGTCGTCCTGCGCATCATCCCGGGACGCTATGATGAGATCACGATTGACAATCGCAGCCGCCTCAAGACGCCCGTGGCACAGCGTATCATTGCGGCGCTGAAGGCGGATGACATCATCACGACGGATAAGCTCGAGACGGCGCTCTACTCGGTGTCGGATGCGACAGGCGCGCGCGCCGTGGGTGTGCTGAGCCCCGGCAGGGAGTTCGGCACGAGCAAGCTGACGGTGCGCATCGAGGACTCGAAGGAGTCCAATACGATTTTCTATGTGGAGAACTACGGCAGCCCCTCGACGGGACGCTACCGCTACGGTCTGCAGGAGACGCTCTACGATCCGTCGGGCACGGGCGACAAGGTGAATGTCGGTGGGCTGATCTCCAATGGGAGTCTGCGCAATTTCTACGCGAACTATGAGACGGTGGTCGGACGCGGCGGCTCGACGCTCGGTGTGGGCATTTCGCGCATGAACTACGAGGTCGGCGGACAGCTCGCAAAGATCGGCGCAGAGGGCAAGTCGACGACGGTGACGATCTTTGGACGCGTGCCGATTTTCCATCAGACGAACCGCAGTCTCGCTCTGCGTTATGGGTACAACTACCGCGATCTGGAGGACGACATTACGGCGTTTGACCTCGAGGGAAAGAAGCATACGCACAGCATCTACGCGGGGCTGATCGGTTCGCAGCAGTCGGGCGGGCTGAGTCTTGACTACAGCACGAATGTGACGCTTGGCACGTTGAGCTATGATTCGTTCTACAGCACGGTGCTCGGCATGGTCAACAATGTCGACGAGGGGACGTATGCCAAGCTCGAGGCCGACCTGACGGCCGTGCAGAAGATTGGGCACGCGACGGATTTCCTCGTGAAGGTGTCGGGGCAGAAGGCAAGCCGCAATCTCGACAGCTCGGAGGAGTTCTACCTTGGCGGCCCGAATGGCGTGCGTGCCTACGCACAGGGCGAGGGCTCGGGCGATGAGGGCGTGCTCGGCACAGCGGAGCTGCGCTACCATACGCCTGTGCGCGGATTGACGCTCAGCACGTTCTACGATACGGGCGTCGTGCGCGTGAGCAAGAGCCCGGTGGGCGAGGGAGACAACCACGTGTCGCTGCGCGGCTGGGGAATCGGGGCAGCATACAGCGCACCGGGCGACTGGTTTGCACGTCTCGACTATGCACGGCGCATCGGTTCGGATTTGTCGGTCGCACCGAAGAATAACGCACGCGGCCGCGTCTGGTTCCAGCTGGGCAAGATATGGTAAGCAACGATTGATGCGATGCGCCCCCTCTGCGCGCTTGCTGCGCTGACGGGGGCGCGTTATTTCATACGGAGCGGGATGGGGATATGAGACTGAGGAGAAAGCCGTGGATTGACGCGGCGATTTTGGACTATGCGGCGTTTGTCACGCCGCTCGGCGGGGACTGGACGGGCTCAGCCGGGCACTGGGCGGAGCAGTTCGGACGCAGTGCGCCTCTTCACGTGGAGATCGGTGTCGGCAAGGGGGATTTCCTGACGGAGCTTGCGGCACGCCATCCCGAGGTGAATTACGTCGGGCTCGAGGCGCAGCAGGGCGTGCTTTACTTCGCGGCACGTAAGGCCGCAGAGCGGGAGCTGACGAATGTCCGCCTGCTCGTCTTCGACGCGGCGCGTCTGACGGAGCTTTTTGCCCCGCATGAGGTCGATCGCATCTATCTGAACTTCTCCGATCCGTGGCCGAAGGCGCGGCATGCGAAACGCCGCCTGACGAGCGAGGTGTTCCTCGCGCGTTACCGCACGGTGCTCAGGGAGGGCGGCGAGATTCGTTTCAAAACGGATAATACGGGGCTCTTTGCCTACTCGCTTGAGACCATGGAGCGTGAGGGGTGGCGTCTGACGGATGTGACGCACGACCTTCATGCACTCGGCGAGGCGGACAATATCATGACGGAGTATGAGCGAAAGTTCAGCGCACGCGGCGCAAAGATCGGGCGGCTCGTGGCACATCGCCCCGCAGGGGATATGTGATGCACACGCGGTATACGCTCTTTAAGAGCGAGACGGAGCCAATCGTCATTGTTATGGTGATTCTCCTCGTGACAGGAACGATCAATGTGTTCAGTTCGAGCTATGTGCTGGCGGCGATGAACTTCGAGAATCCGTATTATTTTCTGCAGCGGCATCTCCAATGGCTCTTGCTCGGCACGATTGCCTGCTGGCTCTGCCGGCGGATGAACTATCAGCGACTGCGCGGGCTCATGTTCATCGGGCTGGGGATCAATCTCTTCCTGCTCGTGGCGGTTCTCTTTGTGGGGACGACGATTAACGGCGCGCAGCGATGGATCGCCCTTGGCCCCTTGAGCTTTCAGCCGGCGGAGTTTGCCAAGCTCATGGGCGTGCTCATGGGCTCGTTCTCGATCTCGGCGGTGCTCGCAAAGGAGCGGTTCCGCATGGACCGCGACTGGCCGCGTGTTGCAATTCCGTTTGGCGCAATTCTCCTCATGGCGTTTCTCGTCTATCGTGAGCCGGACTTTGGAACGGCGTGCATCGTGTTCGGTGTGCCGCTTTTTATGGCACTCGTCCTGCTCGTTCCGCCGCGCCGCTGGGTGCTGATCCTGATCCCTGTCGCATTGGCGGCGCTTGCGATCGGAACGCTGCAGCCCTATCGCATGAAGCGCATGGAGGTGTGGCTCGATCCGTGGTCGGATGCACGGAACGCGGGCTATCAGATGGTGCAGTCCCTCTCGACGATCGGCTCGGGCGGTATTTTCGGCATGGGTTTCGGCGATGGCGTGAGTAAATATGAGTACCTTCCTGAGGCGCATACGGATTTCGCCTTTGCAATTTTCAGTCAGGAGCATGGCTTTTTCGGTGTGCTGTTGATCTTCTTCCTGTTCGCCGTTCTGTTGGTCGCGAGCATTCGCGTAGCGACGCGGGCAAAGGATACGTTCGGACAGGTGCTCGCCCTCGGCATCATCTTCCTTGTGGTCGGACAGGCACTCGCCAATCTCGCAATGGTCGCGGGACTGCTCCCCGTCGTTGGCGTGCCGCTGCCGTTCATCAGCTACGGCGGTTCGTCGCTGATCGTGACGATGGCGGGGATGGGGATGCTGCTCGGTATCGCGGACCGCAGCAAGGATGCACCGCCCGTGAAAAAAAAGAAGCATGAGCCGCCGGAGGTGCGGCGGAGCAGGATACACGTGGTGCAATAGGAAAGTATGCAGCTGGTGCATAAGGGGCGCCCCTTCATGCAGCATTTTTCGAGGAGATGCGATGTTCAGTAGCTTTGTTCTGGGGATGCAGCAGGATGTGAAGATGTTCCTCCTGCCGCCGTTGCTCTGCGCCGTATTCCGACTGATCTTCATCTTGGTCTATCGTCCGAAGAAGTCACCGTGCGGCGAGTGGAGGAAATGGCTGACATGCTTCCGCTACGGTTTCTGGTGGGGGATGGATGTCAACGCATATCTCTATCTCGCCCTCCTGCTCCTCGTCTCTCTGCCGGGAGCGTTTTTTCCTGCGTACTTTGCCGTTGGGGATACCGTGCGGCTGGCGGTATTTCTCCTCTACGCCGCTGTCCTTTATACGGCGTTTCTCGGGAAGATGATTTTCTATTCACATTTTCACGATACGTTCAATCCAATTCTCCTGCTTGGACGCAACGCCGACAAGCGAAATCTGGCGGATATTTTCTTTCATCAGAACCACGGCGCGTGGCTGCTGCTGAGCTATCTGCCCTATCTGGCGTTCTGCTATGCCGCAGGGAATGTTCTTTTGGCACTGCCGCCGTTTGCGTATCCGACACTGGCGGATGGGACGGGGCAGTACGCAGTGAATACATGTGTATTCGTACTGTCGATTGTGTTTTTTTACTGGCTGCGCTATGGAGGGACGCTGCGTCACCGAAAAAAGCCGGAGTGGGACGAGGTACCGGTCACGGTCAAGAAGGATGTGTTCCTCGGCAAGGCGACGATGGATGACCTCATCGCACTGAAACTGCTGCGGCGGCGCACTGTTCATGCGGCGATGCGGCACACGGATGCGGATACGGCAGTGATCCTGCCCGCCATTATTTCCTCTGATGCACCGCTTCTGCCCGATCCTCTGTGCGCATTTGCGCGGACGGCACGGGGCGCAGTCATCACACCGCCGCGCCGCATTTTCTTTCTGCTCGCAGAGAGCTACGGGCAGGTGCATTTTGATGCACCGTACGCACCGCTGGGGCTGATGGAGGCAGGGGCGCGATTCCGCGCGGAAGAGCATACCGTCTGCATCGACAATTTTCTCTCGGGCGGCATGATCTCACAGCCGTCGCTCACGAGTCTGCTTGCCGGTGTCTACGATGCGGACTTGGAGCTGAACGAAAATGTGCTCTTCTGGGAGCGCACGCTGCCGACAGCTCTGCCGCTCATCCTCAAGCGTCTCGGCTATCGTACGTCTTTCTGGTATGGTGGGGGACTGAACTGGGGGAGCTTGACGCATTTCATCCCGGCGCTTGGCTTCGATGCGGCGTACGGCGGCCCCGATATATGCCCGCCAGGTGCACCACGCACATGGCTTGGGGTCTACGACCATCTTTTCCTTGCGGAGGTGGGGCGGCGGATACGCGCGGAGGACGATGTCCCATCGTTTCACTTCATCTATACGACGTCGAATCATGGCCCGTATCTGCTCCCGTTTGAGGAGTATGGATTCGACGCGAGGCGACTGACAGACCGCGGCGTGCGGAAGGACTCACTGAAGTATCGCGGTCTTGCCTGTGCATGGTATGCCGATCAGGCACTCTGCCGTTTTATTGACGAAATGCGGGCGGTTTATCCCGACAGCCTCTTCATCGTGACGGGGGATCATGTGGGCGGAGAGTTCCCGTTGATTCCGGGGGTGACAGAACGCAGAGAGCTGCTGCTGCGCGAGCGGCTGATGACCTCGTTCTCGATGCATCATCCGCAGCTGACCACGGAACATTTGGCAGGAAATACGATCGGCGGGCACATGAACATCCTGCCGACATTGATCGAACTGATTGCGCCGCAGGGGTTCTCCTACTGCTCCATTGAAAAACCGCTGACGGAGCATCTCGACCATGTCGTTACGCCATACGCATGGCTGACGCAGGAGGAGGTCGGGCACTATCAAGATCGTACGGCACAGGCACTGACGGTGACGGCAGGAACGCTGCCGTGGCAGATCGATACGGCGCGATTTACGGAGGAGCGCGATGCGTACGTCGAGCTGACGGCCTACTATGTGCGGCATCCGGAGCTGCTGATCAGGAAAGAGGATCTTTGAGTTTTTCTTGCTTTTGATGCAGAAAGACACGCTAGGAAAAGTGTAAATGTAAAACTTTGTAAAATATGCGTTGACAAGGGTTTTTACGAATGATATTATGTGAAAGTCCCTTTTTGGAGGTGGACTATGTCTCTGGAGAAATTGCGCACAGCACGCTGTATTGCGGGCGTCCATCAGGTGTGTAAAGCCGTGCAGAGCGGCGCGGCAGAGGCGGTGTTCATCGCATCGGACGCGGATGATCGCGTGCTTGCTGCGCTGCTTGCGGCGTGTGCGGCGGCGGGCATCGAGCCAAACCGTACGGCGACACGGGCAGAGCTGGGCGAACATGCCCGCCTTGACGTGAGTGCTGCGGCGGTGGCGGTTTTACGGAAGCACTGATGCATCCAGTTTGACTGGTGTATCGGCGTCCCTACGGTAAAAACGCAGAATCTGCGTTTTCATACAAAAAGAATTGGAATGACGACAAAGGAAGGAGGTGCAGTATGCCAACGATCAATCAGCTCATTCGCAAGAGCCGGAAGAGCCTTGAGGAGAAATCGAAAGCACCAGCACTGAAGAACAGCCCGCAGAAGCGCGGCGTCTGCACGCGTGTCTACACGTCCACGCCGAAGAAGCCGAACTCTGCTCTTAGAAAGGTTGCTCGTGTTCGCCTGACGAACAGCATCGAGGTGACCGCATATATCCCGGGCATTGGGCACAATCTGCAGGAGCACAGCGTCGTCCTCATTCGCGGCGGCCGTGTCAAGGATCTGCCGGGTGTCCGTTACCACATCATTCGCGGGTCGCTCGATACCGCTGGTGTGCAGGATCGCGCACAGGCGCGCTCGAAGTACGGCGCGAAGCGTGCGAAGAAGAAGTAAGGCAGTATATCGTTAAGGAGGTTGGGCTATGCCACGTAAGGGCCCTGTGCCGAAGAGGGATGTTCTGCCGGATCCGGTATATCATTCCAAGACGGTGACGAAGTTTATCAACAAGGTTATGCTCTCGGGCAAGAAGAGCGTCGCACAGCGCGTCGTCTATGATGCGTTCGAGACGATTCGCGAGAAGACGGGGCAGGATCCGCTCGAGGTGTTCGAGACGGCACTGCGCAATGTCATGCCTGTGCTCGAGGTCAAGGCACGCCGCGTCGGCGGTGCCAACTATCAGGTGCCGGTCGAGGTTCGTGCGGACCGCCGCATGACACTCGGCATCCGCTGGCTTGTCGGCTATGCGCGTCTGCGCGGCGAGAAGACGATGGATGCACGCCTCTCGGCAGAGCTGATGGACGCTGCGAACAATACGGGCGCGGCGATCAAGAAAAAGGAAGATACGCACAAGATGGCGGAGGCCAACAAGGCATTCGCACATTATCGCTGGTAATCCCCAGTAGTGTAAGGAGCGATAGGAAACAGTGGCAAGAGAATATTCCCTTGAAAAAACGCGGAATATCGGCATCATGGCGCACATCGATGCCGGCAAGACGACGACCACCGAGCGCATTCTCTTCTACACGGGCGTAACGCACAAGATCGGCGAGGTTCATGAGGGCGCTGCCACCATGGACTGGATGGTTCAGGAACAGGAACGCGGCATTACGATTACGTCGGCGGCGACGACCTGCCACTGGAAAGACCATCGCATCAATATCATTGATACGCCGGGTCACGTTGACTTTACGGTCGAGGTAGAGCGCTCGCTGCGTGTGCTGGACGGCACGGTCGCCGTCCTGACCGCCCGCGGCGGTGTTGAGCCGCAGACGGAGACGGTCTGGCGTCAGGCAGAGCGTTACAATGTCCCGCGCATGGCGTACGTCAACAAGATGGACATTACGGGCGCGGATTTCTTCAACGTCATGAAGATGATGCGCGAGCGTCTTAATGCGAACCCGGTGGCGATTCAGCTGCCGATCGGCGCAGAGGATGAGTTCAAGGGCATCATTGACCTCGTGAAGATGGATGCCATCGTCTACGAGGATGATCTCGGCAAGGTGACCGATGAGGTTGAGATTCCTGCTGAGTACAAGGAGCAGGCGGCAGAGTACCGCGACAAGCTCCTTGAGGCATGCGCTGAGACGGACGATGAGCTGATGGAGAAGTACCTCGGCGGCGAGGAGCTGACCGAGGAGGAGATCCGCGGCGCGATCCGCAAGGCGACCATCGCCTGCGAGATGACGCCGGTGACGTGCGGCACGTCGTACCGCAACAAGGGCGTCCAGCCCCTGCTTGATGCGATCGTTGACTACATGCCTGCCCCGACGGATATCCCGCCGATCGCAGGTGTGAACCCTGACACGGGTGAGGAGGATCACCGTCCGGCGTCGGACAGTGCACCGTTCTCGGCACTCGCGTTTAAGATCATGACGGATCCGTTCGTCGGAAAGCTCGCGTTTTTCCGCGTTTACTCCGGCACGCTGAACTCCGGCTCGTATGTCTACAATGCGACGAAGGACAGCAAGGAGCGTATCGGCCGCATTCTCCAGATGCACGCGAACAACCGCAAGGAGATCGACATCGTCTACAGCGGCGATATCGCGGCGGCGGTCGGTCTGAAGAACACGACGACGGGCGATACGCTCTGCGATGAGAACAATCCGATCATCCTTGAGTCGATGGAGTTTCCGGATCCCGTTATCTCCGTTGCGGTGGAACCCGCGACGAAGAACGATCAGGAGAAGATGGGCATCGCCCTCCAGAAGCTCGCTGAGGAGGATCCGACGTTCCGCGTTCATACGGACGCTGAGACGGGCCAGGTCATCATCTCGGGCATGGGCGAGCTGCATCTGCAGATCATCGTCGACCGTATGCTCCGCGAGTTCAAGGTCGACTGCAAGGTCGGTGAGCCGCAGGTTGCATACCGCGAGACGATCCGCAAGCAGGTCAAGGCGGAAGGCAAGTTCGTCCGTCAGTCCGGCGGTCATGGTCAGTACGGTCACTGCTGGCTCGAGCTCATTCCGCAGGAAGCGGGCGAGGGCTTCAGCTTCGAGAACAAGGTCGTCGGCGGCGTGATTCCGAAGGAGTTCATCAACCCGATCGAGGCCGGTGTTCGTCAGGCAATGGAGAGCGGCGTTGTCGCAGGCTATCCGATGGTCGACATCAAGGTCATCGTCTACGACGGCTCGTTCCACGAGGTCGACTCCTCCGAGGCGGCGTTCAAGGTCGCCGGCTCGATGGCGTTTAAGGCAGGCGCGGAGAAGGCAAACCCCGTTCTCCTCGAGCCGTACGTCAAGGTTGAGGTCACGGTGCCTGAGGAGTATATGGGCGACGTTATCGGCGATCTGAACTCCCGCCGTGGACGCATCGACGGCATGGAGCCGCGCAACGGCGTGCAGGTCATCAATGCGTACGTTCCGCTCTCGGAGATGTTCGGCTACTCGACGGATCTCCGTTCCAAGACCCAGGGTCGCGGGAACTACTCGATGGAGGTTTCCTTCTACGACGAGGTTCCTAAGAATATAGCTGACGCTGTTGTCGCCAAGAACAAAGGCGAATAAGGAGGAATTGTTAAATGGCAAAGGAAAAGTTTAACCGCAGCAAACCCCATGTCAACATCGGCACGATCGGTCACGTTGACCACGGCAAGACGACGCTGACGGCGGCGATCACGAAGGTTCTCTCCGAGAAGGGCTATGCGAAGTTCGAGGACTATGCGGACATCGATAAGGCACCGGAGGAGCGTGAGCGCGGCATCACGATCAACACAGCACATGTTGAGTATGAGACGGACAAGCGTCACTATGCACACGTGGACTGCCCGGGCCATGCGGACTATGTCAAGAACATGATCACGGGTGCTGCACAGATGGACGGCGCAATCCTCGTCGTCTCGGCAGCAGACGGCCCGATGCCCCAGACGCGTGAGCACATCCTGCTCGCTCGCCAGGTTGGCGTTCCCGCGATCGTTGTCTTCCTCAACAAGGTTGACCAGGTCGACGATCCCGAGCTTCTCGAGCTCGTTGAGATGGAAGTTCGCGAGCTCCTCTCGAGCTATGACTTCCCCGGCGATGAGATCCCCGTTATTGCTGGCTCCGCGCTGAAGGCACTCGAGGGTGACGATGCGATGAAGGCAAAGATCCTGGAGCTCATGGATGCGGTTGACGACTACATCCCGACGCCGACGCGTGACACGGACAAGCCGTTCCTCATGCCGGTCGAGGATGTCTTCACGATCACGGGCCGCGGCACGGTCGCAACGGGTCGTGTGGAGCGCGGTGAGCTGAAGCTGAACGACACGGTTGAGATCGTCGGCCTTCAGGATGAGGCGCGCAGCACGGTTGTTACGGGCATTGAGATGTTCCGCAAGCTGCTCGACAGCGCGGTTGCCGGTGACAACATCGGCGCACTGCTCCGTGGTGTGGACCGCAAGGACATCGAGCGCGGTCAGGTTCTCGCAAAGCCGGGTTCCATTAACCCGCACACGAAGTTCAAGGCGCAGGTCTACGTCCTGACGAAGGAAGAGGGCGGCCGTCATACGCCGTTCTTCACGAACTATCGTCCGCAGTTCTACTTCCGTACCACGGACGTGACGGGTGTTGTCCGTCTCCCCGAGGGCACGGAGATGGTTATGCCTGGCGATAACGTCGAGATGGAAGTCGAGCTCATCACCCCGATCGCCATCGAGCAGGGCCTCCGCTTCGCTATCCGCGAGGGCGGCCACACGGTTGGCGCGGGTCGTGTTACGGCGATTGAAGGCTAATTCTTAGTCTCTTGATATTCCCTAGGGAGAGGAGCGGCGCGCTCGCGTCGCTCCTTTTCGAGGGAAATGACGGTACGATGGAATTGGACCGGAATTTCCGATGGGGAGTAGAATAAAAACTTCTTTTCATCTTTTGGAATCATACGACAGACGACGTACTCCATGCGATGACATGGCAGATGGCTATGCCCCGATGGGGCAGAGGGAACTGCCGTGGAGAAATGTTTGGGGCGGGACCCCGGACGAAGGAGGAAAACTACTTTGGCGAAACAGCAGAAAATCAGAATTCGTTTGAAGGCCTATGACCACAAGGCACTCGATCAGAGTGCGGCGAAGATCGTCGACACAGCGAAGAAGACGGGTGCGATGGTCTCCGGGCCCATTCCACTTCCGACGGAGAAGAATGTCTACACGATTCTCCGTTCCCCGCATGTCAACAAGGACTCGCGTGAGCAGTTCGAGATGCGCACGCACAAGCGTCTCATCGACATCCTGCAGCCGACGAACAAGACGGTCGATTCACTCATGCGTCTCGATCTGCCGGCTGGCGTTGACATCGAGATTAAGCTCTAATAGGAGGTGGATGCCTTGGCTAAGGCTATTTTAGGAAGAAAACTGGGTATGACTCAGATCTTCACAGAGGAAGGCCGCGTCGTCCCCGTGACGGTCGTGGAGTCCGGCAACAACTTCGTGCTCCGCAGCAAGACGGTGGAGTCGGACGGCTACAACGCTGTGCAGATCGGGTTTGGCGACATTAAGGAGAAGAACGTCACGAAGCCGCTCAAGGGTCAGTTTGAGAAGGCGGGCGTGAAGGCAGTGCGCTTCATTCGTGAGATGCGCCTTGCCGCTCCTTCCGAATACAATGTAGGCGACACGATCGGCGTCGACATCTTCGCTGAGGGCGACCTCGTCGATGTGGTCGGCACGTCGAAGGGCAAGGGCTTCGCGGGCGGCATCAAGCGTCACAACTTTGCGCGCGGCCCCATGGGCCACGGCTCGAAGTCGCATCGTGAGCCGGGCTCGACGGGTGCGATGATCTCCGGTCCGGGCGGACGCGTCCTCAAGGGCAAGAAGCTCCCGGGCCGCATGGGCGGCGAGCGCGTCACCGTGCAGCGTCTGACGGTCGTCCGTGTGGACGCCGACCGCAACCTCATTCTCATCAAGGGCGCGATTCCGGGCCCGAAGAAGGGATTCGTTGTGATTAAAGATACCGTAAAGCCTGCAAAGGCAGCGAAAGAATAAGGAAGGAGGAATCGCAGTATGGCAAATGTAGCAGTCTATGATATGGCGCACAACCAGGTTGGCGAGATCAGCCTGAACGATGCGTTCTTCAATGTTGAAATGAATGCCGGCCTCCTTCATCAGGCGGTTGTCCTCCAGCTCGCGTCGCAGCGGCTTGGCACGCATGCCACGAAGACGCGCGGTCTCGTGCGCGGCGGCGGACGCAAGCCGTGGCGTCAGAAGGGAACGGGTCGTGCCCGTGCAGGTTCGACGCGCAGCCCTCTGTGGGTCGGCGGCGGCACGGTCTTTGGACCGCATCCGCGTAAGTACGGCTTCACGATGCCGCGCAAGCAGCGCCGTCTCGCTCTGAAGTGTGCGCTCTCCGATAAGGTGCGCACGGGCGATTTCATCGTTCTCGATCACCTCGATTTCGACGCGCCGAAGACGAAGGCAGCAGTGAAGCTCCTGAGCGACTTCGGTGTGGATGCAAAGAGCCTCTTCATCACGGCGGACGAAGCGGTGAACGTGGAGCGTTCGACGAGCAATATTCCGGGTGTAAAAGCCATCACGGCAAGTGGAATCAATGTCTTTGACATTCTCCATCACGACAAGCTCTTCATTACGAAGGATGCCATCACCCGTATCGAGGAGGTATTCGCATAATGGAAGCACGTGATATTCTCGTACGCCCGCTGATCACCGAGCGCACGACGCAGCTCATGGCTGAGGGCAAATACGTCTTCGTCGTTGCGAAGGCTGCCAATAAAATCGAGATCGCCAAGGCGGTCGCAGAGGTCTTCAAGGTGAAGGTCGCAAAGGTCAACACGGTCAACGTCACCGGCAAGAAGAAGCGCATGGGACGTACCGAGGGCAAGCGCCCGGATTACAAGAAGGCCATCGTAAAGCTTGCTCCGGGTGAGACGATCGAGTTCTTTGAAGGCTGAGACGAAAGGAAGGTACGAACGTGGCAGTAAAAACTTTTAAGCCGTATTCTGCCGGCAGACGTTTCATGACGGTCTCTTCCTTCGATGAGATCACGACGGACAAGCCGGAGAAGTCCCTGACCGTCCGCCTCACCAAGACGGGCGGGCGCAACCAGCAGGGCAAGCTGACCGTACGCCATCGCGGCGGCGGACACAAGCGCCTCTACCGCATCATCGATTTTAAGCGCACGAAGGACGGCATCCCCGCCCGTGTGGCGACGATCGAGTACGATCCGAACCGCAGCGCTCGCATTGCTCTCCTGAACTATGCGGATGGTGAGAAGCGCTATATCCTCGCGCCGAACGGCCTCAAGGTCGGCGATGTCGTGGAGTCGGGTGCCGAGGCGGATATCAAGCCGGGCAACGCACTCCCGCTGAAGAACATCCCGCTCGGTACGATCATCCATGCCGTTGAGCTGAAGATCGGCAAGGGCGCACAGCTCGTCCGCAGCGCGGGCACGTCGGCACAGCTCATGGCAAAGGAAGGCGACTATGCACTCCTGCGCATGCCGTCCGGCGAGATCCGCCGTGTGCACGTCAACTGCCGTGCGACGATCGGCGAGGTCGGCAACCTCGAGCATGAGAACATCACCATCGGCAAGGCCGGCCGCAGCCGTTGGCTCGGACGCCGTCCGGAGACGCGCGGTATCGCGATGAACCCGAACGACCATCCGCATGGCGGCGGCGAGGGCCGTTCGCCGGTTGGACGCAAGAGCCCGATGACGAAGTGGGGCAAGATTGCGATGGGCAAGAAGACGCGCCGCAAGAAGAAGGCGTCGAATCGTCTGATTGTGCATCGTAGGAAGTAATAAGTAACTCATGAGGACAGCCCCTGCTTTTGGGGCATTCCTCTGAATTGCTGATTTAACACCGCAACTTGCAGATAGAACCTCGTCGGATTGATTGCAGTCCGACGAAAGGAGGAAAAACTTTGTCAAGATCGATTAAGAAAGGGCCTTTCGTCGCAGAGAGCCTGATGAAGAAGATCGAGGCACTCAACGAAAAGAATGAGAAGAAGGTTGTGCGCACGTGGTCGCGCAGCTCGACGATCTTCCCGGATTTCGTGGGTCATACGATCGCCGTCCATGACGGACGCAAGCATGTTCCCGTCTACGTGACGGAGGATATGGTCGGACATAAGCTCGGCGAATTTGCGCCGACACGTACATTCAAGGGTCACGCGGGCGAAGAGCGCAAGACCTCGCTGCGCTGATAGAGAGGAGGACGATTCGTGGCACAGGAAGTAAAGGCTACCGCCAAATACATCCGTATCGCCCCGCGCAAGGTTCGCATCGTGATGAACCTCGTGCGCGGCAAGAGCGTTGCTGACGCTCTGGCGATCCTGAAGTTCACGCCGAAGGTCGGCGCGGACGCCGTGGAGAAGGTGCTTCGCTCTGCTATCGCAAACGCAGAGAACAACTTCGACATGGATGTGGATCGACTGTTCATTTCCTCAGCTTTCGTTGACCAGGGGCCGACCTTGAAGCGCATTCATCCGCGTTCGCGTGGACAGGCGTTCAAGATTTTGAAGCACACGTCCCATATCACGGTTGCCGTAAACGAAAAGTAATAGGGAGGGAAACAGTTTGGGTCAGAAAGTAAATCCCCATGGCATTCGCCTTGGCATCGTCAAGGACTGGGATGCCCGCTGGTATGCAGACAAGGATTTCGCGCAGAATCTGCATGAGGACATCAAGATTCGCGATTACCTCAAGAAGAGCCTCCAGACCGCAGGTGTTCCCCGCGTGGAGACGGAGCGCAGCAAGAACCGCCTGAAGCTCACGATACATACGGCAAAGCCGGGCATGGTCATCGGACGCGGCGGCTCGGGCATCGAGCAGATCAAGGAGGGGCTCAAGGGCCTCACCGAGAAGCGCGTTGACATCAATATCGCAGAGATCAAGCAGCCGGACCTCGATGCGACGCTCGTCGCCGAGAACATCGCGGCACAGCTTGAGCGCCGTATCGCGTTCCGCCGTGCGATGAAGCAGGCGGTCGGACGCACGATGCGTCTCGGCGCGAAGGGAATTAAGATCGCCGTCAGCGGCCGTCTCGGCGGCGCGGAGATCGCCCGCCGCGAGTCCTATCGCGAGGGCAGCATTCCCCTGCACACGCTGCGTGCAGACATCGACTACGGAACGGCTGAGGCACACACGACCTACGGCCGCATCGGCATCAAGGTCTGGATCTTCAAGGGCGAGGTTCTCCCCGACAAGAAGCAGGCACCGAAAAACAATAAGGAAAGGAGCGAGGCGTAATGTTACTTCCAAAGCGTGTCAAGTACCGCAAGCAGTTCCGCGGACGCATGAAGGGTAAGGCACAGCGCGGCAACACGGTCAGCCATGGCCAGTACGGTCTCGTCGCTCTGGAACCTGCATGGATCACGAACCGCCAGATCGAGGCTGCGCGTATCGCGATGACGCGTTACATCAAGCGCGGTGGTAAGGTCTGGATCAAGATTTTTCCGGACAAGCCCGTTACGGCGAAGCCGGCAGAGACCCGCATGGGCTCCGGTAAAGGCTCGCCTGAGTACTGGGTTGCTGTCGTAAAGCCCGGCCGCGTCCTCTTTGAGATGGACGGCGTGTCGCGTGAAGTGGCGGCAGAGGCCATGCGCCTCGCAGGGCATAAGCTCCCGATCAAGACGAAGTTCGTCGTACGTGAAGAAGTAGAGGGCGGTGAAGTGAATGAAGGTTGATGAGATTCGCGGCCTGAGTGCCGATGAGCTCACGGAAAAACTCGCGTCGCTCAAGGAAGAGCTCTTTGGCCTCCGTTTCCAGCATGCCACCGGACAGCTCGACAACCCGATGCGTATCAAGGACGTAAAGAAGACGATTGCCCGCATCAAGACCATTCAGCGCGAGCAGGCAAACGCCTAAATCTCAGTTAGGTAAACTGGTGAAAGAGTCCTACCGAATTCGCATGGATTTTTCGTCCTGTCAAGAAAACAAGCCGAACGCAGAGCGGTTCTCTGTGGAGGTTTGTTGACGCGGAGAGGGCGGAAAAGATGAAGAAGTCGGTATGATATGCATGGGAAGGAGGCTCATAGAGATGAGCGATAGAAATGTACGCAAGGTACGAGTCGGCAAGGTCGTGTCCGACAAGATGGACAAGACGGTTGTCGTCGCTGTCGAGGAGCTCGAGCAGCACAAGATGTATAAGAAGCCGGTCAAGAAGACGGTGAAGTTCCACGCGCATGACGAGAAGAACGATGCACACATCGGTGATCGCGTGTCGATCATGGAGACGCGTCCGCTCTCGAAGACGAAGCGCTGGCGCGTGGTCGAAATCGTCGAGCGCGCGAAGTAAGGAGGAAACAGATCAATGATACAGCAGGAAACAATCCTGAATGTCGGCGATAACACAGGAGCGAAGGAAATCCTCTGCATTCGCGTACTGGGCGGCTCATACCGTAAGTATGCCAACATCGGCGATGTTATCGTCGCCTCCGTCAAGGCGGCAGCGCCGGGCGGCACGGTGAAGAAGGGCGATGTCGTCAAGGCGGTCGTCGTCCGCAGCGTCAAGGGGATCCGCCGTCCCGACGGTTCCTACATCCGCTTCGACGAGAATGCGGCCGTCATCATCAAGGACGACCACACGCCGCGCGGAACGCGTATCTTTGGACCGGTCGCACGTGAGCTGCGCGAGAAGGATTTCATGAAGATCGTCTCGCTTGCGCCTGAAGTTCTTTAAGGAGGAGGTGTTATTTTGTCGCTGGCAAAACTGAACGTCAAGAAGGGCGATACGGTCGTCGTTCTTTCCGGTAAGGATAAGGGCAAGCAGGGCAAGGTCCTCGTCGCTCAGCCGAAGAAGGGCAAGGTCATCGTGGAGGGCGTCAACAAGGTAAAGCGCCACACGAAGCCGAGCCAGAGCGCACCGCAGGGCGGTATCATCACGAAGGAAGCACCGCTCTTTGCGAGCAAGGTGCAGCTCGTTTGCCCCGCATGCGGCAAGGCGACGCGCGTCGCACACCGCATCATCGGCGAGCGCAAGGTGCGCGCCTGCAAGAAGTGCGGCGAGCCCATCGAGCAGTAATTTTCGAGGAAAGGAGGAATACGCAAAGTGGATAGACTCAAAGAGAAGTATCAGAAGGAAGTTGCTCCCGCGCTGACGGAGAAGTTCGGCTACAAGAACGTCATGCAGCTCCCGAAGGTGGAGAAGATCATCATCAACATGGGCGTCGGCGAAGCCGTCGGCAACCCGAAGGCACTCGATGCCGCTGTGACGGATCTCACCGCGATTGCCGGCCAGAAGCCCCAGCTCACGCGCGCGAAGAAGTCGCTCGCTGCATGGAAGCTCCGTGAGGGCATGCCGATCGGCTGCAAGGTCACGCTGCGCGGCACGCGCATGTATCAGTTCCTCGATAAATTCATGAACGTCGCACTTCCGCGCGTCCGCGATTTCCGCGGCGTCAGTGAGAAGGCATTCGACGGGCGCGGCAACTATGCCGTGGGTCTGCGCGAGCAGCTCATTTTCCCCGAGATTGACTACGACAAGATCGACAAGATCCGCGGCATGAACATCGTCATCGTCACGAGCGCGCATACGGACGAAGAGGCCAAAGAGCTCCTGCGTCTCATGGGTATGCCGTTCCGCGCATGACGGGCAAGGAGGAACAACTGTGGCAAAGAAGTCAATGATCGAGAAGTGGAGCAAAGAGCCGAAGTTCTCGACGCGTAAGTACAACCGCTGCAAGATCTGCGGACGTCCGCATGGCTACATCCGCAAGTTTGATATGTGCCGTATCTGCTTCCGTGAGCAGAGTTACAAGGGCGCCATCCCTGGTGTAACGAAGGCAAGTTGGTAATACGTATATAAGGAGGATATCGATTCATGGCAATGACTGATCCTATTGCAGATATGCTGACCCGCATCCGCAACGCGAACTCGGTCTACCACGAGAGCGTCGCGATCCCGGGCTCAAAGGTCAAGACGGCAATCGCCGAGGTCTTGAAAAAGGAAGGCTTCATCGAGAATTACACCTTCCAGGAGGACGGCAAGCAGGGCGTCCTCACCGTCACGCTGAAGTATGGAGCAAAGCGTGAGCATGTCATTTCCGGCCTGAAGCGCGTCTCCAAGCCCGGACTTCGTCAGTACGCCAAGCACGATGCGCTCCCGCGCGTCTACGGCGGTCTCGGCATCTCCGTGATCTCCACGTCTAAGGGGATCATGAGCGACAAGGATGCCCGCAAGGCAGGTCTCGGCGGCGAAGTTCTCGCATTCGTATGGTAACGCACAGGCAGGAGGTGTAACAATGTCACGAATTGGAAGAGCACCGATTCACATTCCGTCCGGTGTTACCGTCACGGTCGGTGCGGAGAATCTCGTGAAGGTCAAGGGCCCGAAGGGCGAGCTTTCGCGGGTGATCCATCCGGATATGAAAATAACCGTCGAGGACGGCGTCGTTACGGTCGCACGTCCGTCGGACGATAAAACGCACAGGTCGCTCCACGGCCTTTCCCGTGCACTGATTCACAACATGGTGGTCGGCGTCTCGGAAGGCTTCACCAAGACCCTTGAGATTAGCGGTGTTGGCTATCGTGCGGCAAAACAGGGCAAGAACCTCAACCTCTCGCTTGGCTTCTCGCACCCCGTTGTCGTTGAGCCGCCCGAGGGCATCACGTTCGAGTGCCCCTCGGCGACGGTCATCACGGTCTCCGGCATCAGCAAGGAAGCCGTCGGTCAGGTCGCTGCTGAGATCCGCGCGCATCGCGAGCCGGAGCCGTACAAGGGCAAGGGCATCAAGTACGCCGGAGAGCACATCCGCCGCAAGGAAGGCAAAGCCGGCGCGAAGGGCAAGAAATAAGAAGGAGAGGGGTGACACACTGTGCTTATCAAGCAGGATAAGAATCAGGCGCGCCAGAAGCGCCATCTGCGCGTGCGCAATCACATTGCAGGAACGGCGGCACGTCCGCGTCTCAATGTATTCCGCAGCCTAAAGAACATCTACGCACAGATCATCGACGATGAAAAGGGCGTGACGCTCGTCTCCGCGAGCTCAAAGGACAAGGGCTTCTCGCAGTACGGCGGCAACGTCGAGGCCGCAAAGGCCATCGGCGCAGCTGTTGCGAAGAAGGCTCTTGAAAAGGGCATCACCGAGGTCGTCTTTGACCGCGGCGGCTACATCTACCATGGCCGCGTCGCTGCTCTCGCAGAGGCGGCACGCGAAGCCGGACTGAAATTCTAAAGGAGGGAAAGCATGGCTAGACATAACGAAAACGAGACGCCGGAGTTCGAGGAGCGTGTCGTATTCATCAACCGCGTATCGAAGGTTGTCAAGGGCGGCCGACGCTCCTCCTTCAGCGCACTTGTTGTCGTTGGCAACAAGAAGGGCAAGGTTGGCGTCGGACTCGGCAAGGCTGCCGAGGTACCCGAGGCGATCCGCAAGGGTATTGAGGATGCCAAGAAGAGCCTCATCGAGGTGCCGCTGCGCGAAGAGCGTACGGTTCCGCATGAGATCACGGGCATCTTCGGTGCCGGCCGCGTCCTCCTGAAGCCTGCCGCAAAAGGTACCGGCGTTATCGCCGGCGGCCCGGCGCGTGCCGTTCTGGAGCTCGCAGGCGTGCGCGACATCCTCACGAAGTCGCTCGGCTCGTCGAACCCGAACAACATGGTGCGTGCCACGATGGAAGGCCTCATGGGACTCAAGAGCCCCGCAGAGGTCGCAGCACTTCGCGGCAAGTCCGTTCATGAGATTTTTGGCTGATAAGGAGGAACGAACATGGCAAAAGTCAGAGTTACCCTGACGCGCAGCTTGATCGGTCGTCCTGAGACGCAGCGCAAAACGGTAAAATCACTCGGACTGCGCAAGCGCAACTCCGTGACCGAGCTTCCCGACACGCCTGCCGTGCGTGGACAGCTTCACAAAGTCTCCCACCTCATCACGGTGGAAGAGATCGCAGATTGAAGAGGGGAGGCAAGAATCTATGAAACTGCATGAATTACAGCCTGCGGAGGGCTCGCGTGCCGTGCGTAAGCGCGTCGGCCGCGGTATCGGCTCCGGCATGGGCAAGACCTCCTGCCGCGGCATGAAGGGGCAGAAGTCCCGCTCGGGCGGCGGTGTCCGCACCGGTTTTGAGGGCGGCCAGATGCCTCTCTACCGTCGTCTGCCGAAGCGCGGCTTCAAGAACGTCTGGGCAAAGACGTTCGCCGAGGTCAACGTCGGCAGCCTGAACTGCTTTGAGGACGGCACGACGGTTGATCCCGTTGCGCTCATCGAGGCGGGCATCCTGAAGAACGTTCGTGACGGCGTCCGCATTCTCGGCGACGGCGAGCTCACGGCGAAGAACCTCACCGTGCGCGCACAGGGCTTTACCCAGAGTGCCGCGGAGAAAATCGCAGCAGCAGGCGGCAAAGTAGAGGTGGTCTAAGGTGCTCAGTGCCCTTGGCAACATCTTTCAGATTCCCGAGCTGCGGCAGAAGATCATCTTCACGCTCATTATGTTCGCCGTGTTCCGCATGGGAACGCACATCCCCGTGCCGGGCGTTGACCCCACGGCGATTGAGCAGCTCTTCTCGCAGGGAACGCTGTTCGGCCTGCTCGATCTCTTTTCGGGCGGTGCGTTCAGCAAATTTTCCGTCTTTGCAATGAGCATTACGCCCTACATCAACGCAGCCATCATCATCCAGCTGCTCAACGTCGTTGTACCGACGCTTGAGCAGTGGTCGAAGGAAGGCGCGGAGGGGCATAAGAAAACGACGAAGGTCACGCGCTACCTGACGGTGGTGCTCGCGTTCTTCCAGGCGATCGGCATGTCGATCGGCCTCAAGACCGCGATTCTCAACCCGAACCCCGTGAACATCCTCATCATCGCCATCACACTGACGGCGGGGACGGTGTTCCTCATGTGGCTCGGAGAGCAGATCACAGCGAACGGTGTCGGCAACGGCATCTCGCTCATCATCTTCGCCGGTATCGTCGCAGCGCTGCCGAAGAACATCGGCACGATCCTCGCCTACGTCAAGGCAGGCACAATCAGCTACTTCAGTGTGTTTGCATTTGGCGTGATTGCATTGGCGATGATCGTTTTCGTCATTCACATCGAGACCGGCTTCCGCCGCATCCCAATCACGTATGCGAAGCGTGTCGTCGGCGGCCGCACGGCGACGGGACATTCGAGCCATATTCCGTTCAAGGTCAATCAGGCGGGCGTTATCCCGATCATCTTTGCCTCGTCGGTGCTCATGTTCCCGATCACGGTGGCACAGTTCGTCGATATTCCGTGGGTCAAGACGGCGGCGTCCTATCTGGAGTGGGGAAAACCCCTCCAGACGACGCTCTATGTCCTCATGATCATCTTCTTCACCTACTTCTACACATCGGTGACGGTGAAGATCCAGGATATGGCGGACAACCTCAAAAAATACGGCGGCTTCGTCCCCGGGCTTCGTCCCGGTCAGGCGACGGCGGACTATCTCGACTATGTGCTGACGCGCATCACCCTCGCGGGTGCGTTCTTCCTCGCGTTCATCGCGGTTCTGCCGAACCTCATCGCAGAGGCGACGCACATCCAGGGCGTGTACTTCGGCGGCACGGCACTTCTCATCGTCGTGGGCGTTGCCCTCCAGACGATGAAGCAGATCGAGTCGATGGTGGTCATGCGCCACTACGAAGGCTTTATGAAATAACGTACGAAGGAGATCCCTATGCAGATCATTTTGATGGGTCCCCCGGGTGCCGGCAAGGGCACGCAGGCGGTAAACCTTGTAAAACGCTACAATGTTCTTCACATCTCCACGGGCGATATGTTTCGTGAAGCCGTGAAAGAGGGGACCCCCCTCGGCAAAGAGGCGAAGTCCTACATGGACGCAGGGAAGCTCGTTCCCGATTCCGTCACCATCGGCATCGTGCGTGAGCGGCTCAGTAAGCCGGACTGCAAGGAGAAGGGATTCATCCTCGATGGATTCCCGCGCACCGTCGAGCAGGCGGATGCCCTCGCAGAGATCCTGAATGACAACGGGATGGCACTCACCGCCGTTCTCAACATTAGCGTCCCCGCCGCCGATCTCATCGAGCGCGCTGTCGGACGCCGCATCTGCAAGAGCTGCGGACATTCCTACCACGTGAAGTTCAACCCGACGAAGGTGGAGGGGGTCTGCGACGACTGCGGTGGTGAGACCTACCAGCGTGCTGATGACAGCGAGGAGACAATGAAGAGCCGTCTTTCCGTCTATGAGTCCTCGACGCGTCCGCTGATCGACTACTATAAGAAAGCGGGCGTCTACAAGGAGATCGACGGCCGACAGGACATCGCAAAGGTGGAGGCGGATCTTGCCGCCGTCCTTGAGGCGTAAAAGGAGCGAAAGGGAAGAATGTCAAAGCAGGATGTCATCGAGGTAGAGGGAAGAGTTGTTGAGAAGCTTCCCAATGCGATGTTCCAGGTCGAGCTTGAGAACGGACACGTCGTCCTCGCTCATGTTTCCGGAAAAATACGCATGAACTTCATCCGTATCCTTCCGGGCGACAAGGTGACCATCGAACTCACCCCGTACGATCTGACCCGTGGACGCATTACCTATCGCTTTAAGTAATACGAGGAAAGCACCGATTATAGGGCGTTCGGCTGATTAGCAGGAAAAACTGGTCAAAACGAGGTTTTTATGCTAGAATAGATAAGATCGACGTTTTCGGGTATGCGGCACAGCTCCGCTGCCCCGTGCGCAGGGAGACGGAAGGAGGCAAGCGCAGTGAAGGTAAGACCGTCTGTCAAGAAAATCTGTGAAAAATGCAAGATCATCAAGCGCAAGGGCCGCGTTATGGTCATTTGCGAGAACCCCAAGCATAAACAAAGACAAGGATAAAAAGGAGGTGCACTTATGGCACGTATTGCCGGTGTAGATTTGCCCCGTGACAAGAGAATTGAAATTGCGCTGACGTACATCTTCGGCATTGGTCTCACGACCTCGAAGAAGCTGCTCGCAGCTGCGGACGTGAACCCCGATACGCGTACGCGCGACCTCACGGAGGATGAAGTCGTCAGACTTCGTGATGCCATCGACAAGAACGCCGTGGTGGAGGGCGACCTTCGCCGCGAAATTCAGATGAACATCAAGCGTCTCGTTGATATCGGCTGCTACCGTGGCCGCCGCCACCGTCTCGGCCTGCCTGTCCGCGGACAGAACACGAAGAACAATGCGCGCACGCGCAAGGGCCCGAAGAAGGCCGTCGCAGGCAAGAAAAAGTAAAGGAGGCTCGTAGAGGTGGCTGTTAAGAAAACAACACGTTCCAAGAAAAAAGTTCGCAAGAACATAGAGTCGGGCGTTGCACACATCAGCTCGACGTTCAACAATACGATCGTCACGCTCACCGACAAGAGCGGCAATGCGCTCTCGTGGGCGAGTGCGGGCGGTCTCGGCTTCCGCGGCTCGCGCAAGAGCACGCCGTTCGCTGCACAGATGGCAGCAGAGACGGCGGCAAAGGCCGCAATGGAGCACGGACTCAAGTCCGTTGAGGTCTATGTCAAGGGACCGGGTGCCGGCCGTGAGGCTGCCATTCGCTCGCTGCAGGCAACGGGCCTCGAAGTCAACATGATCAAAGACGTGACGCCCATCCCGCACAATGGATGCCGTCCGCCGAAGCGTCGCCGCGTCTAACAGGAGGTGGATGAAACAACATGGCAATTGATAGAGTACCAGTCTTAAAGCGCTGCCGTGCCCTCGGCCTCGAGCCGGCGACCCTCGGTCGTTCGCGCCAGTCGACGCGTCAGCTCCGCCGCACGAACCGCAAGGTCTCTGAGTACGGACTTCAGCTCAAGGAAAAGCAGAAGGCGAAGTTCATCTACGGAGTTCTCGAGCGTCAGTTCCGCGGCTACTATGAGAAGGCAAAGAAGATGTCCGGCGTCACCGGTGAAAACCTCCTCTGCCTCCTCGAGCGCCGCATGGACAACGTCGTGTTCCGCCTCGGCCTCGCTAACACGCGCCGTCAGGCACGTCAGCTCGTCCGCCACGGACACTTCACGGTGAACGGCAAGCGCGTCGACATCCCCTCCGCACTCGTCCATGAGGGCGATGTGATCGAGGTCGCCGAAAAGAGCCGCTCCGGCGCGTTCTTCAAGGAGCTTAAGGAGAGCAGCAATGCACTCTCCGCACCCGCATGGCTCACTGCCGATCAGGCAAACCTGACGGGCACGGTGACACGTTTCCCCCATCGTGAGGAGATTGACGTTCCGGTCAACGAACAGGCCATCGTCGAGCTTTACTCCAAATAATGAATGTGAATGTGTCTGCATTACGCGTTTATTATGGAGGAGGCACATAGATGACAGATATCGAGAAACCGAAAATCGAGATCGCAGAGATCAGCGAGGACGGACGTTACGGCCGCTTCATCTGCGAGCCGCTCGAGCCAGGCTACGGCACGACGTTCGGCAACAGTCTGCGGCGGATGCTGCTCTCGTCCTTGGACGGAGCGGCGGTCACCTCCATCCAAATCGACGGCGTTCTGCACGAGTTCTCCACCATTCCCGGTGTACGGGATGATGTGACGAGCATCGTGCTGGCACTCAAGCAGCTCTGCATCCGCATGCAGGACAGCGAGCCGCGCACGATCCGCATCGAGGCGGCCGGCGCACGCGAAGTCACCGCCGCCGACATCGAGTGCGGCAGCGACATTGAGATCCTCAACCCCGAACTGCATATTGCAACGATGGGGGAGACGGGGAAACTCAAGATCGAGATGACCGTTGAGCGCGGCCGCGGCTACGTTCCGGCGGATCGGAACAAGAAACCGGATGACGTCATCGGCGTCATCCCCATCGACTCCATCTTCTCACCTGTGCAGCGTGTCAACTACACGGTAGAGGACACGCGTGTCGGCAACGTCACGGACTATGACCGTCTCATCCTCGACGTATGGACGAATGGCTCCATCCGTCCGGAGGAAGCGGTGAGCAAGGCGGCGGCGATCCTCGTCATGCACCTGCGTCTGTTCCAGAACATGGACGGCAGCGTGGTCGAGGAGGAGGAGGAAGTTCCGAACTTCCCGCCCGAGGAGGTCGACGACAGCGCGAAGGTGCTCGAGATGACCATCGATGATCTGGATCTTTCCGTTCGTTCCTTCAACTGCCTCAAGCGCGCCGGCATCAATACGGTTGCCGATCTCGCGCAGAAGACCGAGGACGATATGATGAAGGTGCGCAACCTGGGACGCAAATCTCTGGATGAAGTGAAGAAAAAACTTGAGGAGCTTGGACTCTCCTTGAGACAGGACAACGAATAACGATAGGAGTGGGAAACACATGAGAAAGCTCGGACGCAATTCCGCGGCCCGCAAGGCTCTCTTCAGGAGCATCCTCACATCCTTCTTCAAGCATGGACGCATTGAGACGACCGAGGCAAAGGCAAAGGAGCTGCGCTCCCTCGCCGACGGCCTCATCACGCTCGCGAAGCGCGGCGATCTCAGTGCGCGTCGTCAGGCTCTTGCGGCTCTGGCGGAAGAGGATGTCGTGCGCAAGCTCTTCGGCGAAATCGCAGAGAAGTACACGGACAAGAAGAGCGGTTACACCCGCATCTTGAAGCTCGGTCCCCGTCGCGGCGATGCCGCTCCGATGGCCATCATCGAGCTCGTCTAATTTAAGGAAGCACTGATAAATTCGGTACAACCATCTTGACGCATCTTTTTTGCCCGCACTTCGGCGGAAAATCCTCCACAGAGCACCACTCTGCGTCCGGTTTTCCACCTCGTTCGGACGAAAAAATCTACGCCAATCTGGCAGACCTCATTTTATCAGCGATTCCATCATAAAAAAGACCGCCTGCGGGCGGTCTTTTTGTATGCTCTGGGAGTTAACGATAAATTTATTTGAAAAAAGATTGGGAAGCTGGTAAAATAATAGGACCTACCTACAGTTTTGTGTGCGCAGACTGCCATGCAGTCCGCTGCACTGACGTATTTCCATGGAGCGGATGAGGAGGAAATGGCCTTGAAGACAAAGGGAAATCTGGCAGGGCGTATTGCGTGTGCTCTCGCACTCAGTGCGGCGATTGGACTATTTGCTGCGCCCGTGTCGGCGGAGACGGTAAAGCTCAGCCTTGCGGATAGCGTGCAGATGGCGCTCGCGAACAACCGCACGATCAAGCAGTCGCTCGCGGATGTGGACGCTGCGCATGAGCAGCTGCATGCGGCAAACCGCAGTGCAGGGCCCCTGCTTACGTGGGACTGGACGGGATCTCGCGTCGGCGGCAAGGTGAAGGAGCTCAACCCCACTCCCTACAAGGATACATACGAAAATAAGGCGACTCTTTCGATGGCACTTTTTGATCCGACGATCAATGCCCAGCGCAAGGAGGCACGCTACGGGCTGAACGCGGCGGATCTTACGCTGGAGCAGACGAAGCAGACCATTCGCCTGACGGCAACGACGGATTATTTCAACATTCTGCAGGCGCGCAATATGGTACAGGTGCGCGAGGAGACGGTAGCGACGCTCGCGAAGCATCTCGATGATGTGAATGCGCAGTTCCGCGCGGGCACGGTGGCACGTGCGGACGTGCTCGCCTCCGAGGTGGAGCTCGCGAATGCGCAGCAGGCGTTGACCTCGGCGAAGAACGACTATGCCGTCGCCGTCGCAACGCTGAACAACGTGATCGGCCTGCCGACGGATACGACGCTGGAGACGAGCGACGAGATGCGCTATACGGTGTATGATCTCGCTTTGTCGGACTGCACGGACTACGGCCTCGTCTACCGTGCGGATGCGGCGGCGGCACACTATACGGTCAAGCAGGCAGAGGCGGCGGTTGAGCAGGCGTCGGCGGCGAACCTTCCGACGCTGAATGCAGCTGCGACGCGCTCGATTGCGGGCGAGCACGCCTTTAAGAACAGCATGCGGGACAAGGATATGTGGACCCTCGGCCTGAGTGCGACGTGGCGCATCTTTGACAACGAGGCGACGACGGCGCAGATCCGCGAGGCGAAGGCAAAACTGCGCAAAGCCGAGGAAGCTCTGGCGGCAACGAATGAGCGCATCCGCCTCGATGTGCATACGGCGTACCTCAATCTGCGCGCCGCCGAACAGAATATCGACACGACAGAAAAGGCGGTCAAGCAGGCGGAGGAGGACTACAACATCGCCCGCGTGCGCTACAATGCGGGCGTCGGGACGAACCTTGAGGTCATGCGTGCCTCGGACAATCTGACGACGGCGCGCACGAATTACGCGACGGCACTCTACAACTACAATATGAGCAAGGCGGCGCTCGACAATGCCATGGGCGTGCCTGTCGATCTCGATGCAATGCAGTATCGTCGTGTGATCGATCATGGCAAGCGCGCCCGTGCCGCCCGTGAGGCAGCCGTGCTCCATGAGGATGCCGTGCTCGAGACCCCGAAGGGGGCGCAGGTACGTCCCGCGGAGCCGGCACCGACGGCGGAGGAGGCAGCTGCCTCCATCGAGCGCGTCCGTGCGGCCAATGCAGCCTACGAGATGACGATGGCAAAATGAGACGGCGGACATCTGCGGATGTCCGTTTAGGGGAGTTCTATGAGACAGAGGACATGGGTCTGCGCGATTGCGCTGGCGGCAGTGCTCCTCTGCGCGGCGGTCGCTGTCCATATTGTGCGGGCAGAGGCCTTTATGGCAGAGGTCGGACGGGCGGCGGGGCGCATCGCGTCGCAGCAGCTTGGGACGGATGTGCAGATCGGCGCGGTGGAGATACGTTCTCTGCATGAACTCGCCATTGATGATATTGTGATTTACGATAAGCAGACGGAGGAAGTCCTCCGCGCCGACAGGGCGCGGGTGACGCTTCGTCTGTTTTCTCTGCTTTTATCCCCGGCGACCTCGGTGGATGAGATCATGCTGACGGGGGTGCATGCGCATCTCGTGCAGCGGGAGGACGGCTCGTGGAACTATGCCGATCTCGTCTCGGACGATGCGGAGCCGAGTGCCTTTGTCGGGCGCATCCGCATCGCAGACGGTACGGCGGATGCCACTGTGGCAGGGCGCAGCTATGAACTGACCGATCTGAGCGGTGCGGTGGACATCGACCGCGGTGCATTCTCCTATGATGCCTCGGCACAGTTCATGGGGATCCCCCTGCGCGTACGCGGAGAGAAAACGAGCGATGTGCAGGATGTGCAGCTCACGGCAGATGATGCAGATCTGACGCCGCTCCTCTCCCTCCTGCCCGAGGGGACACTGCCCGAGCGCGTGCAGATCCGTGCACTGCACGCTGACCGCGTGCGCGCGGGGCTGCGTCTCGTGGACGGGGCGCGCACGATGGAGGGGCGGATCGAGGGGGGTCGGGCGGATGCCGATCTCTACGGCACGCAGACGACGCTGACAAGTGCGGCTCTGCGCTTTGACGAGCGCGCTATCTTCGTGGCGGCAACGGCGACGGCGGCGGAGCAGACGGCGCGCGTCGACGGTACGGTGCACCTCGATACGGATGCGCCCTATCTCGATCTGCGCGTGCGTGCGGAGCGCTTTGCCCCCGCGGCGGTCTATGCCGAGAGCCCCTATACGGGAACTGTCTCTGCCGATGTCCGCGTGACGGGGACGATGGATGCTCCGACGGTCGATGGGCACGTGTCGGCAGAGGGCGGGACGGTCAGCGATATCGATGTCACCCGCGCCGATGCCGATGTCGCATACGCGGACGGAATACTCTCGTTCCAAAATCTTGCAGCGGAGGCGTTCGGCGGGAATATCGCGGGTGAGGGCACGCTTTCGGCGGCAGATCTCTCCTATGCGGCACATCTGAAAATCGAGGGCCTTCCCCTTGACCGCCTGCGGACGGACGCACAGCTGCCGCTCCCTGCGGATCTCAGCGGCATACTCTCTGCCGATCTCGGCATCGAGGGACAGGGAACGGAGCGTACGGGGCTTGCCGTTTACGGCAGCGCAGAGGTGCTGGATGGGATGTACCGCGCCGTGCCGATTGAGCGCGCGAATGCATCCTTTTCCCTGCGCGGTCAGGATTTGACGATTGATTTTCTCAGCCTAAACCTTCCCCATGGAACGGATCTTGGCGTCGAGGGGACGATCCGCGGCGGGTCGGCGCTCGATCTCCGCTTTTACGGCGGACATGTCGATCTCTCCCTGCTAAACCGCCTCGATGATCGGCTGAGCTTTGCAGGACTCGCGGACATCAGCGGCGAGGTGCACGGCGATATCGTGGATCCACACGTGGAGATGAAGGTGTCGGCGACGCGCGGACAGCTGATGTATCAGCCCTTTGACAGCCTGATCTTCCGCGCGGAGGGCTCGCTCTCGGGCATCGGCATCCATGATTTTTCGATGGAGCGGAATGGGCGCGAGGTCTGGCTCGTCAATGGCACGATCGGTTTTACCGGAGAACAACGCATCAATGTGCAGATCGACACGATGGGGGCGCGCATGGAGGATGTCGCGGCGCTCGTCGCGCCCGACCAGCCGATCACGGGCAACATCGACAACATCATCAAATTCACGGGGACGCTCGACAATCCCCACGCCGTCGGCTACGTGCATTTCTATCACGGCAGCTACGCGGGTGCATTGCTCTCGGGCATGGACGGCGACTACTTCCTCGATGACGGCGTCATTCGCCTGCAGGTCTTTCACATCTACTCCCCGATGGTGGACATGGTGCTGAACGGCACAATCACTACGCAGGGAGTGCTCAATCTCGACGCTGAGGTGCGCGATCTGAACTTCAAACGGTTTGCGCATAAATTCCCCTATCCTGTCGCAGGGCACGGTGTGTTCCACGGACAGGTCGGCGGGACGATTTCGTATCCCATCTTCCGCGGCGATCTGAAGGCGGATGAGGTGACGATGAACGGCGTGACGCTGACGAAGGTACACAGTCTCGTCTACTACGAGAACGGCATCGTCACGCTCGATCGCACGGGCTTCCATCAAGGGGAGAAAGGGAAGGTGTCGGCGCGCCTGCACTACGACACGCACTCGGATGTGCTGCGCGGCACCATGGATGTGGAGAATTTCGATGTCGGGGCACTCCTCGCGCTGGGCAATCAGAAGGAGGATCGCGTCGGCGGGTCAATCACGAGCCATATCTGGGTCGGCGGGACGCGGGATAATCCGTCCCTCGGCGTAACGGGGGAGATCGCCGCAGGTACGGTCGCAGGCTATCCTGTCACCGATGCGTCGCTGGATGTCTCCCTCTCCAACCATGTGTTGACGATTGACCGTCTCACGGGAAAGCAGGGGGACGGCTCGTTCTCCGCATTGGGGACGGTGGATTTTAACGGCATGATGGATGTTGATGCCACGGCGAACGATATTGCCCTCGGGATCTTTACGGGGCTGGCGGGTATTGATGAACCCGTGTCGGGCACGGCGTCTGTCACGGCGCACGTCGGCGGGACGGCGCAAAGTCCCGTCGCCGATGTGTCGCTCTCGGCAAAAAACGGGGGCGTGCGCGGCGGGACGTTCGATGCGCTGGCAGGCGAGATTCAGGTGCGCGGGAGCGTTGTCCGCGTCAATCAGCTGACGGTGCATAAGTACATTGGCGGCGTGGACTATACGGTAAGTGTGCATGGGACGCTCCCTCTGCACGCGCTCACGGCGGATGCGGATGAGATGCTCAGTGCCGCTGAACAGATCGATCTCACGCTGTCCCTCGACCACGCCGATCTCTCCCTGCTCCCCGTGTTCTCACGGGAGATCGAGTGGGCACTCGGCCGTACCGAGGGTGAGCTGACCATCCGCGGCTCGCTTGCCGCACCGCGCATCAACGGCTCACTGCGTATCAGGGACGGCGCGGTGAAGCTCAAGGCGATTGAGACACCGATTACGGAGATCGAGGTGCAGGTCGATGCGCTCGGCGATTCGATCGCCATACGCGAGTGCACGGGGCGCATGGGCACGGGCAGCTATCTCCTGACGGGGCATACGGGGCTGAGTGGGCTAAGACCTGCGAACTATGAGTTCATGCTCGTGATGAACGCGCTCTCAGTCAAGACGTCGTTCTACGACGGCCCCCTGACGGGCGCGCTGAAGCTGACGGAGGATACCTACTGGGGCGAGACGCTGCCGAAGGTATCGGGCACGGTCGATATCGACCGCGCGCTCATCTCGATCCCAACGATTCCCGATACGGACAGTGAACTTCCGCACATCATTCTTGATGTGGGGGTATCTGTCGGGCGGCATGTGCATTTCTTCAGCCCGAATCTCTACGACATGCATCCGTCGGGGCAGATTCACTTCGGCGGAACAACGCGTCACCCAAAGACGACGGGCATGATCGGCGTGCGACGCGGCGACACGGTCAGCTACCTGCGGACGGTGTTCAAGATCCACGAGGGGACGGCGACGTTCAACCAGATGGAGTCTTTCCTGCCCACGATTGACTTCTATGCCGAGACGCGTCTGATCAATATGCGCATCTATCTGAGCGCGCACGGCCCGCTCGACCACATGGATTTTCGCCTCGGGTCGTCGCCCGAGATGTCGGAGGAGGAGATCCTCCGCATGCTGACTCTGCGCGGTGCGTCTCAGAACGGGGAGGGGAAATTCAGTGCGGCGGATGCGCTCGCGATCGGGCTGCAGATGAGCGTGCTCTCCGAGGTGGAAAACTCGATGAAGAATATGCTGCATCTCGATGTGTTTCGTCTGTCGAGCGGCAGCGGCAGCCTGTTTGAATCGAAGGAGGATGTCCCCGACGCAGAGCGGCGGAATGAGTACAATCTCGAAATCGGCAAGTACATCGGCGACCGCGTGTTCGTGCGCTATGTACAGGGGCTCGGTGCGGCGGCGAACAAGAGCCGCTATGGCATCCAGTACGATCTGAGCGATGCGTTCGGCATCTCGTATGACCGTGAGGGCTCGGAGCAGATCATCGGCATGGAGGCGCGGATTCGGTTCTGACCATGTCCCTATCTTTCCCGTCAGTAGGGGGAGGAAGCTGGTGCGTCGTTATCCCATGCCTCCCCCGTCGGTACGGGGGAGGGGGACCGCGAAGCGGTGGAAGGGGCGCCTGCTGCGCGTTCTATCGATTATTTTGTGTATTTTTTAGTAAAGGAGGTGTGCCCATGTTTTCCGCCTATATGAAAAAACTCTCCGCCGTGCAAAAACTCGCGCCGGAGGAGGAGCGTGCGCTCTGGCGTGCGTATAAGGAGAACGGCGACATGGCGGCACGCCGCCGCATCATCGAGGCCTATCAGCCGCTGGTCTTTCGCGAGGTATATCCGTATCGTGCCCTGCCGGCGGCGATGGATGCGGTGCAGGAGGGGACGATCGGGCTGATCGAGGCGGTGGAACGCTATGACCCGGACTATGGGGCGGCGTTCAGTCTCTATGCCGTGCATCGCGTGCGCGGGCGCGTCCGTGACTTTTTGCGGCGTGAAGGGAATGTCGATCTGCCCTGCCTTGAGGCGGAGACGGAGAGCCATGAGACGGCGAAGGAACTCCTGATGGATGAGCAGCCGTCCGTGGCGGAGCTTGCCGAACACCACGCGCTCGTCGGCGTCGTGGGCGACGCGATGGAGCGTCTCCCCGCGCGCGAACGCCTCGTGCTCGAGGGCGTGACCATCGGCGGCGCAGGTGCGGGCGCGATGGCGGATGCGCTCGGTGTGACGCCGGCGCACGTCTATCGCCTGCAGAAGAACGGCATTCGTCGGATTCGTGGGATGCTCTCGCGCTTCATGCAGCATTGGTGATTCGCAATTTATTTTATACTTATTGAATCCTATCGCTTCTGTGTAGTATAATCGTTGGGGGGGGGAGAGCACGATGGAGAGCGAACGCGAGGAGCGCAAGCGGTCCATACGGGCGGCACGCGACTGGCTTGCGGGGGCAGAGGATGCTCTCGCGGGGGCAGACGATGTGTCGGGCGATCTAAAGCTCATGCTTGCCCGCGCTGAGCTGGCGTGTACGACATCGACGCGCCGTGCGCGCCTGCGCCGTCGGACGCGTGTCCTCCTGCCGGCACTTGCTCTCGTTGCCCTCGCGCTGTGGGGGCTGTGGCGCATACAGGTGCAAGAACCTACTGCCGTGCCTGTCGCAGAAATCGAGGAGCGGGCAGAAATACCGGCAGTACAGTCCCCCGTGGAGGAAGCTCCTGCGCCCACTCCACAGGCCACGGTTGCCGCTGCGCCCCTTCCGCCGCATGTGACGGAAGGGGCGGAGACTCCTGCTGTGGTGGCGCACGAAACGCCTGCCGCAGTACCCGCCGTCCACGAGAGTACAGCACCGCCCGCTGCGCATGCGCATGTGCCTGCGTCGCGCCTGCCGAGCGCGGATATGCAGCATTTGATGCAGATCGGCGGCAAAATTTTGAGAGAGTAGTTCGTGCATCCATGATGTACGGTGAATGAAGCGTATATCGCTTGCATATGGTCTAGGAGGTTTCGCCTTTGAACAGCAAAAAGTACCGCAGACTTGCCCTTGCCGTCACACTTGGTATCGGTGTATCCGCATCCGCTCTGCCGCAGGGTCATGCCGCAGATGCGATGGATCATGAGAGTGCGGCGACCGCTGCGGAGATGGCGGGGACGAAGGCCCCCGTCCTGAGCAATACGCCGAGCGCCGCGCCGGAAGAAGCTCCAGTGCAGCAGGGGCCTGCCCTGACGGACAAGACGCCGCCGGCATCGGCAGACGCACGTGCGTCTGCGTGGGCGAGCACGCGCCCCAGTGAGGATGCTGTGGCGCAGGGGCTTGCGACAGAGGTGGGCAAGACGGTCGTCGAGATCAACGTTGTGGGAGCCTCTGAGGCGACGGAGAAGGCGGCGCGTGAGGCGATTGCCATGCACGTCGGAGATGCTCTGGCGGAGGATGTGCTCGTCAAGGATCGCGACGCGATCTACGCGACGGGGTATTTTTACGATCTCTACCCCGTCTTTGAAGAGGTGCCCGAGGGCGTTGTACTGACCTATCACGTGCTGGAAAATCCGGTGCTGAAGGAAGTGCACATCGAGGGCAACACGGTCGAAAAGACAAAGGATCTCATGGATCTCGTGACCGTGCAGAAGGGGCAGCTGCTCAATGGGCGTACCCTGCAGGAGAATGTGCAGGCGATTCAGGAGAAGTACCGCGCGGACGGCTACATCCTCGCCAAGATCACAGATCTCAACATCGCGCAGGATGGGACGCTCACGATCCGCATCAGCGAGGGGACGCTGGAGGGCTATAAGGTCAAGGGCAACAAGAAGACCAAGGAGCGCGTCATCCTCCGCGAGATGCGCCAGAAGCCCGGCGAACCGTTCAACGCCAATCAGGCGCGCCGCAGTATGCAGCGCGTCTACAACCTCGGCTTCTTTGAGGATGTCAATGTCAAGATGAATCCGGGCGTGGAGCCGAATGCAGTCATTATGGAGATCGATGTCAAGGAGAAGCGCACGGGCTCGTTCGGCATCGGCGCGGGCTACTCGAGCTCCGACGGCATGGTCGGCATGGTGAGCATCAGCGACACGAATTTCCGCGGGATGGGCGACACCATCAGTCTCAGTTATGAGATGAGCGGTGACGATACGGATGCGCGCGGCTATACGTTTATGTATCGCCGCCCGTGGCTCGATAAGAAGGAAACGGCGGGGACGGTGCGTCTCTACAACCGCACCTACGAATACGACGACTACAACTCCAACGGCGACCATGTGGAGTCGTTCATGCGCAAATACTCGGGCGGCGAGCTCACCCTGAGCCGTCCGATGAGCGAGTACTCGACGAATTTCATCACGCTGAAGAACCGCAAGGATAAGTATGTCCGTCACACGGAGAACGGACTAGCAGGCGACCGCAGCCTCAACGCACCGTGGATCGGCAAGAATTTCGGCACGACGCGCAGCATTACGCTCGAGCACGTGACGGATACGCGCGACAATGTGTACGAGCCGACGACGGGTGCGCGCGCGTCGCTCTCGGCGGAGTTTGCAGGCTTTGGCGGAGACTTCAATTTCCAGAAATACACGATCAGCGATGCCCAGTACTTCAAGGTCGGACACGCACAGGTGCTCGTGGCACGCGGGCAGTACGGGTTCGGCAACGGGTCGATCTCCGAGTACAACCAGTTCCGCCTCGGCGGACAGGATACGATCCGCGGCTACCGCGAGGATCAGTTCCGTGGCAACCGCATGGCGCTGCTCTCGCTTGAGTACCGCTTCCCAATCGTCTCCAAGGTGACGGGTGCGCTCTTCACGGACTACGGCGGAGCGTGGGACAGCGGCTTTGCGCCGGAGAATCTGCACGGCAGCGTCGGTGTCGGGCTCGGTCTCAACACGCCGATTGGTCCGCTGCGTCTGGACTACGGCCGTGGGTCACAGGGCGGGCGCGTCCACTTCCGCGTCGGCGGCACATTCTGATGCGGCAGGGCATCCCCCTGTTGTGCGCTGTGCGTCTGTCGCTCGTGCTGCTTGGCATTCTTGCCACATGCGCAATCGTTTCTCCTGTTTATGCCGCAGAGACCTCCCGCGTGGAGGAAACTGCGGCTATTGTCGTAGGAGATCAGCCGATCCCGCCCATTGTGCGCGCGCGCATGGAGCGTACGGTCGCTGCGATTGCGGCGGAGCGCATGGAGGGACGGCGTACGACGGACATCGCGGCCGGGGAGGAAGCGGAGATCATTGGAGCGGTGTTTGACCGTCTGCTCGTCGGCTACGCAGTGACGGGCGTGACGGTGACGCCGGCGGTGCGGACGACGGTGGAGATTCACCTTGCTCCGTGGGCGGATACGATTCGGAGCGTTGCCGTTGTGTCCGAGGTGGAGGGCATGCCGCCCGCGATTGAGGCACTCGTGCGCACGGACCTCGCGGGGGCGGAGCGGGTGTTTTCCGATGCACTCGTCGGCCTGCCCGTCGCGGCAACGGACTGGGCATCGGGGGCACTGAAGCGTCAGCTTGCCGCCTACATGGAGGAGCATCTGCCCGAGTTCCGCGCGGACTACGATGTCGATGTGGCGCCGACGGCGACGGTACGGCTGACGGTCTATCCACGACTGCCGGTTGTGCGGACGGTCGATCTCTCGATGCACTCGGATACCGTTCCCAATGCTGCATTGCTTTCACAGCGTACGGCAATGGAGACGGAGGTGAATCGCCTCGTCGGCGTGCCCGTCCCGTTCGTCGCGCGTCACCGTGCGGCGCTTGAGGAACGTCTCGGCACGCAGCTTGACGCCATGCCTGCCCTACGCAGTCTGCATCTCACGTCGCATGTGACGATCACGCCGGGCGAGCGGATGGCGGTCATGAGCCGCAGCGATACGACGCGCTACCGCCTGCGACTCATGGGCTGGCTCGATGTCGGGCGCAGTGCCAAGGACACCCATGGGGAGCGCCGCGATCTCCGTGCGCGGCTGCACGCAGGGCGGATGCTCAGTCCGCGCGATGAACTCTATGCGGAGATGGATGCCGCTCCCGAGGATGTGCGCTTTTCGTGGCGTGTCGGCTATGCCCGCACGCTGCTGTCGCGCCTCACGGGGGAACTGCGCTGGGATGTGACGGACGGCCGGTTCTCGGTGGCGGGCAGCTACGCTTTTCACCCGCGCTGGCTGCTCCGCTATGAGCATTGGACCGATGAGGGTACGGGCGAGTGGGAGCTGCGCTACAAGCTGCACGACTTCCTCAGCATCGCAGGGCTCATCGATCGGGACGATCGGTGGCTGCGTTTGATCGGGAATTTTTAGAAATTATCGTAAGGGGACGTGGGAGACATCGTGAAACGCATTTCAATCGTCGTTCCGGTCTACAACGAGGAGGAGAACATCGCGCATTTTGCGGCGGCGGTGGAGGAGGTGATGGGGCGTCTGCCCTATGACTATGAGCTGCTCTTCATCGACGACGGTTCCTCCGACCGCAGCCGTGAGATCCTGCGCATGCTGGGTGAGCGAGATGGCCGCATCGGCTCGATTTTTCTCGCACGCAACTATGGGCATCAGCTTGCTCTGACCTGCGGCATCGATCATGCGGACGGCGATGCGGTCATCACGATGGACGGGGATATGCAGCATCCGCCCGAGCTCCTGCCGCAGCTCCTCAAAAAGTGGGAGGAGGGCTTTGACATCGTGCAGACTGTGCGCCTGACGACGGAGGGAGTCTCCGTCTTTAAGCGCATGACCTCTACCTACTACTACCGTCTCCTGAACCTGCTGACGGATGTGGAGATTCAGGAGGGTGGATCGGATTTCCGCCTGATGGACCGCAAGGCTGTGCTCGCACTGCGCCGCTACCGCGAGCACGCGCGATTCATTCGCGGCATCGTCTGCTCGCTCGGCTTTCGGCGGACGACAGTGGACTTCGTTGCGCAGGCGCGCTATGCGGGCAGCTCGAAGTTCTCGCTGCGGCGCATGATTTCGTTCGCCCTCGACGGCATCCTCGCCTACTCGGTGCAGCCGCTGCGCGCGGGGCTCTATGTGGGGCTGATGTCCGCGCTGCTGGCCGTGGTGCTCTTCCTCCATGTCCTCTTTGAGACGCTGCGCGGGGAGACTGTGCCGGGCTGGTCGACCATCGTCGTATGCAGCCTGTTCTTCGGCGGGATGCAGATGATGATGCTCGGCGTGTGCGGGGAGTATATCGCACGTATTTTGCAGGAGGTCAAGGATCGCCCGCTCTACTTGATTGCGTGTGACAACAGGCCACAGGCGGCGGAAAAGGAGGCGCACGATGGATGATCGGATGCGGCTGGGGGCGGTGCTGCTCTTTTTCACCGCCCTTTTTTTCTGGGGAAATGCAGCACTCCCCGTGACGGCACCCGTCGAGGTGAACTATGCGCAGACGGCAAAGGAGATGCTCGCGGCGGGGAATTATCTCTCACCGCAGATCTACGGAAATTACTGGTACGATAAACCCATCTTCTTTTACTGGGAACTGATCGCCGCGTTCTCCGTCTTCGGTGTGACGGACTTTGCCGCGCGGTTTTTCCCTGCGCTCTTTGCATCGGCAGGCTTGCTCCTCACCTACGCGCTCGCGCGGCGGCTCTATGATGCGCGGACGGCGTTCTGGTCGGTGGTCATTCTCGGCTCGTGCGTCCTCTATGGATTCCTCGCCAAACTCATCCTGACCGATCTGACACTCTTCGTGTTCTTCGGCGGGACGCTCGGCGCGTTCTACCTCGGCTATCGGGACGGGCGGCGCGGCTATTTATATCTCGCCTATGCATGTGCGGGGCTCGGCGTGTTGACAAAGGGGCCTGTCGGCTTTCTCCTGCCGGGGCTCGTGATCCTCGTCTACCTCGCCGTGCGTCGCGATCTGCGCGCACTCGGACGCATTGCTCTGCCGACGGGGCTGCTCGTGCTCGCGGCGGTTTGTGCGCCGTGGTACATCTATATGTATTTGGCGCATGGAGCAGACTTTGTGAACACCTTCCTCGGGGTTCACAATGTCCTGCGTGCAACGGTCTCGGAGCACGCGCAGTGGAATGTGTGGTACTTCTATCTCGGTATCTACTTCCTCGGGATGTTCCCGTGGAGCTTTGCTCTGCCGCTCGCGCTTCTGCGGGCGTGGCGCATGCGTCCCGTCCTCGATGCGGGGACGCAGTTTCTCCTCGTCTGGGCGATCGTCGTGCCCGTGTTCTTTCAGCTCATGGCGACAAAGTACCCAACCTACAGTTTTCCCGCCTTCCTGCCGACGGCGATCCTGACGGCACATCTCCTTCGCGAGAATACGCGCGTGCTGCGTATGGGGGTGCTCCTCGGCGGCGCACTCTATCTCGCCGTCGTGCTCGGCGCTGTGCACTATGCGCCGCGCGACGGGCATTTTAGCGGCAAGGCGGCGGCGGAACTCCTCATGCAGACGATGCAGGAGGAGGATCTCCTCGTCTCCTGCGGCGACTATACGGCGACGGTTCCCTACTACACGGGGCATCCGATGTACGCGCTCGCGACGCGCGAGGAGATCGCCGCGCGTGCGCCGAAGGCGATGAGCTGGAACAGCAAGAATGTCATGCCGTTCCTCCCCCTCGACGAGCTGCCGCAGGACCGGACGGTGTACCTCGTCGTGGAGCGTCATGCCTTTGCCACGTTCGATGAGACGATGGCAGACGGACGATGGGAGCTGCTCGGCACGATGCCGACGGAGGGACGTGAGAAACTGCGTGTCTATCGGCGCGTACCGTAATCCACTCTTCCCCGTGCGCCACTGGAACGAAAGCCGCGGCATGGTAGTGGCACATGCGCGAACACAGCTTTTGACAGAGAGCCTTCGTCGGGGACGCCTTGAATGTTGGCGTCGATTGGTGTATGATAGGATATAGTGATTTTGCCGCCGGGGGGCGGCTTGGTGGAGAAAGAGGGAAAGTACTATGCTGAACATGAAGAAAATCGGACTTGCCGCGGCGGCCGTCGCCGCATCTGCGGTTCTCGCTGCGGGCTGCGGCAGCCAGCAGACCGCAAACCGTGCACCGATCAACGGCGCACTGCAGGGGGAGCGCGACCATCAGGAGGTCATCACGGCGGATAACTTCGATTCGATCGCGCCGGGCTCCAGCGTCGCGGATGTCGCTGCACTCTACGGCAAGGAGGGCAAGCTCATCCATCAGAGCATCGTCAACGGCATCTATACCTATACCTATCGCTGGCAGAACGGCCCATACAAGGTGGTGGACTGCACCTTTACGGGAAACAACTGCCTGAACGATCCGCTCAGCGGACTCCGCCTGACGCGTAAGGAGCTGCGTGCCTCTGACGCCATTGCTGAGGGCTCGGTCAGCAGCCCTGTGACGAAGGATGCGTGCCGCGATCTCAGCTACGGCATGAGCCTTGCGGAGGCGCAGGCCGTGCTCGGCGGGGTCGGTGAGCAGATCGGCTGGGATGTTATGCCGGGACAGGAGACGGTGACCTACGGATGGCCGATTCGTGACGGCTATGTCGCACGTCTGCGCTTCCAGAACGATGTCCTGGTTGATGTCAACCTCGATACCGGCATCACGCTCGTGGCGATGGATCCCGCTCTCTCGAACGTGCGTCTCGACCCCACGCTGGTTGGCTATCGCGTTGTCAAGTAACAGGATGCGTATTTTATCAGCAAATCTTCATTGAACTATTGTACGCTCTTTGCTATAATGGGGGCGTTCGGTCGAAGGATTGAACATCTTTAGGAGAAAAGGAGAATTCATTCATGATCAAACTCGAACAGAAGCAGGTTAAGATTATCAGCATCCTCATCGCGGTTGTCTTTGTCGGCTCGGTTGTCGCGCTTGCACTGACGCAGAGTGGCTCGGGCATCGCCTCGGCGGCGTCGTCCTCCGTTGGTGTTGTGGACTACCGTCAGGTCGGCAGCCAGCATCCGCAGCTCGCTGCAGCGAACGCCGAGATGCAGAAGGCGTCGCAGGAGGCACAGGCGGATTTTGAGACGAAGTCTGCATCGATGAACGATCAGGAGAAGTCGGATTACTATCAGCAGACGATGCAGCGCCTCCAACAGAAGAATGAGGAGCTGATGGAGCCGATCGAGAACAGCATTCAGGATGCCGTTAAGAAGGTCGCCGAGAAGAAGGGGCTTTCCGTCGTCATCGAGAAGGGTGCTGTCGTCTATGGCGGACAGGACGTGACGCAGGACGTCATCAAGGAACTGGGCAGCAGCAAGTAAATCGCCGCGACCAGCTATATGTAGCGGACAGAACGATGCCCGGTACATTTTAGGAATCACTGATAAAAGGAAGTCCCTCGGACTGGCGTAAAAGAAGCGTCGGGATGCTGTGACGGATTTTATCAGTGATTCCTTTGTATGAAGTCGCTGTTTCATATGGCAATTTCGTCACGGAGGGAGATGCATGGAGCTCTGGAAGACGCGGCGCAGAGAGATTCTGGCAGGGGGCATCGTGCTCCTCGTGATTGCCGCCGTGTGCTATTTCCTGCCCGCGCAGGAGCAGCCCCGTGCGGCGGAGGATATTGCCGTCATGCGCATCTCCGAGGTGCTCGCTGCGCATCCCTCCTATGCGCGCCTAATGGAGCTGCGCGCCGAGGAGGCGACCCTTGCTCTTGCGGTGAGGGATGTCCCGGAGGTGTTTTCTCTGACGCCGCCGGCAGCGGACGATGAACCGTTTCAGGACTCCGTCTGGCAGAAGAATGCGCAGACCGTGATCGGCGCACGCGTCGAGCTTGAGCGTGAGCGCAAACGCCTGACCGAGGTCTACCGCAAACAGACAGAGGACGACTACGAGCGGCGGAAGAAGCAGATCGACGACGAGTATCAAAATGCGATCACCAACATCAACCTGAAGATCGATAATCAGCGCGCGATGCACGGGCCGCGCGTCTCTGAGGATGAACTGGCGCAGGAGCGTGCAGGGCTTGAGGCGCAGCGTGAGGCGTTGCGGCAGGAGCGCGGCGCACGTCAGGCGGAGCTCTACCGCACATGGCAGGAGGAGATCCGCGCCCGCGTTGCCGCGCGTATTGAGCCGCAGCAGGCGACGTGGACGGCAAAGGCAAAGGCGACCATCGACGCGCAGAAGGCGGAGGCGGATCGCCAGAAGGCGGAGGCGGAGGAACGCAACGCCGCTGCGATGGAACGCGCTGCAAAGGCGCAGGACGCACATGCCGCCGCCGCGAGGCGTGCCACGCGCCTGGCGCAGGTGCGCCGCGATGCAGATGCACTCGAGGAAGCCATCTGGCGGGATGTGCGCAGCCGTGCGGCAAAGATCGCACTGATGCAGCACCTTTCCCTCATCCTCACTGCCCCGCAGGCGGAGGATGCGGCGCATCTCGCTCCCGCACGCCCCTTCGTTCAGCGTCGCTATATGCCGCCCGTTACAGCGGATGCGGCACGGGATGTGACGGCAGATATGGTGCGTGAGATGCAGAGCATTACGACGGAACAGACAACGCGGGAATGAAAGGATATGGATCGATGAAGTATTTCAATAAAGCAGCGGCAGCGCTCCTCCTCGTGGGCAGTACGGTACTGGCGGGCTGCGGTCAGGTGCACGTCGGCACCGTTGACCGTGCGCGCGTCCAGGAGGAAGCTCCGCAGCTGAAGAGTGTGGTCGACGAGGCGAACACGAAGCTCATGGAGGCGCAGCAGGACGCACAGAGCAAGTTCACTGCGAACCCGAACATGACGGCGGAGGAGTCGCAGCAGCTCCAGATGGATACCCAGCGCAAGATGGCGGGGCTGCAGCAGATGTACAGCATCCAGCTTGAACAGAAGCTGAACGCTGCAATGCAGGATATTGTCAAGGAGAAGAAGCTGGACGTCGTCCTAGATAGCTCGAAGAAGTACCCGAGCGTCCTCTCGGGCGGCGTGGACGTCACGGATGAAGTCATCGGCAAACTCCAGTAAGAGGGTAGGGCATGGAAAAGACAGTCAATGAGATCGCACAGCTTGTCGGCGGAACGGTCGGCAGCGGCGGCAGCACGGTCGTTCATCGGCTCGCTTCGCTGGACGAGGCGGGGGCGGGGGATCTCGCCTTTGCCGTTCCGCCCCACATCGATGCGGCGCGCGCTGTGTCGGCGGCGGCACTCCTTCTGCCAACGGGAACGGAGGGCTTTACGTGCCCGCACATCTTCGTCGATGATCCGAAGGCAGCGTTTGCGCGTCTCCTCACGATCTTTACCCCTGCCATCGAGCACGCTGTCGGGGTCAGTGACGAGGCGTATATCGGCGCAGATGTGCGCATCGGTACGGGAGTGACGGTGCTGCCCTTTGCCTATGTGGACGATCATGCGGTGCTCGGCGACGGAGTGACGATCTATCCGCACGCCTATGTGGGGCAGTACAGTGTGATCGGCGATCATACGGTGCTCTATTCGAATGCAGTCGTGCGCGAGCACTGCCGCATCGGTGCGCGCTGCACGATCCACAGCTGTGCCGTGATCGGCGCGGATGGATTCGGCTTTACGACCGAGGCGGGGGTGCATACCAAGGTGCCGCAGGTCGGCGGCGTCGTCGTGGAGGACGACGTGGAGATCGGCGCGCATGTTGGTGTTGACCGTGCTACTCTCGGGGCAACGGTGATCGGCAAGGGGACGAAGATCGACAACCTCGTTCACATCGGACATAACTGCCGCATTGGAGAGAACTGCCTCATCGTTGCACAGACGGGGATCTCCGGCTCGACCAAGGTCGGACATAACGTCACCTTTGGCGGGCAGGTCGGAACGGTCGGACATATCTCCATCGGCGCGAACTCCGTCTATGCGGCGCGCTCCGGCATCATCGGCGATATGCCTGAGGGGGTGTTCTGTGCGGGCTTCCCCGTTCAGTCCCACGCTGAGTGGCTGCGCGTACAGGCGGCGATGCGCCGTCTGCCCGAGATGGTGAAGAAGGTCAAAGCCCTCGAAAAGACCATCGAAGAACTGCGCGGAAAGAGCTGAGATGCTGTCTTACTGGGCGGTCAAACTTCTCAGTCATTTCGTCTGCCTCCTGTCGCACCGCGCCGCCATGATGATCGGCGCGGGACTGGCGCGCCTCCTTTGGCCGTTTATCCCCGCGCGGCGCAAGCGGCTCGCGCAGACGCAGATCGAGCGCTGCCTTCACGTATCGACCGCAGAGGCAGAGCGCATCGCGCGGGAGAGTACGCTGCGCTTTGGACCGATGCTGATGGAGGTGCTGCGCTTTCCCGTCCTGCGCCGTCATATTGAGGACTACGTGACGATCACGGGGGCGCTGGATACGATGCGCGCGGCACTGGCGCAGGGCGAGGGAGCAATCATTGCAACCTCGCACAGCGGCAACTGGGAGCTCATGGGCGGTGCGCTCGCCTTGGCAGGACTGCCGATTGTCGGCGTGGCAAAACGGCAGAGTGCAGCGGGGATGGATCGCTTCATCAATGAGTACCGCACGCTTGTTGGGATGCACGTCACCTATCGTTCGAGCGTGCGCGAGATGTTCCGCATGATCGATCAGGGCTGGATCATCGGGCTGCTCAGCGATCAGGATCCGTCGCGCCGCGACGGCGTCGTCGTCGATTTCTTCGGACAGGAGACGAATGCCTTTACGGGGGCGGCGGCGATTGCGCGCCGCTGCAGTGTGCCAATTTTCCCCGTCTTTATGCACCGCCGCGCGGACGGACATCATGAGCTTACCATCGAGAAACCGCTCTATGTGGAAAAAACGGACGACCGTGCCGCCGACGTCCTGCGTGTGACGCAGGAGGTGAGTGCGCACATCGAGGCGTGGATTCGCCGCTATCCCGACGAGTGGTTCTGGCTGCATGATCGCTGGAAGTCCATGCGGGAGGAATAAAAAAGGGCTCTGCATATCCCCCCATTGGCTCCCTGCGCTCGCCACTCCCCCGTCAAAGGGAAAGCGAATATACCGTTATCCTAAGCCTTCCCCGTGGTCACGGGGAGCGGTCAACGTCAGCCAATCACACATCGCTGTCGCTCGTGTTCTTGGGACGTTTTCCCATACGACCTGTTACCCAATCAGCTTCGTCCTGTGGACTTGCTTCTTGGACAGGTCAGCAAGGGGGACCGCGCAAGCGGTGGAAGGGGCACAAAGAAGTGGCTGTTGCACGAAGTTCGCGACTTCGTGCAACAGCCACTTTTCTATATGTTCAATCCATCATCGATCAATCGTAGCGCATCAGCGACTCTACGGTGATCGCTGTGCCTGTGTGCGGTGCCTCTTGAGCGCTTGGTGTTGTCGTATTCTGTGGGGATGGCGGAACGCTTTGATCCCCAGTATTGGCGGCCGGCACAGTGCCGCTCTCCGTCGTTTCGGTCGATGCGTCGAAGAGCGCCGACCCATCCGCGGCCTGTGCCGCACGCGCTGCGATCCCCGAGAGGATCGTGCTCGCTGCGGGAGCAGCGGGATCATCGGCGGGGTTTCCCGTCGTCGCAGAGGCGGATGCAGACGATGTGGGCGGTGCATCAATCGGCGTGAGTACGACCTCCAGCGTGTCCCCTGTGTGGATGGGGCTCGTGAAGTCCGCACGTACCCCGTTGACGAGAATCGCGAAGGTGACGCGGCTGGTCGCGGGCGGCGGGGTAAAGCCAACGGCGAGCAGCGCCTCGCTGACGTTCGCCGTCCCCCGTCCTTTCTGATAGGCGATGATAGCGCCGTCCTCGACGATGGTGCCGGGCGATGCCTCACGCCCGTTGATGGTGAGTACCTGCCCCGCCGCAGGAATGCTATGCTCCTTCCCTTCGTAGGTGATGGTCGCATACGAGGCCAGCGAGGAGAGATCGAGCACGGTCTCGAGCGTCGGGATGGCAGTCTCCTCGTAGTCGATGACATCGCCCTCACGCAGGATGGTGGAGAGCGCGGCGGGCGCATCGTTCAGCGTGATTTTCGGGAGGGCGGAGAAGCGGCGTGCCTCCCCGTTCAGTGTGTAGGAGATGCGTCGTCCCGTCGGCGGGAGATGCGCTGCGCGCAGCACCTCACCGAGGGTGCGGTCGCGGCGCGAGACGACGGTGTCGCCGTCTCGCAGAATCGGGTCGCCCTCAGGTACAGCGTCGTTGATGAGAATGCTCGCGGGGACGGAGGTCTCCTCTCCGTTGAGCACGACATTGTAGCCACTCGTGCTGCCGATCACGTCGCTGAGACGCACGGTCGGCTGGGTTCCGTTCTCCCCTGCGACGAGCTTGATGCGGCAGTCGTCGTGAATGGGGGAGTCGAGGCTCGCGCTCTTGCCGTCGATGGTGATCTGGGCGAGCGTTCCCATCGTCCCCGGAAAGCTCCGCCGCTCGCTGTTCACGGTCAGCATCAGCCCCATGCCGGGACGTCCGTTGTACTTGCGCAGGCTGATGCCCGCCGCGAGGAGGGCGTCGGAGACGTTGAGCTCGCGGAAGTTGAAGAGACTGTACTCGATGTCGTTGATCCAGACCGCGAGGAAATGTAGTGTGTTGATCGAAGCGATCTTCAGGATGCCGAGCGGCGTGACTGCGTCGGGGGCGCGCAGCTCCTCGGGCAGATCGGCGACGCCGTCCACCGTGTCGGGATGACGCACGGCGACGCGGCCGGCGGGGATGCCGAGAGCCTCTGCTACGAGCTCCGTCATCATCGGCGTGCGTGCACCGCCGCCGACCAGCATGACCGCCTGCGGCGGTTCGCCGTTCAGTTCGAGGATCTGCTTGCCGATCGCGTTCGCGAGATGTTCGACCCCGGGTTTTATGGCGGCGAGCACCTGATCGGCGGTGAGCGAGAGCTTCATGCCGAGGATGTCGGTAAAGGAGACGTCCTGCCCATCTGCCGCCTTGCGCTTGATGTCCTCGGCGATGTTGAAGTCGAGGAGGTACTCACGCGAGATGGACTCGGTGATCTCGTCGCCTGCCATCGGAACCATGCCGTAGGCGATGACTGAGCCGTTGCGCGTGATGGCGACGTCCGATGTGCCCGCGCCGATATCGACGAGCACGAGATTCAGATGGCGCATCGTCGGTGGGATGAGGACGTTGATGCCCGCAATCGGCTCGAGCGTGAGGGCGCGCATCTCGAGGTGCGTCTCGCGCAGTGCCGACTGCATGGAGTCCACGACTTGCCGCGGCAGAAAGGTTGCAATGACGGTCGCCGTCGCCTTGCGCCCGCGCTGCCCGATGAGCGTCTTGAGCTCGTTGCCGTCGAGCGTATAGCGGATCGTGCTGTAGCCGACGCAGTAGTAACGCGTTGGATCATCGACCGTGTGGGAGTGAGCCAGTTTTTTCTGTGCCTCCTGCACGCCTGCAAAGTCGAGGTCGCGCTGCTGTGCAGGTGTAATCGTGCCCGTGAAGTCCTGCTCGGCATCCGCTGTCATCGTGTAGAGGGCACGTCCTGCCGCTGCCACGGCGGCACTGGTCAACGGCCCTGTACGCTCCATGAGGCGGTGCTTGACCTCGCGGATGATGGCAGCGACCTGCGGCACATCGTGAATCTGCCCGTCAAGCATGGCACGCGTGCGGTGCTCGAGGCGGTCGGTCGCTAGGATGTGCAGCAGTCCGTCACGCTGTTCAGCGACAATGCCGATCACGCTGCGCGTCCCGATATCGAGCGCGAAGACCAGCTCCTTCGGCCGTTCGCGACGTGTCGGTGCGGCCTGCTCGGTTTTCTTCGGACGACCGCGCTTCTTCGCCGCCGTTTCCGTCCCCTCCTGCACGCGCTTTTTGGGGCGGCCGCGCCGCTTTGCAGATGCAGATGCGGCGGCGGCCTCTTCGTTCGTTGTATCCAGATCCGACATTTCGATCTCCCTTGTCAAACACATAGTATTATCTATATTTTTATTCGTGTTATTTTGGAAAATTCCTGCCATTCCTCACGGGGGAAATATACGACAAAAAGGTCAGAACAAAGCTGCCGTATGGCAGTTCCGCTCTGACCGGAAGAGAGGGGTCTGAAATGCCGTACGCCCTATATGTCTATACCTGCGTAAAGCAGGTGGGTACCCTAAGTTCGGCTTCCGCGTTCACCGAAGTGTTTCACTTTGACCGAAATCAAATCGGATTCCCTAGAAAATCTGTAGGTTAGACATTGATAAGACATACGCACACCTAAGGCGCACCTTCTTGGTCTTTATGATAGCATAAAAAAAAATACGTCGCAAGACTTGACAAATCTGGGAATATAATAAATATATTGCAGGACGCATGGATGCACTCAGTGATATAATTTTTTCGAGCATTGCCGAGAAAACGATGTGCTAAGATGGCGGTGCTGAATTTATCCGTGCTTCCCTAAAATGTGTCTCTCCTCTTTTCCTATGGAGAATACCGTGCTATAATGCTAATGAGAATATGGGAGTAATGTATGGAATGTACTGGCAGGCTCAGTACATTGACAACAGGGAAAGACGGTGCAGACAATGGCAAACATACGTGATGCCGTAGATGCAGTGATTGCTGCCATCATGGCACAGAAGGACTATCTGACGGCAGTGGACGCCAAGACGGGAGACGGCGACCACGGTCTTAACATGGCGCGCGGCTTTACGGCGACGGAGGAACGCCTCGCAGAGCTGCCGGTGGACGCGCCTCTCGCAGAGGTGCTTCACGAGATCGGGCGTGCGTTCATTGAGAATGTCGGCGGAGCGGCGGGACCGCTCTACGGGATTGCCTTTGTACGCGCGGGCGAGGCGGTCGGCGCAAAGACGCGGCTCGATGTGGCGAGCTTTGAAAAGCTGTTCTCTGCCGGCATCGACGCGATCCAGCGGCGCGGAAAGGCCGTGCGCGGGGATAAGACGATGCTCGATACACTGATCCCGATTCGCGACGCATTCCTGCCGGAGAACGCGGAGGGCAAGAGCCTGCGCGAGTGTCTGGAGGATGCGCTCGAGGCGGGACGTGCGGGCGCGGAGTATACGAAGACCATCGCCGCACGGCGCGGACGTGCGGCACTCATCGGTACGCGCAGCATCGGCATCGAGGATCCGGGCGCGATGAGTTCGCTCATCATGTTCCGTGCGCTCTGCGGCTATCTGCGCGGCTGAGCGAAATAACGCAGTCGATTCGTGCCGCCCTGTGACGGCACGATTGTTTTTTGGAGGAAAGTATTTTGGCACAGACGGAAATTCGCACGCGTTTTGCACCCAGCCCGACGGGCTATATGCACATCGGCAATCTGCGCACCGCGCTCTACGGCTATCTGTTCGCGCGCGCGAATGACGGCACGTTCATCCTGCGCATCGAGGATACTGACCGCAGCCGCTACGTCGCGGATGCGGTGGACTTCATCCGCCGCACGCTCGACGCGGCGGGCATCATTCCCGACGAGGGACCCGATGAGATCGGCGGAGACTTCGGTCCATACGTGCAGAGCGAGCGCATGGCGATCTACAAGCAGTACGCCGAGCAGCTCGTGGCGGAGGGGCATGCCTATCGCTGCTTCTGCCATCAGACGGAGGAGGCAGAACCGGCAGAGGATGGGAAGTCCTACGGCGGCTACCCGCGTACCTGCCGCGACCTCACGCCCGAGGAGGTGCAGGCGCATCTCGACCGGGGCGACGCGTACGTCATTCGGCAGAAGATGCCGCTCGTCGGTGAGACGACGTTCTACGACGTGCTGCACGGGAGCGTAACGATCCCGAACACGGAGCTCGAGGATCAGGTGCTCCTCAAGCGCGACGGGATGCCGACATATAACTTTGCCAATGTCATCGACGATCATCTGATGAAGGTGTCGCATATCATTCGCGGGGCGGAGTTCATCACCTCCACGCCGAAGCACGTCCTCCTCTACGAGGCGTTCGGCTGGGAGCCGCCCGTATTCGTTCATCTCGCGCCCGTCATGGGGCGGGACGACGCAACGGGCAAGACGAGCAAGCTCTCCAAGCGGCATGGGGCGACGAGCTTTGATGATCTCGTGAAGATGGGCTATCCTGCCGCCGCGATCGTCAACTACGTCGCGCTTCTCGGCTGGAGCCCGAAGACGACGAATCAGGAAATTTTCTCGATGGACGAGCTGATCGAGGCGTTCTCGCTGGAGGGGCTGTCGAAGTCTCCCGCCGTGTTCGACTACGATAAGCTCGGCTGGATGAGCGGCGAGTACTTCAAGGCGATGACGGATGCGGCATTTGCTGAGGCGGCGCGCCCCTATGCGGGCGAGCTTCCCGCGTCGGTCGAGGCGCAGTGGAATGCGATGGCGCGTCTCCTGCGTACGCGCGTCACACGGCTCAGCGACGTGCGTGCGGAGATTGAGTTCTTCGTGACACTGCCGCCCTTTGACGCATCGCTCTATGAGAACAAGCGCAACAAGGTCACACCGGCGGCGGCAGCGGAGCTCCTGCCCGAGCTGATCGGCATCCTCGACGCCCTCGACGGGGATCACTGGGAGAACGATCTCCTCTATGCGCTCCTTGAGGAGTGTATCGAGCGTGAGGGCTGGAAGAAAGGCACAGTCATGTGGGTGCTGCGCATCGCGGCGGCAGGGCAGAAGGTCACGCCGGGCGGCGCGACGGAGATCCTCGCCATCCTCGGCAAGGAGGAGAGCCTGCGCCGTCTGCGTGAGGCACAGCGGCAGCTGGCGGAGTGCTGAGGGGATGGATTTCTGCCTTGCAAATTTTGGACTTGACAGCGGCACGGTTTATCGCTATACTGTCTAAGTGTCGCGTCACTGCGGCGCGGGAAGATCATCTGCGGAAGTAGCTCAGTGGTAGAGCACCACCTTGCCAAGGTGGGGGTCGCGAGTTCGAGCCTCGTTTTCCGCTCCATCTTTCGGCGACATAGCCAAGTGGTAAGGCCGAGGTCTGCAAAACCTTTATCCCCAGTTCGATTCTGGGTGTCGCCTCCAATATGAAATGCGGTCTGGAAGGATTCCTTCCAGACTTTTTATGTTATTATGTTATATGCTGCGGAAGGGAAATGAATGCGGGGACGGTATAAAATCCTAGTCTATGGCTGTCAGATGAATGTCGCCGATGCGGAGCGCATGGAGGGGCAGCTGCAGGCGGCGGGCTATGTGCGGACGGAGGAGACGGCGGATGCCGATGTCATCCTCATCAATACGTGCTGTGTGCGCGAGACGGCAGAGGACAAGGTCTACGGGAAGATCGGCGAGATCAAGAAGGTCAAGGAGCGTCATCCGCAACTGATCTTCGGGATTACGGGCTGTATGGCGCAGAAGGAGGGGGAGAACCTCATGCGCCGTGCACCGCACATTGACTTTGTGCTCGGTACGGGCAAGGTGCAGGAGCTGGGACGCATTGTCGCGGAGATCGCGGCGGAGCACGCGTCAGTGGTGGATGTCGCGCTCGATGCGCACGCGGTGGAGGAGGATCTGCCCATCGCGCGCGGCGGGACACTCTCGGCGTGGGTGCCGATCATGTATGGGTGCAATAATTACTGTACGTACTGCATCGTCCCCTACGTGCGCGGACGTGAGCGCAGCCGCATGCCCGAGGAGGTCGTGGCGGAGGTGCGCCGTGCAGCGGCGGACGGCTATCGCGAGGTGACGCTCCTCGGGCAGAATGTCAACTCCTATGGGAAAGATCACGGGCAGGCGGATTTTGCCGATCTCCTGCACATGGTGGATGCGGTGGAGGGGATTCGCCGCGTGCGGTTTATGACGTCGCATCCGAAGGACATCAGCGACAAGCTGATCGACACGATCAAAAACGGCACGCATATCTGTGAGCACATCCATCTGCCCGTGCAGTACGGGAGCAACCGTATCCTGAAGGCGATGAACCGCGTCTATACGGTGGAGCAGTACCGTGAGCGCGCACGGCGTGTGCGGGAGGCTCTGCCGGGGGCGAGCCTGACGACGGATCTCATCGTGGGCTTTCCCGGGGAGACGGAGGAGGACTTCGCAGAGACGCTGGATTTCCTGCGCGAGATGCGCTATGACGCGGCGTATACGTTCCTCTACTCGAAGCGGTCGGGCACGCCTGCCGCAGCGATGGCGGCGCAGGTGCCGGACGACGTGAAGCACGCGCGTCTGGAGCGCCTGATGGCAGTGCAGAACGAGATCAGCCGCGCCATCAATGAGGGGCTGCGCAATGTGCAGGTCGAGGTGATGGTTGAGGGTGCGAGTAAGAATGATCCCGCCGTGTGGAGCGGGCGCACGCGCACGAATAAGATTGTGCTCTTTCCGCATGGGGCGGAGCGCGTGGGCGATTTTGTGCAGGTGAAGATCACGCAGCCGCAGACGTGGGTGCTGAAGGGCGAGGTTGTACGGTAGTCTTTCGGTATAGGAGGCGAGTTCCACGCGAACACTTTTCCGCATGGGACGGAGCGCGTAGGCGAGGTTGTTCGGTAGATTTGCTCATACGGTGTAACGCTCCATAGCGAACCCTAGTGGAGCAAGTGAGTAAAGTGTGCGTTTCGCCCCCTGCGGATTTTATTCGTTCAAGCGAAGCGCGTTTGGAATCCGCAGGTATTTAGGCGAATAAGCACACGATCACTTGCGCAACGAAGTGTTCGCGAGGAGCGTTATATCGTTATCTTTAGGAGGTTTGTGATGGACGCGCAGAATGTAACGCCGATGATGCAGCAGTATCTCGCCGCGAAAGAGGCGCATCCGGGCGAGCTTCTTTTCTTTCGTCTGGGTGATTTCTACGAGATGTTCTTCGACGACGCGAAGGTGGCGGCGAAGGAGCTCGGGCTGACGCTGACGAGCCGCAGCGGTGATCTCGAGAAGAATCCCATGTGCGGCGTTCCCTATCATGCGGCGGACAGCTATATCGCACGCCTCGTCGCAAAGGGATTCAAGGTGGCGATTGCCGAGCAGATCGGCGACCCGAAGGCAAAGGGCCTGACGCACCGCGAGGTGGTGAAGGTCGTCACGCCGGGCACAGCACTCTCCGATGAGGTGCTGCGGGATGCGTCCAACATCTACATCGTCCTCCTGCACGAGCCTGCGCCGGGGCAGTTCGTCCTCGCGGGCGCGGACATCACGACGGGCGAGGCGTTCTATGCCGTCTATGCGGGCGAGCACGCGGCACAGCAGATCATGGATGAGCTCTATCGCCGCATGGCGGCAGAGCTGCTCCTGACGGAGGACTTTTCTCTCGCCGATGAGGTGCGGGCGTTTCTGACGCATCGTCTGCCGCACTGTGCGGTCTCCGTCGTCGGCAGGGATGCGGACGCGGAACTTCCCGCACAGCATTTCCCTGCGGAGGAAATTCCGCGCGATGCGGGGGCGCGGGCGGCGCTCGCGGCGCTCCTCGCCTATCTGCATGAGACGGTGATGGCGGATCTCTCGCAGATCAACCGCCTCTCCTTCCTCGATGCGGCGGAGACGATGCAGCTCGACATCGATACGCTGCGCAACCTAGAGATCACGCGCAGTCTGCGCGACGGCGGGAAAAAGAACACCCTCTTTGACGTGCTCGACTTTACACGCACACCGATGGGAACGCGCCTCCTGAAATCGTGGCTCGAGCATCCGTTGCTCACGCCGCACCGCATTGATGCGCGGCTGGATGCGGTGGCAGAGCTGGTGGAAAAGAGTACGCTGCGCGCTGACCTGCGCGATGCCCTGCATACGGTCTATGACTTCGAGCGGCTCCTGACACGCATTGAGACGCAGACGGCGAACGCACGCGACCTCGTCGCCCTGCGCATCTCCCTCGCCGCCCTGCCTGCCGTGCGCGCGTGTCTCACAGCGGCAGCGAGCCGCCTCCTTGTGTGTGCAGCAGGGGAGATCGAGACCTTTGATGCGCTGCGTGACGAGCTCACGCGTGCGCTCGTGGATGAGCCGGGGCTCTCGGTGCGCGAGGGCGGCATGATCCGTGCGGGCTATCATGCCGATCTCGATGAACTCCGCCGTTTTTCCCATGACAGCAAGTCCCTCCTGCAGGAGATGGAGGAACGTGAACGCACGCGGACGGGCATCAAGACGCTCAAGATCGGCTACAACAAGGTGTTCGGCTACTACATCGAGGTGCGCCACAGTGGGCGCGATCAGGTGCCCGAGGGCTATATCCGCAAACAGACGCTCGCGAATACGGAGCGCTTTATCACGGAGGAGCTGAAGGACTTCGAGGCGAAGATTCTCGGCGCGGAGGAGAAGATCACCGCCCTTGAGTATCATCTCTTCACAGAGCTGCGCGAGCGCGTACGCGAGCAGCTCGTGCCGATTCAAGGCGTCGCCCGTGCGATTGCACGCGTCGATGTCCTGCAGAGCCTTGCGGCGGCGGCAGCATCCTATCGCTATGTCCGCCCAACCGTGGGCGCGGACGGCGGCATCCGCATCCGTGATGGGCGGCATCCGCTGGTGGAGCGCATCCTGCAGCGCGATGTGTTCGTCCCAAACGATACGGAACTCAGCCACGGCGGAACGGAGACAATGCTCATCACGGGACCCAACATGGCGGGCAAGTCCACCTATATGCGGCAGGTCGCTCTCCTCACGCTCATGGCGCAGGTCGGCAGCTTCGTCCCTGCGCGCACGGCGGAGATCGCACCCGTCGACCGCATCTTTACGCGCATTGGCGCGAGCGATGACCTCGTGAGCGGGCAGAGCACCTTTATGGTGGAGATGAACGAGGTCGCACAGATTCTGCGCGAGGCGACGAAGGACAGCCTCGTGATTCTCGACGAGATCGGGCGCGGTACGAGCACCTTTGACGGCATGAGCATCGCGCGTGCGGTGGTGGAGCATATCGACGGCCGCATCCACGCCAAGACGCTCTTTGCAACGCATTATCATGAGCTGACGGAGATGGAGAACGAGCGCATTCGCAACTACTGTATTGCCGTGCGCGAAAAGGGGAAAAATGTCGTATTCCTGCGGCGCATCGTCGCAGGGGCGGCGGATAAGTCCTACGGCATCCACGTCGCACGCCTCGCGGGTCTGCCGCAGCGCGTGACGGAGCGCGCGGAGGAGATCCTGCACGCATTGGAGGCGGCTGCGCCGCAGAGTGCACCGCAGGAGACATCGGCACAGAAAAAGTCCGATGCGGGGATGGCGTCGCTCTTTGCGGGCGGAACGCTCGACGAGCTGCGAGCGCTCGATGTGATGACGATGACGCCGATTGAGGCACTGAATACACTCTATCGCCTGCAGGAACAGGCGCGAAAGGAGGAGGGGGAGGGATGACGCGAATCCACGTATTGGACGATGCGACCATCAACAAGATCGCGGCGGGCGAGGTGGTCGAGCGGCCTGCCTCTGTCGTAAAGGAGCTGGTCGAGAACGCGATGGATGCAGGCGCGACGGCGATCGAGGTCGAGATCATGGGCGGCGGCACGAGCTTTATGCGCGTGACGGACAACGGCCGCGGCATGACCGGAGAGGATGCGCGCGCGGCGATTCTGCGCCATGCGACGAGCAAGATTGCCGCCGCCGCCGACCTCGAGACGATTGCGACCCTCGGCTTTCGTGGCGAGGCTCTGCCGACGATTGCTTCCGTGTCACATTTTTCCCTCCTGACGCGGCAGGCGGCGGATGATCTCGGCACGCGCGTCGACATCAGCGGCGGCGGTGTGCCCTTGATCGAGGATGCGGGCTGTGCGGTCGGGACGAGCGTGCGCGTCGAGGATCTTTTCTTCAACACGCCCGCGCGCAAGAAATTTCTCAAGACGAATGCGACCGAGGCGGGAAAGATCAGCGACTACGTGATCCGTCTCGCGCTCTCGCGCCCCGACATTGCGTTCCGCTTCATCAACAATAACCGTATGACCATCATGACGGCGGGGGACGGCGACCTCGCACGCGCGATTGGGAGCATCTACGGCAGCGACGCGGCGGGCGCACTGATTCCGCTGGACTTCTACGACGATGCGGCGGACATCCGCATCACGGGGTATATCTCAAAGCCGTCGCTGATTCGCAGCAGCCGCGCGTGGCAGACCTACATCGTCAACGGTCGGACGATCCAGAACCGTGCGATTGCGAAGGCGATCGACAATGTGTACCGCTCCCTCGTGCCGAAGATGGGCTTCCCGCTCGCCGTCCTCGTCATCACCGTACCGCAGCGCACGATTGATGTGAACGTGCATCCGCAGAAAACGGAGATGAAGTTCGAGGACGAGGGGCGTATTTTTAAGGCGGTCTACAAGACCGTGCTTGATGCCATTCGCAGCGCGGCGGGAGAGACGACGGGGATCGCCGCCGCCGTAGAAAAGCCGAAGTTCCACTATGAGGCGATGCCGCTCGATGTGAGCGTGTCGCCTGCGTCGGCGCCCTTTGCCGCGCCTCTACGCGGCTATGCCGCCCCGCCGCCGCACCCGCAGACCGTCCACGAGGCAGTGCAGTGGAGAGGAACGCGCGTCGATCTGCGTACGGCACAGGATGCCGTGCAGGAGGTACGCACACAGGAGCGCGCGGCGTTCGCGGATGTACCGTCTGCCCCGCAGGCGGCACAGGGGGGTGACATCTCCATGGAGGAGCGGATGCTCCCCATCGGGCAGGTCGACCTCACCTACATCATCGCCCAGAGCGCGGCGACGCTCTACATCATCGATCAGCATGCGGCGCATGAGCGTATCCTCTTTGACCGCTTTTCGGCGCAGACGGATGGGATTCCCTCCCAGCAGATGCTCGTGCATGCCATTCTCGCGTTTGATGCACACGAGGCACAATATATTGAAGAAAATGCGGAGCTCTTTGACCGGCTCGGCTTTCATCTGGAGGCGGCGGGGGAGCGCACCTATCGCCTGACGGAGACGCCCGCTGACGTCCCGACGGAGGAGGCGGAGGGCATCATCCGTGAGATTCTCGCATCCCTCGGCGACCTGCACGCAGCGACCCCTGCAAATCTGCGCGAGGCGGGGATTGCGACGATGGCGTGCCGTGCGGCGATCAAGGCGGGCGAGGAGCTGAGCATTCGCCAGATGGAGATCCTCTTGGAGGAGCTGCGTGCGACACCGTTTCCCTTTACCTGTCCGCATGGGCGCCCGACGATCCTGAAGTTCGGCACGCATGATCTCGCGAAGATGTTCAAGCGCACGGGGTTCGGGCTGTGACGCGCGGGACGGTCAGTGCCGTCGTGACGACCGTGCGGCGCGGGCAGAAATTTGCCGAAGCAAATCGTGCACTCGCGGCGCGGACGGCAACAGAGCTCGGCATCCCGAACGTCCCACGCGGCAGTGACTCACTCGACGAGATGCGTACGGCGTACGGCGTGGATGCCGTGCTCGTTGCACGGCGCGGCCTTTTGACGGCGGTGACGGCGGAGGGCGAGCTCTTCTTTCATCCTGGGATGGCACATCTGCGCATCAAGAATCTGCGGAGCGGGCAGGGCGACCATCTCGTCCATGCACTCGGCCTCACGGAGGGGATGTACGTCCTCGACTGCACGCTCGGCACGGGGGCGGATGCCATCATCGAGAGCTTTGCCGTCGGGGCGACGGGCAGTGTGACGGCGCTCGAGGCGAATCCCATCATCGCGGCGGTGATCGGCGACGGACTCGCACATGCGACAGGGGATAATTACGAGATGCACGCGGCGATGCGGCGCATCAGCGTCCATGCGGCAGATGCGCTGGACTACCTGTGCGCACAGGCGGACGGGAGCTATGACGCCGTCTACTTTGATCCGATGTTCCGCCGCCCCGTTCATGAGAGCGAGGGGATGAACGCCCTGCGCGTCCTCGCGGATGCGCGTGCCCTCACCGAGGAAGTGATCGCCGAGGCGCGGCGCGTCGCACGCCGCCGCGTCGTCATGAAGGAGCGGCAGGGGAGCAGGGAGTTCGCCCGCCTTGGATTCACTGACCTCGCGGGCGGCAGGTACAGCCGCGTCGCCTACGGCGTGATGGAGGTATGATTCCTTAAGGAATCACTGATAAAATGAGGTCTGCCAGATTGGCGTAGATTTTTTCGTCCGAACGAGGTGGAAAACCGGACGCAGAGTGGTGCTCTGTGGAGGATTTTCCGCCGAAGTGCGGGCAAAAAAGATGCGTCAAGATGGTTGTACCGAATTTATCAGTGCTTCCTTAAACTCCGTCAAACAATTTCATAAGTTGTACTTAAGTTTCTTTTATGTTCTGCCGATATACAAGGTGGAACATTTTATTTTTGTGCAAAAAAGGAGGTGAGACAATGAGAATTGCAGACGATTCGATGGCGCTGGTCGGGCAGGGAAGCAGGGGGACCGACCATGGACGAAGAGCGATGGGCAGCAGCGGCGCATCGTTTGCACAGGTACTGGAAGGGGCGAAAGAACGCGTTCGCTTTTCGCAGCATGCGGAGGAGCGGCTGCAGCGGCGCGGTGTGACGCTCACGAACACGGAGCTCGAGAAACTGGGCAGTACGATTGACCGCATGAGGGAAAAGGGGGCGCGCGAAGCGCTCATCTACATGAAGGACAGTACGGCAATGGTCGTCTCCGTGACAAACCGCACCGTCATCACGGCGCTTGACGACGTGACGGCGGCAGACAGTATTTTCACGAACATTGACAGTGCAGCCATCATCTGACGAAGCCGGACCTACGGGAGGCTTTTGACCGCGCGCGACTGGTGCGGTCAGCGGGATGCGGGGGCATCCCCATCCGTGCATTTCCTCAGGGAGGAGTGTACGCATATCACAGAGGTGGCTCTTCCTTTGCACTGTCAGACTGGCAAAGGAGAGATTCATTATGATCCGTTCCATGTTTTCGGCTGTTTCCGGCCTCAAAGGCCACCAGACCCGCATGGATGTTGTCGGCAACAACATTGCAAATGTCAATACGACCGGGTTTAAGGCAAGTCGTGTCACATTTGCAGATATGATTTCACAGAACCTCTCGGGTGCATCCGCTCCAAACGGAACAATCGGCGGCGTGAACCCGAAACAGATTGGTCTTGGTATGTCCGTCGCGTCGACCGACCTCCTCTATACCAACGGCTCCGTCCAACAGACGGGCAAGAATACGGACATTGCCATCTCGCGCGGCGACGGTCTCTTCGTCGTTTCGAAAGGGCAGCAGAAGTTTTATACGCGCAACGGTGCGTTCTCGTTTGACGCAGAGGGAAACCTCACGATTCCCAGCACGGGACTCTATGTGCAGGGGTACATGGCAAACAACGGCGTTGTCTCAGTCGCGGGCGACAACACGACGAATATCCGCATCCCCGCAGGAAAGTCCATGGAGGCACAGACAACCGCAACAGCGTCCTATACGAAGAACCTCAACGCGACGACACCGGGCTATGAGGTGGCGAACGTGCTTGTGCGCTATGCAGACGGCACGACACAGACGACCAATTCCTATGCACCAGGCGAGGTAGGAAAGCTCGTTCTGACCATGGACAACGGCAGAAAGATCTACCTTGATTCCAGTGCTCCTGCCCAGACCGTCGGCAGCGCTCCGACGGGTACTCTCTATAGTTCCACAATCTCCAATGTTACCGCAAGTACAACGGGACATGTGGATGCGGTGCTTGCGATGGACAGCGGCAATCCCTCCAGCCCGAAGGAGATCAATGGCTCGGCAACGGCGACCATCACGCGTACGGGCGCAACTTCCCTGACAAGCGGAACCTATGCCTTTGGGGATGTGTTCAACATCAGCGGCAAGATTACGAATGTTGTCAGCTCGCCGCCCTCCGATGTTGTTCTGACGCTGGACGCGAACAATACGATTACGCCGGGAACAGCCGTTACCGTCAAAGTTCCAAACCCGAACAGCTTCACCTATGCGGTCGGCGATACCTATACGGGACAGCTCAAGATTACGAGCCTCACACCGCAGACAGGGGCTACGGTGACCACGGCGGACGGCAACAGTGTCAAGCTTGCGGCGCCAATTCCCGCCATTACAAGTGCGGCCGCTACGTATGCACATACGGGCAGCGCTACAGATGGAACGATCCAGTCGATCACGCGTGAGTCCGTCTATCAGTTCGGCGGAAAGACCGTGTCCAGCGTGGTGCTGAACACGAAGAGTGGCAGTTCAATCGACGGTCTGGTGGGGAAGGACTACGCGCGGAACGATACCTTCTATCCCTCGGTGGCGACGACGATTACGGTCTACGACTCGCTTGGGGCGAAGCATAGCGTTCCCGTCGTCTTTACGAAGGCATCGAATAACAAGTGGACGCTCTCACTCGGCAGCGGTGGCGATACGTTTAACATCACCGAGGCGGATGGTACAACGACGACAGTTGCGCTGACCAAGACGGATCTGAAGTTTGATACGTCAGGCTCATACGTCAGCGGTACGGCCTCGCTGAGCCTCACGTATGAGAACGGTGCGGCACCTCAGCAGGTGGCGATGAACCTCGCTGCCATCACGCAGTACTCGGGCACCTCGACGATTGCGGCGGATTCCGACGGACATGCGGCAGGTACGCTCGCGAGTGTCGATATTGACAGTACGGGCGTGATTACGGGCACGTACACGAACGGCGTCCGTCAGAAGGAAGCCCAGATCGCGATGGCGCAGTTCAACAACCCGTCCGGTCTCACGAAGATGGGCGGGAACCTCTATCAGGAATCGAACAACTCCGGTACGCGTACGATCAGCGGCGCGTCGGATATCGGCACGGAGCTGACGACTTCGGCACTCGAGATGTCGAACGTGGATCTTGCCGATCAGTTCTCCGACATGATCATCACGCAGCGCGGCTTCCAGTCGAACTCGAAGATGATTACCGTCTCCGATGAGATGCTCGAGACACTGATCAATATGAAGCGTTAAATCGAATCATCATTTGAAAGGGTCGCCCTGCGGGGCGGCTTTTTTTGTTGCTGTGTTCGGTGTTTGCTGGTATAATAAAATAGCATGGAGAATGAGGCGGTGACGTTATGGACACAGATGCTGAAGATGTGCTTTGGCGGGCAGTTGACCCATTGAAATACGAAGTCGTACTCAAAAAATCGACTTATGATGCCCATATTATCGGAGATCACAGTGAAGAGGATGGGGCTGAACGAAAACTCTACGGGGGACAGGCAAAGTCTGTAATTGAACGACCGCGGTTTATCATCCTCTTGGGCACAAAAGGCGGACGCGAACGTCTTATGTATCTCGACTTTGTTTTAGTGCCGAAAGATGGGCGAATAAAGCTTCGAGGACTGACGGTCATTGTGGAGAAAGATACGATGCCCCGTGAAGTCGTTACGTGGAATCCGATCAACAAATTGAAAATGAATTGTCTTGCAGAGGAGGTTGTCTACGATGGGAGAAAAGCAGGTCAATAAATACGATGAGCGCCATGATGTGCTCCACATATTCTTGGGAAGCCAACAAAATGCTTTTGCCGATGAGGAGGCACCCGGGGTCTATGTGAATCGTGATGAGGACAGCGATGAGATTGTCGGACTGACGATACTGGATTATTCAAAAAAACGGGCAGCGGTCAAGGAAAAATATCCCAAGGTGAACTTTCCCCTGATGCCGACGGGAACGTGAAGCAGCAGACCTATTTTTATGAATTTCTGAAAGAATCTTCTCTGTACTCACGGAGAAGAATAATGATAAAGTTTCCACGAGGACAGGAATGTTTTCGTGGAAATTTTTTATTTTGCGATATAGACTTGATTTATGTCTCTTAGGCTTTACTAATGAAGGATACAGATGTATAATGAATCACGTTGTTATTTTATCTGTGCAGAGCAGGGGCTTTGTGTAGAATGGGGGAATTATTCTCATGGAAATGCTGCTGGGCTTTATAGTCCTCCTCGTCTGTCTGATTGTCGGTGTACGGCACGGCGGACTTGGGCTGGCGGTGATCAGTGGCTTCGGCCTCGTGATCTACACGTTTATCTTCGGCTATCAGCCGGGGAAGCCGCCGATCGATGTGATGCTGATCATCCTTGCGGTGGTCACCTGCGCAGGCTTCCTGCAGACCTCGGGCGGACTGACGGTCATGCTGAAGTACGCAGAGAAGTTCCTGCGCAATAACCCAAAGCACGTCACGATTCTTGCGCCGCTGACGACGTGGTTCTTGACGGTGCTCTGCGGCACGGGGCACGTCGTCTATACGATGTTTCCGATCATCTATGATATTGCCATCAAGCAGGGCATCCGCCCCGAGCGTCCGATGGCGGTTTCGTCCGTTGCATCGCAGATGGGGATCTGCGCATCGCCGGTCTCGGTCGCTGTTGTCTCGATGGTGGCGTTTCTCTCCGTGTCGGGACACGACTTTACCGTGTTCCAGGTGCTCTCGGTGTCCATCCCTGCCACGGGGCTTGGTGTGTTCTTTGCGGCGCTTTGGAGCTATCGCCGCGGCAAGGATCTTGACCAGGATGAGCGCTTCCAGGAGTTCATCCGTGATCCGGAGAACAAGCAGTATGTCTACGGTGACTCGGAGAGCCTCCTCGATAAGGAGCTGCCGAAGGAATACTACCGTGCGATGATTATCTTCTTCATCGGCATCATTGCGATTGCTGTGCTCGGCAACTTCCCGGAGCTTCTGCCGAAATTCCCGCCGAAACCGGATGCCGCGCCGAAGGCGATCTCGATGGTTGTCGTCATTCAGATGGTCATGCTGCTCGTCGGTGCAGTCATCCTCGTTTCCTGCAAGGTCAAGGCAAAGGATGTCGGCAACTCGCAGGTCTTCCGTTCGGGTGTCGTTGCTCTCGTCTCGGTTTACGGCGTCGCATGGATGGCAGATACCTATTTCATGAATCACATTGCCTTCCTCAAGCAGTTCCTCGGCGCTGCGGTGCAGTCTTATCCGTGGGCGTACGCTGTGCTGGCGTTCCTCACGTCGAAATTGGTGAACTCGCAGGGGGCGGCGATTGCGATTGTCGTACCGATGGCGATCAACGTGGGTGTCGATCCGATCCTCATCCTTTCGTTCATCTCGGCATGTTACGGCTATTTCTTTCTGCCGACCTATCCATCCGATCTCGCGTGCATTGGGTTTGACCGCTCGGGCACGACGCGCATCGGCAAGTATATCCTGAACCACTCGTTCATGATTCCGGGACTGATCGGTGTCTCCTCGGGATGCTGCGTCGGCTATGTGATCGCACATCTGCTCTTTTAACAGGAGCTGCTGCATATCCTCGAAGCTGCTATGCCGGTATTCCCCAAGCCTTTCCCGTTATCACGGGGAGCGGTCAACGTCAGCCAATCACACATCGCTGTCGCTCGTGTTCTTGGGACGTTTTCCCATACGACCTGTTACCCAATCAGCTTCGTCCTGTGGACTTGCTTCTTGGACAGGTCAGCAAGGGGAACCGCGTAAGCGGTGGAAGGGGCACAAAGAGGGCGTTGTACGAAGCTTTTAGCTTCGTACAACGCCCCTTTTCTTTGAATATGATGTTACTCCGTATGTGATGCGTCGTCCCTGTGGCGGAGAATGTCCTTACTGAAGTCGATGAAGGACTGCGCGGCGTTTGAGATGTAGCGGTCGCGCTTCCACGCAAGTCCCACGTCGACGTAGACGGGATTGGCGAGCGGAAGGGCGCGGATGCCGTGCGCGCTGCTGGCAATCATGTCGAGCAGGAAGGCGTTGCCGACACCGCTCGCGACGAGCCCCATAATGGTGACCACCTGATTCGACTCGAGCACGATATTCGGTGTGATGCCTGCCGCAGCCATCTTTTGCAGCATGGTCTGCCGCAGGAAGGAGCCCTCCTTCAGCATGATGAGGTTGTGGTCCGCGACGTCCTGCAGGGTGATCGCCTTGCGTGCAGCAAGATCGCCGTGCTCGGGCACGCAGCAGACGATCTGACGGCGTGCCATCGGCAGGAGCTGCAGATTGGGTGCGGCCTCGGGGATGATGATGATGCCGAAGTCCAGCTCGTCGCGCTCCAGCTGTTCGCGGATGGCGACCGAACCCTCCTCGTGGAGGTAGACGTCGAGATGCGGGTAGCGCCGCTGAAAGCTGGAGAAGATCTCGGGAAACAGATATGCGCCCATCATCGGCGGGATGCCGATTTTGATCGTTCCCTTCAGCAGCTGCTTGTAGTCGTTGATCTCGAGGACGGCATCCTGTATGTTGCGCAGCGCCACTTCGACGCGCTCTAAAAAGACTGCGCCCTCGGGGGTCAGCGAGAGCTGCTTCTGGCTGCGGTCAAAGAGCTGGATGCCGAGCTCGCTCTCGAGTTTTTTGATCGCGACGGTGATGTTCGGCTGGGAGACGCGCAGGCGTTCGGCGGCACGCGTGATGTTTTTCAGACGGCTCGCCATTTGGAAGTACTCGAGCTGTCGCAGTTCCATGAGATCACCCTCCAATAAACTTTCTTTATACGTGCTACATTATATCATACTTTCAACCAATATATGATAGGATAAGAAAAATTTATTGAAAAATTTTTCTTTGTTTTTTTTAAGATTTTTTAAAAAGGAGGTAGGATTTTTCCTTACGTTATGGAATAATATAGGAAGATGTTGACGTGTGTCTGACGGATCAGACGGGTATGCGTTCGGCGACGGCGAGAAATGGAATGGGGGCCTTTGTTTTGGAAAAATCAACAGTCATCGGGCTTGTCATGGGCGTGATCTCGATCTTTGTTGGTATGATTTTGAAGGGAGCACCGCTGACGGCACTCAACAACCCTGCGGCGTTCCTGATCATCATCGGCGGTACGTTTTCGTGTTTGTTCATCGGATTTCGGATGGAACAGCTGGGGAACTTTACCAAACTGATCAAGAAAACATGTCAAGTCCCGCAGCTCCAAGAGAAGGGGCAGCTCGTACAGCAGTTCATCGAGCTGTCACAGATTGCGCGCCGTGAGGGTATCCTCGCCCTCGAGAGCAAGGCGCAGGAGATCCAGGATCCGTTCTTTCGCACGGGTCTCGGCATGGTCATCGACGGCATGGATCCGGACTTCGTCGGCGATGTTCTCGATGCGGAGCTGGCGATCATGCAGGAGCGTCATGCAGAGGGGCGCTCGATGTTCACGCAGGCCGGTACATACGCACCGACGCTGGGCGTTCTGGGCGCGGTTGTCGGTCTGATCGCGGCACTCGGCAACCTGAATGATATCGACAAGCTCGGACATTCGATCGCAGCGGCGTTCGTTGCAACGATTCTGGGTATCTTTACGGGATACGTTCTCTGGATGCCGTTCGCGAATAAGCTGAAGATTATGTCGGAGCAGGAAGTCAGCCAGAAACGCATGATCATCGAAGGGATTCTCTCACTCCAGGCAGGCGACTCGCCGACGGCCATCGAGGCGAAGCTCATGGTGTTCATCCCGCAGACGGAGCGTGAGGCACTGAAGGGAGAGGGCTGATATGGCACGTAAAAAGCATGCAAAGCCCCATGAAGAGGAAGTGGGCGAGGCTTGGCTCCTGCCGTATTCCGACCTCATGACACTCCTCCTGGCGCTCTTCATTGCACTCTTCGCGATGTCGCAGACGGATGCATCGAAGATGCAGGCACTCGCGCAGGCGTTCACGGCGGCGTTCAATATGGGCGGTCCGTCGTTCTTCAGTGGGATGGGGCCATCGACAGCGCCCAGTCCTCCAACGACGACGAACGGTGCCAATACGGCAGACGCCGCCTACATGAAGGAGAATCAGGATCTCTCAGAGGCACAAAAGAAGCTGGACCAATATATTAAGGACAATAATCTGCAGGATCAGGTGAGCACGGAACTAACCGAAGAAGGATTAATGGTTCGCTTGAAGGAGAAGGCGCTCTTCTCCTCCGGGTCTGCTGTCCTTCAAGGAGACGCGGAAAAGATTGTTCCCGTCATTGCCGGGGTGCTCGCCTCGCTTCCCGAGCGCGTAACGATCTCCGGTCACACGGACAATGTGCCGATTGCAACGGCACAGTATCCGTCGAACTGGGAGCTGAGCTCGGCGCGTGCCGTCAGCCTGATGCGCGGCGTGATGGCAGTGCAGCCCTCGCTGAACCCGGCGCGGTTCAGTGCGCTCGGCTACAGCGAGTATCGTCCGATTGCGTCGAACGATACGGAGGAGGGGCGTGCGCAGAACCGCCGCGTTGAGGTGTTCATCGCGCGCAGTATGCGCTTCTCCGGTGCATCGACCGATGGCAGCGACAATGAGCCAAAGACGGGGACGACGGCACCGACAACGGCTGCGCCTGCAGCGGGCAGCGCGGGAGCGTCCGGCGACGCGTACAAGCTGTCGACGGATATGCGCCCGGCACCGCAGTCGCCCGGCGTCGTGCCCGAGCCGCTGCGGCACTGACAGGCACGGCAGGGATGTATCCATGAATTTTGAAGGGATTATTGCGTGGCGCAATAATCCCTTTTCTGTTATGATAGAGGAGATGTCATGATTCTGGGGGTCGGCTGTGATATTGTCCGCGTGGCACGCGTGGCGCGTGCGGCAGAGAAGGAGCATTTCCTCACGCGCGTCTATACGCCCGCTGAACGTGCCTACGCCATGCAGCGCGGCGCAGGGTGCGCTGCAAGTCTCGCCGCGCGATTTGCGGGCAAGGAGGCGGTGCTGAAGGCGTTTGGCACGGGGCTGCGCGGTGGTACGCTCCACGATGTGGAGATTCTGCCCGATGCGCTCGGTGCGCCCAAGGTGCATCTTCACGGATTCTTCGCGGCGCGTGCGGCGGAGATGGGCGTGACGCGCGTCTGGGTTACGCTCAGTCACGAGAAGGAATATGCGACGGCTTACTGTATATTGGAGGGTCAGTGATGAACGTATCGTTTGCAGAGGATATGCGTCGGATCGACGGCGCAGTGGAGGAGAGCTACGGGCTGCCTGCTGTTGCCCTGATGGAGAATGCGGGGCGGCGCTCGGCCGAGGAGGCAGCGCAGTTGATCGGCGGCGCGGCAGGCAAGGTGTTCGCTGTCTTTGCGGGCGGCGGCAATAACGGCGGTGACGCCTTTGCTGCGGCGCGACATCTCATCAATATGGGCGCGCGCGTGAAGATGTTCTTCATTGGGGCAGAGGAGCGTCTCAGTCCTGCGGCTCACGCGATGCACAGCGCGCTGCGGGCGATGGGCATAGAGATTCGTCCTCTCGCGGGTGACCGCGATTGGGATCGTCTGCGCGTTTCGCTGCGCTTTGCCGATGCGGTGGTGGATGGTATCCTCGGCACGGGCGTCAAGGGAGAGCTCCGCAAGACGGCACTGCGCCTGATCGAGGAGATCAATGCAGCGGGCAAACCGACGCTTGCCATCGATATTCCGAGCGGAGTGGAGGCGGATACGGGGCGGATTGCCTCCATCGCCGTCCGCGCCGATCGGACGCTCGCCCTCGGCCTGCCGAAGGTGGGGCACTTCCTCGGTCAGGGAGCGAATGCGGCGGGCGAGCTGCTCGTCGATGACATCGGCATCCCCCATGCCCTTCTTGCCGGTGAGGGGATGCGGCAGTCGCTCATCACACAGGATGCAGCGGCAAAGCTGCTGCCGCCGCGTGCGCGTGACGCGCACAAGGGGACGTGCGGACGTATTCTCGTGCTCGCCGGTTCGCTCGGCATGACGGGGGCGGCGGCACTCGCAGCAGAGGCGGCACTGCGCGTCGGCGCGGGGCTCGTGACGCTCGCCGTGCCCGAGCGCATCTATCCTGTTCTGGCTGCGAAGCTGACCGAGGTGATGGTCGTTCCGCTGCCCGATGAGGGCATGGGCTATTTCGGTGGAGAGGATGCGCGGCAGAAGGCGCTCTCGCTCGCGGCGCGTGCGGATGCCGTGCTCATCGGTCCCGGCATTGGGCGTGCGGCGGAGACGGGTGAGTTTGTGCGGCTCTTTGCCGCGGAGGTCAAGGCTCCGCTTGTGATGGATGCGGATGCGATTGCAGCGTTCACGGGGCATCTCGATGCACTGCGCGATCTGCCGCAGGTGCCGATTCTGACGCCGCATCTCGGTGAGTTTTCCGCGCTCCTCGGCGTGAAGACGGAGGAGGCGTCAGAGGATCTGCTCCGCATGGCACGGGACGCGGCACGTGATCATCAGGCGGTGTTTGTGGTCAAGGGGGCGTGCACCATTGTGGTCTATCCCGATGGCGATGCGTTCTTTACGACCTGCGGCAATGCGGGCATGGCGACGGCGGGCGCAGGTGATGTGCTCGCGGGCGCGATTGTCGGGCTGATGCGCCAGATGGAGAGCGGGATGACGCCGATTGTGGGCGTGTGGCTGCACGGATATGCGGGAGATCGCGCCTACGAGAAGCGCGGAAACGGTCTGATCGCGGGCGATATTCTAAAGCGTCTGCCGCGTGCACGCAGGGAGCTGGATGCGGCGGCGCGGTAAATCCATTTGACAAGGACGGATGATGGTACTATGATAGGACGTACATTTTGAAAGAAGGGGGCACTTTTTATGGCAAAGGCGGATTTGGACTGGGAGAATTTGGAGTTTGCCTATCGTTCTCTGCCGCAGCGTTATGTGTCGAACTATGCGAATGGGACATGGGACGAGGGAGGTCTGACCTCCGACGCAACGGTCGCAATCAGCGAGTGTGCGGGGATTCTGCAGTACTGCCAGGAGGTCTTTGAGGGGCTAAAGGCCTATGAGACGGTGGACGGGCATATTGTGACGTTCCGTCCTGACCTCAATGCAGCGCGCATGTATGACTCGGCAGCGTATCTGGAGATGCCGTCCTTTCCGAAGGAGCGCTTCCTGGAGGCGGTCGATGCGGTGGTCAAGGCGAACCGTGACTACGTTCCGCCCTACGGTACGGACGCGTCGCTCTACCTGCGCCCCTTTATCTTCGCGTCGGGCGAGGTCATCGGTGTAAAGCCCGCCGATGAATATCAGTTCCGCCTTTTCGCGACGCCCGTGGGCTCGTACTTCAAGGGCGGCATCAAGCCGATCCGCCTCTGCGTGAGTGCGTTTGACCGTGCGGCTCCTCATGGCACGGGCCATATCAAGGCGGGGCTGAACTATGCGATGAGCCTGCACGCCTATATGGCCGCACATGCGGCAGGGTTCGACGAGAATATGTTCCTCGATGCGGCGACACGCACGCATGTCGAGGAGACGGGCGGAGCAAACTTCCTCTTCATCAAGAAGGACGGCACAGTGGTGACGCCGAAGTCACCGTCGATCCTGCCGTCTGTGACGCGCCGCTCGCTCGTCTACATCGCAGAGCACGTGCTCGGGCTGAAGGTGGAGCATCGCCCCGTGGCGTTCGAGGAACTGAATGACTTTGCAGAGTGCGGCCTCTGCGGTACGGCGGCAGTGATCTCGCCCGTCGGCTCGGTGACGCACGGCGACAAGGTGATTGCGTTCCCGAGCGGCATGGAGCACATGGGCCCTGTGCTACAGAAGCTCTACGATACGCTGCGCGGCATTCAGCTCGGTACGGTGGAGGCACCGGAGGGGTGGATCCGCAAGATCTGCTAATTTTAGGAAGCACGGATAAATTCAGCACCAATCTGACGGATTTTATTTTATCAGCATTTCCTTGAATATGTTTCGGGACGGATGTATGTGGAGGCAATTCTACACGCACCGTCCCGAAATTTTTTTTTGAGGGCCCCTCAGGTCACAAGGATTTTTCCCATTCGGCTAGAAGTGTTAATATATACAGAAATGGGATGCAAATGGAATGGGATGCTTGGAACGTGGGGGGTTGCTATGCCACTTGATTTTACGATGCCGACGCAGTTTCGCGGCATCCTTTCGACCATCACGCCGCTGGATGTACTGGACATCCTGATCGTGGCGGTCATTCTCTATCGTGTTTATGTGATGCTGAAGGATACGCGCGCCATTACGCTCGGCAAGGGCATTCTCGTCCTGCTCGGTGTAACGGTTGTGGCGAATTATCTGAATCTGCACGTGATCTCGTGGCTGCTGCAAAAGGCGGTGACGCTGCTCTTTGTCGCGCTCCCGATTGTCTTTCAGCCGGAGCTGCGCCGCGCGCTGGAGCATCTCGGTCAGGGCAAGTTTTTCCGCCCAGGTACGCTCCTCGACGATGAGGAGGCGCAGAGCACGATCCGCGAGATTCGCAGCGCGGTAAAGATTCTCTCGGCGAATAAGATCGGCGCACTGCTCGTCATCGAGCGCGACATGGGGCTGAATGATATCAGTGCGACGGGCATCCAGATCGACGGTCTCATCACGTCGGATTTTCTGATGAATGTGTTCATTCCGAATACGCCGCTGCATGACGGTGCGGCGGTCATTCGCGGCAAGCGGCTGATCGCGGCGGGCTGCCTCCTGCCGCTGACAGAGAATCGCTCGCTCTCGACGGAGCTCGGCACGCGCCATCGTGCGGCCATCGGACTCTCGGAGCAGTGCGATGCCCTTATCGTCGTGGTGAGTGAGGAGACGGGGACGATCTCGATCGCGGAGAACGGGCATCTCCACCGCCATCTGGACGGTGAACAGCTGACACATATCCTGACACCTGCGTTTGCCTACAGTTCGCGTTCGTCGATTCTGGATACGATTCGGAGCTGGAGGGAGAAATCATGAGCAGACTTCGCAGCCTTGTGCAGCATAATTTGCTCGCCAGGATCGCGGCACTGATTGTGGCCGTTATTCTCTGGCTCTATGTGATGAACGATCAGAATCCATCCATGGAGGCGTCCTATACCGTCCCCGTGGTGATGGAGCATGTGCCGGATGGCTATCAGATGCATGCCGCAGCCGATACGGTGACGCTGCGTGTGCGTGGGGCACGTTCAGCTTTTGTGACAGCGGATAACAGTGATTTCCATGCGCGTGTGAATTTGTCCGACTTTGCGGAGGGCGATCGGCTCTACGCAGTGGAGACGTCGATCCCGTACGGATTTGAGCTGATCAGTGTGTCTCCTGACCGGATCGACGTGACGCTAGACCGCATCATTCAGCGCGTGTTCTCGGTGCTGTTGACGGTCAACGGCACGCCGGCGGAGGGCTTCATGGTGGATCGCGTCCGCCAGTCCGTCGAAAAGGCGACGATCGAGGGACCGCGCTCCCTCGTCGATCAGGTCGCCTCCGTCGCCGCCTATTTCAATATGAATGGGCGCAAGGAGGACGTGACGATGGGGATTCCATTGGCCGCGTTGAATACGGACGGAAAAGAAGTGCAGGGGCTGACGATGCATCCGGACACGATGGAGATCTCGGTCAAGCTGACGCGCGGTCTCCAGCATAAGGTGGTGGAGGTGCAGGCAAAGCCGCGCAGTGATCTGCCGCCGCAGCTGAAGCTCGAGAGCGTGACGGTGCAGCCGGCGCGCATCGAGATCACGGGAACGAAGGAGGCACTCGATAAGGTGACGGGCATCGAAACGGAGGAGTTCTCCCTCGCGGATGTGAAGGAGAGCGGTACGCAGCAGGTAAAGCTGCGTCTGCCCGCCGGCGTGACGGCGACGAATCCGACGGTGACGGTGGAGATCAAGGTTGGGCCGATGCAATGATACGCATTAAGAATCTCTCTGTGCCGTATGATGAGACACGCATCCTCACAGAGCTTGCCGCAGAGCGACTCGGTGTATCACCCTGTGCAGTGCACGGGGTGATTGTCGTTCATAAGGCGCTGGATGCACGGCGCAGGAATGGGGCGCCGATTCGGTGGAACTATACGCTCGATGTGACGGCAGACGGCGCGCGCGGCATCCTCACGCGTCTGCGTCGCGACGCGCAGGTCGGGCGAGCAGAGGAGCACGGTCCACTCCGTGTTCCACCCTATACGCCGCAAGAGGGACGTGAGCGCCCCGTCGTCGTGGGGTTCGGCCCCGCGGGGATCTTTGCCGCGTGGCTGCTTGCGCGTGCGGGGGCGGCACCGCTCGTCCTCGAGCGTGGGCAGGATGTGGATCGGCGTACGCGTGATGTGGCGCAGTTTTGGCGGACGGGGCGGCTCGATCCCACGTCAAATGTCCAGTTCGGCGAGGGCGGTGCGGGAACGTTCTCCGACGGGAAGCTGACGGCGCGCAATCGCGATCCACGGATGAACGAGATCATCGAGGCGTTTGTCGCGGCAGGTGCGCCCGAGGAGATACGGTATCTGCAAAAGCCGCATATCGGGACGGATGTGCTGCGCACGGTGGTGAAGCGCCTGCGCGAGAAGATCATCGCGATGGGCGGCGAGGTACGCTTTGGCGCACAGGTGACGGACATCACGATGACTGCGGGGCATATCACAGCACTCACGGTGAATGGGGCAGAGCAGATCCCCGCACGCGCGGTGTTTCTCGGTATCGGGCACTCGGCACGCGACACGTATGCGATGCTCCATGGAGCGGGTGTGCGCATGGAGGCGAAGGCGTTTGCCGTCGGAGTGCGCATCGAGCATCCACAGAACTTCGTGGATCGGATGCAGTACGGCGCAGCGGCGGGGAGCCCGTTCCTGCCGACGGCGGACTATGCGTTGACCTATCGGGATGAGGAGGGCGGCCGCGGGGTCTACTCCTTCTGCATGTGTCCCGGCGGTCTGGTGGTCGCAGCGGCGTCGGAGGAGGGGCATCTCGTGACGAATGGGATGAGCAACTACCGTCGCGACGCAGGGACGGCGAACAGTGCCCTCCTGGTGCAGGTCACCCCCGCCGATTTCGGCGGGGCGGTGCTCGGCGGGATCGCTTTTCAGCGAGAGCTGGAGCGGCGCGCTTTCTCTGCGGGCGGCGGAGACTACCGTGCGCCCGTGCAGGCGGTGGGCGATTTCCTGAGCGGGCGGACGGGGACGATGGATTTTGCGGTTGCTCCGACGTACATGCCGGGGGTGCGCCCTGCTGCCTTGGGTACGATCCTGCCCGATGCGTGCAGCGCATCCCTGTCACGTGCCCTGCGCCACTGGGAGCAGCGCGTGCCGGGCTTTGGTGCGGCGGATGTGCCGCTGACGGGCGTGGAGGCACGCTCCTCTGCGCCCTGCCGCATTCTACGCGACGCAGTGACGATGCAGTCGATCAGCGCAGCGGGGCTCTACCCAATCGGCGAGGGCGCAGGCTATGCGGGCGGCATCATGAGTGCCGCACTTGACGGCATGAAAGCCGCACTTGCTTTTTTGGAGCGAATACAGTAGATTATGGTGAGGATAAAGGGAATGTGACTGTGTGGGGATCCGCACATTCCGATGCACAGCAGATGATGCTGAAGATACACAGGAGGCTGTTATTGTGAGACTTTTTGGGACGGATGGTGTGCGAGGCGTCGCAAATACAGAGCTTACACCGGAGCTGGCATATCAGCTCGGACGCGCGGCGACACTTTATTTCGGTGCACATTCCAAGGCGCGTCCGCGCATTCTGATCGGGCGCGATACGCGTGTCTCGGGTGAGATGTTCGAGGCGGCACTGACGGCAGGCATCTGCTCGGCAGGAGGAGTCGCTCTTCTTGCGGGGGTTATGCCAACTCCTGCGATTGCCTACCTTGCGCGGGAACACAAGACCAGTGCAGGCATTGTCATCTCGGCATCGCATAACCCGTTTCACGATAACGGAATCAAGTTCTTTGGCGGGGATGGTTACAAACTGCCCGATGCAGTGGAAGATGAACTGGAATCACTCGTCCGCGGTCTTCAGAGCGGCGACCATGAGGCACGTCCGACGGGGAAGGATGTCGGCGTGGTGGAGTACCGTGACGATCTGCTGAATCAGTACATCGACTATGTTGTGAGTACGTGCACAGAGCGTTTTGATGGGATGAAAATCGTCCTCGACTGTGCGAACGGTGCGGCGTATGAGGCAATGCCGAAGGTCCTGCGCCGCCTCGGTGCCGACGTCAAAGTGATCCACGCGCTCCCCAATGGTGTGAACATCAATGACGGATGCGGATCAACGCATCTGGACTCGCTGTGCCGCACGGTACTCGAATGCGGTGCAGATATCGGCATTGCCCATGACGGCGACGCTGACCGCTGCCTCTGTATTGATGAGACAGGCACGCTGATCGATGGAGACCACATTCTTGTCGCCTGTGCAGCAGAGATGATGCGCACGGGGCATCTGCCGCACAAGACAGTGGTGACGACAGTGATGGCAAACATCGGCTTCCACAAGGCGATTGCGGCACTCGGCGGACGCGTTGAGGTGACGGCGGTCGGAGACCGCTACGTGCTTGAGGCAATGCGCCGCAGCGGCTATGCGATCGGCGGTGAGCAGTCGGGGCATATCATCTTTGCGGAACATGCGACAACGGGCGACGGCCTCGTCACGGCACTGCAGGTGCTCTCAGCACTGCACCGCAGCGGGGAAAAGGCGTCCGAACTGAACGCCATGATGACAACCTATCCGCAGCTCCTCGTTAATGTGCACGTTAAGAGCAAGGAGGGATGGGAGAAAAATCCTGCCATCTGTGATGCAATTGCCGAAGGGAAACGCATTCTCGGCAGTGAGGGTCGCGTTCTCGTGCGCCCCTCGGGCACAGAGCCGCTCATCCGCGTGATGGCGGAGGGCAGTGACCAGAAGCAGTTGGAGGAAGTCTGTACGGCGATTGCCGATGTGGTGAAGCGGGAGCAGGGGGAGGCCTGAGCGCGATGTCGCACGTCTCGGCGGTGCTTCTCGTCCTGCTTGCCGGGACGATGTGGGCGGCGAGCGGGACGGCGGCACAGGATTTTTATGCCCAGTCACATCATCTCCCTGTGGAGCTGACGCAGGTGCGACTCTTCCTTTCGAGCGGGCTGTTCTTCCTGCTCGCGTGGTGGAGCGGCGGACTGCAGCGCGGCGTACGTACCCTGCGCCACAGCCCGCGTCTGCTCCTGCGCATGGCGGTGCACGGCATCCTGGGCATCATGATCGTGCAGTTCTCGTATTTCAAGGGGATTGCGGCGGGGGATGCGGCGGCGACGACGGTGATTTGCTCGACGAGCCCCGCACTGATGATCCTCTATCTCGCCGCGCGCCATCGGCGGCTGCCGCGTATGGCAGAGATGCTGACCGTGGCCGCCGCCGTGGCGGGGGTGTTCCTCCTCGTGACGGGCGGCGATCTCACGCGGCTCTCTGTCCCCTCGGACTGCGTCGTTTGGAGTCTCATCTCAGGGGCGACGTTTGTCTTTGCGATGATCTATCCCGTACATCTTCTGCGGCGCTTTGACCGCTTCTTCCTGCTTGCTGTCTGCATGCTTTTCGGGGGGATTGCCCTGCTGCCCGCGACGCAGGCGATCGCAGATGTCGGCGCGTTCTTTACGGCGCAGACATGGTTTGATCTCTTTGTGATCATCGGACTTGGAACGGTGGTCGCCTTCTTTGCGTTCGCCTTGGGGCTGCGCTGGCTCAGCCCAGCGGAGACGGCGATCACGGCGACAATCGAGCCGGTTGCGAGCGTTTTCTTTGCATGGCTGATCTTTGGCACGCATTTTTCCCCCGTGCAGGCGGGCGGGATTGTGCTCGTCATCCTCGCAATCCTGACGCCGAATCTCCTGCGGAAAGGGGGGTATACATGAAGATTCCTCTGCGCTATCAAATGTCGGAGTACGACTGCGGCCCGACAGCGCTACTCGACGCGATGAGCTATCTCTTTCCGCGTGCTGAGATCCCGCCCGAGGTCATCCGCAGCGTCATGCTCTACTCCCTCGATTGCTACGGGATGGATGGCACGGCATGCAAGGAGGGGACCTCGCGTATGGCGATGATGTACCTCGCGAACTGGCTTGAAGGGTTCTCGCGTGCTACACAGTTCCCCCTGACCTGCCAGTATATTGCGGGGCACAGCGTGCGCATCGACGCGCACGGCCACGTCAACGATGCGCTCGTGCGCGGTGGCGTCGCGGTCGTGCGCCTCTTTTACGAGGTCGAGCACTATGCGCTTCTCACGGGCGTGACGGGGGATCGCATCCGTCTTTTTGACCCGTACTATGTGAAGGAGACAGAGCCTGCCTTTGCGCGCGAGGGCATCGAGGTGACGTGCGAACATCCGCATGAGTACAACCGCGTCGTGCCCTTTTCCTGCTTCAACCGCGAGACGAAGGAACTGTACGCGCTCGGTCCCGTGGCATCGCGTGAGGCGGTGCTGCTCTTTGACCTGCGGACAAGACGCACGGCGGACGCGACCATCGAGTATTTTATATAGGAGAGACTGCCTTTGGCGGAGACGATAGATAGCATCGAATTTAAGGATCAGCAGGAAGCGTATGCGATTCTCGGCGATCGCGACGCGTTCCTTCAAATCATGCAGGAGGACTTCTCCTGCCGTATGGTGAGCCGCGGCAACAGCATTGCGGTGACGGGTGCAGAAGCGGATGTCGCCGCGGTGCGGACGCTTATCAGCGAACTGCTTTTCTGCCATCGGCAGGGGATGCGCCTGACGACGCATGAGGTGCACTACGGGGCACGCATGGTGCGGACAGGACGCACGGAGGAGCTGCACGGACTCCACTCCGAGGTGCTGCTTGTGACGGCAAAGGGGCGAGAGGTGCGTGCGAAGACCATTGGCCAGCGCGACTATCTCGCGGCGATCCGCCGAAATGCTGTGACGCTCGGCGTGGGACCGGCGGGAACGGGAAAAACCTATCTCGCCGTCGTCATGGCAGTGGCGGCGCTCCGCAACCGCGAGGTCAGCCGCATCATCCTCACGCGCCCTGCGGTGGAGGCGGGGGAGCACCTCGGCTTTCTGCCGGGGGATCTGACGGAGAAGATCAACCCCTACCTGCGTCCGCTCTACGATGCCCTGCAGGACATCCTCGGGGCGGAGGGCTATCAGAAGATGATGAGCCGCCAGCTGATCGAGGTCGCACCGCTTGCCTACATGCGCGGGCGCACCCTTGAGGACGCATTCGTCATCCTCGACGAGGCGCAGAATACGACGGGCGCGCAGATGAAGATGTTTCTCACGCGCCTCGGCTTCGGCTCGCGCATGGTCGTGACGGGTGACCTCGAGCAGGTTGATCTGCCGCGCGGTACGGTCTCCGGGCTGCGGCAGGCGTGTCAGATCCTGCGGGGCGTGAAGGGGGTCAGTGTCGTGCGCCTTGAGCCGGTCGACATCATCCGCCACGAGGTCGTCACGCGGATCGTTGAGGCGTATGGTGCATGGGAAAAGAGACGGGAGAAGTACGATGGAGATCACGATCGGACGAGAGCCGAAAAATCTTGACGTACCGCAGGAAGATGTGGACGCTGTGCGTCGTGCCGTGCTGACGGTCGGAGAGCTGTACGGCGTAATGGACGCGGAGGTCAGTGTGACGCTGACGGATGATGCGCACATCCACGTACTCAACCGTGACTATCGCGGCGTGGATCGTCCGACGGATGTCCTCTCCTTTGCCCTCACGGAGAGCGAGGAACCCGCGATCATCGACGCGCCGTGCGGCGTAGTGCTCGGCGATCTCGTGATCTCGCTTGAGCGTGCGGCGACACAGGCGGAGGAGTATGGGCACAGCGTTCTGCGGGAGCTGTCCTTTCTCACGGTGCACGGGATGCTGCACCTTCTCGGCTATGACCATATCGAGGAGGAAGATCGGGTGGAAATGGAAGAGGAGCAGAGGCATGTGATGGATGTACTGGGGATTGCACGATGAGCACACATAAATCGGGATTTGTCGCCGTCGTCGGACGGCCGAATGTCGGGAAGTCCACGCTGATCAACGCACTGATCGGGCAGAAGATCGCGATCATGAGCGATAAGCCGCAGACGACGCGCAGCCGCATCCTCTGCATCCTGACGGAGAAGGACGCACAGATCATCTTCCTCGATACGCCCGGCATCCACAAGCCGCAGGATGCGCTTGGCAGCTATATGGCGAAGGCGACGGAGGGAGCTCTGCGCGGCGTGGATGTCGTCGTCTTCGTCGTGGATGTGACGGAGAAGATGGGGGCAGGCGAGCGCTATATCCTCGTACAGCTTGCACAGGTACACGCGCCCGTTCTTCTCGCCGTAAACAAGATCGACCGCATCCCACGTGAGGAGAGCTTGCCCGTGATCGCCTCCTATGCGAAGGCGTATGATTTTGCAGCGATTGTCCCGATCTCGGCGCGCGAGGAGGAGAATCTCACAGGGCTGGTCGATGAGATCAAGGCAAAACTTCCCGAGGGGCCGCAGTACTACCCCGAGGACATGGTGACCGATCAGCCCGAGCGGCTGATTATTGCGGAACTCGTGCGTGAAAAGGTGCTTGAACTGACGCGGGACGAGGTGCCCCATGCCGTCGCCGTGGACATCGAGGAGATGACGACGCGCCCTAAGGGGGATGTCTACATCCGTGCCGTGATCTACGTCGAGCGCAGCTCACAGAAGGGGATTATCATCGGGGCGCGCGGCGCACTGCTGCGGACGATCGGGCAGCGGGCACGTGCGGATGTCGAGACGCTGCTTGGTGCGAAGGCCTATCTCGATCTCTGGGTCAAGGTGCGCAAGGACTGGCGCAGCAAGACGGGAGCGCTGCGCGACTTCGGCTTTGCCGAGGAGGACTGACCGCCGCGCCGCATGAGAAGGAAAGGGGGGCGGAAGCGATGAGAGGCCAGCTGGGGCATATCTATCGGCGCGCGATGCGGCGTATCTCGCGCCGCTTTGTCAACGGGCTGCTCGTGCTCGTCCCTGTTGTCATCACGGCGTTCGTCATCGAGTGGACGCTGCGATTCACCGAGGGGGTACTTGGGCAGTATTTGCCGTTCTACTTTCCGGGCATGGGGATCATCACGCTCATGGCAGTGATCTATCTCGTCGGTTGGGGCTCGACGAATTGGGCGCTCGCGAAGCTGATCTCTCTCGGCGAGACGATGATCGGGACGATCCCGTTCGTCAAATTTATCTATACGAGTGTCAAGCGGCTCTCCGAGGCGGTGCTCGACTCGAGCAGTAATTTTACGCATGTCGTTCATGTGCCGTACATGGGCGGGCGCGCCCTCGGCTTCGTTATGGCGGATCTGCCGCCGCGCTTTCAGGAGGCACTGGGCGGCGGCTATCTCTGCGTCTTTATCCCGTGGAGCCTCAATATGACCTCGGGGACGACGCTCCTCGTGCGTGAGGAGGATGCCGTGACGATCAACATATCGAAGGAGGAGGCGCTCCAGTATATGCTGACGGCGGGGGCAGTGATGCCGATGGCGGAGCGAAAAAAGGACATCACACAGAAGAATGTCCGCAAGACGCCTGCTGCGATGGACGACGGACCGGAGAGGCACGCGTAGATGGCAATCTACGGAGCGGAGGGGATCGTCCTCGGTACACGCAGCTGGGGCGAGGCGGACAAGGTCGTGACGCTATATACGAAGGAACATGGGCTCGTGCGCGCGGCGGCATTCGGCTGCCGCCGCCCGCGCAGCCCACTGGCCGGGGCAATGCAGCTGTTCGTCCATGCGGATCTGCAGCTCGCGGAGGGGACGCGGCTTGAGACAGTCAAGACGGCCTCCGTACGCGCTTCTCACCATCGGATCGCGGATGATCTCGCGGCGCTCGCCTATGCGACCTTTACAGCGGAGGTCGTCTGTGCGTTCATGCCCGAGGGCGTAGAAGATGAGACGTTTTTCGATGTACTCGCGCAGATCATGACGGCGTTTGAGACGCGGCAGCCGCGTGTTACCGCGCTTGCTGCCGTGCTGCGCACGCTGGATGCGGCAGGGCTGCAGCAGACCTATGATCACTGCCTTCACTGCGGCACTAAAATCTCAGGCGATGCGTTCTTTCACGCAGCGGAGGGCGGCGCGCTCTGCGCGGACTGTGCGGGGGAGGGAGCCATGCCGTTTTCCGCAGAGCTGCGCACGCTGCTCACGGAACTACGGCAGATTGACTGGAAGCATCCCGCGCCGCTGCGTGTGCGCGGGGGCACACTGATGGCGGCGGAGAGTCTGGTGCTCGCCCATGTGCAGGAACTCGTCGGCCGACCGCTTCGCTCATTGGCATTTCTCGCGCAGCTCGGATGATTTTTTTGGCGATATATTTTTTTTGTTAAAAATTTAAGCTGTGATGAAAAAAACGTCGTAAAAAAAAAGGAAAAGTGAAGACGACGGCGAAAGTATATCAGGTAGAGTTTTCAATGCTTTTTCTGTACGTAGGGAAGACTGAAAAAAGGGAATGGAGGGGAAGCCTGTCATGATCATGCTGACGAAGTTCAACTCCAAGACGAACAAGAAGGGCGAGTTTGTCCTCAATGCAGAGATCATCGAAAGCATCGAGGAGACACCGGACACGGTCATCACACTCACCAACGGAAAAAAGCTGATCGTCGAGGAGCCGATGGAGGAAATCGTGCGCCGCACGGTAAAGTATCGGCGTGCGCTCTATCAAAATTAGTTGGCGAATTTCTATTCCTTTGCTATAATGAAAGAACAGTGTTCTTCTATGCGGCAAGGGAGTGCCCCGGTGTGGAGCCGCTGCGGCTTCGTAGTCATTTTTAGGGAGGGAATTTACTCATGGCGGAGGAAAAGGAAGAGCAGGTAGCAGAACAGCCGAAGCAGAAATCACCGATGTTGATGATGATCGTCGTGGTGGTTGTGGCGGTTCTCGTTGCAGTGGCAGCAGCCGGAGGGATCTCATACTACATCTTCTCACAGGCGGAGTCCCCATCTCATGCGGAGGATGGAGGCAGCAGCAAGGCGAGCCATGATCCGGGCGTGTTCTACAAGCTCGGCGATCCGAAGGAAGGCATCCTGGTCAATGTTGGCGGTGGTCGTGCCGGCAAGTATCTCAAGGCGGGCATTGTCATGGAGCTCAATCCCGGCAAGTCCGATGTGGTGAAGGACGGCAAGGTCAACCCCGTCGCGGAGACGAAAATTCTCGATACGACGATGCAGTTCCTGCGTGCTGCGCCGCTTGAGGAGTTCGACGCAACCAAGCAGGACGCGCTGAAGAAGCAGCTGAAAGATGCCCTGAATGACCGCCTTGGACAGGGATCTGTCTACGATGTTTACATCACGAGCTTCCTGCTGCAGTAAGTTCGATGAAGTGCTGCACAAAGGGAAGGGGGAAGAGTCTTGGCTGAGGACGTACTGTCTCAATCCGAAATAGACAAGCTTCTTTCGGCACTTTCGGATGGCTCGGTTTCCGCCGAGGAAGTCAAGGCGGAGGAAGAGGAACGCAAGGTCAAGGTCTACGACTTCAAACGGCCGGACAAGTTCTCCAAGGATCAGATGCGGACGCTGTTCATGCTGCATGAGAGCTTTTCGCGTCTACTGAATACCTATCTGTCGGCGAGCCTGCGCACGATGATCGACATCGAGGTGCTGTCCGTCGAGCAGATGACGTATCAGGAATTCGTTCAATCCATGGCGAATCCGTCCGTGATCGGTATCCTTGCACTGCCGCCGCTGAAAGGAAACATCATCATCGAGCTCAGTACGGACATTTCGCTTGCCTACATCGACCGCATCTTCGGTGGTGAGGGCAGGCCGGGCGTGAAGCCCCGTGTACTGACGGATATTGAGGCGGCGGTGATGCGCCGGTTCATCGATACGGTGACAAACTATTTCCGTGAAGCGTGGAGCAACGTCGTAGAGTTCCGTCCGAACTTCGAGACGATGGAGACGAACCCACAGTTTGCCCAGATTGTTCCGCCGAGCGATATGGTCGTGCTCATCACGATCCATATCAAGATGGGCGAGATTGAGGGCATGATGAACATCTGTATCCCATATCTGGTGCTCGAGCCGGTGATGCCAAAGCTGACGACATCGTTCTGGGTGGCGTCCTCCATGGACCGTGAGAGCTCGCCGGAGCAGGTCGCGGAACTGCAGCGCAAGATTGAGCGCACCTCCGTGCCGTTCACCGTACAGCTCGGTGAGATCCACGTGACGATCAACGAGTTCCTGACTCTTGGGTTCGGTGATGTTCTCCAGCTCGATACCATGACAAAGGATGAGCTGGTCTGCTACGTCGGGTCGAATCCAAAGTTCCTCGCGCGTCCGGGTACGGCCGGAAAGCGCATGGCCGTACAGATTTCCGGGATTATAGAAGGGGAGGACGACGCGAATGAGTGACGATATGATCTCACAGGAGGAGATAGACGCCCTCCTGAGCGGTGGAGGCGGCGATGATGCACCTGCGGATGACGCGGCAGCCTCGGACGACGCATCTGCTGCAGGTGCGTCTCCCACCGGAGATACGATAACGGATATGGAGCGGGATGCCCTCGGTGAGATCGGCAATATCTCCATGGGCGGCGCGGCGACGACACTCTCCGTCCTCCTTGGGCGCAAGGTGTCGATCACAACGCCGACGGTCTCCATCTCCAACATGCGCCAGCTGAAGGAAAAGTACCCCGTCCCGTTCCTCGTGGTCGAGGTTGGCTACAGCATTGGCATCGAGGGGAACAATGTCCTCTGTATCCAGGCAAAGGACGCGGCGATCATTGCCGATCTGATGATGGGCAACGACGGGACAAACCCCGACGAGGAACTCAGCGAGATTCACATGAGTGCGGTCAGCGAGTCCATGAATCAGATGATGGGCAGCGTTGCGACCGCGCTCTCCTCGATGTTCAACAAGAAGGTGGATATCACTCCGCCCGTTGTGACGCTCGTCGATCTCGGGACGGAGGAAGTCGTCTCAAAGCTGCTCGACAAGGCGGACCCCATCGTGCAGGCATCGTTTCGCATGGAGGTGGATGGCCTCATCGACAGCGAGATCATGCAGCTGCTGCCGCTCGATGTTGCACGTGGGATGGTCGATGCACTGATGAACCAGCAGCCCGATGTTGACGATGAGGAAGAAGCCATCGCAGCCGCTGCGGCACCGCCGCCGGCGGCACCTGCCGCAGCACCCGCTTCGGCACCGGCAGCAGCTGCTGCGGCGCCAGCAAGTAATGGATATGGAGCACAGCCTATGCAGCCACATGTCGCATCGAATGTCCCCGTACAGTCTGCGCAGTTTACGCCGCTCAGCACGGTACCGGTGCAGGTCAATGATGCCAATATCGGCCTAATTCTCGACGTACCTCTGCAGGTCAATGTCGAACTCGGCCGTACAAAGAAGTCCATCAAGGAGATCCTCGATCTGACGAAAGGGTCGATCGTGGAGCTTGATAAACTTGCCGGAGAACCCGTGGACATCATGGTCAACGGAAAGTATCTGGCAAAGGGGGAAGTTGTTGTCATCGACGAGAACTTCGGCGTCCGCATTACGGAGATCGTCAGCCCGCTTGAGCGTGCGGCACGTCTCCAGTGACGGAAAGAATGTCTTGAAGAAGTATGGACGGCTGTGCTGATCCGTATTTCCCGGGGAGTTGCGGCATAGTTATGCAATTTGCCGGAAAGAGAAGTGTAGAAAATCCTTGTCACCGAAGGCATATTTCGCTATAATGAGAGCGATTTAGGAAGCACCGCTGTGTGCAGGTAATGCCCTTGGGAATAGGGGATGTTCTGTCGGATTAAGGAGAGATGAGAAAATGGCAACTCGCGTTCTGGTCGTTGATGATGCAGCTTTTATGCGAATGATGGTGAAGGACATCCTGTCGAAGAACGGTTATGAGATCGTTGGTGAGGCAGAGAACGGCATGAAGGCACTGGAGAAGTACCAGGAACTCAAGCCGGATCTCGTGACAATGGATATTACGATGCCGGAGATGGATGGCATCACAGCAGTCAAGGAGATCAAGAAGGTCGATCCGGGCGCCAAGGTTGTTATGTGCAGCGCGATGGGACAGCAGGCCATGGTTATTGAGGCCATCCAGGCGGGGGCACGCGACTTCATCGTGAAGCCGTTCCAGGCAGACCGCGTTCTGGAGGCAATCCGCAAAGCCGTCGGCTGATGCGTGCGTGGATATTGACTCTGTCCTTGCTGCTCGGATGCGTGCTCTTTGCTCTGTGTATAGGGGATGTGTCTGCCGCAGGTGAGACGGGCGGTGGATATTTAGCCGGATATCAAGAGGCTGACCCGCGCCCGTCGGCCGTATCATGGTGGTCGACGGTCGCCTATGTGGTCAGCCTTTTTGCTGTCTTTGCATTCGTGGTCATCCTCGCCTACCTCGTTGCACGCGCCTTTGGCAAGAGCTCCATGCGCACGCTTGCGGCGCGTGGCGGACAGGTCTACTTACAGCTGCCACTTGGTCCGAATCGGTCGGTCTGCGTGGTGGAGCTTTTCGGGCGTGTCTTCGTGCTCGGTGTGACGGATGCCAACATTCGTCTGATCACGGAGATCGACGACCCCGAGACACTTGAGGAGATCCGCAGTGCCGCTCCGATGGAGGGCGGCGTATTCAGCGAGCAGTTCGGATCTCTTTCGGATTTCGTGCAGAAAATCCCGCCGCTTTTCCGAAAGTAGGCGGACGGAGAGGAATGGGGGAAGGGAATTGGGGCGCATTTTTCCGATCTTGGGTGCTGCGGCGTTCCTGCTCCTCGGTGTGGGGCAGGCGTCTGCTGCCCCGCTGATCCCGACGGTCAACGTCGGGGTCGGAACGTCCAACAATCCGCAGGATGTTGCGACCAGCATGCAGGTGCTTGCCGTGCTCACGGTCATGTCGCTTGCGCCCGCAATCTTTGTCATGACGACGTCCTTTGTCCGCATCGTTGTGGTCATCGGCTTCCTGCGCAACGCACTCTCGACACAGAATGTGCCGCCGAATCAGGTGGTTATTGCACTATCGCTGTTTCTGACGTTCTACATCATGGCACCCTACTGGGGGCAGGCAAACGAGAACGGCATACAGCCCTATCTTGAGGGACAGATTACACAGGAGCAGGCGCTGGAGAACATCGTAGACCCAATGCGTGAATTCATGCTGCGTCAGACGCGGGAGTCTGATCTCGCACTCTTTGTCAACTTGTCGGATGCGCCGCGTCCTGATGGTCCGGAGGATGTGTCGACGTTTACGCTCATCCCCGCGTTCATCATCAGTGAGCTTAAGACAGCATTCCAGATCGGCTTTATGATCTATATTCCGTTTATCGTCATCGATATGATCGTCGCGAGTACCCTCATGTCCATGGGTATGATGATGCTGCCGCCGGTCATGATCTCCCTGCCGTTTAAGATTCTGCTGTTCGTTATGGTCGATGGGTGGCATCTCTTGATTCAGTCGCTCATCATGAGTTTCCGCTGATGGGGAGGCGCTGATATGTCCGGAGATTTGGTCATTCAGCTCGCACAGGAAGCTCTCATGATCGTCCTCCTGGTCTCCGCTCCGATGCTCGGGCTCGGTCTGATCGTCGGCCTCTTGGTCGCGGTGTTCCAGGCGACGACGTCGATTCAGGAGCAGACGCTGGCGTTCATTCCGAAGATTATTGCAGTGTTTGTCGCCATTCTGATCTTCGGCCCTTGGATGCTGCGCATCATGGTGGAGTACGTATCGAACGTCTTTATCAACCTCCCCATGTACCTGCGATGAGGAGGGCAGCACATGGATCTGTATGAGCTGCTTCAGGGACATATTGCCGTATTCCTGCTGATGCTTGTGCGGGTCAGCGGAATTTTCCTCATCTCGCCGTTCTTTGGCAGTATGAACATCTCCATCTATTTTCGCATAGGTACGGCACTCGCCATCACGATCCTGCTCTTTCCGGTGGTGGATGGGCTGGGAACGCCCTATGTCCCGGAGAATGTCATCATGTTCGGCGTGACTGCCCTCGGTGAACTCTTTATCGGTTGGCTGATCGGCTTCGTGGCGTATATCTCCTTTGCCGCCATCACGATGGCGGGTAAGGTCATGGATATGCAGGTGGGGTTTGCCATCGTCAATGTTGTCGACCCGACTTCCGGTCAGCAGATACCGCTTATCGGAAGTTTTCTTTATAATTTGGCGGTGATCGTTCTCCTTGCGACGAACGGACATCACATGATTCTGGCGGCACTCGTTGAGAGCTTTCGCGTCGTTCCCATTGCAGGGATGGAGGGGAATCTGTCGCTGGCGATGCTCATAGCAAACTTCACGGGCACGATCTTTCTCACGGGCATGAAGATCGCCATGCCGATCACCTTCGCCATTCTTCTCACGAATGTGGGGCTTGGTATCCTCTCGCGTACGATGCCGCAGATGAACATCTTTGTTGTCGGCATTCCAATGCAGCTGATGATCGGCATCACCGTGCTCTCAATGATCATTCCGTTCTATGTCTTATTCCTGGATGTGCTGTTCAATGAAATGTATGGAAATATATCACTTGCGATACGCGCCCTCCAATAGGGCGACGTTCGTCTTTGACCTCCAGCGTTTCGCAGGCGGGGAAAAGACGGAAGAGCCGACGGCAAAGAAACGCGCCGACGCGCGAAAGAAGGGGCAGGTCGGACGCAGCCAGGAGCTGAACACGGCATTCGTACTGCTCGTGGGGTTCTTTACACTGAAGCTCCTGTGGGACTCGATCTATCTTTCGATTGCATCCTATACCACGTATGTGTTCACAAATCTGAACCAGAGCGTCGACACTGAGAACATTATTCACATCTTTATCGGCATGATTGTTGTGCTCGCCAAGACCGCTTTTCCCGTCATGTTTGCGATCATGCTGATCGGCTTGGCGATCAATTTCTTTCAGGTCGGGCTCACGTTCAACACCGAGTCCATTGAGTTCAAACTGGACAAGTTGAATCCAATCAACGGCTTCGGGCGCATCTTCTCCAAGCGTTCGCTCGTCGAGCTGGCGAAGTCATTCTTCAAGATTCTCGTCATTGGTTTTTTTCTCTACCGATTCATCCATGAACAGATTCTCGCGATGCCGCAGTTCATGTTCTTCGACCTGACAACGAGCCTTGCACTTGTGGCGGAGATCATCTTCCAGATGGCGTTCATCGTTATCGGTGTCATCATGATTATGGCGCTCATGGACTATGGCTACCAGAAGTGGCAGACGACGCAGGATCTCAAGATGACCAAACAGGAAGTCAAGGATGAGATGAAGCAGTCTGAAGGCGACCCGCAGATCAAGGGAAAGATTCGCCAGAAACAGCGGCAGATGGCGATGGCGCGTATGATGAAGGAAGTGCCAAAGGCGGATGTCATCGTCACAAACCCGACCCACTATGCGATTGCACTCTCCTATCAGCAGGGGATGTCGGCGCCGCTGGTCGTTGCGAAGGGACAGGATCTCGTTGCGCAGCGCATCAAGGAGATCGCACGTGAGGCGCGTGTCCCGATCATCGAGAACAAACCGCTCGCGCGTGCCATCTATGCGGCCGTGCAGATCGGTGATGCGATTCCGCAGGAGCTCTACCAAGCGGTCGCTGAAGTGCTGGCATACGTCTACCGCCTGAAGCATGCACGACGCGGAGCATAAGGAAAACAGTGGAAGCAGAACGAACTTCTATGCCACTCGGACAGACTTTGATACACCTGTACAATCGGTGCTCTAAGAACACATTTATTATTTGACGAGATTTCAATATTTGATATAATGTTATATGGTGGATCATATATCCACGTAAGAGAAACGGGAACAAGGGGAGTGAGTAAGAGCATGGCAGCACCGCAGACCGGCAGTGTAAATCCTCTTTCGTCCGGCAGTTTCATACAGCGATACAGCGATGTTCTGATCGCCGTCGCCATCGTGACGATCGTCATTATGATGATCATTCCACTGCCGACGGTCTTATTGGATGTCCTGATCTGTCTCAATATCACCATTGCATTGCTCGTCGTCATGTCGGCGATCTACAATGTGGAGGCACTGGATCTATCCGTCTTTCCATCGCTCCTCCTCATTACGACGCTCTTTCGGCTGGCGCTGAATATCTCGTCAACGCGTCTGATTCTGCTCAATGCGAACGCCGGCGAGGTCATTACGGCATTCGGAAATTTTGTTGTCGGCGGCAATGCGGTCGTCGGCTTTATCGTGTTCGTTATCCTCGTCATTGTGAACTTCATCGTTATCACGAAGGGCTCGGAACGCGTTGCTGAGGTGTCGGCGCGCTTCACCCTCGATGCGATGCCAGGCAAACAGATGGCGATCGACGCGGATCTCAATCAAGGGGCAATTACAGATGCGGAGGCGAAGCGCCGCCGCGAGAAGGTGCAGCGCGAGTCGGACTTCTTCGGCGCAATGGACGGTGCATCGAAGTTTGTCAAGGGCGATGCCATCGCCGCCATTGTCATCATGATGATTAACATCGGCGGCGGTTTTGTCATTGGGATGCTCCAGCGCGATATGGATGCGGCGCAGGCACTCCAGACCTATACGCTGCTGACTGTTGGTGAGGGGCTCGTCGCACAGATCCCTGCGCTCCTCATATCGACGGCAACCGGTATCATCGTCACGCGCTCGGCGGCAGAGGGGAACCTCGGCGGCGATCTCGTCAAGCAGCTCTTCCGCAACGCGCGCATCTTTATGATTCTCACGGGTGTGCTCCTTTTCCTCGCCATCATGCCGGGACTGCCGGGCATTCCGTTCTTTACCCTCGCGGCACTCTGCGGCTTCATCGCATGGAATCTCCATCGTGGTCAGGCGGTGGAGCAGGAAGTCCAGCAGGTCGAGCAGAAGGCCAAGGCAAAGAAGGAAGCAACGACGCCCGAAAATATCGTCTCGCTCCTGCAGGTTGATCCGATGGAGCTCGAGATCGGCTACAGCCTTATCCCGCTCGTCGATACGGGGCAGGGCGGCGATCTCCTCGACCGCATCGTCATGATTCGCCGCCAATGTGCACTGGAGCTCGGACTCGTCGTGCCGACCATCCGCATCCGCGACAATATCCAGATCAAACCCAATGCCTACATCATCAAGCTGAAGGGCGTGGAGATTGCGCGCGGCGAGCTGATGCTCGACCACTATCTCGCGATGAACTCGGGAACCGTCTTTGAGGAGGTGCCGGGCATCGAGACGACGGAGCCGGCGTTCGGTCTCCCCGCACTCTGGATCTCGGAGAACGAACGCGAGCAGGCGGAGCTGAACGGCTACACGGTCGTGGATGCGGTCTCCGTGCTCGCCACCCACCTGACGGAGATCATCAAGGAGCATGCGGCGGAGATCCTCGGGCGTCAGGAGACGCAGAACCTGCTCGACAATCTCCAGAAGACCAACGCGGCTCTCGTCGAGGAGGTCGTTCCGAATCTGCTCACCGTGGGCGAAGTGGAGAAGGTGCTCGCCAATCTCTTGAGCGAGCGCATCTCGATCCGCGATATGAGCACGATTCTGGAGGTGCTTGCCGACTACGCGCCAGCAACGAAGGATACGGACGTCCTGACGGAGTATGTCCGTCACGCCATGGCGCGGCAGATCACGCAGCAGAACGTCCAGAACGGGGTGCTCCCCTGCATTACGCTTGATCCTGCCATCGAGAACAAGATCGCGGGCAGCGTACAGCGGACCGAGCATGGCTCCTATGTCAGCCTCGACCCTGATACGATGCAGAAACTCCTTACGGCGCTGCAGGAACAGCTCCATAAGCTGACTGATCAGGGCTATCAGCCGATTGTGCTCACGAGTCCGACGGTGCGTCCGTATTTCCGTAATTTAGTTGAGCGCTCGATCGCGGGCCTCATTGTTCTCTCGCACGCGGAAATCGAACAGAATGTTGAAATTCAAATCCTTGGGGTGGTGAAGATCTAAGTGCAGGTTAAAACGGTACGCGCATCCTCGGTCAAGGAGGCCATGGAGCAGATCAAGGACGAACTCGGCAGTAATGCCGTGCTCCTCCACACGAAGAAATATCGTGAGGGGGGTGTTCTTGGCGGCGCGGAGATGATCGAGGTGACTGCTGCGGTGGATGAATCACAGCAGCGGGCGCCGCAGCCGTCTCCGGCCTATGTTCCCCCGGCATCGCCGATCCTGCCGACCAATGTGGTGAACCGATATCGGATGAATGAAACGGCAGGTTCAGAGGGAGGAGCCGCCCCTCAGGCGGGGCCCGTGTACGATGTCTACGCCCCCGACGTGGTGCAGCTGCCCTATGCGGTGCCGCCTGCTGCACCGGTGGAACCACCGGTACCCCCGGCACCCGCCTATCCGCAGGATGGCTATGTTCCGCCGGCACAGCCCCCTGTCGCTGCTCCGGCGCAGGCACCCGCCTATGAGACGGTGCCTCAGCCCACGCCTGTGGCAGATGAGGACCGCTCGGCAGAGCGCATCCGCATGCTCGAGGATGAGCTTGCGCAGATGAAGACGATGCTCGCCTCCATGATGGCGGCAAACAAACCCAAAGAAATGGTCTCCATCCGTGATGCGCTCGTCAAGCAGGATGTCCGTGAGGAACTGTGCGAGGATATGGCGGGGAAGATTCCCATCGCCGATGCGAATCTCGACAGCCTTGACCCCCGCGCTGCAGGTGTTTTGGCGGGCTACCTGTCACAGGTGATGCAGTTCACCGATGGACTGAAACCAGGGACGCACGGCGCGCGTGTCTATGCCTTCATCGGCACGACGGGCGTCGGTAAGACAACGACACTCGCAAAAATCGCCGCGCATTTTGTGCTGGAGCAGAATCTCAAGGGAGCGCTTATCACGGCAGATACCTATCGCATCTCGGCGGTGGAGCAGCTCAAAAAATATGCGGAGATTCTGGGGCTTCCCGTCGAGGTCGTCTACTCGGCAGCAGATCTCAAAAAGGCGATTGCGCGTCACCGCAGCAAGGATTTTGTCCTCGTGGATACGGCGGGGCGCAGCCAGTACAACGAATTCCAGATGGAGGAGCTGACCTCGCTGCTTGCCGCGTATGCGCGGATGGAGAAGCACCTCGTCGTCAGCGCGACGACGAAGGAGCAGGATGCCGTGCAGATCATTGAACGCTTTGCTCCGTGCAAACCCGACTGCATCATCTTTACGAAAATGGATGAGACGCAGACGTTCGGGATGGTGCTCAATCTTCTTGCCAACCGCGGACTGCCTCTTTCGTTTCTCTCCAACGGACAGAGCGTGCCGGACGACATCATTCCGGCGACAGCGGAGCGGCTGGCGGAACTGCTTTTGAGGGAATGATATGACAGATCAGGCAACGCGGCTGCGACAGATGGTCGGTGCCGAGGGAGAGCCTGCCCCCACGGAGGCGCAGCCGCCTCCCCCTGCGCAGCAGACAGTGCCGGAACGGCCGATGCTCTCGTCTGCTCAGGCGAAGGCATGGGCAGATGTACGCGTCGTTGCGATCACCAGCGGGAAGGGCGGTGTCGGAAAGACCAACATCGCCGTCAATCTGGCGATTGCAATGCGCGATAAGGGGTATCGCGTGCTCGTCATCGACGCCGACCTCGGAATGGCGAATGTCGACGTGATGCTCGGCACCTCGTCGCGGCGCCATCTGCTCGATCTCCTGCGGCCGGAGATCAAACTGGACGATGTGATCGTTGAGTCGCCGCATGGTGTTCAGTACATCTCGGGCGGCTCGGGCATTGAGAAGGCTCTGGAATATGATCGTGCGGAGAAGCTGCTCCTGCAGCAGAAGCTCGCCGACTGTGCCGCGCGTGCCGATGTGATCCTCGTTGACACAGGCGCGGGGCTGGGGCGCAACGTGATGGACTTTATTCTCGCGGCGGACGAGGTGATCCTCGTGACAACGCCGGAGCCGACCTCGCTGACAGATGCGTACGCCGTCATGAAGGCGTACAGCATCTACGCCGTACAGAAAAATCTCCGCCTCGTCATCAATCGTGTCTATGAGCCGAAGGAGAGCCGTGAGGTTGCACTGAAACTCCAACGGGCCGCAGAGAAGTTCCTGCACATGCCCGTGGACTGCCTCGGCTATGTCTTTGAGGACGCATCCGTGACGAGGGCAGTACGGCGTCAGCAGCCGCTCATCAAGGCGGCACCCACATCTGCGGCGGCGCGCTGCATTGATGCACTGGCAGAGGCGATTATCACCGGGGAAGAAATGAAAGTAAAAAGAGGCTGGAAAGGTTTTTTGCAACAAATTTTTAACTTTTCGGCTTAGCCAAGGAGGAAATTTTAGATGGCGGGCGAATTGGTAGAGGCAAGGAGTATTTTATTCATCGGACAGCGATTGGAAATATTCTTTGAAAATACCGAGGAGGGGACTTCCGGATATACCAGCCGCATAGAGGACATTGTCGGCGATGAGCTCGTCGTCGCGATGCCCGTGGATGAGCGGCTCGTTCCGATCATCCCCCGTGTCGGCGAGAATCTGTATGTACTTGCAGGGGGCGATGGCTGTCACTATCGCTTCTTTAGCGTACACCGCGGGCATGGACGTCATGATGGGCGCATTCCGACGCTGCGCATTTCCATCCCTGAGTTTGTCGAGCGCTTCCAGAAGCGTGGGCTATTCCGTACCAAGGTAAATCTTACGGCGACGATCCGCCACATCGACGCCGAGGGGACGATTGATGCGCCGACGAATGTGCCGATCGTTGATCTCAGCGGCAGCGGACTTTCGTTTATTTGGCCGCAGCGCCTGCCCATCGATACCGGCGTGGCACTCGATATCAATGATATTCCCGGCATTGGGACGATTGAGATGATGTCGAAGGTGATGCGCGTAACGCGCGTGGAGCGTGAGGACGATACGCCGGTCTATCACATCGGCATCCAGTTTCTGGCATTGTCACGCAGCATGAGGGATAAGATTGTCCGCTATCTCTTCCAAGTGCAGCGTGCTCAAGTGGAGCGCGTGAAGAATGACTGATTTACAGCATTATGAGACCCATGTCCGCGGAGCCCCACAGAACCGTCGGATCGTCGCCATCGGCTCATCGACAGGTGGGCCGCAGGCCCTGCAGACGGTCATTACGGGGCTGCCGGAGCATTTCCCCTGTCCCGTCGTCATCGTTCAGCACATGCCGGCAGGATTCACAGGAGCACTGGCGGAGCGTCTGAACGGAGTTGCCCGTGTTGAGGTTCGGGAGGCCTGCGACGGCGATGTGCTGCGGCCCGGCTGCGTCTATATCGCGCCGGGGAACCGGCAGCTGCGCGTTCGGCAGGAGGCGGGGGGGCGGCGTATCGCACTCAGCGATGAGCCACCCGTTGGGAACCACCGTCCTGCGGTGAATGTCATGTACGACTCTGTGGCGCATCTAGGAAACGATGTCATCGCCGTCATCCTTACGGGGATGGGCTGCGACGGCAGGGAAGGGATGCGCCGGATCAAGCAAAATGGCGGCTACTGCATTGCGCAGGATGAAGCGACCTGTGTCGTCTACGGAATGCCAAAATCTGTGGTCGATGCGGGGCTGGCCGATGAGATATGCCCATTGCCCAAGATCGCGGGAGCGATTCAGGCGGCTGTGAGAAGATAGGAAGTAGGGGGAATATCAATGGATAACCAGTATATGGATATGTTCCTGGATGAGTCGCATGAGCATCTGCAGTCCCTGAATGAAGGGCTTTTGCGCCTCGAAGAGAACATGGAGGAGATCAGTGCCGTCAACGACATCTTCCGCAACGCTCACACGCTGAAGGGCATGTCTGCGACGATGGGCTTCGCGAAGATCGCGGAGCTGACGCATGAGATGGAAGACGTCCTTGACCTTGTCCGCAAGGAAGAGCTGAAGCTCAACGAGGACATCATAGACACGCTCTTCAAGTGTCTTGACTCACTGGAGCAGATGGTGGATAGCGTCGGCAACGGTGAGGCGGAGGATGTCGTCGATGTCTCCGACCTCGTCGCTAAGCTCAGCTCTATCTCCAAGGGAACGCCTCCTCCGGCTGCAGCTCCTGCTGCAGGGGGAGCTTCGGCTGCCCCTGCGGCGGGTGATGCATCTGGCGGAGCGGGGAGCGATCTCGGCATTGATGACATTGACCTCGATGTCATGAAAAAGGCGAAGGACGCTGGGATGAACGTCTTCCATGTCAAGGTTACACTGATGGAGAGCTGTGTGCTCAAGGCAGCGCGTTCTGTCATGGTCATGCATGCATTGGATGAGATTGGTGATGTCATCAAGAGCGTTCCCCCGGCGGAGGATCTCGAGCAGGAGAAATTTGAGCGCAGCTTCGACGTGGTGATTGCCACAAGTGCTGACACGGAGGCGGTGAAGAACGCCGTTGATACGGTCTCAGAGATCGAGGATATCGGTGTAGAGGAACTCGATCCCGATGCACTTGGCAAGCAGATTGAGCCAGCTCCTGCCGCTCCGGCAGCTGCGGCAGCACCTGCGGCAAAGAAGGCGGCACCTCCGGCAAAGAAGGAAGGCGCAAAGGCGGCGGCTCCGAAGAAGCAGCACCAGAGCCAGAGCGTTCGTGTCGACATCGAAAAGCTCGATACGCTCATGAACCTCATGGGCGAGCTGGTTATCAACAAGGTACGTCTTGAACAGATCGGACAGACCCATCGCATGAGTGACCTCATGGAGACACTCGAACAGATGGATCGTGTGACGGGTGATCTGCAGAACATCGTCATGAAGGTCCGCATGGTTCCAGTCAGTGCCGTGTTCAACCGCTTCCCGCGCATGGTGCGCGACGTATCGAAGGAACTGGGAAAGGAGATCAACCTCACCATCGAGGGCGAAGAGACGGAGCTTGATCGTACTGTTATCGACGAGATCGGCGATCCGATCATGCATCTTCTGCGCAACTCCCTCGACCATGGCGTTGAGAGCCCTGATGCGCGTGAGGCAAAGGGCAAGCCGCGCGTCGGTGAGGTCGGGCTGATTGCGCGTCACGAAGGCAATAACGTCGTCATCATGATTACGGATGACGGTGCGGGCATTGACGCCAATAAGATTCGCCGCAAAGCGGTCGAAAAGGGCATGATCACGCAGGATGAGGCAGACCGCCTCGACGATACAGATGCCGTCCGCCTCATCTTCCTGCCAGGATTCTCCACGGCGGAGCAGATCACCGATATCTCGGGTCGCGGCGTCGGCATGGACGTTGTGCGCAGCAAGATCGAGGCACTCTCCGGGCACGTCGATGTAGAGACGCATATCGACGAGGGATCCATCTTTAAGATCAAGCTCCCGCTGACGCTCGCGATCATCCAGGCGATGCTTGTCCGCGTACAGGAAGAGATGTACGCCATTCCGCTCACCTCCATCGACAGCACGGTCAACATCGAGCCGACGGATATCCAGACCATCCAGAACAAGGAGGTCATCGTCCTGCGCGGTGAGATCATCCCGATTGTCCGCATGGAGGAGGCACTGCAGGTTCCGCATGTGAAGGACTCCGAGGAGCTCTTTGTCGTCGTTGTCCATGCCGGCGAGGCGAAGGCAGGCATCGTGGTGGACAACCTCATCGGTCAGCAGGAAATCGTGATCAAGACACTGGGGAACCTCTTCGCCGGACTCAAGCTCTTCGGCGGAGCAACGGTGCTTGGCGACGGTAGAGTTGCACTCATTCTCGATGTCGCAACGATGATTCAGCAGTGAGCAGGGGAGGGAAAAGAAGATGGCAGAGGATATGAATCGGGGCGGCGCGCCGCAGAACAACCAGTACGTGGCATTCAACCTGCGTGATGAAGAATATGGTGTCAGCATTCTGAACGTGCAGGAGATCCGCAATCTCACCGATATCACCCGTGTCCCCTATTCGGCGGACTTCATCAAGGGTGTCATCAATCTGCGTGGTGCTGTTCTTCCGGTCATTGATCTCAAACAGCGCCTTGGTCTCGCGGAGACGCCGTATACCGACCGCACGCGTATTGTTACGGTATCTGTCGAGGATGTGCACGTCGGCATGCTCGTCGATGCAGTGACAGAGGTGCTGAGTCTCGAAAACGCGCCTATCGATACGAAGAAGGCAACCAATGCGCGCGAGAGCAGCAAGTTTATCAGCAGCATCGGAAATATCAGAGGACGACTGATCATTCTGCTCAATCTGGAGGAGATCGTCGGCCTCAAGGAGGCAAAATAACACAGGAGTGTGCAGTGAATCCTTGAGGAATTGCACCGCATGAGAAAAGGATTGAGTCGATGACTGTAGAAGGGGAAGACCTGACAGCTCTGTCGGATATGCAGCTCGATGTGCTGCAGGAGATCGGAAATGTCGGCGCGGGTAATTCCGCGACGGCACTTTCCCGTCTGATCCAGCATCGCATCGAGATGAATGTGCCGCAGGTGGCACTGGTTCCAATTGAAGATGTACCGGAATTTGTCGGCGGACCGGAACTCGTGGTCGTCGGTATTTTCCTGCGCGTTTACGGAAAAGCACCGAGCAACATCCTTTTTCTCATTCCGCGTGACAGCGCGTTTGCTCTCGCGGATACGATGTGCGGGCGTGAGGTCGGAACAACGACGACAGAGCTCAGCCCGATGGATGAATCCGCATTGATGGAGGTCGGAAACATTCTTGCTGGCTCATACCTCAATGCGTTCTATAGTTTCACGGGGATCAGCATGCTCCCGTCCGTGCCGGCACTTGCCGTGGACATGGCGGGGGCGATTCTCAATGTTGTTCTGGTTCAGCTTGGAGAAATGGGGGATCATGCACTCCTCATAGAGACGAATTTTGTCGCGGATGACCGCAGCATCAAGGGGCATTTTTTCCTTGTCCCCGATCCGGGCTCATTGGGCAGCATTATGAATGCGGTAGGAGTTGGATGATATGCCGAATTTGATCAAAGTCGGCATGGCCGACTACAAGGTCGGTGCGGCTCCCGCCACACTCATCAGCTATGGGCTTGGTTCCTGCATCGGCCTTTCACTATATGACCCTAAGGAAAAAGTGGGCGGCCTGCTCCACTATATGCTGCCGGACAGTAAGCAGGCACGCCCCTCCGATACACCGGCGAAGTTCATCGATACGGGATTTCCGCTCATGCTGGCGGACGTTCTGAAACTTGGGGGGGTAAAGTCCCGTCTCGTTGCAAAGATCGCGGGCGGAGCGCAGATGTTTGCGTTCTCCAACTCGACGAGCGTCATGCGCGTCGGCGAGCGAAATGCACAGGCGGCAAAGGATCTTCTGGCGGCACATGGCATCCGCCTCATCGCCGAGGATACGGGGCTCAACTATGGACGCACCGTATCCATCGACTTGAATGACGGTACGTATACCGTCAAGACCGTCAGCAAAGGGGATAAAACCATCTAGGGGGAAGGTGATTTCTTGTTCAAAGTGGGGATGGCGCTCGCATTTTCGGTGATCGCTGCTCTCGTCGTTTTTTTGACGGGGCTCTTTACCGATGCGCGTATTGGCACAGCATTTCTGCGCAGCCTCATCGCGTTCGTCTGTGCCGGTGCATTTACCTATCTTGTCACCTTCATTCTCGAGGCAAAAGGTTGGACAGCGTACGACAAGATGCCGGACGAGCGCATGGAAGATATGAAGAAGATCGTTTATGATGCCGATGACATCGACTTTGACGCAGAGGACGACGGCGCAGAGGATGCAATTGCCTTTGCTGAGCCCAAGGATTTCCGTCCGCTGTCGGCGGAGACGCTGACGCACATGACGTCACCGGATGAGGTGCATGAGCCGCCGGTGGATGAGACGTCGACGGGTGAGGAACCCACAGCAGTGGCCCCGGCGTAGAGCCGGCGGATGCGCGGAGAGGAGATGATGCAGATGGCGGAGCCGATAGAAGAGGATATTGAGGCTCTGTGGAAGGCGTATGAGACGGAAAGGACCGTTGAGGTGCGAAACCGTATTGCCGAACACTATCTCCCTCTCGTACGCCTGGTTGCCGGACGCATCGCCATCAGCCTGCCACAGCACGTCGATCGGGAGGATCTTCTGAGCAGTGGGTTCTTTGGCCTGCTCGATGCGATCGAGCGATACGAGCTCACACGCGGCAATAAATTTGAGACCTATGCGGGCGTACGCGTACGCGGCGCGATCCTTGACCACCTGCGTGCAAAGGACTGGATTCCCGTCAGCGTACGTCAGAACATCAAGCGCTATGAAAAAGCTGTAGCTCATCTGGAAGGGACTCTTGGGCGTACGGCGACAGATCAGGAGCTGGCGGAGGAAATGGATCTCAGCATAGAGGAATTACATCGTCTTGAGAGCCAGGTCAGTGCAGCGACCGTGATCCCCCTTGAGGAGTATCTCCGCACCGATGCTCAGGCATCCCTCGAGGATGGTCCTGTGGAGCATGCAGAGTGGACGGAGATCAAGGAAACGCTTGCTGCTGCGATTGAAAAACTCCCCGAGAAGGAGCGGACGGTCGTGGCGCTCTACTATTATGACGAAATGACACTAAAGGAGATTGCGGCTGTTCTCCACCTGTCGGAGGCGCGCATTTCCCAGCTGCATACGAAGGCAATCTTCCGTATGCGGGGCTCTCTGGCACGGATGAATGATGTTGGTTAACCTGCGCATCGCCCCGACGAAAATCGTTGTAATCGAAGCGCAATTATGAAGGATCTGGAGTGGGACTTATGGAACGTATCGTTGGGGGAAGAAAAGAGGGCTTTCAGCTTGCCCTGCGTGAGGATGGAGCCTACCTTACCGTTTATCCGGAGGAGCCGGATGCGGACGTCGTTGACCTGTCCGCTTTGCGTGAGAAGATCGAGGCAGCGGGCGTTACGGACTACGATGTCCTCCAGCTCGCGCATCTCGTGCGTGCGGCGGAGGGGGTTGAGGAAAAACTTAACGCTGCCGCTGAGAATGGGGAGGATAACCTCACCATCCCCTTTACCATCGAGATCCCGAACGATGCAATGTCGGCAGCAGTACGCTTCGACGATAAGAAGGGAAATCTGCCGCCGTCCGTCGCGGATGTATTGGATGCGCTGAAGGAGAAGAAGGTCGTCTACGGCATTGACCGCGCAGCGATTGGGCGCGGCGTTGCGCGTCTCACTCCCTTTATGGCGGCGCGCGGGACAGCACCCGTCGCAGGCGAAGATGCACGGCTCGAAAAGAAATTCGACATGGGCGTCAAGGGGCGTCCCGCAGAGCGAGCCTTTGACCGCGTCGACTACAAGGACATGAACATCTTTCTTCGGGCGGCAATCGGTGATGTCCTTGTCGTCCGTATCCCGGAGACACAGGGCATCCCGGGGAAGAATGTATTCGGCGAGGAGGTTGCGTCGAGACCCGGAAAGCCGATCAATCTTCCACAGGGAAAGAATACCAAGGTGGTCAACAACGACGAGCTGGTCGCCGTCATCGATGGGCAGATCGTCGATGACGGGAAGAAGGTCAGTGTCGACCCACATCTTGTCATCGACAGCAGTGTCGATGTGGGCACGGGCAATATTGACTTTGCCGGCAGTGTGGAGATACGCGGTGACGTCGAGAGCGGCTTCTCCGTCAAGGCAGCGGGCGATGTTGAGATCAAGGGCATGATCGGCGGTGCGGAGGTCGAGGGGCGCAACGTCATCGTACACGGCGGCATCCGCGGCATGAACGTAGGGAAGATCCATGCGCGCGAGGATGTGAGCATTGCCTTCGTTGAGAATGCGAACATCACAGCAGAGCGCGATATCTTCGTCAATGATGTCGTGCTTCACTCGGTGATGCGCGCAGGGCACCATGTCACTGTTGAGGGGCAGCGCGGATTTATTACGGGCGGCTCCGTTGGGGCAGGGGAGTCCATACGCGCAAAAATCCTTGGGAATAACTTCTATGTGCAGACCAACATCAATGTCGGCATCGATCCGAATCTCAAGCACAAATACGACAACCTGCTGAAAGAATATCAGGCGGCGGATAAACAGCTGACCCAAGTGCGGCTTGCCCTTGAGACACTGAAAAAACAACCGCTCATGAGTCTGTCGGAACGCCGTCGAGAGCAGCTTGCCGAACTGACCCATGTGCAATTCCCGCTGGCGACCAAGATCAAGCGGATGAAGGAGGAGCTGGAGGAGATGCGCGAGGAGTTGGAGCAGATGAAAAACGGCTCCGTCGAGGCGTCGGATACCATTTTCCCGGGGGTCAACATCATCATCAGTGGGGTGAAAAAGACCGTGGACAGCGAACTGCGCCATGCTAAGCTGCGGGTTCTTGAAGGGGAAGTCGTCACAGGCATTCTGTAGAAAAGGAGACAGTACCATGAACGTCACGCCAATCAGCATGCAGATGATGATCCCGCAGTCCAATGAGGCGGGGAATGTTCAAAGCAATATGCAGAACCAGGTCAATGTTCAGCAGACCTTTGAATCCCTGCGCCAGAAACAGGATGCGGAGCTCGCACGTCAGCAGGTGCGTGCGAAGGAAAAGGCGAGTGACGACGCGCGTGTCAAGGACGATCCGGAACGAGAACGCCGTCAGGGACAGCGTGGAAGGGGACAGGGCGGACGAGAGCAGCGGGAGGATCATGGTGCAGAACTCCTTCAGCGGCTTGCTGCTGACCCCAATCGTGGTGTGCATCTTGATATTAGCTTGTAGGGAGGCGGCCTGTTATTATTTCCATCACCGAAATCCTAGGCGCACTCATCATACTGGGAGCTGTACTGCTCCTCATCGTGCGCTACATTATCCATCGCCGCCAGCGCAGCGAGGAAGATGATGAGGAACTGGCAGAATCCATCGAGAAACTAAAAAAAGAGCTCCGACAGTCGGCGGACACCATCATCAAGCGCCTAGGCACCCACGTGACAAAACTCGAAGGACTCCTGCGTGAGGCAGATCAGCGGTGCACGCAGCTGGAAACGCGTGTGGCGGATGCACAGCGCCTCGAGTGGGCACTCCAGCAACGTATCGAAGAACTCGAACGCCGTCTTCGCGACCTCGGCGGAACCGTGCCCCCTGCGGCCTATACCGCATCACGCGCGGGCACTGTTCCTCCGATGCCGCCTTCGGTTCAGCTGACGGAGGCGCAGCGCACGGACGGCGATGCCTTTGCCGCCGTCCTGCATCAGTCCATCCTGCGCGAGCAGATGCGCAGTACCGCTCCCGCAGCGATGCCCGCTGCACCGCATCCGCAGCAAACCATGCAACCTGCGATGCAGGTACAGCCACAGGCACGTCCCGTTGCGCCTCCGCCACCTGTGCCGCAGCAGACGCCGGTTCCCGCACCACGGGAAGAGGACGGTATGCCGGAGGAAGAGATGCAGCCCGCCGCGCAGGAAGATGAGTCCATGGGCAAGGCACGCGCCCTCCTGCGCGCCGGACGCACCATCGAACAGGTTGCGCGTGAGACCGGTGTCGAGATCGGTGCGCTTCGCCTGATGAAGCAGATGACGCAAAAGGATTGAGAAAGAAACAAATCCGACACTTGACGGACTTCATTTTTATCGGCGATTCCTTGACAAGATGCGAAAAGGTCGGTATAATAGCCACTGTTCGGGACGTAGCTCAGCTTGGTAGAGCGCTTCCTTGGGGTGGAAGAGGCCGCAAGTTCAAATCTTGTCGTTCCGACCATTCTTTTGAACATTGCTGGAGTATTCAGTATGTGATGCTGAGTACTCTTTTTATTATGGGTAAGCGTACGTGTAGGATTGAGCGATGCCGTTTTTCAGAATCAGCGTTGAGGTGACTTGAAAACAGAGGACAAATCTGCTAAGATAAAGATACAAAAAGAGAGACACCGCAAGGCGTCACCTCTTCACGAATTACGGATTAACCGCTCACGTTTTGAAGGACAGGGCGGTTATCTCTTTTTTTATAGCAACGATCAAGCTAGTGACGAGTACAATCACTAAGATAAACTCGTAATAACCCATAGTGCACCACCTCCCGCTTATAGAGTTGGAGAGGTGAAGAAGTTAGCCGCCTTTGCCTTTAGTGGTTCTCTTCAGGCATTATACAAATGCTTTTCGGAAAGTGCAAGCAGCAACGATTTGGATGAAAAGTTGGTACATGGTCTTGCTGCTATTGACAGAATCTATACAAACATCTTGCGAACGCTGTGTGAATCTGTTATCATAAAGACAGAAAAGGAGGACCCCTCTCTGGCGGCTGCTTCTTCACATGGCTATGAAATACACCGCTCACGTTTGGGACGTAGGGGCGGTTTTTCTTTTGCAGCGTGATCGGACGGATGGCGTATGCGGCATCTGTCGAAGGAGGGCAGGTATGGATGTTATCGTAGATCGTGGCGTGCTGCAGGTGCTGCTGCTCGCCGTGATGTTTCTATCCATTATGGTAGAGATCAAGACGGGCGGGCTGGGCGTCGGTGTCCTGCTCGGGATTGTCGCGGCAGCGGTGTTCTGGGGCAGCCAGTATACGCGCGGTCTGGTGGAGTTCTATCACATCGCGGTGTTTCTTGTCGGTGTGCTGATGATCATTGTGGAGATCTTGCTGCCAACGGTCGGACTGCTCGCGGGGCTGGGCGTTGCAGCGATGCTCTACAGCATAGTGCTCGCGCTCGGCGGCGACATCGGCGCACTCGCTGCGCTCGGCATCGCGCTTGCCATCTCTGTGGCGGTATTTCTGCTCGTCGTTGCCCGTCTGCCATCGAGCCGGCTGTGGAACAAGCTGGTCCTTCACAATAGCTCGCGCACGGAGGAGGGCTATGTCAGTGCCGTTGGGTCAGTTGATCTCATTGGGAAGATGGGCAAGGTGCTCACGGAGCTGCGGCCTGCGGGAACGGTACAGATTGACGGCCGCCCTGTTGATGTCGTCTCGGAGGGCGCATTTATTGAAAAGGGGACGCGCGTTGTCGTCCTGTCTGTGAGCGGCAGCCGTGTGGTAGTACGTGAGGCATAATATTTCGGATGGATGAACATACATCTAGGAGGTTTTCATGGGTACACTATTCGGAGGAGCATTCCTCGTTGTCATCGTTATCCTGGCGGTTTCGATCTTTCTGCATTTTGTTCCGCTCGGGCTGTGGGTCTCGGCGATCTCGGCAAATGTCTCGGTCGGCATTGTCTCGCTGGTCGGGATGCGCCTGCGCCGCGTTCCGCCGAGCCGCATTGTTCTGCCGCTCATCAAGGCGAATAAGGCAGGGCTGGATGTGAGCGTCAACCAGCTCGAGGCACACTATCTCGCAGGCGGTAATGTGGACAAGGTGGTGGATGCGCTGATCGCGTCGCATCGCGCGCAGATCGCCCTCCCATTCGAGCGCGCAGCGGCAATTGACCTCGCGGGGCGCGATGTGCTCGACGCGGTGCAGATGAGTGTCAATCCAAAGGTCATCGAGACGCCGATTGTCTCCGCTGTGGCAGCGAACGGCATCGAGCTGAAAATCAAGGCGCGCGTTACGGTGCGTGCGAACATCGATCGCCTCGTTGGCGGTGCAGGGGAACCGACGATCATTGCACGTGTTGGCGAAGGCATCGTGACGACGGTCGGCTCCTCGCAGAGTCACAATGACGTGCTTGCCAATCCGGACGACATCTCGAAGACTGTGCTTGGCAAAGGCCTCGACGCAGGAACGGCATTTGAGATTCTTTCCATTGATATTGCCGATGTCGATGTCGGGCGGAACATCGGTGCAGAGCTGCAGACCGATCAGGCGGAGGCGGATAAGCGCATCGCACAGGCAAAGGCGGAGGAACGCCGCGCGATGGCAGTTGCTCGTGAGCAGGAGATGAAGGCGTACACGCAGGAGATGGAGGCCAAGGTGGTCGAGGCGCAGGCAGAGGTGCCGCACGCTATGGCACAGGCGCTGCGCGAGGGCAAGCTCGGTGTCATGGACTATTATCAGCTGAACAACATCCAGTCGGATACGGATATGCGCCATGCGATCAGCGCATCGGGGAAGCAGGATGACAAGCATCCGTCTGTCCCCGTAAAGTGAGGAATGCACCATGGAATTTCTCGTCGTAGTCGGTATCCTGATCGCGATCAGCGTGCTCGATGACCGTGTGCGCGGAAAGAAAAAAGTTCCGCCGCCGACCGTGCCGCAGGAGATTCCCCGTCAGAGGCGCGGGGGACAGAAAGGCGGTGCGTTCGAGATCCCGCCGATGCGCGGCATCCCCAGCCGCATCGAGATCGGAACCGTCGATCCGACGGAGGCGGAGCGCGCCCTGCGCGAAAAGTGGGAGACGGAGCGCAGAGCCACCGAGAAAGCGGCGGCGGCCCACCAGCATGCGGAGAAGCAACGCGCCGCGCAGGAACGGCGCACTGAGATACTGTCTGCTGCAGCATCTCCTGCGATGCAAGGGCTGCCGCAGTGGACGCCGCAGACGATGCAGCAGGCGGTCGTGATGGCGGAGATCTTGGGGAAGCCACGCGCTCTGCGCCGCTTTCCGCAGCGATAGCAAAGAAAAACGAGGATTGCCACATCGGCAATCCTCGTTTTTTTGTGATTCTCTTATTTGATCTTATTCAGCTGATCTGCCATGTCTGCCGCACTGCGGTCACCCTCCACCGCTGTGATGATGGGCTGTGCGCCGAGCATGACCGTGGAGCCGTCCGCGTACGCATCCGCAGCGGCGTGCCCATTCTTATAGGCTGCCGCAAGGTTGCCCATAACGAAGTAGGCGCGCTCCGCCGAGGTCATACCATTGGCAGGGGCGGGCGTCATGAACTCCTTTTTGTTGATATAGACGGTGCCGTTGTTCACTGTGACCTTGCCGCCGCTCATCTCAGTCAGCTTCTTGGCGTAGTTGTCACGGCGCGAGGCATTCGACGGATGATCGGCGGCACCGGACATGATGGAGACAACATTGGCGGAGTTGTTGCCGTCCATATCGATGACACGCTGCCATACCGCTGCCGTTGCTCCTGGGTTGTACGGAGAGCGCGAGATGTAGTCAAAGGCGAGGTTATCTGCCTCCCACTCCATCGGCTTGGTGAGTCCCTGTCCGCTCCATATATTGGCGGCGATTGCACCGAGCACCGTACCCGTCGCACTCGCAAGAATCGCAGGCCCAAGCGAACGCTTCATGCCCCTTGCAGGGTGATCCTTCTGCCCGTGCCCCATCTCATGGGCGAGGACGACGGCGATCTCGTCCTCGTTATTGAGGTAGTTGTAAAGCCCCGTATTGACGCTCATATTATGTCCGAGCGTACAGAATGCGTTGAAGCTGTCCTCATTGTTGATGAAATAGAGGTATGGACGGTCGTAGATGGTCGCGTCCTGCGAACCGATCGCTGCCGTCAGATTGGTGAAGATGCGGTCGAGCTGATTGTTGAGCGCGTAGTCGTCATTGACCCCGTACTTTTCGCGCAGCTGATTGTTCAGCGCCTGACGACCTTCCTCGGTTGTGTTGTAGTACTTAATCTCCTTGTTCATCTCAGCGGACGCTGCAATACCGCCGACGATCGCACCGATGATGTTGCCCGTGCTTGCCTCGGCCACGGCTGGGGTACTGAGGGTAATGCCACCCGCCATGGAGATGGAGAGAGCAAGTGCGACACCACTTCGCATCAATTTTTTCTTATTCATAATTCCTCCTAACATATGAACCGATGAACATATTATATCGGATGAAAATATTTCTGTCCAGTACAGAGGGAAAGAAGCGTGTCGCTGTAAGTGCGGAGCAGGTTTTAGGAGAGTAGGACTTTTTTCTTCTGCGTGTGCAGAGGGGGCGCTATTCTTGACACCATCCACAAAAAACATTAGAATATATAAGAATATGCGCTTATTTATGAACGAGGAGGTGGCCGTTATCTTTACGGAAATACTCATGATAATTATCGCCATTGGCGTTGGCGCTGCAGCCGGCTATACGGCACGCAAGCGTGCGGCAGAGGCACAGATAGGATCAGCCGAAAGTGAAGCAAAACGCATTGTCGACGAGGCCGGGAAGGCGGCGGAGACGAAGCGGAAGGAAGCACTGCTCGAGGCCAAGGAGGAGATCCAGCGGCAGCGGCAGGACTTTGAGCGTGACACGAAGGAACGCCGCAGTGAACTGCAGCGCATGGAGCGTCGTACGATCCAGAAGGAGGAGAATCTCGACCGCAAGCTGGAATCCATCGAGAAAAAGGAGGAAGGTCTCGCACGTAAGGAAGCACGCATCGACAAGACGCAGGCAGAGGTCAGCGCGCTCTATGAGAGTCAGCGGCAGGAGCTCGAGCGCATCTCTGGGCTCTCCTCCGAGGAGGCACGCACCGTGCTCATGGCAGAGGCAGAGGAAGAGCTGAAGCATGAAAAGGCACGCAAGATCAAGGAATATGTCCAGCAGACGAAGGACGAGGCGGACAAGGCAGCACGTGAGATCCTGAGCGTCGCCATCCAGCGCTGTGCTGCCGATCACGTAGCGGAGACGACGGTCTCGGTCGTTGCTCTGCCGAACGATGAGATGAAGGGGCGCATCATCGGGCGCGAGGGGCGCAACATCCGCACATTGGAGACGCTGACGGGCATCGACCTCATCATCGACGATACGCCCGAGGCGGTCATTCTTTCGGGCTTTGATCCCGTACGCCGTGAGGTGGCGCGTATTGCGCTCGAAAAGCTGATTCAGGACGGTCGTATCCATCCCGCACGCATCGAAGAGATGATCGAGAAGGCGCGCCGTGAGGTCGACCAGCGCATCAAGGAAGCAGGGGAGCAGGCGACGTTCGAGACGGGCGTGCACGGCATCCATCCCGAGCTGGTGCGTCTGTTGGGGCGGATGCGCTATCGCACGAGCTACGGACAGAACGTGCTGGCGCACTCCATCGAGGTCGCGCATCTCGCGGGGCTGATGGCGGCGGAGCTGGACTGCGATGTCATGCTCGCCAAGCGCGGCGGCCTCCTCCACGACATCGGCAAGGCAGTCAGCCATGAGATCGAGGGCCCGCATGTCACAGTGGGCGCCGAACTCGCACGCAAGTACCGTGAGTCGAAGGAGGTCATCAATATCATTGCTTCACATCACGGTGATGAGGAGGCGACAACGGTGGAGGCCGTGCTCGTCGCGGCGGCGGATGCTGTCTCTGCAGCACGTCCCGGCGCACGGCGAGAGAGCCTTGAGTCCTATATCAAGCGACTGAAGGCGCTCGAGGAGATCGCGGAGTCATTTGACGGCGTAGAGCGCTGCTTTGCCATTCAGGCGGGGCGTGAGATCCGCGTGATGGTAAAGCCGGACAAGGTGGATGATGCGGGAGCGGCAGTTCTCGTTCATGATATTGTAAAGAAGATCGAGGGCGATCTCGAGTATCCGGGGCAGATCAAGGCAACGGTGATCCGTGAGACGCGCGTTGTCGATTATGCGAAGTGAGGCAAGAAACATATAAATAGGGGACATCTGCCCTTTATTTATGGGAAATATGGAGGATGGACAATATCCGCGGTGAAAAAGCGGAACTGCCCGACGTTCAACAAGGAGTGCATCATGCAGCAGCTGACCTATATTGTTTCCGGGACTGCCGATGCGCAGCGCAAGGCGGAACAGGCAAAGGAAAAACTGGATCGGATTCCGCATGTGGAGTCTCTGCTCATTACGATTGCCGCCCCCTGTGATATGCCGGCTGAGAAGGCAGGGAGCATGGTGAATGCTGTGCGGGAGCTGTTCCCGCATGCGCGGATCCTGGCGCATACCTGTGCCCTCAAGATGGCGGATCTGTGCCTTGATACGGAAGGGGCCATGCTGACCTTTACGGCGTTTGAGTCATCGCGGGTGGAATTTGTCACGGTCAAAGGAAATACGCCGATATCAGAGGCAAAGGATCGTATTGCCCGCTTTATCGGCACACGTCCGCATACCAAGGCAGTCGAAATCCTTGTGGTCGGCCTTATGGATCAGCTCGGTGCACTGCTTGAGGAGGGCACTGCGATGGACGAACGCATCGCAGTGTTTGGAGCCTTTGTTGATTCGCCGCCTATGGGAGTGCACGGCTATCTGATTGCGGACGATGCGGAGCTGCGGCTTGGAATGGCCGCCATTGTGTTCCACGGCGAGACGCTGGATGCGCATGCAGTACGCAACTTCGGCTGGAATGAACTCGGCCGTGAGATTGTTGCGACACGTGTAGACGGCTGCACGGTCAAGGAGTTGGACGGCGGCATACCGCTGCATATCTATGAGCGCTATTTCGGCATCAAGGGGAATGGCGACTTCAGTTCGGATGCGGCACTCTTCCCGCTCTGCTTCGAGGAGGAGGATGGCTCGGTCTCCGCGCGTGTCCCTCTTAAGATAGAGGAGGGATCGGGAGAACTCACCTTCGGCCTGCCCATGCAGGCGGGGACGAAGTTTCGCCTTGCTTACGGCGACCCCTACGGCATTCTCACGAAGGCGGCGGAAAACGCACGTGATATGTCTGCGTTCTCACCGCAGGCAATTTTCGGTGTGGCGTGCATCGGGCACTATCTCCTGCTTGGCGAAGATGTCGTGACGGAAATGTCCCCCTGCGCTGGGCTCCCATCGTCGACTGTATTTGTATTCGGGGAGGTTCGGCGCGTTGGGCGACGCATTGTTCCGGCAAATTTGAATGTCCTGCTCGTAGGCATGAAGGAGAAATCCAATTACGTCAAGGCCGCAAAGCTGGAGCCAAAGCGCGTGGCACCGCTGTCCTACGATCGGAAAATGCTTGCATTCATGTCGCACTTCATCCGTGTTTCGGAGGAGGAGCTGCATACGGTGAATCAGCAGCTCACGCAGCTCGCCATTCGCGACACGCTGACGAATCTGCTGAACCGCCGCGAGATGGAGCGCCTCCTGAAGGAGGCGGTGTCAGTCTCACAGACGCAAAAGACACCACTCTCGGTCATCCTTATGGACATCGACAACTTCAAGGGCGTCAACGATACCTATGGACATGATATGGGGGACAAGGTACTTCTTACGGTGTCGGATGCAATCTCCCACACGATCCGTGGCTCAGATGCGGGCTGCCGCTGGGGTGGGGACGAGTTCTTCATTATTCTTCAGGGGGCGCCGCTCGCAGTTGCGGGCAGAGTCGGGGAGCGTATTCGCCGCAGGGTGGAGGAGGCGAAAATGCCGTTTCACCACAATGTCACGATCAGTGTCGGCGTAGCTGCCTTTGATCCGGAGCAGGATAATGAGCTCCAGCTATTCAAGAATGCTGACGAAGCACTTTATCAGGCGAAGAAGGCAGGACGCAATGTGGTATATGCGCTCGGCTTTGGGCGTGTGAGCAGTGAGGAATAGTCGGTCATGGAAAGGGGGGCGCAACATGTGGGATTCTTTTCGCAGTATGTTTTTAGGGCAAAGATCGGTTCGAACGTCTCGTGAACAGGCACGTCCGGGTGTGCAGCTGCTCGCTTCCGTGCTCGTCTGCTTTCCTGAGATTGCGGCGGTTTCCTACGATCCATGCGAGGGAATGCTGACGATGGTTTTTTTCGCTCGCGCACAGCTGTCACCCGCAGAGGCGGAGGCGTTTACCGCGTTTCTTGGTGAGAGCATTGAGAGCTTTCATGCGATCGAGGGGAGTGTTGTGACGGCGATGGACTTCTCCTATGAGCGGCATGATGGGCTCATGATGCTGCATCTCGCACGGCGGATGGATGAGGTGACGGAGCGGGAGATTGGGCTTACGGTACAGCTTCTGACCGATCGCTTCGGCGATGCGCTGCTCGTGGACGTACATGGGGCGGACCTGCCCGATGCGGAATTCCGACAGATGCAGCATGAGACACTCGATCGCATGCTGACCGCCGTACGCGAGATGCCGCTGCACGATCGTCTCGTTGGGATTCGGGAGCGCGACCAGGTTGTGGTTTATAACCGCTGATGGAGTAAGAGAGGAGGGGACGCCGTGCGCATATTGATCGTCGGTGATGTCGTCGGACACGCGGGACGGCGTGCCTTTCGTGCTCTTACGCCGCGTCTGCGCGCGGAGCGTGGCATTGATGTCGTCATCGTCAATGGAGAGAATTCGGCTGGCGGCAAGGGCTATACGCGCAAGGCGCTCGATGAGCTCTATGCAGGCGGAGCCGATATTGTCACCTCGGGCAATCACGTCTGGGATAAAAAGGAGGTTTTCTCCTTCGTGGATGATGAGCCGTTTCTCATTCGTCCTGCCAACTATCCTGAGGGGGCGCCAGGAAAAGGATTCTGCGTCTTTCCCGCCAAGACGGCGAGCATCGGCGTGATGAATCTCTCGGGGCGGTCGTTTATGCCGCCGATGGACTGTCCCTTCCAGAAGGCAGATGAGATTCTTGCCGTGCTGGAGGGTCAGGCGGATCTCATCGTACTGGATTTTCACGCGGAGACCACGTCGGAGAAACTCGCGATGGCACATTATCTGGACGGCCGTGCGGACATCGTTGTCGGCACGCATACACATGTCCAGACAGCAGATGCGCGTATCCTGCCGGGCGGGACGGCGTACATCACCGATCTCGGCATGGTCGGGGCACAGAATTCGGTGCTCGGCGTGCGCACGGATCTCGTCATTCAGAAGTTCCGTACGGGGATGCCTGTGCGGTTTGATATGGCAGAAGGTCCTGCGGAATACGCGGCGGTCATCGTGGATATTGATCCCGCGGGGCAGCGCCCTGCAACGATTGAACCGCTTTTGCTGCGCGAAGCGGAATAGGGAGTCAAGGAGAAGATATATGCCAAGCGATTTGCATATCCATACGACCTTCTCCGACGGCAGGAATACGCCGGAGGAGATCATGGAAGCGGCAAAGGCTGCGGGGCTGCGCTACATCTCCATTACGGATCACGACTCGGTTGAGGGCGTGACGGAGCTGTATGAGAGCGGACACATTTCCTCCGGCAGCCTGCGGGTGATCCCCGGGGTGGGATTCAGCACGGGCGATGGCGGGCACGACGTCCATATCCTAGGCTACAACATCGACATCTACGATGCGGGGCTGCAGGAAAAACTCGAGGAGATCAGCGAGGCACGGTGGACGCGCTTCACGAAGATCGTGGAGCTCCTGCGCGGCCTCGGTTATGAGATTGGTGAGACTGAGGTGCTGACGGACGAGGGAATGTGCAAGGCAATCGGTCGCTCTCACGTTGCACGTGTGCTGGTGAAAAAAGGTTACTTCGACTCCGTCCGCGCTTGCTTCGACCAGCTGCTGAAGCGTGGGCAGCCTGCCTATGTGCCGCATTTCCGCGTCTCTGCCGAAGAGCTCATCAGCCTCATCCGCGGGGCGGGCGGGATCCCCGTCCTCGCAAATCCCAAGTCTGTCGGCGATGAGACGATCATCATGACGCTCGTCGGGCAGGGACTTCAGGGGGTTGAGGCATTTTATCCCACCTACGACAGGCAGGATACGCAGCACTACCTGGATGTGGCGCAGAAGTATGGACTTCTCGTATCGGGCGGCTCGGATTACCGTGGCTTTCCCGGACGCGGAACAGAGAAGATCGGGCAGTTCACGATCGAGGATGTCTATGCGGAAAATTTTTATCGCCCGCCGCAGCATACGTGAGGATACCGTGAAAAGAGGAGGGACACAATGGACGTAATTGCCCTTGTCGGCCCGAGCGGAACGGGAAAAAGTCACCGCGCACTGTGGGTCGCCCGAAAAAATGGCGCAGATGCCATCATTGATGACGGCATCCTCATCAAAGATGGGAAAGTGGTCGGCGGCACATCAGCAAAGAAGGAAAAGAACCGCATCATGGCGGTACGGCGTGCGATTTTCGTCCTTCCGGGACATGCCGCCGAGGTACGGCGCGCGATTGAAGAGTGTGCGCCGCGCCGCATCCTGATCCTCGGCACCTCGGAGAATATGGTGCAGAAGATCGCGAAGGCACTTGGCATCGGCCCAGTCGGAAAGATCATCCGCATTGAGGATGTTGCCTCCAAGAAGGATATGGAGATTGCCCAGTATCACCGCCTGAAGCGTGGCGAGCACATCATTCCCGTACCGAGCATTGAGCTAAAGCCGCATTTCTCGGGCTATCTCATTGACCCGATCAAGAGCTTTTTCAAGACCTCCTCGTCGAAGCGCCGCAAGCTCGGGGAGCGCTCCATCGTACGCCCTGTATTCAGCTACTATGGAAAACTCATCATCGACGACTCAGTTATCAAGAACATCGTGCGCATTGCCGCCGAGAAGTTCGAGAACGTATACCGTGTCGGTGGGACGCGCGTCCGCCACATCGTGAACGGGGACGACGATCTCGGCATCACGGTCTCATTGGAGGTTGTCTTCGCCTATGGACATGCGATCAAGGAGACCATGGTCGCCTTGCGCCATCGTCTGCAGACGGAGATCGAGCGCATGACGGGGATGGTCGTTCACGAGGTCGATATCCTGGTCAAGAGCCTCTATGTCGACGCGCAGCCCTCTCTGCGTGCCGAAGGATAACGCGGTGACGAAAAGCCTTATCATTTTTTAAGAAAAAAAGGCAGAATCAAAAGGATTTTTTATGGGGACGTAGAACTAAATATATATCTATTACGTATGTCGATTTTTGTGTGCGTAAAAATATCGAGGAAAGGAATGTGACGTTTCATGCTGGAGCAGGTGGTCAATACCTCGGTGATAGATGTCAGCAGCCGTGCCATGGCAGCATCGACACTTCGCCATGAGGTGCTCAGCAACAACATCGCCAACGTGAATACACCGAACTTCAAGCGGAGTCATGTCCGCTTTGAGGATCTGCTGAAGAAGGAATTGGGGCTGGAGGACGATCCGCTGATGCCGGTCGTGCGTACGCATGACCGCCACCTTCCGCTGGCGTATCGCGGAAAGGCACACGGTGTCATCGAGCAGGAGAATACGACCAATATGCGCCTGGATGGCAACAATGTCGACATTGACGTTGAGATGGCAGAGGTCGCAAAGAACCAACTTTATTACAATGTACTTGCCAATCAGCTGGGGGGACACATCAGTAGGATGAAGAGTGTCATCACCAGTGGTCAGGTCTGATCGGAGGGCATGATATGGGAATGTTTTTGGGAATTGATACGGCGGCCTCCGGGCTTACAGCGGAACGCCTTCGCATGGACGTGATCTCCAACAATATCGCGAATGCGAATACGACGCGGACGCAGGGCGGGGGTGCCTATCACCGCCGCTATGTCGTGTTTCAGCCGCGTGAGAAGGGACATGGCATCGGCTTTGAGTCCTTCCTGGCACGTGCGTCGAACCGCATGCGCCCCGGTGACGGCGTACGTGCTGTCGGCATTCGCGCAGACAACACGCAGGGACCTCTGGTCTATGAGCCAGGGCATCCGGATGCAAACGCAGACGGCTACGTGGAGCGCCCAAACGTCAACATCGTCGCTGAGATGGTCGACATGATCTCGGCGTCGCGCGGCTACGAGGCGAATACGACGACGATCAATGCAGCGAAGTCCATGGTCAATGCGGCACTCCGCATCGGCGGCGGAAACTGATGCACACATTGTAAGGGGGATCCATTATGGAAGTACAAGCACTGCAAATGACTCCTGTAACGATGCGTGCACCCAGCCATTTGGGCGAGACCATCGACAAATCCCAACGCAAAGATTTCGGCACCTACCTAAAAGATGCCCTCTCCGAAGTCAATCATCTTCAGCTTGCATCAGAGGAGCAGACGAAGCTGCTCGCTGCGGGTGAGGTGGAAGATGTTTCTCAGGTTATCGTGGCAGGGCAGAAGGCTGAAATTGCCCTGCAGCTTACCTTGCAGATGCGCAATCGTGCCGTTTCTGCCTATCAGGAAATCATGCGGATGCAGGTATAACTGAAACTGCCGTTCTGTTTGCACCCTCGCGGGGAAGCACAACCGCGGTGACTTGAAGGGAAAGAGATTATGGGAGAGTGGAAAGAGCGCAGCCTTGCCTTGTGGAAACGCTTTGACAAGCGGCAGCGCTACATCATGCTCGGCTCGGCACTCGCAATTCTCGTACTGGTCTTCGGCCTTAGTTTCTGGTACGGCAGCAAGCCCGATATGGTTCCGCTGTTTACCGACATGGAGACCAAAGATGCGGGCGAGGTCGCGAATCAGCTGCGTGAATCGAAGATCAGCTACGAAATACAGGAGAATAAGTCGGGCACGACGATTCTCGTTCCGACGGCGAATGTGCATGAGGCTCGCCTCAACCTTGCCGTGCAGGGACTTCCGCACGGGAACAAGGGCTTTGAGATCTTCGACGACAGCAAACTCGGCGTGACCGAGTTCCAGAACCGTGTCAACTATCTGCAGGCACTGCAGGGCGAGCTGACGCGTACCATCGAGCAGATCGAGGCAGTCGATAAGGCACGTGTTCACATCGTGCTGCCCGAGGACAGCCTTTACAAAAAAGAGGAGAAGCCGGCGACGGCTTCCATTATGCTGCGCTTGAAGCCGCATGCAGAGCTGACGAAAAAGGAAATTAAAGGTATTGTCAATCTCGCAGCACACAGCATCAAGGGGCTGACGCCGGAGAACATCACCATCGTCGACGATACGGGCAAGATCCTGAATGATCCAGACGATCAGGATGAGAAGGGGCTTGGCGCAAAGACCATCACCCAGCTTGAGATGACGCGCAAGGTGCAGGACAACATCGAGAAAAAGGTGCAGACCCTGCTCGATCAGACGCTCGGGGAAGGGCGTGCATTTGCCCGCGTCAGTGTGGAGCTGGATTTTGACGACCGCTTGACAGATCGTCAGACCTTTACCCCTGTGGTAGATGATGCAGGCATCATCCGCAGCCAGCAGGACATCTCCGAGAGCTACAACGGCAGTTCGACGAATCCCGGCGGCCCTGCGGGCGTCCAGAGTAACGTCCCGGGCTATGTTGAGCAGGAGTCAAACGCGAACGCTGCCTACGAGAAAAAAGAATCCACGAAGAACTATGAGATCAACGAGGAACGTCAGCATGTAATCGCCTCCCCGGGCTCGATCCGCCGTATGACGGTTGCTGTGCTTGTCAATGACGACGTGACGCAGCCGCAGCAGGAGAGCATCCTGCGCACGGTGAGCAGCGCGGCAGGCATCAATCAGACGCGCGGCGATACGATCTCCGTTGAGCCGCTGCCGTTCAGCACGGAGGCGGCAGACCGCCGTGCGGCAGAGCTGCAGGCAGAGAAGGATCGTCAGGACCGCATCTTCTACATGCAGGTTGGCGCCGTTCTTCTCATCATTGCACTCATCGTTGCCGCGATTCTCATGTATCGCCGCAAGAAGCGTCTCGAGCGCGAGGCTGCCGAGGAGGCAAAGCGTCTCGAAGAAGAGCGCCTTGCCGAGGAGCGTGCCGCCGCAATCGCTGCCGGCGAGGTCGAGGAAGAGGATCTCTCTGAGGAGGAGCAGCAGCAGATGAACGAGAAACTCGCGCTTCTTGCGCTCATCGACAGCAAGCCTGAGGAGGTTGCGCTCCTAGTCAAGACTTGGCTTACGGAGGAGGAGTAACCATGCCGGATCTATATGGCAGCGGTGATCTGACCAACCAGCAGAAGGCGGCGATCCTCTTTATCGCCATTGGTCCTGAGTACTCCGCAAAGCTGTTTCAGCACATGGATGACGACGAGATCGAGCAGCTGACGCTTGAGATCGCCAACCAGAAGCAGGTCTCGTCCGCTCTCAAGGCGGAGGTCATCTCGGAGTTTTATTCCATGTGCATGGCACAGGACTACATCTCCTCGGGTGGTTTGCAGTATGCACAGAACGTCCTGGAAAAGGCCCTCGGTCCGGACAAGGCGCTCGAGATCATCAACCGTCTCACGACGAGTCTGCAGGTGCGTCCGTTCGACTTCCTGCGCAAGACCGACCCAGCACAGCTTATCAACTTTATCCAGAACGAGCATCCCCAGACCATCGCCCTTATCATGGCGTATCTGGAGCCAGATCAGGCAGCAGTTGTTCTCGGAGCATTGCCTCCGGAGTCTCAGGTCGAGGTCACGAAGCGTATCGCGACCATGGATCGCACCTCGCCGGACTCCATCCGCGAGGTCGAGCGTGTGCTGGAACGGAAGCTGTCGTCCATGGTAACACAGGACTTTACATCGGCAGGTGGCATCAAGGCGATTGTCGAGGTGCTCAACCGCGTCGACCGTACGACGGAGAAGGCGATTGTCGAAACCCTCGAGGTCGACAGCCCCGAGCTTGCCGAAGAGATCAAAAAGCTCATGTTCGTGTTCGAGGACATCGTCCAGATCGACGACCGCTCCCTGCAGCTTGTCCTGCGTCAGGTCGAGACCAAGGATCTCTCCCTCGCGCTCAAGGCAACGCCGCAGGAAGTTGCAGAGAAAGTCTACAAGAATATGTCGACGCGTGCGGCAGATATGCTGCGCGAGGAGATCGAGTTCATGGGCCCGGTCAAGATTCGCGACGTGGAGGAGGCACAGCAGAAGGTTGTCGCCGTCATTCGCGTACTCGAGGACAAGGGCGAGATTGTGATTTCGCGCGGCAAGGGAGACGAGATGATTGTCTAGAGTTATCAAGGCCGCCATCTGGGAGGAGAACCCGCATCTCATCGACGTCCCCGCCCCCTCCGTTCCGCCGTCCGCAGATGGCATGGAGGATGGTGTCAGCGAGGAGACCGTCCAGTTCCTGCTCTCGCGCATCGAGGAGCGTGAACACGCAATTGATGTCCGCAGTAAAGAGCTGGACATGGAGATCGCCGTACGCCGCGGTGAAATCGAACAGGAGCGGGAGAAGCTTCTCAGCGAGGCGAAAGAGCAGATCGAAAAGGATCGTGAGGAGGCGCGTCAAGCGGGGCACGACGAAGGCTTTGCTGCTGGCAGAGAGGCGGGCGAGGCCGCCGTACGCGAGGAGATGGAGGATTTCATCCGCCAGACCAACGCGAAGGCGGAGAAGACCCTGCGCGATGCACACGACGCGATGCGTGACTACCTCATGCAGGCGGAGGAGGTCATCGTATCTATTGCGATGACTGCCGTGGAGCGCGTTCTTCCGCAGCATTTCATCGATGTGCCGCAGATGGTTCTGCCCATTGTGCGCGATGCCATCGAGCGCGTCAAGGATCAGAAAGAGATTGTCGTCCACGTTCCACCGGACAGCTATGACTTTGTGCTGATGGCACGCGATGAACTGCGTGGCATTGTGACAGCGGGGGACAGCAGTCTCTCGATTACATCCGATGAGAGCCTGAAGCCGGGCGACTGCCTTGTGGAGACGCCTAACGGCAGTGTCGATGCACGCCTGCAGACACAGATTGAACAGCTGAAGAAGGCGGTGCGGGAAGTTATGCTATGAATACAAGTGAGACGGGGGGCAATCCCCCATTTTCCATAAATATCCATAAGTTCCAGGATGCACTCCGCGCTGCTTCACCGATGAAGCTGACGGGTAAGGTGACGCAGATCATCGGGTTGGTCATCGAGTCGCAGGGGCCGACGGTGACGGTCGGTGAGCTCTGCTATGTGAGCTCTCACTTTGCAGGGATGCCGCCCGTGCCGGCGGAGGTCGTCGGATTTCGCGAGGGGAGCGTTCTCCTCATGCCGGTCGGCGAGATGCAGGGCATCGGCCCTGGCTGCGAGGTTGTCGCAACGGGGCGCCAGCTCCGCGTGAAGGTTGGTATGGAGCTGCTCGGCCGTGTGCTTGACGGACTCGGCAATCCAATCGACGGCAAGGGCCCCATCCTCGCCAAGGAGGAGTATCCCCTGCAGGCGCCGCCGCCGCCTCCGTTGACGCGGCCGCGCATCCATGACAACCTCTACGTCGGTGTGCGCGCGATCGACGGGCTCATCACGATGGGGGACGGACAGCGCATCGGCATCATGGCGGGCTCCGGCGTTGGCAAGTCCACGCTGCTCTCCATGATTGCACGCAATACAGAGGCGGACATCAGTGTCATCACGCTCGTCGGAGAGCGCGGACGTGAGGTGCGCGATTTCATCGAGCGCGATCTCGGCGAGGAGGGGCTGAAACGCTCCGTTGTCGTGGTTGCCACCTCTGACCAGCCGGCACTTGTCCGCATCAAGGGAGCTATGACGGGAACGGCGATTGCGGAGTACTTCCGCGATCAGGGGCGCAAGGTAGTGCTCATGATGGACTCCGTAACACGTTTTGCGATGGCGCAGCGTGAGGTCGGGCTCACCATCGGCGAGCCGCCTGCGACACGCGGCTATACCCCATCGGTTTTCGCCATGCTGCCGCGTCTCCTAGAGCGCGCGGGCACGAGCGAAAAGGGATCCATTACGGGCATCTATACCGTGCTGGTTGACGGCGACGATATGAATGAGCCGATCGCTGATGCGGTGCGTTCGATCCTAGACGGGCATATCGTGCTCTCGCGGCGGATCGCCGCGCAGAACCATTTTCCTGCCATCGACGTACTCAGCAGCGTCAGTCGTGTCATGTATGAGGTCGTTGCGAAGAATCATCTCGAGGCGGCGCAGGAAATGCGTCAACTCATGGCCGTCTATCAGGAAGCGGAGGATCTCATCCACATCGGTGCGTACGTCAAGGGCTCCAGCCCGAAGATCGACGCCGCAATCCAGAAGATCGACGGCATCAACGACTTCCTCTGTCAGGGCATCTACGAGGTGACTTCCTACGCGGAGACGGAGCAGCAGCTCATCGGTCTGACAGGGAAAGAAACGTCCGCAAATGAGGCGGCATCATGAAAAAATTTCGCTTTCAGCTCGAGACCTTGCTCAAGGTGACGCGCATGAAGAAGGAAGAGGCGGAGGTCGCCTTTGCCAAAGCCGTGCGAGCTCTGGAGGAGGAACGTGCCTATCAGCGGCAGCTGCTCGAGGAGATGGCACAGGGACAGCGTGACTACGAGAAGATCTCCAAGGAGGGCACGCACATCAAGATCGGTCGGCTCATGAGTTTTAACCAATTCTTTGGATGGAAACGGCAGCAGATCGAAGATCAGCAACAGGTGATCCTGCGGGCGAACGCCGTGCGCCAGAAAGCACTGAAAGTATTGATGGAGCAGATGAGCGCGCTCAAGAGCATTGAGAAACTAAGGGAAAAACGCCTTGCCGAGTACAAGGCGGAGGCACTGCGGGAAGAGCAGAAGATGCTTGATGAGATCGGCCTGCAGCTGACCATGCGCAATAGGGAATGGGAGGAAGCCGTATGATAGATCTTTCGGGCATTCAGCAGATTCAGGCGCGCATCGCCGAGATCGAGGGAGAATTCAACCTCAAACAGCAGAATCTCCCGGGGTTGGATTTCGCTTCAAAACTCCAGCAGGAGATCGATAAGAACACGGCTGCGGCGGCGTCCAAAGCACAGGCTGCGCAGCGTGTTGACGGGACAAAGCCCGTTGCATCACCGACGCACGCGGAGAAGGCAGGAAAGGCGGACCTGGCCAATCCCGACCTCACGCAGATGATTCATCAGGCGGCACAGAAGTACCACGTCGACCCAAAACTCGTTTCGGCCGTCGCCGAGGTCGAGTCGGGCGGACATCAGGATGCCGTCTCTCCTGCGGGCGCGGTCGGCGTCATGCAGCTCATGCCGGAGACTGCCGCCGGGCTTGGGGTTGACCCGTACAGTGCGGAGGGCAATGTTGAGGGCGGCGCGAAGTATCTGAGCGAGCTGATGAACACCTTCGGCGGCGATGTGAAAAAGGCGGTTGCTGCCTACAACGCAGGACCCAATGCGGTAAAGGCATACGGCGGCGTACCTCCCTATGCGGAGACGCAGGATTACGTGAATCGCGTTCTCGATATATACCGCTAATCGGATGAGATGGGCAGGATAAGGGGAAGAGAAAGAGGGCAGGAAATCCATGCGGAAAAAACTGAAGATCCTATTGGTGCTGATCTTAATCCTCGTGCTGATTGTAGGCGGATTTGCTCTCGGCGTCTATCTCCGTCTCTTTGATACGAAGGAGCTCAACGAGGAGTATAAACTCCATGAGCTGCCTGTGGTCGGTGAGTACTTTGTGCCGCCGGCGGAGAGCGAGGAAGAGAGTTCGCAGTCCTCGTCCGCATCGTCTTCGACGACGAGCACGGCAACGAAGCAAAAGAAGGTACCGGAGAGCGTCAAGATCACCAAAGAGGAAATCGAAAAGCAGCAGAAGGAACGCGAGACGGCAGAGAAGAAGCGAATCACGAAGCTCGCACGCCTCTACAACGATATGAAACCGGCGGATGCTGCCAAGGTCATGGAGTCGCTCGACATCAATCTCTGCATTGCCATTCTCCAGCGTATGGACGAAGGAAATGCGGCGAAGGTGCTGACGGAGTTCGAGCCTGACCGTGCGGCGCAGATCACACAGATCATGTATGAGGGCGCACCGCGCCGTGCGACGACACGTCGCAATGCTCCTGTGCCGGGTGAGGCAGAGGAAAGTGCTGTCCCCGGAGAAGCGCAGAGCGCACCGCCAGAACAATAATACACTGATGAAGATGCAGTGCTGAGTGAATCGACACTGCCGCAGAGGGTCAATGGGAGAGCCTGTGAAGCTGCTGGAAGGAATCGCTGAATCGAGCGGTGCTGCCCAAGCTCTTCGCAGGCTTTTTGGAAGTCTGTCCGTGGGCATGGTCAAACTTCCGTTAGGGGGTATACGCTTGCGCCGCATATTTTTACTGGCCGCCGCACTTCTCATCGGGATGCTCGGCGTCCTCCTTCCCGCAGGGACAGCAGATGCCGCGTTCAGCGACCGGACAAAGGATATGGCGAAGATCACGGGCATCCGCATTGGACGCACCGAGGGGAATGTCCGCATCGTGGTGGACTCTGATCATTCCGTCACCTATCGGCAGTTTGTCCTAGCGAACCCGACACGCGTTGTACTGGACGTTCAAAATGCGTGGATCATGCCAGAGGCAAAGAAAAACGTTTCGGTGAATTCGCCCCTCGTTTCGGGGGTCCGCGCCGCACAGTTCGATGAGAAAACGGTGCGCATCGTGGTGGATACGACCGTCGGGAAGGACGGCTGGAAGGTGTTCTCCCTCGATGGTGGAAAGCCGCGCATCGTCCTAGACTTTGGCCGTACGCCGAAGGTCACGGCGGGGCCGAAGGCACCACCGGCAAAGCCTGCCCCAGCGCAGCAGCCAACAAAACCTGTAAAGCCTGCTCCGCCCAAGACGACGCCTCCCTCAGATCAACGGGATGGCGACCATACAGGCGACGATGTCGGCCATGATATCTCCGACATCATCGGCCTCAAGGGAAAGAAGATTGCCATTGACCCCGGGCACGGGGGCAGCGACTCGGGCGCAATCGGGCCGACGGGCATCATGGAGAAGAATGTGACGATGCGTGTCAGCCGTGAGTTGAAGCGCCTCCTCGAGGCAGAGGGTGCGACGGTTGTGCTCACACGTACGACGGATACGGAGGTCTCTGACAAGGGGGCAAATGCCACGGCAGTCGAGGAACTGGAGGCGCGCTGCGAGATCGCAAATCGCGCGAATGCGGATATCTTCCTTTCGATTCATGCTGATGCGTTTACCAATCGCGAGGTCAAGGGGACGACAGCGTACTACTATGCAAAGGCATCGGAGAAATCCAAACGCCTTGCCGACTGCGTGCGTCTGGCGCTCATTGACGCCATCGGGACACTCGACCGCGGCACGCAGACCTGCAATTTCTACGTCGTGAAGCATACGGATATGCCCGCCACACTCGTGGAGATCTCCTTCATCTCGAACGCAGATGAGGAGCGTATGATGAACAGTGAGGAGGGCGTCAAAAATATCGCGCGCGGCATTGCGGACGGGATTGCAGACTATTTTGGATGATTGACGAGAGGGGAGGGAGACCTTGAAGGAGGTTCACGGCTATCCGGCACGTGCACGGCAGTTCTTTATCGTGCTCTTTCCCATACTGATCACGCAGATTTCCCTCATGGCACCGGGATTCTTCAATACGGTCATGGCGGGACACATCAGCAAGGAGGATCTCGCGGGTGTTGCCGTCGGCGCGAGCATCTTCTTCCCCGTATTCGGTGCATTCATCGGACTGATTTCGGGACTCACTCCTATCATTGCACAGCACTACGGGGCAGGGCACACGCGTGAGATTCGGAGCGTCGTTCAGCAGAGTTTCTGCTGGGCGACGCTCCTTGCTGTACTGCTCTATGCAATCGGTGCACTCACCGTTCCTCATCTCGTGCACGCACTCGCGCTCGAGCCCGTGGTGGAGGGGATCACCCTGCGCTATCTCTCCTACATTGGTTGGGGGGTCATCCCCATTGCCGTGGCGAGCGTCCTGCGCAACCTCATCGATGCGCATGGGCGGACGCGATTAACCATGCTCATCACCATGACGACCGTGCCGCTCAACATCGTACTCAATTACATCTTCATGTACGGCGCGTGCGGCGTCCCTGCCTTCGGCGGAGCAGGTGCAGGACTGGGGGCGGCGCTCAGCTACTGTGTCAATCTCATCCTCAACATCGTCGTCACGCTGCGTATGGCGCAGTTCCGCCGCTATCGCGTCTTTTCGCATCTGCCGCGCCCTGCACTCGGAACATGGCAAGCACTGCTTGCCATCTGCGTCCCCATCGGGCTGACGGTATTTTGTGAGCAGAGCATCTTTGGCGCGGTCGGCCTTTTGATGGCGGCGTACGGGACGACGGTGCTTGCGGCGCATCAGGCGGCGATGAATTTCACCACCATCGTCTATATGCTGCCGCTCTCCGTCTCCATGGCGATTACGATTCTCGTCGGCTATGAGATCGGCGGCGGCCGCGAGAGCGGTGCGCGCGCCTACATCCGCCTCAGCCGCGTACTCACGCTGCTCTTCGTCGGTGTCGTTGCACTCGTCCTCGCAGCCATGCGCGATACGGTCGCCGCGCTCTACACGACGGATCCCGCCGTACAGGAGCTGCTGCAGGTGTTTCTTCTCTACGCGCTCCTCATGCAGTTCAGCGACTGTGTCAATGCGCCGCTGCAGGGGGCGCTGCGCGGGTACAAGGACGTGACGGTGACGTTCTGGCTCGCCATTCTGTCCTTCTGGGGGATCGGACTGCCGAGTGGGTATCTGCTCGCGCTGTATACCAATCTCGGTCCGTATGGCTACTGGGCGGGGCTGATCGGCGGGATCGTCGTCGGCGCGGTGCTCCTCATGATCCGCCTGCGCATCATCGAGCAGCGGATGCGCAGAACGATGCAGGCCGAGCAGTCATAAAGGCTGTGCTCTGTGAAAAAATCCTATTGAATTTACCCTGAAATATGGTATGATAATGCCAATGGAACGGGGGATTCGGTATATAATCTCTTCGTAGGATTGATGTGACATAGCTGTGTGATTTTTTTCACTTTATGAGAAGGGGATTTGTCATGGCAGATCAGAAGCATGTTGTCATCGTTGGTGCGGGGTTTGGCGGAGTGCACCTTGCCAAGGAGTTGGCAAAGGAGAACGTGCGCATTACGCTCGTTGACCGTCACAACTACCATCTGTTTCAGCCGCTGCTCTATCAGGTGAGTACGGCGGTGCTCTCTGCATCTGAGATTGCCTATCCGACGCGTGCGTTTTTCCGGAACAACAACAATGTTAATTTCTTTATGGCAAAAGCGACGGGCGTGGATCAGGGACGGCGCGTCCTGCTGACGGATCACGGCGAGATCTCTTACGATTATCTCGTTCTTGCGGCGGGCGGCACGACGAACTTCTTCGGGAATGAGAGTGTTGCGCGCAACTCCTACGGCATGAAAACGCTGCAGGAGGCGATTGCCCTGCGCGGACACATTGTGCATGAGTTCGAGCGTGCCTCGAAGAAGACCGATCCCTCTCATACGGAAGAGCGCCTTCGCCACCTCAACTTTGTCATTGTCGGCGGCGGAGCGACGGGCATCGAGATGGCAGGCGCCATCATGGAGCTCATCGGTGTATTCAAGAAAGAGTTCCATAACATCGACTTCTCCGAGGTGCACGTTACGCTGCTTGAAGCGATGGGCTCCGTCCTGCCGATGGTGCCGCCCGATCTGCAGCAGCACACCATCGACGTCCTGCGCAAGAAGGGCGTTGATGTACGTCTCAACACAGCGGTGACGGCGTATGACGGCAACGATCTCGTCCTCAAGGATGGAGAGATCATTTCAACGAAGACAGTGATCTGGGCGGCAGGCGTGCGTGCGCAGGACTTTATCAAGGACTGCGGCGGCGAGGTTGACCGCGCGGGGCGCATCATTGTCGAGGAGAACCTTCTCGTAAAGGGCAGCGACTGTGTCTTCGCGATCGGCGACTGCGCGAACTTCCAGCACGGAACAGAGCGTCCGCTCCCGACAGTCGCCCCCGTGGCGACGCAGGAGGCAATGCAGGTCAAGGCGAACATCATGGCACTCATCAGTGGGAAGATGCCCGACCAGCTCGGCAAGTTTGTCTACCATGACCTTGGCGCGATGGCGACCATCGGCAGGGGCGAGGCGGTCATGAACGGACCAATGCCCGTACTTGGATTCAATCTCAAGGCAAGCGGCTTCTTTGCGTGGTTTGCGTGGATGCTTGTCCATCTCATCCGACTTGCTGGAAAATATGCAGACTTTACCGTTTCTATCAAGTGGATCTGGAACTTCTTTTTCGGCACGCGTCTTGCCCGCATCATTCACAGCAAGCTGGAGTAGGACTTGCGCATATTAATATTTTATGCTATACTTGCGCGGTAATGAACGCAGGGCGTTTGTTTCCATACGTAAGAAATCACGGATCCGTAAAGCCGCTCAAATGGGCTTCGTATGGGTTTGTGCTTCCTTCACCCGTTCTCGGCGAGACAGTCGAGTTCAACCAAGCGCACATAAGGGTGCTTGTATCCGGCAAAAGAAACGAGGTGTATTAACATGAAAGAAGGCATTCATCCCGAGTACTTCGAGGCGACGGTGACGTGTGGCTGCGGCAATACGTTCACGACCGGTTCGACGAAGAAGGATCTGCGTATCGATGTCTGCTCGAAGTGCCATCCGTTCTTCACGGGGCGTCAGCGTGACGTTCAGGCGGGCGGACGCATCGAGAAGTTCCAGAAGCGCTATGCAAAGAAATAGTGACGGCGGTGAGGTGCACTGCACCTTGCCTCTTCACCGCACGAAAACTAGGAAGAGGCCATTGTACGAGAGATCGTGCAATGGTCTTTTTTATGTGACAAAGGAAAACTATGCCAAAGAAAATGACAGATCTTGCCGTCGGGGGTCAGGCGGTCATTGAGGGGGTAATGATGCGCAATGCATCAAAGACAGCGACCGCCGTGCGCCTGCCAAGCGGTGACATCGATGTCGAGACGCGTACCGTTTCCTCTATCCGCGACCGTTATCCCATCCTCAACCTGCCGCTCGTGCGCGGCTCGGTCATCATGGTGGAGTCGCTCATCATCGGAATGCGTGCACTCTCCTTTTCAGCACAGGCGGCGGGTGAGGAGAACGAGCAGATGACGAAGAAGGAAATCGCGATGACAATCCTCTTTGCCCTCGTCCTTGCGAGCATCCTCTTTATCGTTATCCCGACCGGAGCGGCACACCTCGCGGCAGCATATACGGATGACCCCATCGTGTTCAACCTCATTGAGGGAGGTATCCGCCTTCTGGTGTTCCTCCTCTATATCTGGGGGATTTCCTTTATGGGCGGCATTCGCCGCGTGTTCCAATACCACGGTGCGGAGCACAAGACGATCCACTGCTACGAGGCAGGAGAGGCACTGACCGTGGAGAACGTGCAGAAATTTCCGCGTCTGCATCCGCGCTGCGGAACGAATTTCCTGCTCATCGTCATGGTGGTCGCCATCGTCTTTCACGTATTCTTCGGCTGGCCCGATCTCTGGCTGCGCATCCTGAGCCGCCTTGCGATTCTGCCTGTCGTAGCGGGTGTCTCCTATGAGATCATCCGCTTTGCGGGACGCAGTGAGAATCACCTCGTGCACATTCTCATCACGCCTGGACTGTGGCTGCAGTACCTGACGACGCGCCCGCCCGCCGATGAGATGGTCGAGGTGGCGATCGAGTCGCTGAAGGCTGTGCTGCCGGCAGAGGATATCCCCGCGGGCAGCGGAAATTATCGGAATGAGCATAAGGAGACAACGTGCTAAGCAAACTTGCTGCAGTAGAAGATAAATACCGTGAGCTTGAGACACTGCTGAGCGATCCGTCCGTGATGGCGGATATGGCGGTGTGGCAGCGTTACACACGCGAGCACGCGGCGCTCACGCCGATCGTCGAGGCGTACCAATTCTACCGACGGGCGCTGGCCACCATTGATGAGGATAAGGAGATGCTCGCCGAGGCCGATGCCGAGATGAAGGCGATGCTCACGGAGGAGATCGCAGAGGCGGAGGCAGAGCGCGATCGTCTCGCCGCCGAGCTGCCGATTCTCCTCCTGCCGCGCGACCCGAACGACGATAAGAATGTCATCGTCGAGATTCGCGGCGGCGTGGGCGGCGAGGAGGCGGCGCTCTTTGCCGCGAGCCTCTTTCGCATGTATGCACGCTATGCCGAGCGACAGGGATGGCGTACCGAGGTGCTCAGCAGCAATCCGACGGAGATCGGCGGATTCAAGGAGATTACCTTTCTCGTCAGCGGTGCCGGCGCATACAGCAAACTCAAGTATGAGAGCGGGACGCATCGCGTCCAGCGCATTCCTGTCACGGAGTCCGGCGGGCGCATCCACACCTCGGCGGTGACCGTCGCCGTCCTGCCCGAGGCAGAGGAGGTCGAGGTGACCATCGATCCGAACGATCTGCGCATCGACACCTACTGTGCGTCGGGTGCGGGCGGGCAGTATGTCAACCGTACGGAGACGGCGATCCGCATCACGCATATCCCGACGGGTATCGTCGTTCAGTGTCAGGACGAGAAATCCCAGCTGAAAAATCGCGAGAAGGCGATGAAGGTACTGCGGGCGCGTCTCTACGACCGTGCACAGCAGGAGCAGGCAGATGCCGTTGCGGCCGACCGCCGCAGCCAGGTGGGCTCGGGCGACCGCAGCGAACGCATCCGCACCTACAATTTCCCGCAGGGACGCGTGACCGATCACCGTATCGGACTGACGCTCTATAAAATTGATGCAGTGATGGACGGCGAGCTGGATGAGCTGCTGGCGGGGCTGATTACGGCCGATCAGGCAGAACGTCTGAAACAGGTGAACTGATGGCGCAGCGTGTATGGACAATACAGGAACTGCTGACGTGGACAACGGATTTTTTCCGCACGCGCGGCATAGAGACATCGCGCCTCGATGCCGAGGTGCTGCTCGCTGCCGTGCTCGGTCGGGATCGCATGTATCTCTATGTGCATTTTGACGAGCCTCTCGAGCCTGCGGAACTGGCAACGTTTCGCAGCTATGTGAAGGAGCGCGGGGCGCACGTGCCGATTGCCTACATACTCGGCAGACGCGAGTTCATGGGGCTGGCCTTCCGCGTCACGCGCGATACGCTCATCCCGCGTCCCGATACGGAGATTCTGGCGCAGTTCGCCGTGGATACCCTGCGTGCACGAGCAGAGGCAGGGGCGGGGGAGCTGCGCTTTGCCGATATCGGCACGGGGACGGGGGCAATCGCGCTCTCCGTCCTGCACCATACGGAGGGGACGCGCGCAGATGCCGTGGACATCTCTCCCGCTGCCGCGGCAGTTGCCGCAGAGAACGCGGCAACGCTGGGACTGACGGAGCGCATCGAGGTACTGACGGGTGACCTCACGGCGTCGCTCCTCGGACGCAGCTATGCTATGATCCTGTCCAATCCGCCGTATATCCCATCTGCTGATGTAAAAACCCTGATGGAGGATGTGCAGGCGTATGAGCCGCATCTCGCACTTGACGGTGGAGCAGACGGGCTCGCCGTCTATCGTCGCCTCCTGCGGGATGCGCCTGACCTCCTGACGGAGGGCGGCGTCCTCGCCGTTGAGGTGGGCGTACATGAGGCAACGGACGTTGCGGCACTCATGGCGGCGCATCCGCGCATCGTGCGGACAAAGACACTCCGCGATCTGGCGGGGATTGAGCGCGTGGTCGTTGGAGAGACCATTTGATTCTGTCGATAGCGGAGGATTCGCCGGTAGGCAGTATATGATCTGTTGAAGGAGGGAAAACGTGAAGACGGAGATTCTTCGCCCCACATCCACGGAGGATTTTGCGCGTGCCGCAGCGTTGATCCGCGACGGACAGCTGGTCGCATTCCCCACGGAGACGGTCTATGGACTCGGCGCCAATGGGCTCGATGCGGCGGCGTGTGCGCGGATCTACGAGGCGAAGGGACGTCCCTCCGATAATCCGCTCATCCTCCATATCGCCGATCTCTCCATGCTGCACGAGGCGGCAGAGGATGTGCCGCCCGCCGCAGCACATTTGCTTACGGCATTCGCGCCGGGCCCCATCACCGTCATCGTGCCGAAAGCCGCACATATTCCATCGCTGGTCACGGGCGGGCTGGCAACGGTCGGCGTGCGTTGTCCTGCGCATGATGTGGCACGTCGACTCATCCGCGCGGCGGGGGTGCCGATTGCTGCACCCTCGGCGAACATCTCGGGGCGTCCGAGCCCGACGACGGCAGCGATGACGGCGGCAGATATGATGGGGCGGATTCCGCTCATCCTCGATGGCGGCAGCTGTTCTTGGGGGGTAGAGTCCACCATCGTCGACTGCACGGAGGAGGGCTGCATCACCATCCTCCGCCCCGGTGCGGTGACCCCTGAGATGATCTCCGCCGAGCTGCCGCATCTCACCGTCCGCATGGATGCGGCCCTCGTTTCGGCGGATACCGCGCCGCGTGCCCCCGGCATGAAGTACACACACTACGCGCCGCGCGTGCCGCTCACGGTCTTTGCAGGGGCGGGGACGGATGTCGTCAGGGCACTGCAGATAGAGATCGAGAGCCGTATGGCGGCAGGCGAGCGGCCTGCGCTGATCGCGAGCAACGATACCATCATGGCCCTCAGTGGACTCCTGCCCGCGGCGTATACCTACTACTGCGGCGCGCGTGGCAATCAGAGTACGCTTGCCGCCTGCCTCTATGATGCACTGCGCCATTTTGACGATACGGATGCCACCTCGCTTCTGGCGGAGGGGACAGGTTCAGTCGGACTCGGGATTGCGATCATGAACCGTCTGCGCAAGGCAAGCGGGGGCAACATCATCTATGTTTGAACGGGAAGCCGCTGAATAAAGAAAGTGTCGCCATCACAGCGTTGGCGGCAGAGAAACGAAAGAACCGACAGCCGCTCTGTTTCGAGCAAGCTGCCGGTCATTTGGCAATCATAAATGTGTTTCCACGTCCTTATTCAGTTGTGTTTGCTTTTTGCCGCACAGATCACCGCGTGTGTCTGCACAGCCGCATATTGTACGTTCAGCTGAAACCGTTTTGGAGATCTCTGTATCATCCAAGTTGCGCGCGTGGTTTTCGAAAAATGAATCGTACAGTAACACGATTGTCGTCTGCTCACACTACCCGCGGACGACCGGACCTAGACGGTTCTCATGAGATGATGCCAACGGAGCACCTGCCGATGCAGGCTCAGTTCTTCTTCAAAGATGCATACTGCTCAGGAGACGATACCGCCCTGCCGAAGAATTTGTGTCAATAGACATTCTCCTTTCCAGCATTTATGACCAAGGAGATATATCTCTTTTCTGAATTTATCATATCATAAATAGACTGGAAATGCAATAGATTTTTACAAGGAAAACAATGCGGAAAGGTCTGAATTGATGTATAATTCATGTAGATAGAATTGCTCAGTGGGCTCTTTGTGATGGAGGGGATGCAATTGCTTTCTGCACTTCTCGATTTCCTCTTCCCGCCGCGCTGTCCATCCTGTCACGCCTGTGTAGAGCGGCAGGGATTCTGCCCGGCGTGTGCGCGGCAGCTCATCGGCATGCGCCGCATGATGGAGATGGGCGCGATGGCGGAAGATCTGACGGGCGTCTGGGTCCTAGCGCACTATCGTGACGGCATCCGTGATCTTTTGCGCGCGCTGAAATATCGCCGAAAGATGGCAGTGCTTGACGATCTGCGTACGATTCTCGCTGCGGGGGAGGAGGTACTGGAGGAGCTGCCGCCGTCCCTTCTCGCCATTCCCGTCCCTCTTGCAATGCAGCGGCAGAAAGAGCGCGGCTTTAACCAGACAGAGGAGATCTTTGCTCCGTGGTTTGCGTCGTATGGCATCCCTTTTGAACCTATTCTTGTCCGCACGCGTGAGACGATGCCACTCTATGAGATGACGCGTACGGAGCGGCGACAGGAACTGCGCGGCGCGTTCGCTCTCGTGGATGGCGCAGATGTGCAGGGGAAAGATCTCCTGCTCGTGGATGATATCATGACGACGGGGGCAACGCTGACGGAGTGTGCACGCGTTCTGCGGCACGGTGGAGCACGGCGTGTCTATGCAATTGCACTCGCGGGGGAACATCGCTGAGTCCTTCCTTGTCAAATGGACAGAAATGCTCTATAATTCACTCTATGATAAAGGGGGAGTTACTTTGGTGATGAATGGAGCGCGGGCTCTCTTGGAGAGCCTTAGGCAGGAGGGTGTGGAGGTCGTTTTTGGCTATCCCGGCGGCGCCGTCCTCACGCTGTACGATGAAGTATATAAGATGAAATTTCCGCATATTCTTACGCGCCATGAGCAGGGTGCTGCACATGCGGCAGACGGCTACGCGCGCGCCTCGGGCAAGGTTGGCGTGGTCTTTGCGACCTCTGGACCGGGCGCGACGAACCTCGTGACAGGGATTGCAACGGCGAATATGGACTCTGTTCCGATGGTCTGCATCACCGGGCAGGTCGCCAATCCCTACATCGGCAAGGACTCCTTTCAGGAGGCGGACATTGTCGGCGTTACGACACCGATCACGAAACACAACTACCTCGTCAAGGACGTGCACGATCTGCCGCGCGTGGTCAAGGAGGCCTTTTTCATTGCACGGACGGGGCGTCCCGGTGTCGTCGTCATCGACGTGGCAAAGGACGTATTTGATGCGAAGATCGACTTTGCCCCTCCTGCTGCCGCTGCACTGCGCGGATACAGCGGCAGTGTCTCTCTGGATGTCGATGCCGTATGCGCTGCAGCGGACGCCCTCCGTACGGCGGAGCGGCCACTGCTCTTTGTCGGCGGCGGCGTCATCCTCTCGGATACATCTGCGTACGTGCGGGAGCTCCTCACGCTGACGGGGATGCCTGCCGTCTCGACATTGATGGGGCTCGGCGGCGTTCCCGCCGATACGCCGGGCTATACGGGGATGGCGGGGATGCATGGCACCTATGCCTCCAATATGGCGATCCAGGACTGTGATCTGCTGCTCGCCGTCGGCACGCGCTTCAGCGACCGCGTGACGGGCGCAGCGGCAGAGTTTGCCCCGAAGGCACGCATTGTCCACTTTGACATTGACCCCGCCGAGTTCAACAAGAACGTACGCGCCGACATCCCTGTCCTCGGAGAGCTGCGCGAGAGTCTGCCCGCCTTCCTCGATGCCCTGCGTCCTGCGGCGGCAGATGTGGCATCCCGTATGCCGGCGTGGCAGGCGAGTGTCCGCACCATGGAGGAAAAGCATCCGCTCGGATGGAAGGAGTGTGAGTCGATCCGCCCCGAGGAACTCCTGCACCGCGTGCGCGAAATCGTCGGCCCCGATACCATCTGCGTCACGGATGTGGGGCAGCATCAGATGTGGGCAGCACAGTACTATGCGTGTACGGAGCCGCGCCGCTTCCTCACCTCGGGCGGACTCGGCACGATGGGCTACGGGCTTCCTGCGGCGATCGGGGCAAAGCTCGCGCGTCCCAACAAGGAAGTTGTGCTGATTACGGGCGACGGCAGCATCATGATGAACTGCCAAGAGTTTGCGACCATCGCGGACAACGATATTGATGTGAAGGTTGTCATCGTACATAACTCCATCCTCGGCATGGTTGGTCAGTGGCAGCGTCTGTTCTACAATCATCATTACTCCGCATCGGAGCTCAAGGGCAAGACGGACTTCGTCAAGCTCGCTGCGGCGATGGGCGTCGCGGGATGTCGCATCGAAACGCGGGCGGAGTTCGCAGAAGTTCTGCCGCGCGTGCTCCGCGAAAAAGGAGCACGCCTCATCGACGTCATCGTGCCCGAGGAGGCGGATGTCGTGCCGATGGTGCCGGGCGGAAAGCGTCTCGATCAGATGGTGTTGGGAGGAAGATAAGATGGACAAATATTTGCTTGCCGTCCTCGTCGACAACAAACCGGGCGTCCTGACCCATATCGCAGGGCTCATCAGCCGCCGTGCCTTCAACATCGAGAGCATCTCTGCCGGCTATACAGAGGAAACCTCGGTCACGCGCATCAATATCGTTGTCTCGGTCGCTTCGGAGAACGAACTGCGGCAGGTCGTGACGCAGCTCTCCAAGCTCATCGACGTGGTGAAGATCGTCAACCTCACGCAGTTCGAGTCGATCACGCGTGAACTTGTGCTCATCAAGGTGCACGCAACGAAGGAGAACCGTGCGGAGATCATCGACGTGGTGAACATTTTCCGTGCGCGCATCGTAGATGTCGGCGTGGAGAATGTCGTCATTGAGCTGACGGGCGACGCGAAGAAGATCGATGCCCTCTCGGAGCTGCTGTCCGACTACGGCATCATCGAGATCGCACGAACGGGGGCGATTGCGCTCTCGCGTGGACCTGTGCCCGTCAAGCAGATGTAGTTTTTTTCGGTAGGGAAGGAGTGTTTTGACATGAATCTCAGGGCATGGGGGCTTCTGCTCCTGCCTGCTGCATGCCTTTCGCTGGCGGGCTGCGGGCTGCCGGGGGCGAGTTCGGATCGGGTCATCTACGCAAACTACGATGACAGTGACGGATTCTGCGCGCAGATCAAGGACGCGTTTGCCGCAAAGGCAAAGGCGGACGGCATTGAGGTCGAATTCCTCGACGCGAAGAACGACGGAAATATGCAGATCGACCAGCTGAACGAGGCGATTGGCAGCGGCGCGGGGGCGATCATCCTGCTTGCTGCCGATGGTTCCAGCATCGTTAAGACCATTGAAAAGGCAAACGATGCGGGCATTCCCGTCATCACAGTCAACCGCAGCGTTGCGGGCGGACAGGTGCTCCGCGCCTATTCCGACGATGTGGAGGCGGGGCGTATGCAGGGCGAGTACATGGCAGCGCATCTGCCGCCGAACGCGAAGATCGTGTATTTGCAGGGCGATGAGACGCAGAGCAGTGCCGTCGGCCGTTGGGAGGGGTTCAAGGCAGCGTGTCTGGACAAGCGTTCCGACGTTCAGCTGCTCTCGTTCGTGGATGCCGGATGGAGCAAGGCCGAGGCCTTGAAGACCATGATGCTCTGGATGAATATGTTCCCCGAGATCAACGGTGTCGTTGCAGGAAATGATGAGATGGCACTCGGTGCGATTGCCGCACTCAAGGGGGCAAACCGCCTCAGTGGATGCCTTGTCTCTGCGGTCGATGCCACCCCTGCGGGACTTGCCGCTGTCGAGGTGGGCGAGATGGCGCAGACGGTCAAGCAGGATGCAAAAGCGCAGGGTGAGGGGGCACTCACACTAGCAGAGGGCTTCCTCAAGGGGAATCCGCCGAGTGGGGATCTTGCGATTCCGTTTACGTCCATAACTGCGGACAATCTCGCGCAGGCGAAGTGAGGAGGGGAGTGCCATGAATCTGCCGTTCATCTCTGCGGAGGCAATGAAGGACTATGCCGTGCGGACAAAGGTGTTCATCCTGTCCGTATTCCTCTTGGCAGCCATCCTCGTTGTCGCCGTCGTCGGTATCTACTCGAACGATCAGGCAAAGCAGTCGCTTGACGATATGTATCACCATAATCTCATGTCGACACAGTATCTGAACGATGCCAATACGCGTCTGCGGAAAATCAGCGTCAATGTGCCGTACATCTTACAGGAGGGAATCACAGCGGACAACCGCAAGATTCTCGTGGACGATGTGCTCGGTAATCTGAACGCGCTCCATCACGACATGGAGGAGCTCAAGAAGATCGACACGAGCGAGCGGGCACAGGCGACGATTGCCGAACTGGAAAAAAATCTGACCGTCGCGGCGGACAAGGTCGGCGCGGTCAACAATATGGGGACGACCCCCGAGGATCGCGTCGCGATCTTTGACAATCTCGCCTCGCTCACCGTCATCTCAAGCAATATGGCGGTGCTTACACCCGATAACGTGTTCCAGGGAAAGCAGCTCTTTGAGGCGAACAATGCGCGCTATGACCGTACAGTCTATAGCTTTGCCATCATCATCGTCATTGCGGTGGGGTTTGGTGTTCTTGTGTCGCGCCGTATTGCAGATAACATCTCCGATCCGCTCGCTTCCTCCATCGGACATCTGAGTGCCGTCGCGTCCGGCGACCTCTCGCGTGAGATCCCGCGCGAACTCTCTGACCGTGCGGATGAAATCGGTACGGTGGTCAAGGCACTCGGCAAGATGCAGGGCTTTATGAAGCAGGTGCACGAGGAGGCAGAGCAGACCGATGCGATGGTTGCCGAGCTTGAGGAAATGCTGCACGGGCTCAACAATGACACGCAGGACATGTCTGCCGTGACCGAGGAGATGTCCGCAGGCATGGAGGAGACAGCAGCATCTACATCCAGTGTCCAGCATCTCAGCGGGGAGCTGAACGATGGGATCAAGGGGGCAGCGGACGCAGCACGCGAGAGCGAGGAGTATACGCGCGAGGTTGCACAGCGTGCCGCCGATCTCCAGACGACGATGGAGCAGTCGCGTCTCAATACGCGTCAGATCTACGGCTCGACGAAGGACTCTGTGGCAGAGGCGATCGAGTCCTCGAAGGTCGTCGACCAGATCGGACAGCTCACGCTGGAGATCTCCGAGATCGCCGAACAGACGAACCTCCTCGCTCTGAACGCAAGCATCGAGGCAGCGCGTGCAGGTGAGCAGGGACGCGGCTTTGCCGTGGTCGCGGGCGAGGTCGGAAAGCTCGCCGAGCAGTCGCGCGGAACGGCAGAGAAGATCAAGGGCCTCACGGGGCAGGTTACGGGCTCGGTGCAGGCTCTCTCTGACGGTACGCATAGGCTGCTCACCTTCATTGATGAAAACATCCGCGGCGATTATGACCTGATGGACAAAACAGCAGTGCAGTACAAGGCAGATGCGGAGTTCTTCCGCAAAACTGCAGAGGCGACAACGTCGCGGTCACAGGAACTGCTGGGCTCCGTCAGCGAGATGAATGCGGCGATGGAGGGGATTCGCAACGCGACACACGAGGGTGCGGAGGGCAACACGCGCATCGCGGAGAGAGTCGTCTCCATGGCGGCAGAGTACGAGAATATCCTTGCAAAGATCCAGACCTTCAAGGAAGGGACGGCGCGCCTCAAGAACCTCGTGGCGGCGTTCAAGGAGTAATGCTGCTGGGCATACCGCACACTTTTCTCGTTTGTTCCACTAGGGTTCGCTTAGAGGCATCGCCCATTCGCACGAAAAATTTACATGTTATGCAGAGAGCCTTTTATGGCTCTTTGTTGTTTTTTTGACTTTTTTACAAAATACCTATTGACTTTTTGACTAAAAACATTTACTATAGACAACGTAAGTTAGCACTCAGTCAATGAGAGTGCTAACACGACAAAAAGATTTGGGATAAACTAGGAGGAAGATACCATGATTAAGCCATTGGGCGAACGTGTTGTCATTGAAGTCGCAGAGAGCGATGTCACGACGGCGAGCGGCATTGTGCTCCCCGATACGGCAAAGGAAAAGCCGCAGAAGGGCAAGGTCGTTGCGGTCGGTACGGGCAAGCTCCTCGAGAACGGACAGCGTGCAGGCCTTGAGGTCAAGGAAGGCGACAGCGTCGTTTTCTCGAAGTACTCGGGCTCTGAGATCAAGGTTGACGACAAGGACTACCTCATTGTTCGCGAGAGCGACATTCTGGCAATCCTGTAATTAGGGAAGTACTGATAAATTCGGCACTACCATCTTGACGCATCTTTTTCGCCCGTACTTCGGCGGAAAATCCTCCACAGAGCCCCACTCTGCGTCTGGTTTTCCACCTTGTTCGGACAAAAAATCTACGCCAATTTGGCAGACCTCATTTTATCAGTGTTACCTTAGATAGACGAAACGTGGAGGCAATATAAATGGCAAAGCAGATTCTGTTTGACGAAGAGGCACGCCGCGCTCTTGGCCGCGGCGTTGATGCACTGGCAAATGCGGTCAAGGTAACGCTTGGCCCGAAGGGACGCAACGTTGTCCTCGATAAGAAGTACGGCGCACCGACGATCACGAATGACGGCGTGACGATTGCACGTGACATCGAGCTCGAGGATCCGTTCGAGAACATGGGCGCACAGCTCGTGAAGGAAGTTGCGACGAAGACGAACGACATCGCGGGCGATGGCACGACGACGGCGACGCTCCTCGCACAGGCGATGATCCAGGAGGGCATGCGCAACGTCGTGGCGGGCGCGAACCCGATGATCGTCAAGAAGGGCATCGACATGGCGGTCAAGACGCTGGTCGAGGAGATCAAGAGCAAGGCACAGAAGGTCGAGACGAAGGCAAAGATCGCGCAGGTCGCGTCGATCTCCTCGGCAGACTCCGAGGTCGGCGAGCTCATCGCAGAGGCGATGGAGAAGGTCGGCAAGGACGGCGTCATCACGGTTGAGGAGTCCAAGACCATGGACACGAACCTCTCCGTTGTTGAGGGCATGCAGTTCGATCGCGGCTATATCTCGCCGTACATGGTGACGGATACGGACAAGATGGAAGCCGTCATGGATGATCCCTATGTGCTCATCACCGACCGCAAGATCTCCTCGGTCGCGGATATCCTGCCCGTTCTGGAGCAGGTCGTGAAGCAGGGCAAGCAGATCGTCATTATCGCAGAGGACCTTGACGGTGAGGCTCTTGCGACCATCGTGGTCAACAAGCTGCGCGGCACGTTCAAGGCACTCGCGGTCAAGGCACCGGGTTTTGGCGACCGCCGCAAGGCGATGCTCGAGGATATCGCTATCCTCACGGGCGGCACGGTCATCAGCGAAGAGGTCGGCCGCAAGCTCGACAGCGTCACGATCGAGGATCTCGGCCGTGCACGTCAGGTGCGTTCCTCCAAGGAGGAGACGACGATTGTCGACGGTGCAGGAGACAAGGCACAGATCTCCGCACGCGTGGCACAGCTCAAGAAGCAGATCGCAGAGACCACGTCCGACTTTGACCGTGAGAAGCTGCAGGAGCGTCTGGCAAAGCTCGCCGGCGGTGTTGCTGTGGTCGAGATCGGTGCAGCGACAGAAGTCGAGATGAAGGACAAGAAGTACCGTGTTGAGGATGCACTCAATGCAACGCGTGCGGCAGTCGAAGAGGGCATCGTTGCCGGCGGCGGCACGACGTTCATCGACATCCTCCCGGCACTCGACAAGCTGAACGTCGAGGGCGACGTCAAGGTCGGCGTCGAGATCGTGCGCCGTGCGGTCGAGGCTCCGGTGCGCCAGATCGCTGAGAATGCAGGCCTTGAGGGCTCGGTTGTCGTCGACAGCGTGAAGAAGGCGGGCGATGGCGTTGGCTTCAATGCACTCGAGAACACCTACGTCGACATGATCGGCGCGGGCATTGTCGACCCGGCGAAGGTCACGCGCTCTGCCCTGCAGAATGCGGCATCTATCGCTGCCATGGTGCTCACGACCGAGACGCTCGTCACGGACAAGCCCGAGCCTGAGGCTCCGGCACCTGCAGGTGCACCCGGCATGGGCGGTATGGGCGGCATGATGTAAGGCAGTTGCCCTCGATCATATCGTGAAATAGCGAAGAAGCATGTTTCCTATCAGTGGAGCATGCTTCTTTTTGTTTTACAATCTATATCGACGGATTGTTAAAATACAGATACAGTGCTATACTACAGAGCATGAAGATAATAGAGCTCCATCGACAGAGGAGCAAAAGGAGTTTCGCATGCTGAATATAGATAAGAAACTCGCGAAACGCGAGGCAGAGGGCAAGATCATCCGCACAGGCATCGTGGGTGTGGGGCAGATGGGGCGCGGACTGGTTTCGCAGATGGTGCTCATGAAGGGCATTATGCCTGCCATTGTTGCCGATCATACACTGGATAAGGTCATCAAGGCCTTTCATACCGCGGGTGTCCGTGACGAGGATATCGCCGTCGCAAAGACCATCGATGAGGCAAATCGCTACATGGAGCAGGGCAAGTACGTTGCGACAGAGAACGACACATTTATCTCGCACGCGAACCTCGTCGAGGTCGCCATTGATGTGACAGGCGTGCCCGAAGTCGGCGTGCGGATCGCGATCGACGCACTGAACAACAAAAAGCACGTCGTCATGATGGACGTTGAGACCGATGTGGTCATCGGCAGCTATCTCAAGAAGCTCGGCGACAAGAACGGCGTCATCTATACCGGCTCGGCAGGCGACGAGCCGGGTGCGGTCATGGAGCTCTACTCCTTTGCGTGTGCGATGGGGCTGGATGTCAAGGTCATTGGCAAGGGCAAGAACAACAAGATCGACTATGACTGCAATCCCGATACCGTGTACGAGGAAGCAGTCCGCCGCAAGATGAACCCGCGCATGCTCACCTCGTTCAAGGACGGCACGAAGACCATGGTCGAGATGACGGCGATGTCGAACGCCACAGGCTTTGTCCCCGACGTGATCGGTGCTCACGGTCCCGCGGGCTCGCCGCAGCATTGCTGCGCCGATCTCAACGAACTCTTTAAGCTCAAGAAGGATGGCGGTATCCTGAATCGGCACGGCGTCGTGGAGTATGTCAATGGCATTGCGCCCGGCGTCTTTGTCACCGTCGCATGTCCGAATGAGGATGCTGCCTACGTGATGGACTATCTCCAGATGGGGCATGGCCCCCTCTGGACCCTCTATCGCCCCTATCATCTCTGCAACCTCGAGACGCCGCTCAGCGTGGCGAAAATCGTCATCGACGGCGAACCGACCATCATCCCGCTTGACGGCCCGGTCAGCGAGTGCATCACCGTCGCCAAGCGCGACCTGAAGGCGGGGGAAAGCCTTGATGGCATCGGCGGCTACACGACCTACGCCTCGATTGCGACAGCCGAGGAGACGTACCGAAACGGCTACGTCGTCTACCCCCTCGTCAACAAAAACGCACGCATGAAATGCGATGTCAAAAAGGGCACACTCCTCACACTCGACATGGTCGACCTCGATACGTCCACGCAGCTCTATCAGGTGCGTAAAGAACAGGACAAGATGTATGGCAACGGGTACGCGCTGAAGTAAAGGAATTGCTGAGCTTCCTAAAATACAATGCCCCCCACGATGCAGGCGTGGGGGGCACTTTTGAGCAATTGAGATGTAAGGATGTAATGTATGTTTTGGCTTGAACTCATTGTTGTGTTTGGGATGCTTCTCGTCGGTGCACATGTTGGCGGCATCTTTCTCGGCATGTCGAGCGGCGTCTCCCTTGCCGTACTCATCTTTGGCTTTGGCTGTACGCCCAAAAAAGTGATTCAAAAAATTTCCTTGATTTTTCTCCCCCCCTATGATATAGTAACTTCCGTTGACATATGTGGCGCCTTCGTCAAGTGGTTAAGACACCGCCCTCTCACGGCGGGTTCATGGGTTCGAATCCCATAGGCGTCACCAAATTCGGCGCCTTCGTCAAGTGGTTAAGACACCGCCCTCTCACGGCGGGTTCATGGGTTCGAATCCCATAGGCGTCACCATCGAAATGGATAGGAGCCGTTTACGGCTTCTTTTTTGTTTTCTATCGTAATGAAAAAATGGGGGCGGGGCAGGTATGCTCTTCTTATCGATGCTTCTCATGGGCGGAATTATCGGTTTTGTCGGGGCGGGCGGCAGCGGCGTGATCATCACTTTGCTCGTCGTCGGATTCGGCGTGCCCATCCATCAGGCGCTTGCCGTCGCCCTCGGATCTATGGCATTTACGACACTGTCGGGGGCAGTCAGTCACTACCGCGAGCGTGAAGTCGTGCCCCTGACAGGGGCGGTACTTGGCGCGGGCGGCCTTCTCGGGGCGCTCCTCGGTGCGGTGATTTCCAACCACATGGAGGCACCAAATCTCAGCCTCTTTACGGGCGTCATGCTCCTGTCGAGCGCCTTCCTCCTCTATCTGCGCATTTACCGTGCCGTGTGGCTCTCGGCGCATATCCACGTACGTGAGGAGCTCTTGACGGGGCGGCGGCTCTATCTCTATGGACTGCCCATCGGCTTTCTCTGCGGCGTCCTCTCTGGCGCGTTCGGCATCGGCTCTGCGGCCTATATACAGATCGCCCTCATGGTCGTGTTCGGTGTGTCGCTCCTGCAGGCCATCGGAACAACGATGATGATCATCGTGCCCATCTCGATCAGCGGCGGCATCGGCTATCTCCTCTATGGACAGCTGGAGCCGTGGCTGTTCATCCAGACGCTCGTCGCGCTCTCGCTCGGCTCGTATGCTGGGGCAAAGCTGACGCACCTAGCGCCGCTGCCTGTTTTGCGCTTTTGGATTGTTGCCCTGCCGACCATCGGCGGTGCGATTATGATTCTGTTTCACTGACGGTGTTGCTGCAGAAGTGATATAGAATGATTTGTCATGGAACGAAAAGAGCCGTGATACGGAAATTATGCCGTATCACGGCTCTTTTCGTATGTATTTGTAACGCCTTTGAGCCCACCGGCAATTAGCGCGGCAGCCAACTGATTCAGACGGATCCCCTCCGCTCTTGCCATCAGAGCAAGATTTCGATGTGAAAAACAGGTTGAATCTATCAGCGATTACTTACCGCTCAGCGACGACTTCACTGTTGTTCAGCGCGAAATTGAGCAATAGTCCGATCAATTCGTTGCGTGAGCGCCCCGTCTGACCAGCGAGGTCGTCCAGACGGTCAATAATATCTTCCCGTACGCGGATGGATAGGGTTTTATGCCCATCCTCTCCGCGTTTTTTCTTTGTGATTACTAGTTTTGTGGTCATATATATCACCTCATGGTTAGTTTATATATGAGTGGTTATAAAATATATGATTGATATATTGTTGTAAAACATATCTATAAAATGCTTAAGTAAATATGAAATATATACGATATAGTGATTGAAAAATTATGTTATAAAATATGTTATAAAGTGTAGGTGAAAAATGAAAGTAAATCCTGCTGTACAAGGGGGCGCCGAGCAGGGAAGCGCACGCGTCGGCAGGGGACAGGGAGCGTCTCTACCCATGGATGCTTTTCAGGCACTGCTCAATCAGGCGGAGAGCCGTACGCGTTTCTCGGCGCACGCAAAGGCGCGGATCGAACAGCGCGGCGTCGATCTCACGGCAGATGATCTCGCACGGATTGATGATGCGGTTGATCGTATGGCGGCAAAGGGCGTGCGCGATGCGCTCATTTACATGAGTCATGGGCTTGCCATGGTCGTCAGCGTAAAAAATCGCACGGTGATCACGGCACTCGATGACGCGAGTGCGAAGGAAAACATCTTTACCAACATCGACAGTGCTGCCATTTTGTAATATGTGAGGGGAGAGATTTATTATGATGCGTTCGATGTTTTCGGGGGTGTCAGGGCTTAAAGGACATCAGACCCGTATGGATGTCGTCGGGCATAATATTGCAAATGTGAATACCGTGGGGTACAAGGCAAGTCGTGTCACTTTTGCCGATACACTGTATCAGACAAGCTCAGGAGCATCTGCACCCACGGGGAACCTTGGTGGTATCAATCCGAAGCAGATTGGTCTTGGGATGAACGTCGCCTCTATCGATACGATCTTTGGCGATGCCAGTGCGCAGGGAACAGGAAAGAACACCGATGTTGCTCTTTCGGGGAATGGCCTCTTTATCGTAAAGAATGGGTCGGGAACGTATTATACACGTGATGGAGCTTTCGAGTTCGATGCGCAGGGCAACTATGTCTTACCTGGCAACGGTTTGTTTGTGCAGGGATGGATGGCACGTGAGAACGGTGAATTGGTAACTACGGAGCAGCCTGGTAATATCACGATCAAGGCAGGAAAGAGCATGCAGCCGGAGATGACAGGGGCTGCTACCTATTTGAACAATTTAAACGCCAACACGAAGGGCTATGAGATCGCGAGCATCGTTGCAAAGTATAAAGATGGGACGCAGAAGTCACTCGGGACGTATACGCAAAGCTCTGTGGGGGAAATGTCCCTCGGTATGACTGGTACCACGAAATCAATTCCCTTGGAGGATGGGGTGGCGGGATATCCCTTTACGACGAATAATCCTGTTACGATTACGGGAACTCCCGTCACGGGGAAACCTCTTTTTTCGACAACGGTCGATTCAATTGAAGCCAATGGTGCAAACGTCAAAGTTACTTATGAGGGAGATAAGTCTTCGGTCTTTGGTATCGTCGATAGTTCGGGCAGTCCAATTACTGTTACACATACTGCAGGAACATTTACTATCGGAGATTTGTCGACGATAACGGGAACGATCAAGACGCCTGGCGGCGTTACAACCTCGGCCTCGACCATGGGAGCAACGGAACTCACCTTGTCGACCGCGACAATTGGAGGACAAACGTTCACAAATGTGAAGATTACTGTCCCAAACCCGAAAGATTTTGTTTATTCTGATGGACAAAATGTGACGTTCTCTCTCGTGACAAAAAAGATTGAAGCTGATGCAGGAGCGAAAATCCATACCCCACATACATACAGTGATGGAACCGTATTGGATACGAATGAAGCACCGAATGCGACGTCGCCATTTACGGTTACAGAGAAGAATCAGCGCTATATCTATAAGGGACGCGTCGATGGCAGCGAAGGCACGATTAAGTCGATTGCACGAAAGGCGAAGGAGCCTACAGAAGTTACGCTAACTACGAAGGACGGGCAGGTATTTTCTGGCGCGATCAATGGGGAGTATACGGTTGGCAATATGTATTACCCACCATCCGTGACGACGTTTACAGTTTATGACAGTCTTGGCGGGGCGCACAGCATTCCTCTCGTATTCCGCAAAGTGGGGGCAAATGAGTGGGATATGAGCCTCGGCGCCGATGACACCTATAGCTACAAAGAAGATAATGGAACAGAGGTCTCTGCGCAACTGACAAAGACTCGATTGAAGTTCAGCCAGACCGGGCATTATGTGAGCGGGGACGCAACTGTATCTTTGTCTTATAAACGGGAAGGTGCAGAGGAGCCAAAGCCGCATAAAGTGACTGTCAGCCTTGGTGCGCTCACGCAGTACAGCGGCAGCAGCACGATCAAGGCAGAGTCGGATGGCAATGCCGAAGGCGTTCTGAAGAATGTGACAATCGACAGTACGGGAACGATCACGGGCGTTTATTCGAATGGCAAGATCAAGGCGGAGGCACAGCTTGCCATCGCGCAGTTCAATAATCCGTCAGGGCTGACGCGTGCCGGAGGGAACTTCTTCCAGCAGTCGAACAACTCAGGCGCAGCAAATGTTAAAACCGCATCGGATCTCGGCTGTACGATTACACCGTCAGCACTTGAGATGTCCAATGTTGACCTTGCCGACCAATTTTCGGATATGATTGTTACTCAGCGTGGATTCCAGTCCAACTCGAAGATCATCACTGTTGCCGATGAGATGCTTGAAACGCTCATTAGTATGAAACGTTAATTGATTTTTTCGCCGCTGCATCATTCTGGTGCGGCGGTTTTTTCGTATACCGTTTGCAAAAAATACGGATAACTGTTATAATAAAAGAACAAGTCTATTTTGAAGGAGTGATACGATGAGAATATGGATGGTATTGATGTTCGTCGTTATGCTGATGCTGTCTGTCTCCGGCTGCGGCGGAGCACAGTCGTCAGCGGCATCGGAGGGAAAGGAAGAGGCGATGGCAGCATTTCAGCGCGTCGCATCCGATGAGGCGCAGCAGATGATGGCGGAGAATACGAACTATATTATTTTGGACGTGCGGACCGCAGGGGAATATGCAGGCGGACATATTCCGCATGCCATCAATGTACCGAACGAATCCATTACTACGGTGCCGCCAAAGGAGCTCCCCGATAAGGATCAGATGATCTTTGTCTACTGCCGCAGCGGTGCACGCAGTCAGCAGGCGGCGCAAAAGCTCGCGAACATGGGCTATACGCATATTGTGGAGATGGGCGGAATCAACAACTGGCATGGGGATGTTGTGAAGTAAGGGAAGCACTGATAAATTCAGCCGCGCTGTCTTGACGCATCTTTTTTTCCGCATCTCGGCGGGAAATTCCCCACATAGACTTTGCCGCGTGTCCGGTTTTTCACCATGATCGGACGAAAAAATCACACCGGGTCTGAAGGCTTCTCTTGTTGGTGATGGATTCCTGGAAAATTAGAGCAGGGCTGCTGTATGAAGATCTTTTAGCTTCGTACAGCAGCTTTTTTATCCTCGCTTTGCACAAAACGCCTGCAGTTCCTTTCGAAAAATATCAACGGCGCGGGGGAGGTAGCGGTTCTTTGCGCGGGCGAGGATGATTGTGCGATGCGGGTCGCCCTCGATGGCAGCGTAGCAGGGCGGATTGGCGGGCGGTGCAGCGACAATGAGTGTTTCGGGGAGAATCGCGGCACCGAGTCCTGCGCCCGCAAGCGCATGTGCCGTGTTCATGCTGCGCGTCTCAAGCGTAACCTGCGGGAGGAAGCCTGCCGCCTTACAGAACATGAAGAGCGTATCGTGGAGTTTCTGCTCGCGGTGCATCAGGAGGAACGGTGTGTCGCGAAGTGCGGTAAGCGGAACGATTGGCGGTGCTGTACGGTCACCGGGCAACAGTCCGAGAGCCGTGCTTATGGGATGCGCGGGAGGCAGTGCGAGCAGAAGCCGCTCCTTGAAGAGCACATCGTAGTCGAAACGATGCTCGCTTACGGGCAGCAGCGAAATGATGCAGTCCGTCTCCCCCGCCTCGGCAAGCTCCTCGAGTCGGTAGGTCGTGTCCTCGCGAAGATGCAGCATGATCTTTGGATATTTTGCACGAAAGGCGGGCAGCATGGGCGCGAGAAGATGTGTACTGCGGAACTGCGTCAGCCCAACCGTCACATTACCTGCTGCGCCGCGCATGCAGTCGTCCACCTGCTGATGGAACGCTTCGTCGAGTGCGATGATGCTGCGCGCTGTTTCAAGATACAGCCTGCCGACGGCGGTTGGTGTGAGGCATGTGCCGCCGCGGTCGAAAAGCGGTGCCCCGATCTTCTTTTCCTGGGCGGCAAGCATCTGTGAGAGCGATGGCTGTGAGACGTAGAGTTTTTTCGCTGCACTTGAGAGTGTGCCCTCCTCGGCAATTTTTAAGATATAGCGGAACTGTCGGAACTCCATGATGCACCTCGATATAAGATTTTTCTTATCAATAAAATAGGATTTTACGTATTCGACTTATAGGAAAGAATAACGTATAATCAAATATAAGTAAAGAGTCTGTGCAGATGCTCTCGGAGGAATGGGCGAACAAAACCGTCCACTGTGTATTATATATCATTAAGGGAGGGGACTCTTTTGAGTAAGGGAGTACGATGCTTTCTGACGGCAGGACTGATTGCCGTCCTCTGGTTCATGCCGATACCCGATGGGCTGACTCCTGCGGCATGGCATCTGTTTGCGATCTTCGCGGGTACGATTCTGGGGTTCATTTTGCAGCCATTCCCGCTTGGAACGGTCGCACTTGCGGCGATTACATTTGCGGCGCTGACCAATACGATCAAGCCGGCGGAGGCACTCGCGGGATTCAGCAATACGGTCATTTGGCTGATTGTGTCGGCATTCCTCTTCGCACAGGGCTTCATCAAGACGGGACTCGGGCGGCGGATCGCCTACTGTCTCATTCTGAAATTTGGATCGAGCAGCCTGAAACTAGCCTATACGCTTGTTCTCAGCGACTTCATCATTGCGCCCGCAACGCCGTCGAACACCGCACGTTCGGGCGGTATTCTCTTTCCGATTGTACGCAGTCTCGCCTCGGTTTTTGGGTCGGAGCCGGGCGCGACAGCGCGCAGAATCGGTGCGTTCCTGCTCGTTGTATCCTTCCAGGTGGATGCGCCGATTGCCGCTGCGTTTTTGACGGCGTGCGCACCGAACCCCCTGATGGCGGAGCTGGCGCGCGACACGGCGGGGATCGAACTCTCGTGGGGACTTTGGGCGACGGCGGGCATCGTGCCCGTCCTGCTTTCGATGATTGTTTTGCCCTATGTCCTCTATAAGTTCTATCCTCCCGAGATTCGGGAAACGCCCGAGGCGCAGTCGCTCGCGCGTGAAAAACTTGCGGAGATGGGCCGGATGACACGCGATGAGAAAATCATCTGCGGCATCTTTGTCGGTGCGCTTCTCCTTTGGAGTACATCGGGCTATACGGGCGTGAATGCAACCATTGCCGCTCTGCTCGGTGTGACGGCAATGCTCCTCACAGGCGTCCTCACATGGGAGGATGTGCTGAAGGAAAAGGGCGCATGGGATGGCATGATGTGGATGGGCGGCGTCGTCAGCCTTGCGGGTGCACTGAATAAGATTGGCTTTATTCCATGGTTCGCCGCCAGCGTCACGGGGGCGATGACAGGGATTTCATGGGGACTGACGCTCGGCATTCTCTTTCTGGTCTACCTCTACAGTCACTATGGTTTTGCGAGCCTCTCGGGGCATGCAACAGCGATGTATGCGGCGTTCCTCGCCGTCGCCGTGGCTGCAGGCGCACCGCCCTATCTCGCCGCGCTCGGACTGGCTTTTCTCTCGAATCTTATGGCGGGGCTGACACATTACTCCACGGGGTCGGCTCCCATCTACTTCGGTGCGGGCTATGTGACGCAGGAACAGTGGTGGAGGATGGGCTTCCTCTGCTCCGTCATCAACGTCCTTATATGGATCGGCATCGGCCCCGTCTGGTGGAAGATCCTCGGTATTTGGTAACGTTGTGTTCGGTAACTCTGTGTATTTATATAAAGGAGAGATTTCTATGACGAAAGCGGAAGCCTCTGCGCGCATGACGGATGTGCTCGCGAAGTTCGTAGCGTACACGGGGAAGCGCTTGCCGGATGATGTGCGGGCCAAGATCGCCGAACTCGCTGGTGAGGAGGATGCTCCTTTGGCGAAGTCAATCTATGAGACGATGGAGAAGAATCAGGAACTTGCGATGAAGCTGAACCGCCCGAGCTGTCAGGACACGGGCGCGGCGCAGTTCTTCCTGAAATGCGGGGCGAACTTCCCATATATGGGTGCGATGGAGGAGATCCTGCACGCGGCTGTCGTACAGGCGACGGCGGACGCGCCTCTCAGACACAACGCCGTGGAGACGTTTGACGAGTTTAACACGGGCAAGAACGTCGGTAAAGAGATTCCGTCGATTTTTTGGGAGATCGTGCCTGACCGTGACGATATCGAGATCCATACCTATATGGCGGGCGGCGGCTGCACGCTGCCGGGCAAGGCAATGGTGCTGATGCCGGGCGAGGGCTACGAAGGCGTGACACGCTTTGTGCTCGATGTTATGACGAGCTATGGGCTGAATGCCTGCCCGCCGCTGCTCGTTGGCGTTGGTGTCGGCACGTCGGTCGAGGTTGCGGCGCTCCACTCAAAGAAGGCACTCATGCGCCCCATTGGGTCACACAATCCAAATCCGCGCGCCGCTAAGATGGAGCAGCTGCTTGAGGACGGCATCAACGCCATCGGCCTCGGTCCGCAGGGACTCATGGGCAAGCACTCCGTCCTCGGCGTCAACATTGAGAACAGCGCGCGCCATCCGTCCGTAATCGGCGTCGCCGTAAACGTCGGCTGCTGGTCGCATCGGCGCGGACACATCATCTTTGACAAGAATCTTGACTATAAGATTCTCTCGCATGCGGAGGTGGATTTCTGATGGAGAAGAAAGTTCTGACGACCCCGATTCAGCCCGAAGATCTCGCGGACATCAACGTTGGTGATGTGATCTACCTCACCGGGTATCTCACAACCTGCCGTGACGTGGCGCATCGCCGCGTCATCGAGGAGGGGAGGAAGCTTCCCGTCGATGTGAAGAACGGTGCAATTCTCCATGCAGGCCCCATCATCCGTAAACGCGGTGAGGGAAAATATGAGATGGTTACGGTCGGACCAACGACCAGTATGCGCATGGAGAAATTCGAGGAGGCGTTTATTGCTGAGACGGGTGTACGGCTCATCATCGGCAAGGGCGGCATGAAGGACGGTACAATGCGTGGCTGTCGTGACCATAAGGCGCTCCACTGCGTCTTTCCGGCTGGCTGCGCCGTCGTCGCCGCAACCTGTGTCGAGGAGATCGTGGACGCGAACTGGCTCGACCTTGGGATGCCCGAAACGCTCTGGACGTGCAAGGTGAAGGAGTTTGGTCCGCTCATTGTCTCCATCGACAGCCACGGGCGCAATCTATTTGAGGAAAACAAGGTGATCTTCAACAAACGTAAGGAAAAGGCGTGCGAAGAAATTTGTAAGCAAGTTGGGTTTATCAAATAAACATGCAAAGAAAACGGCGGCACATCGGTACGAATGACTGATGTGCCGCCGTTGCTGTATCACACGTGCTCACTTCCAGACGGATTCCGCGATCTCCTTGATAAAGCGCAGTTTGTTCCACTGCTCCTCCTCCGTCAGGAGGTTTCCCTCCTCGGTTGAGGAGAAGCCGCACTGCGGGCTGAGGCAGAGCTGATCGAGCGGGACGTGCTTTGCCGCCTCGTGGATGCGGGCGACAATATCCTCCTTCTTTTCGAGCGTGCCCGATTTTGAGGTGACCAGTCCGAGAACGACGCGCTGATCCTTGATATAGTCGAGGGGGGCAAAACCGCCTGCACGGTCGGAATCGTATTCGAGGAAGAAGCCGTCAACATGGCAGCCGCCGAAGAGAATCTCCGCGACGGGCTCATAGCCGCCCGAGGAGAACCATGTCGAGCGGAAATTCCCGCGGCAGATGTGCATGGTGATCGTCATGTCCGCAGGCTTTGCCTCCAATGCACGGTTGATCATCGCGACGTAGGCACGCTCGATGCGGTCGAGGTCGAAGCCGCGCGCCTCGTACGCTGCACGCTTCTCCGGATCACAGAGCTCGCCCCAGGACGTGTCGTCGAGCTGCAGATAGCGGCAGCCTGCCTCATAGAATGCACGAATGGCCTTCTGATAGGCGAGGGCGATGTCCTCAAAGAGCGCATCCTCGTTCTCGTAACGCGGAATCGGCGCGTAGTCCGTCGCACGCACGCAGCAGATGAGGTGCAGCATGCTGGGGGAGGGGATCGTCATCTTTGCGAGGGCATCCCCTGCGAGATCGTTTAGGAAACGGAAGTGACCGAGAAACGGATGCGCTCCGAAGTCCACCTTGTCCACAATTTTTACTGTCGACGCCTTTGGCTGTGCTCCCTTGAATGTGACGGACCAATGCGATGCACCGACCTCTTCGACGCCGCCCAGTGCTGCAAGAAAGTCCAGATGCCAGTAACGGCGGCGGAACTCGCCGTCCGTGACCGCGCGCAGCCCAACCTCCTTCTCCTTTGCGACGAGGCCACGGATTGCCGCATCCTCCGCTGCACGCAGTTCCTCTGCGCCTGCATTTCCTGCGGCGTATGCCTCACGCATCTTCATGAGTGCGGCGGGGCGCAGAAAGCTCCCCACAATGTCATAGCGAAATGGTGCTTTTGTTTTTGTATGGTTCATTGTCATTTCCCCCTGATGTACGATGTACGATTGAAACAATGTCATTATACCACAGACATTCATATCTATGCGAGTAACAAATGGTACAGAAAAAGCAGTCTGCTCATCGACAAACTGCTTTTTCTATGACACGGGGGTCAGATTCTGGCAACGGGATCAAGGGCCTTGACCTCGCCCGTGGCAGTCATTTCGACGCTTGTGCCCTCGGGCAGTCCTGTGAAGATCACAAGGCAGGCGTCCGATGTCGCGTTGGCGCGGATGTAGTCGATGTCGAACTCCATCAGCTTGTCGCCTTTCTTTACCTGCTGTCCTGCCTTGACAAAGACGTTGAAGCCCTTGCCGCCGAGTGCGACGGTGTCGACGCCGATGTGGAGCAGGTACTCCGTGCCGTCCGCGCTCTTCATGCCGATGGCGTGTTTCGTGTCAAAGACGAAGACAACCTCACCATCGGCGGGGGCGAGTACCTCACCAACCGTCGGGTAGACGAAGAAGCCGTCGCCCATCATCTTGCTCGCAAACGCATCATCCGGTGCCTCCGTGATCGGATGCACCGTGCCCGTGACGGGGCTGCAAAGCGTATGCTTTTCGCTTGTGGAAGCCGCTGCTGGTGCTTCTGCGGCGGCGGAATGCTCCTCGACGGGGGCTGCGGAAGGCGCATCGTCCTCCGGCTCGACCTCGGGTGCTGTCTCGAGATAGGTCTCAAGGTTCGATTTGATGACGGCGACCTGCGGGCCGTAGATGACCTGCACGCCCGTGCCCTTCACAATCACGCCGACCGCGCCCGTCGCCTTGAGCAGCTTTTCATTTACAAGAGAGGAATCTGCGACCGAGCACCGCAGGCGTGTCGCACAGCAGTCCACGGACGTGATGTTGCGCTTGCTGCCGAGTCCCTTGGCAATCGCTGCACTCTTGGCATCGAAACCTGCATCACCGTCAGCAGAGCTGCCGGCTCCTTCGCGTGCCTTGTAGTCCGCCTTGGTATAGAGCTTTGTCTCCTCGTCATCGTCCTCGCGCCCCGGCGTCTTGAAGCCGAAGTGCTGAATCATCCAGCGGAAGATGAAGTAGTAGAGGAAGAAGTAGATCACGCCGACGGGGATGACGTACATCCAGCTCGTCTTTGCCTCGCCCTGAAGGATACCGAAGATGAAGAAGTCGAGAAGCCCGCCCGAGAAGGTAAGACCCACGGCGATGTTCAGCATGTGCGCAATCATGTATGCCGCACCCGCGAGTACGACCTGCACGGCGAAGAGCGCGGGGGCGACGAAGAGGAACGAGAATTCGATTGGCTCCGTGATGCCCGTGAGCATGCAGGTGAGTGCCGCCGAGAGGAGCAGTCCGCCCGCAACCTTTTTCTTTTCGGGTCGTGCGCAGTGGTACATCGCGAGAGCCGCACCCGGCAGGCCGAAGATCATAAAGATGAACTCACCGGAGAAGTAGCGCGTTGCATCCGCACTGAAATGTGCGACATCCGGCGAGGCGAGCTGCGCGAAGAAGATGTTCTGACCGCCTTGGATGAGTTGTCCGTCGATCATCATTGAGCCGCCGACGCCCGTCTGCCAGAATGGCAGGTAGAAGACGTGATGCAGTCCAAAGGGGATGAGTGCACGCTTGATGATACCGAAGATCAGCGTGCCGATGTAGCCCGTGCCCGTGACAAGGCCGCCGAGGGCGAAGATGCCCTGCTGTGCAAGCGGCCAGACAAAGTACATAGCAATCCCGACGAAGAGAAAGACGATGGTCGAGATGATGGGAATGAAGCGCGAACCGCCGAAGAAGGAGAGTGCATTCGGCAGGATAATCTTATGGTATCGGTTGTGTAGGAGTGCCACGCCGATGCCGACGATGATGCCGCCGAAGACACCCATCTGGAAGGACATGATGCCGCAGGAGGGCGCGATCGTGCCGTCGAGGACGCCTGGTGCGACCGTGCCGTCGGCGAGGATCTGTCCGCCGATTTTCAGCATGGCGTTGCAGGACGTATGCATGACGAAGAAGGCAATCATCGCCGAGAGTGCGGCTACCTCTCTTTCCTCCTTTGTCATGCCGATGGCGACGCCGACCGCGAAGATGATCGGCAGATTGCCGAAGATCGTGCTGCCTGCGCTCGACATGATCGAGAGCAGCATATGCAGCGGTGTTCCTGTGCCGAGCACTCCACCGAGACCGTATGTCGCAATGGTCGTCGGGTTCGTGAACGACGCGCCGATGCCGAGCAGAATGCCCGCGATCGGCAGAATCGCGACCGGCAGCATAAAGCTGCGTCCGACGCGTTGGAGCACACTAAAGATTTCATCTTTCATGGTATTTCCCCTTTCTCCCCGCCTCCACCCCGTGCGTCCTCCCTTTTAGACGCACAATGTCAATGTGGTAGATGCACTGACGCGATGAAAACGGTATTGATGAAATGATATATGGAAATTATACTGTAAACGCGGAGGAAGTGCAAAAGAAAATTAGACTTGTTTATCATAGGTGATGTCAGAAATATTTTGTCCTGCGTTGAAATTATGTTATAATAATTCTATCAACGAATACCGTAAAGGAGAACCTATGAACGCAGAGCGCGGGCGTCAGTATTTTACTTGAACATGAACGCGAGGTGGTGGATATGGTTAACTTTGAGTGGAATGAGGAGCTGTTCAGAGAGGCGGCGTTTGAACAGGGGCTGGAACAAGGTCTTGAGCAGGGACGTGTTTCTGCTGTGCTTGGCATGCTGAAGGAAAAACTCCCGCTTGAGATGATTGCGCGTGTGTCAGAGATGTCACTCGAAAAAATTCGTGAGATCGGGCAGATGCACCACTTGCTCTGAGAATGTTGCGTATGCTATAATGTGTGTGACTAATCTGTCAACAAAGGGGTGTCGGATGAAATGAGAGGCGCGGAGGCGGTTCTTGCGTGTCTGCGAGAGCAGGACGTGGATACGGTGTTTGGATACCCCGGCGGCATGATTCTGCCGCTCTACGATGCACTCTATGGACAGACGGAGATCCGTCAGATCCTCGTGACGCATGAGCAGAACGCGGCGCATGCCGCCGACGGTTATGCGCGTGCGACGGGGCGCGTCGGCGTCTGTATTGCGACCTCGGGGCCCGGCGCGACCAATCTCGTGACGGGCATCGCAACGGCGTACATGGACTCGATCCCGATGGTGGCTATCACGGGACAGGTCGATCTGGAGATGCTCGGCCGCGATGCGTTCCAGGAGACGGATATCCTCGATGTGACGATGCCCGTGACAAAGCATAACTACAAGATTAAGAACGCTGCCGATCTCGTACCGACGATTCGCGAGGCGTTTGCACTCGCGCGCAGAGGGCGCCCGGGGCCCGTGCTCATCGATGTGCCGCGTAACCTCTTTCTCGAGGAGGTCGCCTATACGGAGCAGAAGCGGGCGGAGCATCAGCCCGGAAAGCCTGACGCGGATTTCATTATCTGCGCAGCGGAGGCGGCAGCGGAGATCGTGAATGCGGAACGCCCGCTTGTCATCGTGGGCGGCGGTGTGATCTCCGCCGGGGCATCGGCGGAGACGGTCGCATTCATCGAGAAATACCAGCTCCCCGTAGTTCATACCCTGATGGGGATGGGCGCTGTTCCCAGCACGCATCCGCAGATGCTTGGCTTTATCGGTATGCACGGAGCAAAGGCGGCGAACTACGCTGTCGGTGCCGCCGATCTTGTCATTGCACTCGGCAGTCGCTTTGCCGACCGCCTGACGGGCAATCTCAGCAAGTTTACGGCGAACCGCAGGTTTATCCACATCGACATCGACCCTGCAGAGATCGACAAGATTGTCGGCAGCAGCATCGGGCTTGCGGGGGATATGCGCGTTGTGCTGAACCTGCTCATGCGCAAAGAGCCCAAACGTGACCACACGGCATGGTGGCAGCAGATCCATATGTGGCAGGAGAAGTTTGAGGATGATTACCACGTCGACTCTCTGACCGTCCCCTGGGCGCTCCATCAGGTCGCGCGCATGACGGCAGGGAAGCCCTACGCCTATGTGACGGATGTGGGACAGCATCAGATGTGGGCGGCACTTCACCTGCACGTGGAGGAACCGCGGACGTGGCTGACCTCAGGCGGGCTCGGAACGATGGGCTATGGTCTGCCGGCGGCGATGGGAGCACAGGCTGCGTGGGGCGACGAGCGCCGCGTGATCCATATCACGGGCGACGGCAGTCTCAAGATGACGGGCAATGAGTTCTACACCATTGCGCGCCTCGGCCTGCCTGTGATCACGATTCTCTCGAACAACCGCAGCCTCGGAATGATCCGCCAGCTCCAGAAGAAGCTCTATAAGGAGCACTATATCGCCTGCGAGTTGGACCACGAGATGGACTATGTAAAATACGCGGAGAGTTTTGGCATCAAGGCCGTGCGCGTGTCGACGCAGGACGAGTTTGCGGCGGCACTCAGCAAGGCACTGGAGGATCGCACACATCCGCGTGTGATCGTGATGGATGTGTGCCGCAGTTTCGTGTAGCCCATGGTGAAGGGACGGTGTGTGCGATGGAATTGCCGATCACAAATGAACGGCGGACGCGCAGCGAGCGTGGCTTTTCGCTGCTCTCGACACTCCTTGCCGTGATGATTCTAGCCGTGATCCTTGCGATTGCCGTGCCGCGCTTTTCCTCAGCGCTCGCGACGGCAAATACGGTCAAGGTGCAGGCGGATCTGACGGCACTCGATACGGCGATTGTGCTCTATCAAACGGCAAAGGGGAAAAACCCCGCAGGCGTTGATGATCTCACGGACTACGTGACGGATCTGAAGCATCTGAAGCCGCCTGCGGGGACGATACGCGCCGGCGCACAGGAACTCTCCACGGAGAACGTCTCCTATCAGGTAGAGAAAAAGGATGGTGTCTGGCGTGCAACCTGTGCAGGGCGCACGGCGGAGGAGTATCATACACGAAATTAGACATGTGCCCATGATGTTTTGGAGGAGGATGGCGTGATGCAGGAGACAGCGCACACGTTTTGTCCGTCGCGCTGTGCTGCATCAGCCCTTCTCCTGCTTTGGTGTGCGGGCAGTCTCGGCGTTCTCTCGACCTACGGTGTGGGACTGCACGGCGGATGCGGCGTGCTCTTTACGGCGGTGCTGCTCTGGCTCTCCTATCTCGATCTGCGTGATGGGATGCTCTATGACTGCATCACAATGCCATTTGCCGTCCTCGGACTGATGGCCTCAGGACTGGACTCAATTTCAGATGCACTTTTGGGCGGGACGCTTTGCGGCGTCTTATTTTATTGCCTGTACATTGCCGCGCGCGGCGGACTTGGCGGCGGTGATGTAAAGCTCGCTGCTGGACTTGGTCTTTGGCTCGGCTGGGAGGCAGCGATTGTCGCCGTCTGGACGGCGTTCCTGCTCGGCGGCGCGGCGGCGGCGTTTCTTCTCCTCACGGGGCGCAAGAGCCGGCATGATGGGATCCCGTTTGGTCCATTTCTCGCCGTCGGTGGCTATGTGGGCTATCTTGCGGGGCGGCAGCTCTGGCAGCTCTACTGGGGGTTGCCGTGATGCGGAGGGATGCACGCGGCATGATGCTCCTCCACGTCCTGCTCGCCGCGTCGATCATGGCTGTACTTGCCGCCGCTGCACTCCCGCGTGCGCGCGCTCTTTATGTGCGGGCGGCAGTGGAGTATGAGGCGGTGCATCTCATCGGCGAGCTGCGCCGCATCCAGGCAGTCAGCCGCACGACGGCGATGCCGCTCTACATGCTTGGAGGGACGGCGGCAGGGTCGCGCGAGCCGCAGCTCTATGTGCAGGGCGGCAGCTATGAAATCGTGCCGCACGGCGGGGCAGGGCACGTTCATCGGATGCTTCCGCTCGTGCGGGTCACACAGGTGACCGCGGACGGGAAACCTATGTCATTCGACCGCAATGGCGGCATCGGGCAGGGGAGCAATAATATGACCATTCGCATCGAGGCAGAGGGATATGCGCGGGATGCGCTGAACGTCATCATCGACAGCGCGGCACGCATCCGACTCCAGCGCGGAGGCCGCGATGAGGAATGACGCGCGCGGCTGGGTACTCATGGAGGCAGTGATCCTCGGCTGCATTGTGCTTTCCGCCGCCGCCGTGCTCGGGATCTTTGCCCGCAGTGCGCTGCTCGCAGAGCAGTCCGCCGCGCGTATGGATGCGGCGTTCTTGGCGCGGCAGGAGCTCTCTGGAATGGAGGCGGGACTTGAGCATGGGGCGTTTCCGACGGTCAGCGCGCCCTCGGTTCGCGTGAACGATGTGACCTATACCCTGCGTGCAGATGTTGTGCGGCAGGGAGATTTTTATGATGTGACCCTGCACCTCTCATGGCGCGTCTTGGGGTGCGCGGAGACGGCAGACTACGTGCGGAGGATGAAGCGATATGATACGCAGGCAGCACCGTAGAGCATGTGGGGAGCGCGGCGTCGTGCTGACAGAGCTCGCCGTCAGTCTGCCGATTTTCGCGCTCCTGCTGACCTTTCTTGTCTTTGCCCTCGTGTGGGGCTGGCGCAGCTATCAGCGTACGGCCGCCGATGCTGAGCTGCGGCAGGAGATGCAGCTCGCCATGGCACGCATTACGGAGTCCGTGCTCTCTTCGTCATACGTTGCACAGGACACGCAGGGCATCTATCGGATGCGGCACAGCATGGAGGAAAAGCATGTGGGGACGCCGCTGGATTCCTATTGGCTCACCGGCGGCAGACTGGTGTATCAGACGTCCGCTGCGCCGCTGACAGGCGGCTATGCAGGCGCAGGCGTACACATCTCGTCGTTTTCCATACGGCTGGACGCACAATGCCCGCGCCTCTATCACATCGAGATGACGGGCGAGAGCGTGGCGACGGGCAGAAGCTGCACTACTGCAACCTCCGTCTATCTGCGGGAGGATCAAGGTGGGCGGTAAAACATTTCGGTACGGGCAGGATGGTTTCGCCTCGGCGCTCGGACTGTGTATCCTTGCACTGCTTATCCTCATCGCGATGGCCGCCGCGTCCCTGACGCGCAGCGGCGGAACTGTCGCGGCGGAGTATGAGCGTGAGATGCAGCTGCGCCTTGCGGCGGAGAGTGGTGTACTGACGGCAGCAGACACGCTGGAACGGCATTCACCCGCCGCCGGGAAACTGCCCGCAGGGGGACGGCGGAGCGTCGCCGTGCACGATATCCCCATGGCGGCGGACATCGACCTGCACGTCGTGATCGAGCCGCAGACGGACGGAACGATCTGGGTCACGGCTGCTGCTATAGATCAGCGGCATGATACGAATGTATCGGATGGTGAGCACTGGACGCGGGCGAAGATCGTCCGTGCGCAGATGGAAAAGAAGGATGGGCACTATGTTTGGCGTCGATGGTTTTAGTCTGCGCCCGCGCGAGGCGGTGGGCATCAGCATGACGGCGGAGGGGCTGCGGCTCGTCCGCCTTGCTGCACCGGAGAAGAGGGATGGTGTGTGGACGGTCACTGCATCATCGGGAGCGGCGTGTTCCTGTGACGGAGCAGATATCGCTTCTCTCGCTGCTGCCACCTGCGCAGCGCTGGATTCGCTCGGATGGATGCACCTGCCGCTCGGTCTTGCGCTGCCTGCGGAGCTTGCCATGACGGCGGAGCGGGAACTTCCCGCCGCACTGACGGGGGCAGAGCTGCAGGCGGCACTCCTCTGGGCGATGCGAGCGGAGGCGGATAGAGAGGGGAGCACACTGCCCGCCGATCTGCGGCTCTGCTGTGCGCCTATGGAGACGGATGCCAACACACACCGCTATTGGACGGCAGCCATGGAGGAGCCCCGTGTGCAGGCATACTTTTCGGCGTTCTCTGCGCGCGGCCTCCGTCTGCGTCGGCTGACGATCTGCCCGCCCGACGGCGGCACTCTTGCCCCCTTGATTGCGGCGGCACGGGAACCGCAGATGCCGTGGGAGGAGCTGGAGGAGCACCCGGGAGAGTGCACGGCAATCTATGCGGGGCTGCTCGTTCCTAAGCCTTCCTCCTCCCTCTCTTGGCAGGCAGAGCATTGCATCTTTCCGCGTCTGCGCCGCCGCGCGCCGGAGCTGACTGCGGGAGCGGCGACGCTCTTCTTTGCCGCAGCCGTGTCGGCGGATGCGGCCGGCCTTATGGCGGAGCGCACAGCGACAGAGACGGTGCAGGAGGAGCTGCGCCTTCATGATGCAGATGTACGTCGCATGGAGGACTATGCGATGCGGCGTGCCGCTGTAGCAGAGCGTGAGCGTGTGCTGGCGGAAGTACAGGCGGAGTCCCTGCCCCTGCGTGCGCTCCTCGTACACCTCGGTACGCTGCCGATCAAAGGCATTCAGCTCACCGCGCTGCGCGTGGGACAGATGCTGGAGATTGAGGGAGAGGCGGAGAGTTACGAGGCTCTCGCGACAATGACGGAGCACATCGCAGAGGATGGATTTTTCCGTGCCCCGCCGGTCTTGGCAGAGGCATCGCGGGAGGATGGACACATCCGCTTCGTTCTGCGCACGGATGGTGTGGGACTGTGATGCGGCGGGAGACGGTGCGTCAGCGGATGACGGCGGCACTGATCTGGGTGTGTTTCCTTGCCCTTTTATACGCGGGACTGCTGTTGCCGTATTTTTCTGCGGAGCGGGAGGCCGCACGGGCGGAGCGTGATGCGGCGCGTGCTGTCCTCGCGCGAACAGAGGTGTATCAGCGCACGGTTCACGCGGATGCGCAGGCGGAGGACAAGCTGCGTCTGCGTGAGACACGCCTTGCGGCGGCTCTGCCTGAGGAACATGCACAGGGGGCTTTCTTTTCGTCCGTGGAGCGCAGTGCCCGCCATGCGGGGGTGACGCTTGTCCGCATGGTTCCGCAACCCGCCGTTTCGGATGGGGAGATCGTGCGGCAGTGTGCTGAGGTTCACGTGAGCGGCGATTATTTTGCGCTGATCTCCTTTCTGCGCGAGGTGGAAAGCGGGGAACGCACAGCCGTGTTCAAGGCGCTAAGTCTGACAGCGGACGGCACGATGCTCCATGCAGTGATTACACTTGAGACAGCGGCACTGGCGGCGCACGAGTAGAGGGGTACATGAACTTTTAATTGTTCGTTGGCAGGAAAAGTACTTAATATATCGAAATTATTACAAATATATACATATATATACAAAAAACGAAGTGGGACGATTAGAGGGGGATTCACATGGGACAGCTGCGGTTTATCACGGGGGGAGAATCGCATGGCGCGGCACTGACGGCAATCATCGATGGTCTGCCGGCGGGGCTGCAGCTCTCGCGTGCGGAGCTCGATGCCCAGCTTGCGCGCCGCCAGCGCGGCTATGGACGCGGCGGGCGCATGAAGATCGAGACGGATCGCGTGCTCGTGCTCTCGGGACTGCGCTTTGGCGAGACCATCGGCGCACCGCTTACCCTGCAGGTCGTGAACCGCGACTTTGTGAACTGGACGAATCGCATGGATCCCTTCGGCACACCGACGGGGGAGCGGATCACGGCAGTACGCCCCGGACATGCCGATCTGGCGGGCGTGCTGAAGTACGACCGCAGGGATGCGCGTGACATCCTCGAGCGCTCGAGTGCACGCGAGACGACGATGCGCGTCGCGGTCGGAGCTGTTTGCCGCCAGCTTCTCGCGGCGCTCGGTATCGATATTGCCTCCCACGTCACGGAGATCGGTGGTGTGGCCGTCGATGCGGCGGCCATCCGTGCCGACGATATCGGAGTGACCAACTCCGACGATTTGAACTGCTGTGACGCGGCAGCGGGGGCGCGTATGAGAGCGCGCATCGACGCGGCGAAGCAGGCAGGAGATACGCTCGGCGGCATCTTTGAGATCGTCGTGCGTGGCCTGCCCACGGGACTTGGTACGCATACGCAGTGGGATCGGCGGCTCGATGGCCGTCTGGCGGGCGCACTCATGTCCATTCAGGCGATCAAGGGCGTGGAGATTGGCGCGGGCTTTGCGTGCGCGCATCTGCCCGGCAGTGAGATCCACGATGAGCTCTATATGGGCGCAGATGGACGTCCCTATCGCAAGACCAACCGCGCGGGCGGCCTTGAGGGCGGCATGACAAACGGAGAGCCGCTCATCGTGCGCGCGGCGATGAAGCCCATCCCGACCCTGATGGCGCCGCTGCGGACCATCGACCTCGCAACGGGGGAGGCGGTCTCGGCGAGCAAGGAGCGCAGCGACACCTGCGCCGTCCCTGCTGCGTCTGTAGTTGGTGAGGCAATGACGGCATTTGTGCTGGCGGATGCGGTATGCTCGCAATTCAGTGCGGACAGCATGACGGATCTTCAGGTGTCACTCGCTGCCTACCGCACACGCCTTGCCGAGGTGTGGCAGAATCCATGAAGAACATTGTACTGATTGGCTTTATGGGGACGGGCAAGACGAGCGTCGGGCGCCTCCTAGCGGGACGGCTCGGCTGCGCCTTTCACGATCTCGATAGAAAAATTGAGGAAGCGTGCGGCATCTCCATTCCGCAGATATTCGCGCAGTACGGCGAGCCGTACTTTCGCGCACGGGAGAAGGAAGCCGTGCGCGCCGCCGCCGCACGGAGCGGGCTCGTCATCGCAACGGGCGGCGGGACGGTCAAGGATGCGGAGAACGCTGCGATTCTGCGCAAAAACGGTGTCCTTGTTGCGCTGACTGCCGATGTCGATACCATCCTGCAGCGGACGGCGGCACGCGGCGCGCGTCCCGTGCTTGACGGCGCCGATGCGGGCGACCGCCGTGCTGCTGTTGTGCAGCTGCTGGAGGAACGCCGCACCCTCTATGCGGGGGCGGACATTACAGTGGATACGAGCCGTCGTTCGCCGCTCGAGGTGGCAGAGTACATCGTACAGGCGACGCGGATATGGAGAAAGTGATATGAGACGTACGGTAGAGGTCGCGCTTGGTGCGCGCAGCTACGCCATCGAGATCGGCAGCGGGATGGATGAAATGCTCACGGCGTTCGTCCGTGGGGCAGGATACTCCGCACGCGGCATGATCGTCACGGATACGAACGTCGGCCCGCGCTATGCTGCCCATACGGCAGAGCAGGTCGCACACGGCGGCGTGGATGCTGCGATCGTCACCGTCCCTGCCGGAGAGTCCTCGAAGAGCCTTACCATAGCGAACGACCTCTATACGCGTGTGATTGAGCTGAGGCTCGACCGCAAATCGCCGATCTTTGCGCTCGGCGGCGGCGTCGTCGGCGATCTTGCGGGCTTTATCGCCGCAACCTACATGCGCGGCGTGCCATTTGTGCAGCTGCCGACGAGCCTCCTTGCACAGGTGGACTCGAGCGTCGGCGGCAAGGTCGCCGTCAACCATGCACTCGGCAAGAACCTCATCGGTGCATTCTACCAGCCCGACGCCGTCATCATGGATCTCGACCGCCTGCGGACGCTGCCTGCGCGCGAGATCGCGACGGGGCTCGGGGAGATCATCAAGTACGGCGTTATCGCGGATGCGGCGTTCTTCGCATGGCTGGAGGAGCATCGTGACGATGTGCTCGCACTCACTCCTACAGCGGCATCTCACATGATCGCACGCTCCTGTGAAATCAAGGCAGACGTCGTCCGTCAGGATGAGCGCGAGGGTGGCCTGCGCCGCATCCTGAACTTCGGACATACCATCGCCCATGCGATTGAGAAAGAGACGGGTTACACGCGCTACCGCCACGGCGAGGCAGTCGCCATCGGCATGATCGGCGCGGCGCGCATCAGTACGGCGATGGGACTCCTCCCTGCGGAGACGTGTGCGCGCATCGAGCAGCTGATTGAAGCGATGGGGCTGCCCTGCTCTGTCGAGGGAGCGTCGCCGGATGCGATGTACGACGATCTCTTTCATGACAAAAAGACTGTGGATGGGCGGATTCACTGGGTCCTCGCCGAGGACATCGGCAGGATATGTGTGCGCAGCGACGTACCCGAGGAGATCGTTCGCGAAAATATTTTAGGACTTTTTACCCCCGTCCACTATTAAGAAAAGCATTCAATGAAACGAAACAATAGATAGGAGGTGACGGATGTATGAAGCGAAGCGTGATGTCTTTTCTGTCCCTTGCACTGTTTGTGCTGGTTCTGGGCGTTGGGAGCAGTGCGTCGGCAGAGGATGAAACGCTGACGTGGGAATACTGGCAGGAGAATACCGTTGACACCAATGTCAAGGCGATGAAAGCGCCGCCCTCCTTTTCCTCGAGCGATGGGACGTGGGTGCCGTTCGACCCGCGTGAGGGGGCCTCTGCTCCCGAGGGAACGCGCAGCGCATGGCTGCGTGTCCATGTCCCGGCGGATATGCGGGGCGATGAGAGCTTCTTCTTCGCGACCATTGATCAGTCCGTCCGTGTCTATCTGGATGGATCGGCCATCTACCGCTATGGGAGCAGCGATCCGCAGCTGGAGCAGTACGGGCGCAAGTGGCATCTCGTCAATCTGCCCGCGTGGGCGGCAGGACGGGAGCTCATCATCCGCGTGACCTCGGACAATCCGTGGGTACTCACACAGCTCAACCGCGTGCATATCGATAAGGAGTCCGAACTCGTCAAGCGGCTTTTTATTTATGACTTTCCCTATGTTGCGGGGCTGACGGCCATCGTCATCTTAATGATGGTGATCGGCGTGTACTTTGTCGTCGATGCGGCACGGCGCGGCATCTATCTGCGTCTCATGCTCCTCTTGACGACGTTCTTTGTCTGGATGTTCAGCTCCTCGAACCTCATCTTCATGTGGATGGACTGGCCGGTTTTGTGGTGGCGCACAGAGCTGATCTCATCCTTCCTGCTGCCTATTGCGGGCAGCATCCTCCTCGTCGAGGTCGTGAACCGGCAGTATCGCTCGTGGATCATGCGGTTGAACAACATCTTCGTCGTGCTCCTCGTGGTCGGCATCACCGCTGAAATGATGGGGCAGTTCGGCCTCTACATGATGCAGTTCCCCTACGTGCCGGGACTCGTCGTCTGGGGCAGCTACGTCGCATACGCACTCTGGAAGTCGAGCAAGGCGGGCAACAAGCACGCCGTAGCTCTCCTGATCGCCCTGCTCATCATCGTGCCGCTCGGCATCATCGATGCGCTTGCATTCCAGTATCGGCTGTATGAGGCACAGACCTCATTTACACCGTTCAGTATCTATACGATCTCTTTCTTTATCATCCAGCTCATCCTCGACCGTGCGGAGTCCGAGCGCCGGCTCATGGAGCGCTCCAACACCCTCGAGGGAGAGGTGCAGGCAGTTAAGAAGCGCATGGAGATCGATCCGCTTACGGGGGTTTACAATCGGAACAGATTCCCATCCGCGATGCGCGACTTCACAAAGATCGCGCGAGATACAGGTGAGCCGCTCTCCCTCGTCATGTTCGACATCGACCACTTTAAGTCGATCAACGACACGTACGGACACGATGCCGGCGATGAGGTGCTCTTTGGCTTTGCACAGACCATCCGTTCCTTCCTCGATCGGCGGCACATACTCATTCGTTGGGGCGGTGAGGAATTCATCCTGCTCTGCCTGCACTATGACGGTGCAAAGGCGCAGGCATTTGCCAATCAGATCCGTGAGGGGGTCGCCAAGGCACGGCTGCTGACGGCGCAGCAGGTGACATGCAGCGGCGGCATCGGTGTCTGGCATGGTCCGGACGACGATGCCGCCGCGCTCGTCAAGCGTGCAGATACCGCTCTCTATGCATCGAAGGAGGGGGGGCGCAACCGCATCAGCTGCGAGCCGAAGGATGGGAAGACCCGCATGCCGCCGCCCAGCCCACAGGAACAGGCCCCGGTAAAAGAGAAGCAGGGGGAACATACAAAGAGCAATATAATGAATTTGCAGTGGCGCTAAAAAACGCTTGCACAGAAATCCATCTTATGATATAGTCACTGAGTATGTGTATGGGTGGTCCGCTGGGCGGCAGAGGGTCGCGTATGAACGCCCGATCGAAGGAGGAAAACGTATGAACATCATCGAAGTCCTGGAGAAGGAACAGCTCCGCTCGGATATCCCGCAGTTCGCGCCCGGTGACACAGTACGCGTCCATGCCCGTATCGTCGAGGGCACGCGTGAGCGTATCCAGGTGTTCGAGGGCGTTGTCATCGCCCGCCAGGGCACGGGTGTCCGTGAGACCTTTACCGTGCGCCGCATCGCATCGGGCGTCGGCGTCGAGCGTCTCTTCCCCGTGCACTCTCCACGCATCGCAAAGATCGAGGTGACGCGCCGCGGCATCGTCCGCCGCGCCAAGCTCTACTATCTGCGCGGTCTCACGGGCAAGGCAGCTCGTATTCGGGAAAAACGCTGATCGATGGAAGATGGGGACTGCTGCGGCAGTCCCTATTTTTCGCGTTTCTTTCATCTTTTTTCTTAGGAATCAGGGATAAAATAAAGAGGTAGATTTTATCCGTGCTTCCCGTATGGCTGGAAGGAGGCCTCTATGGAACAGGAAACATCAACGGCGTCCGAGATCAAAGACTGGATTGTCTCCATCGTCGTCGCCGTTGCTCTTGCGATGTTCATTCGCACCTTTATCGTCGAGCTCTATGTCGTTGACGGGCCGTCGATGCGCCCGACGCTCGAGTCAGAGCAGCGCCTTGTCGTCAACAAGTTCATCTACCGGTTCCATCCGCCCGAGAAGGGGGACGTACTCGTCTTTCAGTATCCGCGCGATCCGAGCCGTGACTTCATCAAGCGCGTGATCGCCGTGCCGGGGGATACGATCGAGATCCGCGAGGGGCGCGTGCTCGTCAACGATCAGCTGCTCACAGAGGACTATATCCTCGAAAAGACGCGGAGCGAGTACCCCAAGGCGACTGTGCCCGAGGGACATATCTTCGTCATGGGCGACAACCGCAACAACTCTGAGGACAGCCGCTTTGCCGACGTGGGATTCGTTCCGTACGATCTCATCAAGGGGAAGGCGATGCTCGTATTCTGGCCGATTTCGGCGTATAAGACGCTCTGACGGAGGACGACGCGATGCGCTTTGTATCATGGAATGTCAACGGCCTGCGCGCCGCACTCAAAAAGGGATTTATGGAGGCGTTCAAGGAGCTTGACGCCGACGCCTTCTGCCTGCAGGAGACGAAGATGCAGGAGGGGCAAGCGATCCTCGATCTGCCCGGCTACGAGCAGTATTTTTACAGCGCAGAGAAAAAGGGCTACTCGGGCACGGCGATCTTTACGCGCGTGAAGCCGCTCTCCGTGGCGTACGGCATCGGCATCCCCGAGCACGATCACGAGGGGCGCGTCATCACGATGGAGTTCAATGACGTCTATCTCGTCACGGTCTACACACCGAACGCAAAGCGCGCACTCGAGCGCCTCGACTATCGCATGACATGGGAGGATGCGTTCCGCGCATTCCTGCTCGATCTGCGTGCGAAAAAACCTGTCGTCGTCTGCGGCGACCTCAACGTCGCGCATACGGAGATCGACCTCAAGAACCCGAAGAGCAACCGCCGCAACGCGGGCTTTACAGACGAGGAGCGCGGCAAGTTCACGGAGCTGCTCAATGCGGGCTTTGTCGATACGTTCCGCGCGCTCTATCCCGACCTCACGGGGGCGTATACGTGGTGGTCGTATCTGCGCCATGCGCGCGAGACGAATGCAGGGTGGCGCATCGACTACTTCCTCGTCTCCGAGGAGCTGCGTGACCGCATCGCGGCGGCGGAGATCCATGCGGATGTATTCGGGAGCGATCACTGCCCCGTATCACTGACACTAAAGTAAGGGAGATTTATGGGAGCTCTGAAAGAAGAACTCGACCGCGAGATCGCGAAGCGACGCACCTTTGCCATCATCTCGCATCCGGACGCGGGCAAGACGACGCTCACCGAGAAGCTGCTGCTTTACGGCGGGGCAATCCATCTCGCGGGCTCGATCAAGTCACGCAAGACGCAGCGTCATGCCGTCTCTGACTGGATGGAGATCGAAAAACAGCGCGGCATCTCGGTCACATCCTCCGTGCTGCAGTTCGACTATGACAGCTATCGGATCAACATCCTCGATACGCCGGGGCATCAGGACTTCAGTGAGGACACGTACCGCACGCTGATGGCGGTGGACAGTGCCGTCATGATCATCGACGCGGCAAAGGGCGTTGAGGCACAGACGCGCAAGCTGTTCCGCGTCTGCCGTCAGCGCGGCATCCCCATCTTTACCTTTGTCAACAAGCTCGACCGCTTCGGCAAGGCGCCGCTCGATCTCATGGACGAGCTGGAGAACGTACTCGGCATCCGTTCCTACCCGATGAACTGGCCGATCGGAACGGACGGCACGTATCGCGGCGTCTATGACCGCGAGAAGAATCGCATCGAGCTCTTTGCCGAGGATACGAGCCACGGGCAGGAGACGCGTGTCTCCGAGGTGTTTGAGATGGATGATCCCGCGTGGAAGGAGCGTGTCGGCGCGGAGGCCGCTGCCGCTCTTGCGGATGACATCGAGCTGCTGCGCGACGCGGGCGAGGCATTTGACCGCGCGGCGATTGATGCGGGTGAGCTGACGCCGATGTTCTTCGGCTCTGCGATGACGAATTTCGGCGTGCAGAACTTCCTTGAGGAGTATATCCGTCTCGCGCCGACCCCCGCACCGCGCAATTCCTCGGATGGTGTGATTGCGCCTGACGATGAGCAGTTCTCGGGATTCGTCTTTAAGATTCAGGCGAATATGAACCCCGCGCACCGCGACCGACTCGCTTTTATCCGCATTACCTCGGGAAAATTCGACCGCAATATGAGCGTCTGGCACGCGCCGAGCGGAAAACTTATCAAGCTCGCTCAGCCGCAGCAATTCCTCGCGCAGGATCGCCAGATCATCGACACGGCGTACCCAGGCGACATCGTGGGACTGTTTGACCCCGGCGTATTCGGCATCGGCGATACGCTCTGCGACCCCGCGCACAAGTTCAAGTTCGAGGACTTCCCCGTGTTCCCGCCCGAGCGCTTCGCACGCGTCGCGGCAAAGGATACGATGAAGCGCAAGCAGTTCGTCAAGGGCATCGAGCAGCTGACGCAGGAGGGCGCGATCCAGCTCTTTGAGCAGGTCGGTGCGGGGCTTGACAGCTATATCGTCGGCACGGTCGGCACGCTGCAGTTCGAGGTGCTCGAATACCGTCTGAAGAACGAGTACAACACGGAGATCACGATGCAGATGCAGCCGTTCGAGACGGCGCGCTGGCTCGCGTTCCCCGATGGGCGCGAGATAAAGCCCGCCGATCTGCGCGGCGCAGATCGCGGCATGTTCGTCCACGACCGCAACGGCAATCCCGTCCTCCTCGTCAACAACGAGTGGGCACTCGGCTGGATCCGCGAGAACAATCCCGACCTCGAGCTGGGGCAGGTTCCGTTTGACCGCAAAGAGGCATGAATAGGAACAACAAAACACAGGATATCACGGCGCGCATTGACGTGATCTCCTGTGTTTTAGTGTGTCCTTATTTTTTCCCCGCAAACGCGTCATCCACCCATGTGAGGACAGCGTCCTCGACGGCGTTTTCGCGCTCGTTCAGCGCCGCTCCTGCGGAGGTGATGTGCAGGCTGCGTCCGCTTTGATAGGCGATGACGATGTTGTAGGCGGGATTCTGCACCGCCTCCGCCCGTGCACCGTAGTCGTTCTCGGCAGCGAGATTGTGCGCGTCGAGCATCGCACGAAAGTCTGCTTCACGCGCCTCTGTCCATGGGACGTAGTGCTCGGCGATATCCTGAAAGCGGCCGTCTGAGAACTCCTTGCCAACGAACTCGCCGAGGCAGGTGATGAAGTGCTCGCCGTCGATGCCGCGTGCCGCGAGCTCCTCAGCGGAGAGCGCATTTTTCGCGGGGACGTCGATCAGGCAGATCATACGCATGAGCGTGCCGTCTGCGACAGGATGGCGAAACTCCATCGAGAGCTGCTGTATAGGAGTGTTCTCGACGGGCGCCGTTCTTGTCGCTGGTATGGGGGCTGTCTCTGGTGCCGCCTCAGCCTCTGCCACGAGGAGGAGCAGCGGGGCGAATATGGCGGCGCAGCAGAATCGCGCCGCTTTGTGTGCAAATGTCATCGTTGCCTCCTTAGATAAACAAATCATTCAGTGCCTCGGTCATGGTCGGGTGGGTGTAGATGGCAGAGCCAAGCGCAGCGGCGGTAATGCCGTGGTCGATGGCCATTTTCATGAGGTTGATCATCTCCTGCGACTCGGGACAGAAGAAATGTGCGCCGAGGACGGTGTCGGTCTTTGCGTCAACCACGGCCTTGAGCACGCCGGCGGGCTTCTTGTAGACCTGCGCCTTCGGGATGGCAGCGACCTCTAGGCGGAGAACGCGCACGTCAAAGCCTGCCGCCTCCGCCTGTGCCTCCGTCATGCCGACGCGCGAGAGTGGCGGATCGAGGAAGACGGTGTAGGGGACGGCGCCGCGATTTGCCGTTGTACGCGTTCCGCTGCCCACAAGCTGATCCTTTACAATGCGGAAGTCGTCGAGAGAGATGTAGGTGAACTGCAGGCCGCCCGTGACATCGCCCATCGCCCATATATGCGGGACGTTCGTGCGCAGATGCTCGTCAACGGCGACCGCACCGCGCTCCGCCACGGCAACGCCCGCCGCCGCAAGATTCAGCCCTTCGATGTTCGGGCGGCGGCCCGTGGCAATGAGGATGGCGTTCGCCGCAAGCGTCTTCTCTCCGTCCGCCGTCTGCACGACGACGTTCGCAGCCTCCGCGCTGTCCTCGATGCGCTGCACCTTTGCCCCCATCAGGATATGGATGCCGCGATCATTTGTATGCTGCAGGACGCGGGCGGCGATTTCTGCATCCTCACGCGGGATGAAGGCCGTGCCGTCCTGTACGACGGTGACGTCCGACCCGAAGTTGGCGTAGTATGACGCGAACTCCAGCCCAATGTAGCCGCCCCCGATGATGACGAGCTTCTCGGGCAGCTCGTCCAGCTCCATCATCGTCTCGCTTGTGTAGACGTGCGTACTCTCTGCCGCACCTTTGATCGGTGGGACAAAGGGAAGCGCGCCCGTATTGATGAAAATACGCTCCGCCGTGACGGTCTGCGCTCCGTCCGCTCCAACAATGCGCACAGTGTGTGCATCGACAAACGATGCCTCTCCGTCAATGACGACAGCACCCGCGCCCGTCACCTTGGCGTAGTTCTTTTCGCGCAGCATTTTCGTGAGGCGGCGTTTCTCTGCAATAGCCGCACGATAGCGCTCTGCCTTTGCCGCAAAGTCGCCGCCCGCCGCCGCCGAGAGACGCGCGCTGTACTCCAGCGACTTCGACGGGATGCAGGCGACGTTGATGCAGGTACCGCCGTAGCGCTCCTTTGACCGTTCGACGAGGGCGACACGCTCGCCCTTCTTCGCGAGAAAGCCCGCGAGCGTCTTGCCTGCCTTGCCAAAGCCGATGATGAGATTTTGATATGTTGTATTTTGCATAGGGTGCTCCGTTTCTGTTAAACTTTGTATCACTGCAGTTATTATAGCATTTTTTGAGCCCATAAAGAGAATTATTGTGAAAAAAACGGGACTGCTGTACGAAGTTTGCAGCTTCGTGCAGCAGCCCCGATGTACTGGAGCAGATCTGTATGACTTAGGGAAGCACTGATAAATTCAGCACCGCCATCTTAGCGCATCTTTTTTGCCCGCTTTTTGTCGGCAAATCCTCCACATAGCTTTGGCTATGCGTCCGGTTTGCCTCCTCAATCGGACGAAAAATCTACGCCAATCTGACGGACTTCATTTTATCAGCGATTCCTTAGACTTACACCATCTCCTCGGGATGGAATACCTCGTCGAACTTCTCTGCGGTGAGGAAGCCGAGCGCGACGCATGCCTCTTTCAGGCTGATGTTCTCATCGAACGCCTTGTGTGCCGTCTTGGCGGCGTTCTCGTAGCCGATATACGGATTGAGCGCCGTGACGAGCATGAGCGAGCGGTGCAGGTTCTCGTGCATCTTCTCGCGGTTCGCCTTGATGCCGACGGCGCAGCGGTCGTTGAACGACTTGAGGGAGTCGGTGAGCAGGCGTGTCGACTGCAGGAAGTTGTAGATGATGACGGGCATGAAGACGTTGAGCTCGAAATTGCCCTGTGAGGCGGCAAAGCCGATAGCAGCATCGTTGCCCATGACCTGTACGGCGACCATTGTGACGGACTCGCACTGGGTCGGGTTGACTTTGCCCGGCATGATCGAGCTGCCGGGCTCGTTCGCGGGGATGGTGATCTCGCCGAGTCCGCAGCGCGGTCCCGAGGCGAGCCAGCGCACGTCGTTTGCAATCTTCATCATGTTGGCGGCAAGTCCCTTGAGTGCGCCGTGGGCAAAGACGACGGCATCCTTGCTCGTGAGCGCGTGGAACTTGTTCGCTGCAGTGACGAAGGGCTTGCCCGTCAGCTCGCTCGCCGCGCGTGCGACGGCGACATCAAATCCCTTCGGTGCGTTGAGTCCTGTGCCGACGGCGGTGCCGCCGAGGGCGAGCTCGTGGAGGAAGGGGAGGGATGCCTGCAGCTGTTTCTTCGACTGCTCAAGCATATCAAGCCAGCCGCTGATTTCCTGCATGAAGGAGATGGGGACGGCGTCCTGCAGATGCGTGCGTCCCGTCTTGACGATGCCGTCGTTCTCTGCCATGAGGCGGCGGAAGGTTGCGGCGAGGAGGTCGATCGCGGGGAACAGCCCGTCCTCGATGGCGATGACGGCGGCGATGTGCATGGCGGTCGGGAAGGTGTCGTTCGAGCTCTGCGACATATTCGCATGGTCGTTCGGATGGAGGATTTTCTCCCCCGCGATCTCGTTGCCGCGGTTCGCGATGACCTCGTTGACGTTCATATTGGACTGCGTGCCGCTGCCCGTCTGCCATACGGCGAGCGGGAAGTGGGCGGCGAGCTTGCCGTCGAGGATCTCATCACATGCCTTGCAGATGGCGGAGAGCCGCTTCTCATCCAGCTTGCCGAGCGTGTGGTTGGCGATAGCGGCAGACTTTTTCAGGATGCCGAATGCGTGGATGATCTCGGCGGGCATCTTCTCGATGCCAATGGGGAAGTTCTCGAAGCTGCGCTCTGTCTGCGCCGCCCAATACTTGTCTGCGGGGACTTTGACCTCGCCGAGGGAATCATGCTCAATGCGATACTCCATGGATATGAACCTCCTGTCACAAGAAAGAATAGATATTGCGGTGTGTCGTCTGCATACGCCGCGCAAACACCTCGTTGCGCAAGTGGTCGTGCGCTTGCTTCACTAGACGTATTGCAGGGACAGTTTAGAACCACAATATTCCGACAGGAACAGTATAGCACAAAATATTGCGATTGAGAACATTTATCTAGTATTTAATTTTTTTCATAGTAGATTGCGCGAGGATGCCGATGCCCGTGCCGGTCAGGATGCCGACAACGCCGAGAAGCGGAGCGTAGAGGAGGAGTGCGCTGCTCTCCATGACAGCGGCGGCGACGAGCAGCTGCGCCATATTGTGGAGGAGTCCGCCGACGGCGCTGATGCCGACGAGGGAGAGCTGTGTGCGCCGCAGGAGGAGGGCCATCGCAGCAAAACTCGCCAGTCCGCCCGCCATGCTGTAGAGGAGTGGGGCGAATCCGCCGCCAAGGAAGGCGGATAGGAAGATGCGCAGGAGCAGGACGGCGGCAGCGTCGCGCGTACGCGGCAGGATGCGGAGCGCGATGAGGGTGACGATGGCGGCCAGCCCAAGTTTCGCGCCCGGTACAGGAAACGGCAGGGGGAGAAAGCCCTCTAGGAGGAAGAGGATGAGGGAGAGCGCAGTGAGGAGGGCGATGCGCACCGTAAGACGAAGTGGTCTCATATCATTTCACTTCGATCAGGAGTTTGTGCGGGAGGCAGGCGATCACGTCGCCCTTTTTCTCCGCGCGTCCCGTCCGCACGCAGACCTGATCGGGGCAGTCCGCATGGACGACGGCAATACTCTCCCCCTCAATGCGGATCGTGTTCTCGCCGTGTGCGTCCGCAATCGGTATGTCCTCCGTCCCCGTGTGTCCCGTGAGCGGGATGTCATAGAGCTGTGTGCCGTCCTGCGTGATGACCGCGTGACGTGCTGCACCGTCCGTGCGCAGCGCAAAAAATATTGCGCCGATCCCGCAGAGGAGGAGCAGCGCAGCGATCAGTATGAGGTCATTTTTCTTCATGGTCAGTCCTGCCTTGACGAATGTTTTTTATCACAGTACAATAAATAAGGAATTACTGCATGTATCAGTGCTTCCATAAACAGCAATTTTCTCAAATCCCCTGACTGAGCTCGCGCTGCCAATAGGCGAGGTCGGACTCGTTCAGCGGGAGGTCGACGGTCTGCCCGTTGTCGTAATAGAAGCGCAGTCGAACGCTCACTGCCTTGCGGATGGCGGGCAGGCTGGCGCGCGGGAACACGAGGAACATCTTGTTCTCGTTCTTGTAGGGGCTGTCCGCACCCTCCACGGGATGCGGTGTATACTTTGTCGCCGCCTTCATCTCCCACGCCGCTCCGTCGGTGTAGAGGATGACGTCGGGCAGAAACTTCGCACCGTCGTAGCGATAGTCGAGCAGGGACAGCGTCGCGCCCTCAAGCCGGCCCTCTCCGGTATAGGATGCGCGAAAATCAATGGTCGCGTACGCAGAGAGACTGCGCGCACTGCGATGATCGATACGGTACGTGTACGAGAGCCCGAAGATGCCGACGAGGATGAGGAGCAGGGCGACGACGACGATCAGTTGGCGAAAGATGCTGAGCACAGGAACGCTCCTTTCTTGATTGAGATGATTATAGCATAGGGGAAATGATTTTGTCAGCAGTTTCCCGTGGGATGTGCAGGGGGGAATGCTTGGGAAATGGATACGGAGGGGAAGCCATCATGGCGGTAAAGTTATTTGTGTCGGATCTGGATGGTACGATGCTGCCAAACGGCAATGTCGTTTCAGCAGAGAATATCGCGGCTGTGCAGTGTGCCGTGCGCGCGGGGATCACCGTGACGATTGCGACGGGGCGCATGTTCGAGGCGGCACTGCCCGTCGCTGAGGCGCTCGGCGTCGATGTGCCGATCATCGCCTATAACGGGGCGCTCATCAAGAGCCCGAGCGGACACGTCTATGAGGAGTATGCTCTCGACCCGATGCTTGCACGGGACATTATCACCTTTGCACAGGCACGGGGCTGGTACATTCAAAGCTACAGCGGTGGTGTGCTGCGCTATGCCGTCACCTGTGAGGAGTCGCGTTTTTACGAGGATTCACAGAAGATCACCGGCAAGGCTGTCGGGAGAGATGGAATGCTTGCGTACGTGACAGGAAACTGCAAGCTGCTCCTCGTGACGGAGGGGCGCGCCGTGAGTGAGGCGCGTGCACAGATGCTCCTGGATGCGTTTGGCGCACACATCGACGTGACGCGTTCGGCAGATCGGCTGGTCGAGATCGTTGTGAAGGGGGTCTCGAAGGCATCGGCACTCACGGAACTCGCGGCAAAGCTGGATATCCCCATTGCGGAGACAATGGCGATCGGCGATGCGTACAACGACCTGCCCATGCTGAAGGCAGCAGGCACGAGTGTTGCAATGGGGAACGCCTTCCCCGAGGTCAAGGCGGAGGCAGACTGCGAGACGCTGTCCTGCACGGAGAATGGCCTTGCGGCGGCAATCTATACGTATGTGCTCGGCATGGGTGCGGATGCACCTGTACCAATGCGGAGAGGATAAAGGCATGGCGATCAAACTCATCGCACTCGATCTCGACGGCACGCTCCTGACCTCGTACAAGACGATTACGGTGCGGACGAAGGACATCCTTGCACGCGCCATGGCACGCGGCGTCACCGTCACCATTGCGACGGGGCGGATGCTGTGCTCCGCGCTCCACTTCGCGCGGCTGCTCGGCTCGCGTGCGCCCGTCGTCTGCTGCAACGGGGCATACGTCGGCACGGGGGCGGATGCGCCGCTCTTTGCCCGCTATTTTGACCCCGCATTTGTCGGGGAGTTCCTGACGTTCTGCTACGCGCGGGACTGGTATGTGAACTGGTACAGCGGGGCGGAGATCTATGCGCCCACGTACCGGGAGGACTATTTCACCGCCTATCGGACGACGGCGAATTTCGTGGTGACGGAGGTGGGAAGCGACTATCTCGGCTGCACGGAGAACGTACCGCAGTTCGTCCTGCGCGAGATGAAAAGCGGGGTTGACTCCTACGTCAGCGAGGTGCGGGCGCACTTCGGCGGACGCCTTGTGCCGCAGCAGAATACGGGCACGAGCGTTGACATCAACCCACCCGGCATCAACAAGGCGGTCGGCGTGCAGGCGCTTGCGGACGCGATGGGGCTGACACTCGATGAGGTCATGGTTGCAGGCGATGCGGACAACGATGTGGAGATGCTCTCGATGGGCGCATTTTCTGTCGTCCCGGCGAATGGACTCCCCGTGGCGAAGGAGCACGCATCCTATGTCACGGCATCCAACGATGAAAACGGGATTGCCGCCGCTGTGGAAAAATTTGTACTGTAGGAGGTGACGATGATGGATATAAAACATCCCGCAGAGAAATTCCGTCCCGTGATCGTGACGGGGCTGTCGGGGGGCGGAAAGTCGCTCGCCGCGCGTTATATGGAGGATCTCGGCTACTTTTGCGTGGACAACCTCCCGCCGGTATTCATTCCAAAGTTCATTAATCTCTGTCGTGAGACGCACGGGCAGATCAGCCGTGCCGCCATCGTGGTGGACACGCGCAGCCGCGAGTTCTTCGACGACTTCGTGCGCGTGCTCGGTGAGCTGGATGCGGGCGGCGTGCCCTACGAGCTGCTCTTTATCGAGGCCTCGGACGATGTGATCATCCGTCGCTACAAGGAGACGCGGCGGCCACATCCGCTCGCCCCGGATGCGCGCATATCCGAGGGCGTGACGCGCGAGCGGAACCGCCTCGCGCCCATACGGGAACGTGCGACGCAGATCGTCGACACATCGAAGCTGCGCAAGGCGGAGCTGCGCGACATCATCCGCCGCCACTACGATGCGCCGGGCGCGGATGCGCAGATGAGCGTGAACATCCTGTCGTTTGGCTTTAAGTACGGCATCCCGCTCGATGCCGATCTCGTCTTTGACGTGCGCTTTTTGCCGAACCCGTTCTACATCGACTCCCTCCGCAGCAAGAGCGGCACTGTTCCGCAGGTCGCGTCCTACATCGAGTCATGGGATGTGACGCAGAAGTTCGAGGAACATCTCGACAACTTCGTCGATTTTCTCCTGCCGCAGTATGTGAAGGAGGGGAAGAGCCAGCTCGTGATCGCCGTCGGCTGTACGGGCGGGATGCACCGCAGTGTCTTTATCGCAAAGCATCTCTACGACCGCATCAAGAAGCACTATGCGGCGCATCTGGAACATCGCGACCTCATGAAGAATGAGGTGCGGGAACACGTGAGCGAGGGATGACGAATCCATGCATTTGATGAAATGGCTCTATCCCGGCATGGGGTTCAAGCGCTGGCTCTTTGTCTTTGCGCTCGGAACGCTCCTTGTCGGACTCGGGGCTGCACTGATCTTTAACTACAAGTACATTGACTCCATCGAGGAGGCAATCTTCCGCTTTGTCTATACGTGGCAGGGCAGCTATGACTACGGTTTCACAGTTGTGGCAGGCGTGCTTGCGTCTCTTGTCGGCAGTGTACTCATGCTCGTGGCGACGCGCCACGTCATCCGCTCCGTCATCACGGCTCTGATGCCCGAGGGAACGTCGGCGCGCCTCGTTGATCTGGTCTATGAAAAAACGCGGCTCAGCCGCGGCCCAACCATCACAGTGATTGGCGGCGGACATGGTCTCTCGGTGCTCCTGCGCGGTATCAAGGAACTGACGAGCAACGTGACCGCCGTCGTGACGGTGGCGGATGACGGCGGCTCCTCGGGGCGTCTGCGCGAGGAGCTCGGCATCATTCCGCCGGGCGATCTGCGCAACTGTCTTGTCGCACTTGCCGATACCGAGCCACTGATGGAAAAACTCTTTCAGCACCGCTTTGAGGGCTCAAGCGACCTCGCGGGACACAGCTTCGGCAATCTCTTTCTCGCGGCGATGGCAGAGGTCACGGGTGACATGGAGACGGCGCTGCGCGAGTCCTCGAAGGTTCTCGCGGTCAAGGGACGTGTCCTGCCCGCATCGAAGGAGTCCGTGCGGCTCGACGCGATCCTCGAGGACGGAACGGTCGTCGAAGGCGAGTCACGCATCCCCGAGGCGCCGGGACGCATCCGCCGTGTGCGCCTGTTCCCACAGAATGTCGCGCCCGTACCCTCCGCCCTCGAGGCGATCCGCACGGCGGATGCGATCATCCTCGGCCCCGGCAGTCTCTATACGAGCATCATGCCGAACCTCCTCGTCAGCGGTGTCGCCGAGGAACTGCGCAAAAGCAATGCCCTCAAGATCTACATCTGCAACGTGATGACCCAGCCCGGTGAGACTGACGGCTATACAGCGTCTATGCATGCGGAGGCGATCCTAAAGCACGCAGGGCGCGGGACGATCGACTTCATGCTCGTCAATAACGCGCCGATTTCTGCCGAGCTGCGCAAACAGTACGCCGCACAGGACATCTACCCCGTTGCCGTGGACGAGGAGGCGATCAACGCCCTCGGCATCGGATTCGTCGCGGCGGACATCATCAGTCAGACGGATGCCGTGCGCCACGATCCCGACAAGCTCAGCCGCAACGTCATGCGCATGGTCTACGACTTTCGGGTGAACTGAGATGCCGTCCTTTGCTGCGGATGTGAAAAATGCGCTCTCGCGCACGGATGTCGACCGTGCCTGCTGCCAGACGGCAGAGCTCGCGGCACTCCTGCGCATGGGCGCCTCTGTGCAGACGGACGGTGCGCGTGGGGCGGGGCTGCGCTTTACGGCGGCGAGTGCCGCTGTGGCGCGCCGCGTCATCCGTCTGCTGCGCGCGATGGACGGCGCGATTGAGACCTCTGTTGCGATGGAGCGCATGCCGCAGCTGCGGCGGCGCACCTACATCGTCAATATTGCCGCCGGCGCAGCGGTGACGCCGCTGCTCGCGCAGCTCGGCTTTGCCGGAGGGAGTCTGCGCAGCACGAGCGATCTCGCCCTGCTTCGTAAAAAATGCTGTCGTGCCGCCTATCTGCGCGGCGCATTTCTCGGCGGCGGCAGCGTCAACCGCCCCGAGGCAGCGTGCCACCTCGAGATCACGGCGCGGAGCGAGGAGATGGCGCGCGCACTCCATACACTCCTGCGTCGCCTGCACTTCCCTGTCGGGCTGACCGACCGCCACGAGATGTACGTTGTCTATCTCAAGGAGGGCGATGCCGTCATGGATTTCCTCTCGCTCATCGGCGCGGAGGAGGCGGCAGAGGAGATCGAGGTCGCGCGCAACCTCAAAGAAGTGCGCGCACAGGTGAACCGCCTCGTCAACGTCGAGACGGCGAACCTCCAGCGCGCGGTGGATGCGGCAGCAGATCAGCTCGCGGCGATTGAGCGACTGGAGGAGACGGGGCGGCTTGCTGCCCTGCCGGAGGAGCTGCGCGAAACAGCAGAGATGCGGCGTGCCCATCCGGAGATCAGCATGGCGGAGCTGGCGGAGCTTTGCCACATCAGCAAATCAGGAATGAGCCATCGTCTGCGGAAACTCCGCATGATGGCAGAGGAGGAAACAGATTGATTCGAGGTATTGCGCGGCGGCTCACCCATGGACTGCCGCTGCCGCTGCTCATTATTTTGGCGGCTGCTGCATGGCTGCTGACGGCACAGCCGTCGGGCTTTCCCATACTGGAATATCACATGGTGAAGGATGACGCAAAACCGGATGAGGTGCGCTACGCCGTCCCCCCCGCCGAGTTTGCGGCACAGCTGGACTACCTCACGCAGGAGGGCTATACGACCATCACCCCGCAGGACTATGCACGCGCGCGCAAGGGCAAGCAGGAACTGCCCGCAAAGCCCGTGATCCTCTCCTTTGATGATGGCTATGAGGACAACTGGCGCGTCGTGTTCCCGATGCTGCAGGAGCGCGGGATGAAGGCGGTGTTCTACGTCGTGACGAACGACATCGGACAGCCCGGCTACATGACGTGGGATAACCTCTTTGATCTCGAGCACAGCGGTATGGAGATCGGCAGTCATACGGCGAACCACATCCCGCTCACAACGCTCACGCCGACAGAGCAGCGCGACGAGCTGCGGCTCTCCAAGCTGCTCCTCGAGTGGCGCGGGATGAAGACGATCTACAGCTTTTCCTATCCGAACGGAGCGTATGACGATACCGTCGTGGCCATGCTCGCGGAGGAGAACTACCTGACGGCGGTGACGGGCGAGGCGGGACTCAATACGTTCGAGACGAATCCGTATCGCCTGCATCGCGTCAACATCCCCGCGCCGCATCTCGGGCTGACAGAGTTCCGCCTGCGGCTGCTGAAGGCAGACCTCGCGGCGCGTGCCGCCGTGCGGGTGGCAGAGCTGCCCGAGGGACTGCGTGCACCGATCGAGAAGCTGTGCAGCGCGGTGCGTGGACATTGATAAGGAAAGGGACTATAGGGGAATGAACAAGGGAATCAAGGGACTATGGGCGGCAGCAATGGCTGCTGTCCTTCTTTGCGCGGGGCATGCGGGAGCTGACCCGCAGCACAGCGAGGGGACCACTGTGGTACGCGAGCGCGGTGCGGCGGAACAAAATATCCATGAGCGCACGGCAGGAAAGACGAATATCCGTGAACGCGTCGCGGGCATCATCGGAGAAACGACGCCGCCGCAGAACCGTGTATTTGCCTCCGGCAGCTCGCGCATGATGCGACGTTGGGATGTGAGGGCGGAGGATATCGGCGGGACGCTGCTCTTTTCGGACAGCCCGGAGTATGTCAAGGAGAGCGGCATCCTCTATCGCGACACGGTGGAGGGCGATGCACGCGTTCTCTACTATCATCTGAACGACACGACACAGCCGAAGAAGGTCGCTGTCATTCTCGAGACGGATGCCGACCTTGCCATCGTCTCCGTGACGCGCGGCGGCACGAGTACGCCGAGCACAGACTACCTGCGCGTCGGCAAGGCAACGCAGATCGCCTACTTTGACCCCGTGCAGCACGAGGAGCGCATCTACGTGGCAAAGGAGCGGCCGCGCCTTCTCTCCCCTGTGATGAATACGACCGTGCTTGCGCCCGGCGAGCTGGTCTACGGTGTCTACGACTTTCACGCCAATGCCCCCGTGCGCGTCTCCGTTGTCATGTACGGGGCGGATGTCGATCCGTTTTCCTTCCTGCGCACGGCGCGTGTCCTGCCGCGCGATGAGGTCGCTCTGCGCGGCACGTTTCAGAGTATGGACCGCATCGTCACACTGCCGCGCGCCTACGCTCCTATGCGGGACGGCGCGGCGTATTTCCCCATCGGCGACAACGTTCACGATCTCTATCGCAGCGGCGTGGATGCAACGGATGGAACGCCTGTTGTCAACTACGGCAACTACGGCATCCTCTACCACATTGCACTGCCCATTATGGGGCGCGGGCAGGTGCGCTGCTTCCTCAGCCCGCTCGGCGGCGTCTATGCGGGCGCGGTGACGGCTGTCAGCGACGGACAAAGCCGCCTCATCGAGACGCCTGCGTCACGGGCGTACTTCGGCGACCAGACGCTGCCCGAACCGCCGCAGATCGCAAAGGCACGCACGGAAGGACTGCTCGTCCTCACGCAGTATACGGAGCTGGCCGATCTTGGGACGTACAGCGCCGTTCATCCCGTCACCTTTGCCTACTCGCCGCCGGGGGCATCGAATCTGCCCGTGAATATCATTCTCCTGCCCGAATAACGGAAAAAAATCTTTATCATGAGAAGGTATTTTTTTATCTCTGTGGAATAAATAAGTGACAATGAAAGAGAGCATGATCCTCGGGGTGGATCAGGGAGGAAGAGATATGGCAGAAGCAGTGAAAGAGACCAAGGGTGCAGCGGAGACGGTAGGCGCGAAGATCGATCACGAGCGCCTGATGACGTCGATCGAGCAGATCGCGACGTCGACACAGACCGTCTTTCAGGCGATCGAGCAGGTCGCCAAGAGCGCGACGGAGCTCGCAAAGGCAGGGCAGGAGTCCGTCCAGCAGGCGAAATTCCTCCAGGAGCGCAACGCCGACACGATCAAGGTCATCGACTTCATCACGAACATCGCGGGACAGACGAATCTGCTCGGTCTGAACGCAGCCATCGAGGCGGCGCGTGCGGGTGAGCAGGGGCGCGGCTTTGCCGTCGTTGCCGAGGAGGTGCGCAAGCTCGCCGAGCAGTCGCGTGAGGCGACGGAGCGCATCCAGGTGACGCTGACGGAGATGAACCGTGCGGTCGAGGACATCTCGCATTCCATCGAGACGACGGGCTCCATCAGTGAGCAGCAGGCAGCCTCCACGCAGGAGATTACGGCAAACCTCTCGCAGGTGACGCGTGCCACCGAGCAGCTCAGGGACTACGTCAAGAGCCTCGCATAAGCAGTGCATACAAAAGGACGGCAGACGAAGCGGTGACTTCATCTGCCGTCCTTTTTGCGTATCGCTTTACTTCTTCTTTTCCTTGTCCTTGGCGCGCGCCTTTGCCGCCTTCTCCTTCGCCTTTGCCTTATCCGTCGTCTTCTTCTCCTGCTGATACTTTGCGTAGTCCACGCCCATGCTCGCGAGCTTGTGCTTGATCGCCATGACGGGGTGGCGCAGGAACATCCCGCGCTGTGCGGACTTCATGATCGTGAGAAAATCCTGCGTCGCCTTCGCACCGAAACACGGACGGTCGCAGCGGTCGCAGATCGGCTTTGTGATGCCGTAGGGGCAGCGATCCATTTTCGTAAACACCGTCGCGAGCAGCGCCGTGCAGGCGGGGCAGAGCTTGCCGTTCTTCGGCTTGTGATGCTTCGCACAGTAGACGGCGAAGGTCTTGCGGATGTTCTCCTTCTCCTTCGGGATGTTATTCTTCAGCTCGGGCGGCTTGCGCTTCGGCAGGAAACGTGAAAAAATACTCATCGGGTTCACCTATGCTTTCGTTTCGTGTTCTTGTATTTTTCTCTCCGTTTTGACATTTTACCGATTTTTAGAAGAAAATGCAAGGAGTAAGGGAACGTGACTTTTCATGATAAATGGGGTACAATAAAGCGCAAAGAGATAGGAGGATATGATGCGCACAACAGACAGACGGCGGATGAGCAGTGCACCCGCAGACGATCAGCCCGTGGAGGGGGTTGAAGAGGGACAGCTGCGCAAACTGCTGACCAATACGATCAACACGATCGAGGACAACAAGACCCAGATCTTTGACATCTATGAAAATACGCGCAGGGAAGTGGAGGGAGCACGGCGCCGTCTCCTAGAGCTGAAAGAACACGTCGCTGCGACCATTGAACGTGTAGATGCACTTACCGCAGAGGAGCAGCAGGCCAAGCGTCGTCTCGCCGAGGTGAGCGAGAAGTTCACGGAATATACGGAGGATGAGATCCGCAAGACGTACGAGGCGGTTTCCATCATCCAGATCAACCTTGCGATTGAGCGCGAGAAAGAGCAGTCCATGCGTGTGGAACGTGACAAGCTTGAGATACGTCTGCGCTATCTTGGCAATGTGGTCGCCCGTGCGGAGCAGATGGCGCTCTCTATCGGCTCGGTACTCAGCTATCTCAGCACACAGGTGAGCGGGGTGATCTGGCAGATCGAGGCGGTACAGAAGGATAAGTTTGTCGGTGCGCGCATCATCAAGGCGACCGAGGAGGAGCGTTACCGCATCTCGCGCGAGATCCACGACGGCCCCGCGCAGGATCTCGCGAACAGCCTGTTCACGACGACCATTGTCGAGCGGTTGATGGATCAGGACATGGCGGAGGCGAAGAAAACGCTCGAAGAGCTGCGCGGCGAGATTCGCAAATGCCTGACGAGCGTCCGCCAGATCATCTTCGATATGCGGCCGATGGCACTCGACGATCTCGGCCTCCCGCAGGCGGTGGAGCAGCTGATCGCCCTCTTTGGCGAGCGCGGAAAACTGCACGGGACATTCAGCATGGAGGGCGACTACTATGCCCTGCCGAAACACGTGGAGATCGCTGTGTTCCGCATCGTACAGGAGGCACTCAACAACGTCGTTCAGCATGCGCGGACGGATAAGGTGCGCGTGCGCATGCACTACACGCCGCAGGCGCTCACCCTCCTAATCGCGGATGAGGGAATCGGATTCTCTCCTGACCATGTGGATGAAACAGAAGACGATGAGGACGACGATGCGCTCGATATGGAGTCGCAGCGCAGGCGGCGCGGGCGGCACTTCGGCATGATCGGCATGGAGGAGAGAGCAAAGCTCATCGGCGCCGAGATCCAGATCCTCTCCGAGCCGGGCAAGGGGACGAAGGTGCATCTGCGCGTGCGCAACCGCATGGTGGAGGACGCGTGAGCGCACCGATTGCCGAGGCTTTGCTCCGCTATGCGGGGCTGGGCGTTGCCCCCTATCACACGCCGGGGCATAAGGGCGGGCGCGGAGTACATCCGCTGCTGCGTCGGCTGCTGACGGACGAGGGGCTGCGCGCGGATGTCTCGCTCTCGGCAGAGCTCGATGACTTCCATGCGCCGACGGGCTGCATCCGTGCGGCGGAGGAGCTGGCGGCGCGCGCATACGGTGCGGACGAGGCATACTTTATGGTGAACGGGACGACGGGCGCTGTCCACACGATGCTGATGGCGGCGGCCGCGCCCGGCGATACCATCCTCGTACCGCGCAACGCACATCGCTCCATCGTCGGCGCGATGATCCTCACGGGCGTGCGCCCCGTCTGGCTTGCCCCCGAGATTGACACACGGCTCGGGATCGCGATGGGCGTATCGTATACGACGGTGGAACGCGCGGTGCGGGAGCATCCCGAGGCGCGTGCCGCGCTCCTCATCCATCCGACCTACTACGGAGTGACCTCGGAGCTGTCGGCGATTGCCGCGCACCTTCACGCGCACGGGATGCTCCTCCTCACAGACAGTGCGCACGGGGCGCATTTTGCCTTTGCGGAGGAGCTGCCGCCGTCTGCCATGGCGGCGGGCGCAGATCTCTCGGCGGAGAGCACGCACAAGATGCTCGGCTCGCTGACGCAGACCTCGATGCTCCTCGCACGCGGCGGACGCGTGCCGCCCGCGCGGATTCGCGCAGCATCGGGCGTACTCCAGACGACCAGTCCAAATGAAATCTTTCTCGCGGCCCTCGATCTGGCGCGGGAGCAGATGGAGCAGGAGGGAGCAGAGCACCTCGGGGCACTCATTCGCCGTGCCGATGATCTGCGGCAGCGCATCAATGACATTCCGGGACTGTGGGCCTTCGGTGCAGAGCACATGGGGGCGCCCGGGATGGAGGCGCTCGATCGCACCAAGCTCACCGTGCAGGTGATGGGGCTCGGCATGACGGGCTTTGCGGCAGAGGAGGAGCTGCGGCGGCAAGGGATCGCCTGTGAGCTGGCGGATGCGCGCAACGTGCTCTTTCTTCTCTCCTATGCGGATGGCGCACAGGAGACGGAGCGGCTCTATGCGGCGCTGCACACGATGGCGGAGACCTGTGCGCCGCTCTGCACCTCGCGCGGAGCGGGGGAGGCGGCGCTCTGCGCGCTGCCCCCGCTGCCGGAGACAGCACTCACGCCGCGTGAGGCGTATTTTGCGCGCACGGAGCACGTATCTGTGACGCATGCCGTGGGGCGTACAGCGGCAGAGACGATTGTGTTCTATCCGCCGGGCATCCCCGTCCTCGCACCCGGCGACGTGATCGATGCGGCGACCATCCGCTGTCTGCAGACGATGCGCGCGATCGGAGCGCGTGTCGTGGGGGCGGCAGACGCGTCTCTCGATACGGTGACGGTAATTACGAAAGGATAAGTATGGCACGCGGAAAGCTCTTTATCATCGAAGCGGGCGACGGCTCGGGCAAGGAAACGCAGACGCGCCTTCTCACGCAGCGGCTCATACGCGAGGGTCATCGCGTACGCGCCGTTACCTTTCCCGACTACGCGGCGGATGCGTCGATGCCCGTGCGGATGTACCTGCGCGGTGACTTCGGCACGCAGGCGGACGAAGTGAATCCGTATGCTGCCTCGACCTTCTTTGCCGTTGACCGCTACGCCTCCTATCGGATGAAGTGGAGAGAGGACTATGCGGCGGGGATGATCGTCCTCGCCGACCGCTATACCACATCGAACATGGTGCATCAGGCCGTGAAGATCGGGGATGCGGCGGAGCGCGATGCCTTTCTCGACTGGCTTTATGACTTCGAGTTCAACAAACTCGGATTGCCCGTCCCCGACGCCGTATTCTTCCTCGATATGGAGCCGTGTGCAGCAGAGCGGCTGATCGCCGCACGTGCGCAGGCGAAGGGAGAGACGCCCGATATCCACGAGCGCGACGCAGACTACCTGCGCCGTACCCACGATGCCTACGTCCTGCTCGCCGCACGCTGCGGCTGGGTGCGCATCCCATCGAGCGCGGACGGCGTACCGCTCCCCATCGAGGAGATTCATGAACGGCTGTATGCGGAGGTGGGGAAGTTTTTGACGACGGGGAGAGAATCTCATGCCTGAAATTAGCCTATTCTTTGGTATCCGTATTACGATTTACCACAACGACCATAACCCTCCGCATATCCATGCGGAATATGCAGGGAATAAAGCCACGATAGATATTCAGAATGCCAGTATTTTGAATGGCTACCTTCCCAACCGACAGCTAAAACTTGTCTTGGCATGGTGTGTTCTCTATCAGGATGAACTCATGCAGGACTGGGAATTGGTCAAGGCTGGCAGAGAGCCTAATCCGATTCCGCCGATGATAAGGAGATGAGGAAGATGGATTCTCGGTTTTTCCCCGAAGTACTGCAGGTTGTCCCAGGGGATAACTACACCGTCTATGCGTATTTCAACGATGGCACGGTGCGCCGTTACGATGCGTCGGAGCTCGTCATGCGCTCGGGCATCCTCGCACAGCTTCGTGACCGTAAGGTATTCGTGGATCGTCTGACGGTGATGAACGGTACAGTTGCATGGGATATCGCCGGCAATCGCGATGAAACGAAATGTATCGATATTGATCCGTTTACGGTCTACGCATCACCCGTGGTGAATGACCCGCTGGAAGAAGCTGTATGAAGCCTCTCCGTATTACGATAGGAAAGTCAGTATCCTGTAAACGAAAAAGCCTCCCCCGTTTACGGGGGAGGGGGACCGCGTGAGCGGTGGAAGTGGCGAATACAGTGACGTGTCAGGATGAGGAGTGTAAGAGCCGATTGTGATCAAAGAAGTCATCATCGTCGAGGGCAAGATGGACGTTGCGGCGGTGCGGCGCGCCGTCGATGCGGACTGCATCATCACCGACGGATTTCGCCTGCGCAATGCGGCGATCAAAAATATCCGTGCCGCCTATGAAAAGCGCGGTATCATCATCCTCACCGATCCCGATACAGTCGGTGAGCGCATCCGTGCGCGCCTGACCGAGATGTTTCCGCGTGCCCGCCATGCCTTTATCCCTGTGGAGGACGCGACGAATGCAGGGGACGGCGACATCGGCGTGGAGCAGGCATCCCCCGCGGCTGTCCGTGCAGCGCTCGACAAGGTACGCACGCCGATGGAAGAACCGGAGGAGACGTTTTCGATGAGCGATATGATGCAGGCGGGACTGACAGGAACGGGGGACGCCGCCGAACGGCGCGCACAGCTCGGACGCCGTCTTGGGCTCGGCTTTGCGAATGCAAAGACATTTCTGCGCCGACTCAACACCTATGGCATTACACGCGCGGAGTTTACTGCCGCATGGGAGGACATGGAATGAACGCAAGTATCCCCGTGATCGCCGACCCCAAGGTCACGCGCCACATCCTGAGCGCCTTTCACCTGCGCGCGAGCAAGCGGCTCGGGCAGAACTTCCTCGTGGATGCGGGCGTGGTGCGCGCCATCGTGGATGCGGCTGACCTCAGCCGCTCAGATACTGTCCTCGAGATCGGCCCCGGCATCGGCACGCTGACGCAGGGGCTCGCCGAGAGCGGTGCGCGCATCGTCGCCGTCGAACTGGACAAAAAACTTCCTGCCGTCCTCGCCGAGACACTGAAGGGCTATGACAACGTGACCGTCGTGCCGGGCGACATCCTGAAGCTGGACATCCTCCGCATCCTGAACCTCGGTGCGGGAGAGCGGTTCAAAGTCGTTGCGAATCTTCCCTACTATATCACCACCCCGATCCTCATGGCACTCCTCGAACAGCATCTGCCTATCGAGCGCATGGTGACCATGGTGCAGAAGGAAGTCGCCGTCCGTATGACCGCGCGCCCCGGCTCGAAGGACTACGGTGCGCTCTCCGTTGCCGTGCAGTATCATACGGATGCGCGCATCGTGATGGACGTGCCGCCGCGCGCCTTCATGCCTGCCCCTGAGGTCACGAGTGCCGTGATCGCCTGTCGTGTGCGGGAGACACCTTCTGTCTGTCCAACGGATGAAAAGCTGTTCTTCCGTCTCGTTCGCGCTGCCTTCGGACAGCGGCGCAAGACCCTCCTCAATGCCCTCACGGGGGCGGGGCTGACGAAGGAACTGTGCCGTGCAGGACTTGCGGCGGCAGGGATTGCCGAATCGCTGCGCGGCGAGCAGCTCTCCCTCGCGGACTTCGCCCGCCTGTCGGATGCCGTGGGCGCGATTTTGCCGGAGGAGGAATGACCATGTTCTTTGACAGCCATATTCATACATCATTTTCTGCTGACTCTGAGATGCGGGCAGAGGAGGCACTTGCCCGTGCAGAGGAGCAGGGAATCGGACTTGTCTTCACCGAGCACCTCGACTATGACTACCCGTCGGCGGGAAAGGAGCAGTTCATCTTTGATCCCGAGGCGTATTGGACGGCGTACGAGCCCCTGCGCGCAGCGGGGAATCTTTCGCTCGGTGTCGAGATGGGAATGATGGCGAGCGCACGCAAAAAAAACGCCGCGTTCGTGCAGCGTGTTCCGTTTGACTTTGTCCTCGGCTCGATTCACTTTTTGGAGTGCAAGGATCTCTACTATCCTGAGACCTTTGCGGGGCGCGAAAAGGCGGAGATGTACCATGAGTACTTTACCGTCATGCGCGACGAGATCTACGCGCATCCCTTCATCGACGCCCTCGCGCACATCGACTACATCGCGAGGAATGCCACGTTCGCTCATCCCGAGATCAGCTATGGCGACTTCACAGGCGACATCGACGCCGTCCTGCGTGCGCTCATCGAGACGGACACCGTGATCGAGATCAATACGCGCCGCCTCGGCACGCCGCGCGGCATCAAGGAACTGGCGCCCGTCTGCCGCCGCTACCGCGAACTCGGCGGACGCTATGTCACCATCGGATCGGATGCCCATGTCCCAGAGGCGATCGGTGCGCGCTGTGACCGTGGGCGTGAGCTTGCCCATGCCTTTGACCTCACCGTCGTCACCTTCCGCGAGCGGAAAATGCAGATTTGTGACGAGTGAAGCTATTTATTGCCCTCTTTTTCTTTTCCTGCTATAATATAGGACAATGGACGGAGGGATTCGTCGTGTTGAGTAATTTTTTTGTTGCACTCGGCGGCGTCGTCCCGCTATTCTGCTTGATGGCCGTCGGGCTTTTCGTTAAGCACGTACGCCTCCTTACCGAGGAAGAACTGAAGCACGTGAACCGTATGGTGTTCCGTGTGTTCTTCTTCTTCATGATGTTCTACAACATCTACGTCTCTGACCCGCAGAAGGCGTTTCAGCCGATGCTCATGGTCTTCGGTGCGTGCGGCGTCATCCTGACGGCGCTCGTCTTCGGTGCGATCGTCTGCATGATCGAGAAGGACAATGCACGGCGCGGCCCGATGATCCAGGCGAGCTTTCGCGGCAACTACGTCCTCATGGGCGTCCCGCTTGTCGGCAACATCTTTGGGGACGAGGCGATTGCCATCCCGACCATGATGATCGCCGTCATTGTTCCCCTCTACAACATTCTCAGCGTCTTTATTCTTGAGACATTTCGCGGCAGGCAATTCAACCTGCCGCATATCCTGCGCGGCGTTGTTATGAACCCGATGATTCTCGGCGCGATACTAGGAGCATTGTGCCGCGTCGCAGAACTGCCGATTCCTGCGCCCGTCCTGAAGCCCGTCGCACAGATCGCGGCGGCGACCACGCCTGTCGCACTCATCATCCTCGGGGCGTCATTCCATGGCGGCAGCTATCACACGCATCTGCTCCAGCTCATCTTCTCGGTCACTGCGCGCCTTGTCCTCGTACCTGCCGTCGTACTCGCCTGTGCCGTTGCACTCGGCTTTCGCGGCGTCGAGCTTGTCACGCTCACCGCAATCTTTGCCACGCCCTGTGCCGTTGCAGGCTTTGCCATGGCACAGCAGATGCAGGCGGACGCCGAGCTCGCGGGCAACAGTGTCGTCTACAGCAGCGCACTTTCCTGCTTTACCATCTTCGGCTGGGTATTTTTGTTCAAGACATTGGAGCTGTTCTAAAGCATTCTGCATCAAAATAAAGGAGAATTGTACCATGACGTGGAAAAAGAAACGGGCAGGAGTCTGCGCAGTGGCACTTGCCGCAGGGCTTATATGGATGCCGCAGGCAGCACAGGCAAACGAGCCTGCACCAAGCACGGATGCGCCGTATCATGTCGTCGAAGGAGGAGACTTCCGGATGGCGACAACGATCGGAGATCGCCATGGCGAGACGTACCGACTGAGCAAATATGATGTGCTCAGTGTCCAAGTCGTCGGGTTCAACTCTGCCTTAGGGAATGGGGCAGCGGCTCTTGATTCTGTCATGATCGGTCCCGATGGCTACGCCCAGCTCCCCTATGCGGGTTCGCTGCGGTTGGCAGGACTTACACTTGATGAGGCGCAGGACTTGATTTCCGAGCGAATGCACCGCTACCTGCGCTTTCCGGAGCTCTCCGTCGGCGTTAAGACATACGGAAAACGGAACATTTATGTCATGGGAGAGGTGCGAGAGCCAGGCATCAAGGAGATGTCTGCCGACACACTGAACGCGTATGCGGCGATCACCTCGGCAGGCGGCTTTACGAATCGTGGACGCAGCACACAGGTACAGGTGATCCGCGTCGTCGGCGATACAATGTACTATAAACAGGTGAACCTGAAGAACTACATCAAGAAGCATGATCTGACGCAGAATTTGGCACTGCAGGACGGAGATATCGTCTACGTACCGACCTCGAATGGCATCAAGTTCCAAGAGGATGTCCTGCCGTATCTGAACGTATTTACGATGTATAAAGCATTGGCGGACTAGAAAGAGGACAGCATGGATCGCAACGAAGACTCGATTGACCTCTCAAGACTGTTTCAGATCATGTGCGACCACAAGCCTGTGATCTTCTGCATCGTGGGCGTCTGTACGCTGGTTGCTCTCGTGATCTCCTTTCTCCTGCCCAAGCAGTATGAGTCTACGACCCTCGTTCAGACACGTACGGCAACGAAGATGGATATCTCGGGTGCTGCCGCTGCTATGACTGCTCTTGGTGTGGGAGGTGGGAGTGTCTCCTCTCCAACGATGAATTATATCGAGTTGATGAAGTCGCGCACCGTGCTCGACCCGATTATCGACTCTATTGACTTTGGTACAGAGAAAAAGCCCGACGCAAAGTCCTTCGCTAAGAGCCATCTCGATATCAAGAATACCAAAGGGACAAACCTTATCGAGGTGACGGCGCGCGGAAAAAGTCCTGAGGAAGCACAGCAGATCTCGCAGAATGTCGTCGACAACTTCCTCCTCATGCAGACGGATATGAATCAACAGACGCAGTCTCTCCTTATGAAGTTCCTCGATGAACGCATCAACGGAACGAAGCAGGAGGCGGAAGAAGCTGAGGATAAACTCGCGCAGTTCAGCCGTGAGCATAAGGTATACAGCCCTACTGATCAGGCAAAAGCAGTGATCGAGCAGATGGCCGCGTATGACAAGGAGATCGGCAAGGCAGAGGTCGAGGCTGCCTCGGCACAGGCATCGCTCAGTGCTGCGAACGAAAAACTCGGTGAGCAAAAAAGCGGCAGCAAGGCGTACAGCATCTCTGACAATACGACTGTACAGAAAATACGCGATCAGATTGTCAGCAAGCGCGTCGAGCTCGCCGGGCTCGAGCAGAACTACACAGAGCTGCATCCGAGCGTCCAGAAGGCGCAGAAGGAACTGGATCAGCTGCGTGCGAGCCTCAATGCTGAGGTTGTCTCGAGTGTCGACTCCGGGGCGACGACGCTGAATCCGACACACTCCGAACTGAGCAAGGAGCGCGCCCTCGCATCGGTCAACCTCGCGGTGGCACAGGCGAGTGAGCAGGCATTGAAGGCACAGCGGAGCAAGAGGGAGGAGGAACTCGGCACGTTCCCCGACGATGTTGCCGAGTATATGCGCCTCACGCGTGAAGCAAAAATCAAGAATGAAGTCTATGCGAATCTCGTCAAGCAGTATGAGCAAAACCGACTGCAGGCAGCGATGGAGAGTATGGACATCCAGATCATTGACCCGGCGAATCTGCCGGATGAGGATAGACCTGCTGCACCGCGTAAGATGCTGATCACAGCGATTGGTTTTGCCATAGGTGTTCTTCTTAGTTTTGGCTACGGATTGATACTTTATCGGAAGATAGAATAGCGGGGTGGAGCATGTCATCTTTAGAGGATATACGGAATAAAATTAAACTTATTATATTGGATGCTGTTATCCTCGGGGTCATGCCCCTTTTTGCATCCTTGCTTCGATTTGATGGTGTTCTGCCGGCATATGAAGCTACCGTGCTTCGTGTATGGATGCTTCCCTGTATCGCTTTCGGGATTGCCGTATTCTATTTTTTCGGCATGTATCATCGTATGTGGCGCTATGCCCGCATGCGCGATCTTTATGCCATTGTAGGGGCCGTTACCCTGGCAGAGACTGGTATGTTTTTGCTTCTTTTTTATGCAGGTGAGAACATATCCAAAAGCATCTTTCCGATCTCATGGATGTTGGTGTTGGGGGGAGTCGGACTGAGCCGGCTTGCCTTTAAGATAAATCTGAATATAGGAAAAGAACGAGAGCAGACGTATAAAAACCTTTTGATTGTTGGTGCTGGTGACGCAGGTGCCATGATTGCGCGGGAAATCGAGCAAAACGATGCGGCGGCAGTTAAAATTATTGGCTTTGTTGATGATGATGCAAAGAAAAAAAATAATCGCTTGGCGGGGGTTTCCATTCTGGGCGGGACGGACGATATTCCTGAACTTGTTCAAACGCATCATATAGAAATGCTCATCGTCGCTATCCCCTCAGCAGGTGGGGATAAGATACGCAGAATCACCGATATATGTCGTCGAACTTCTTGCGCTGTGCGTATCATGCCGGGACTGTATGAGATGACGGATAATGTGCGTATGCAGCCGGGGATGCGGCGGCTTCGTGACATACGGCTTGAGGATCTCTTGCGGCGTGAACCGATTCACCTTGATTTTGATAAAATTACGCACTACATAGCGGGAAAGACTGTTTTAATCACTGGAGCGGGTGGTTCGATCGGATCGGAATTAGCACGTCAGATCAGCCGTGTCGGTGCAAAAGAAATACTTTTATTGGGGCGCGGAGAGAATAGTATTTATGAAATTTACCAAGAACTGAAAGTAAAGTTTCCGGCGCAGTCATATCGCACAATTATTGCAAACGTCACGGAGAAAACCCGCATGGAAGAAGTGTTTCAGCAATATCATCCTGAAGTGGTCTTCCACGCCGCTGCGCATAAGCATGTCCCGTTGATGGAGATGCAGCCCGAAGAAGCGGTTCATAACAACGTATTTGGCACAAAAAACGTAGCGGAGCTGGCAGATACATACCGCAGTGAGATATTTGTCCTGATTTCTACGGATAAGGCAGTCAATCCTACCAGTGTTATGGGAGCGACAAAGCGTGCAGCAGAGCTTGTCTTGCAGGAAATCAACCAAAACAGTGCGACGAAATTTGTCACCGTCCGATTTGGTAATGTTCTGGGAAGCCGGGGGAGTGTCGTGCCTCTCTTTGAACGTCAAATTGCAGCGGGCGGGCCTGTTACGGTCACCCATCCGGAGATGACCCGATTCTTTATGACCATCCCTGAGGCTGTGCAGCTTGTCTTGCAGGCGGGCAGTCAGGCGGAGGGCGGGGAGGTATTCCTGTTCGATATGGGAGAACCTGTGAAAATTAATGATATGGCGTGTGACCTGATTAGGCTGCACGGATTGACACCAAACAAGGATGTCAACATCATCTATACTGGAATGCGACCCGGAGAAAAATTATATGAGGAGCTCCTCACGAGTGAGGAGGGGACGACAAGTACGAAGCATAAAAAAATCTATAAGGCTAGGATCTCACCTCTGAACACAGAGACTCTTAGGGAAAACCTAAAGATCTTGTCTCATACACAAGATCAAATCATTGTAATAAAAACATTACAGCAGATGATTCCAACATACCGAAGTAAGCAACTCGAGGATATCGAAAATCAAAGGAGAGCGATTTGAAATGAAAAAAAGAACAGTATCTTTTTCCCCACCGGATATTACGGAAGCAGAGATTGCAGAAGTGGCAGAGGCAATGCGTTCAGGGTGGATTACGACGGGACCGCGTACGAAGCAGTTGGAACGATATATTGCGGATTTTTGTCATACGCCCAAAGCTGTTTGTTTAAATTCTGCAACTGCTGCGTTGGAGCTCACCTTGCGTGTCCTTGGGATTGGTGAGGGCGATGAGGTAATTACGTCCGCATATACCTATACAGCTTCTGCAAGTGTTGTAGAGCATGTAGGTGCTCGTTTAGTGCTGGTGGATACGGCATCTGACTCATATGAGATGGATTATGATGCGCTGAGAGATGCGATTACATCCCGTACAAAGGCAATTATCCCTGTAGATGTGGGGGGGATTCCCTGCAACTATCAACGCATCTTTTCAATCGTTAATGAAAAAACCCCCATATTTCATCCTAAGAATACGATTCAAGAAAAAATAGGGCATGTTGTTGTTGTTGCAGATGCTGCACATGCTTTTGGTGCAATGCGCCAAAATAAGATGGTGGGGGAGATTGCTGACTTCACCTCTTTTTCATTCCATGCAGTCAAAAACTTTACAACGGCAGAGGGAGGTGCTGTTGTATGGCGGAAAGATCTTCAGCTGGATGATGAGGAAATCTACCGTCAATATCAACTTCTATCGCTGCATGGTCAGTCTAAGGATGCATTGGCGAAGACACAACTAGGGGCGTGGGAATACGATATTGAAGGAACTTACTATAAGTGTAATATGACGGATATTATGGCAGCAATAGGATTGGTTCAGATGCAGAGGTATCCTGCTTTGCTGAAACGTCGTCGACAGATCCTTGAATCCTATGCCAGAGGTCTTAAAGGTGAGCCTATAGAGATTGCGGAGCATTACGGGACACAATACACAAGCAGCGGACATCTCTGCTTGGTTCGGATTCTGAATGCAGATATAGAACAGCGCAATCAATGTATCGTGAGAATGGCAGAACGTGGGATAGCTACAAACGTCCACTATAAACCCCTTCCTTTACATACTGCCTACAAAAAGTTGGGCTTCTCCATTGAAAATTATCCCAATGCCTATCAGATGTTTCAGAACGAAATTACCTTGCCTTTGCATACCAGGTTAACAGATGAGGATGTTGACTATGTTGTGCAGAATTTCCGTGAAGTTTTATCGGAGCTTTGAGTATGATTCTGCGAGATTGGTGTGATCTGCCACAGGATATGCAACATCCCTCGATAAGGTCATATTATGATGTTTTGCATGGGAAGAAATATCAACTTTTTTTAAAGTTCCTTTTGGATCGAATCATTGCGGGGATTTTACTCATTCTTCTTTTGCCGATATTGTTTGTTTTGGCTATCTGTATCAAAATAGATTCACCAGGCGAAATTTTTTTTCGGCAGAAGCGTATCACGCGCTACGGAAAAGAATTTTATATATATAAATTTCGCACAATGGTTCAAAATGCTGAAAGTGTTGGTGCGCAGGTTACAAGTGATAATGATGCACGCATTACAAAAGTCGGAAGGCAAATTCGTGATCTGAGGCTTGATGAGTTGCCACAGCTGATCAATATTTTGCAAGGCGATATGACTTTTGTAGGGACGCGCCCGGAAGTTCCAAAGTATGTTGCGCAGTATACGGAAGAAATGCGTGCAACACTTCTCATGCCAGCAGGGGTTACGAGTGAAGCCAGTATCAGTTACAAAGATGAGAGCCGCTTGCTGGAGGGTGCGGTTAATGTAGATGATGTATATGTCAATAAGGTCTTACCAGAAAAGATGAAAGTAAATCTTCTTTCACTGCAGAAATTTAATTTAGCGACGGATTTTTTTCTTATGCTGAAGACTGTACGGGCAGTTTTGTAATATATGCAGTGATAGAGTGTGGTGGGGGATATCGTCCATGCAAGTCGAAAAACTGGAAGAAGCAACTCCAGATGAGATAAGGGGCATTCAACGAAAATCGTATAAAATATTGTGTTATTTTCAAGACTTTTGCAATAAACATAATCTGCAATTTTATCTTGCAGGAGGTACGCTGATCGGAGCGATAAGACATCAAGGCTTTATTCCGTGGGATGATGATGTTGATATTTTTATGCTCCGCCAGGATTATGAACGCCTTCCTTTTCTATGGAATAAATATGCGGATACAGAACGCTATTCGTACTGTAGGACAAATGAAAAGGAAAATTATCACGATACGGGAGCGTCTATTCGTGATAATAATACGACATTTATCAACTACCATAGTGTGAATGATGATATTCATCATGGACTCCAAATAGACTTGCTCCCCATTGATACAAGACCGGATGGGTGGATTGCATCCAAAATTCAGATATTCTGGGCTATGCTTTACTCCCTGTTTAATGCACAGAGGTTGCCGGATCGTCAGGGGAAGATTCTTCGCGGACTATCCTTTGTTTTGCTGAAGCTATGTAGATCAAAAAGTCTTCGTTATAAAATATGGAGTTATGCAAAGAAAAAAATGACACGGTATGAACATGCTGAATCGGCCTACTGTGTTGAATTGTCATCGGGGCTAAGATCAATGTTGCGTGTTTTGCCAAAGGAATGGTTTAGTCATACGACAATGGTTCCTTTTGAGGATCGTATGATGCCGGTTATGCAGGGCTATGATCCCTATCTTCGTGCAGTATGGGGGGATTATATGCAGCTTCCGCCTGTGAAAGATAGAGTGGCAAAGCATAATACGGTTTTTATTGACTTGGATAATTCCTATCAAAAATACAAGGGGATATATTACTTGACGAATAATAGCTCGGAGTAGAGGTAGGTTTCTTCTATGAATATTGCAGTGATCTTTGCCGGCGGTGCGGGCAAGCGCATGAATACGAGGGCTCTACCAAAGCAGTTTTTAGAAATGCACGGGAAGCCTGTTTTGATCTATACGTTGGAGCACTTTCAGAATCACCCTCAGATCGATGCGATCGTACTTGTCTGTATTACATCCTGGATTGATTATGCTGAGAAGCTGATTCGTGCGTATCACATGAATAAGGTCGTTGATATAGTCCCTGGCGGATCAACAGGCCAGGAGTCGATATTCGAAGGACTCAGTCGTGCGCGAGAGATCTCAAAGAGTGAAAAAGATATTGTTTTAGTACATGATGGCGTGCGCCCTCTCATTGATGAGGAAACGATTACTTCGTGTTTGGCATCGGTGGCGCTCCATGGAAATGCCGTAACAACCACTCCTGCGATTGAAACGATCTTCGTGCAGGATGAGAAGGATATGGTCGGTCAAATTTTCAACCGTTCCCGTTGTGCCATGGCGCGCGCGCCACAGTGCTTTTACCTTACAGAACTCTACCAAGCGCATTTGCAGGCGCAGGCGGAGGGACGGGACGATTTTATAGACTCGGCAATGATGATGCAGTACTACGGCACACGCCTATACACGGTAACAGGACCTGTTGAGAATATCAAGATTACAACGCCGACCGACTTCTATCTCTTCCGTGCGCTCTTAGATGCACAGGAGAATATGCAGATTGTCGGACTCTAAGTTATCACCGTGGCTCTAAAAATGTTTTTCGCCAGAGAGGGAATTGCTATGTGGATAGAAAATGATGTATTTCGTGAGGATATGGAGTATATTGCGAATGTCCATTTTTTGCCATGGGAAGACATGAGGGAGAAGACTGTACTTATTACAGGTGGTACCGGACTCCTCGGATTTAATCTCATCTCTGCGCTCTCCTACGCCGCTCTGTATCGAGAGATTCCCCTGCGTATTTTAGCCCTGATTCGCGATGAAGAACGTGCCAAAATACGTTTTCAGGAACTTTTAGAAGCAGGAGCACCCCTCTTCTTTCTGCATGGAGATCTTACGAAGATCCCCTCCATTCAGGAAAATGTTGACTATATCATCCATGGAGCAAGCCCGACAGCAAGCCGTTACTTTGCCGAGTATCCGGTAGAGACCATCCGTGAAAATCTTACGGGGGCGGTTTCACTTCTCGAAATGGCGCGTGAGAAACAAATCCAATCCTTTCTTTTTTTGTCCAGTATGGAGGTCTATGGTGCGCTTCACCGCAGAGAAAAAGTGGATGAAATGCACGAGAGTTTTGTCAATACAATGCAGCCGCGCAGCTCTTATCCCGAGGTAAAGCGTATGATCGAGTCTCTTTGCTGTTCCTATGCTGCGGAGTATGGTGTTCCGGCGAAGGTGATACGGCTTACACAGACGTTTGGTGCGGGCGTGCATCAGAATGAGAATCGTGTGTTTGCACAGTTCATGCGGTCTGCCTTACGCGGTGAAGATATTGTGCTCAAGACCAAAGGTGGTACGGAGCACTCGTATCTATATACTGCGGATGCAGTCACCGCTATCCTTTCTGTCCTCCTCTGCGGAAAAAACGGCGAGGCTTATAATGCGGCGAATGAAGTCGCCTACTGCTCGATTCGTGAGATGGCAGAATGTGTAGCGCATCTTCCGATTGTTCAGGAAAAATACGGATCACCTGTAGGTGTTGTTATTCGCGAGGATGAAAAGAGTGCAGCCGTCTACCCGCCGGAACTCTATATGAATCTTGATACAAAGAAAATTCAAACGCTCGGCTGGCAGCCGCGTTGGGGCTTGCAGGATATGTTTGAGCGGATGATGGGATCGTATTCCTAACAGATTTTTGATCGGAGGGCGGGACTGGATGGCAAAACCATCAGAGGTTTTATTTGTCATAGACTCAGGAGCATATTATCTATTCAAGGATCTATGTGAAGTACCGACAATAAACAAGTATATTATGACAACGCCCTACAACACGTTCCTATCCTTTGTCTATAAATTACATACCAATAAGCGAATTGGGGAATATCTATGGCTTCCCTACCGTGATATATGGTTTCATTATGAAAAAATTGAGCGCTTGTTACCTTCTGTTGGCTATTTACTTATAAACAGCATGGCAATGTCACTGCCCACATTGTCTTTTTGGGAAAAATTAAAGCGTAATCATCCAACGGTAAAATTTGTTCTGCTCATGGTCGACTCGATGCATGGGCAGTCAAAACATATGTTGGAAGTCAAGAAGAGAATCAACCAGTTCTCATGGGATATGATTATGTCGTATGATCTCCATGATTGCATTGAATATGGGTATACGTATATAGGGTTTTCTTATTACTCTCGCTATGATGATGTTGCTCCTTCTCATATAACATCGGATCTATACTATATCTCTTCGTTAAAAGGACGCGAAAAAATCCTAAGGGAAATTAATAAAGCCTGTAGTGATAATGGAGTAGATTATCTTTTTAAGCTATACAGTATCTGGAAAAAGGTTGATTACTGTGAGATGCTAAGAAAGCCGTTACCCTATGCAAAGGTTCTGGCAGATGTCCTGGCTACGAATTGTATTTTGGAGATTTTGCCAGAAGGACAAAAAGCGCAGTCGCTCCGCTATTTGGAAGCACTTTGCTATAATAAAAAGCTGCTGTCAAATAATCCGGATTTAAAAAACATTCCTTTTTATGATGCACGATATATGCGTTCCTTTGCTCACGTTGAAGATATTGATTGGGAGTGGGTCAGGAGGAAAGAAGAAGTGAACTATGAGAACAGACCAGATATATCTTCTGCTGCTCTATTAAACTATTTGTTTTGAGCTTAGATGGTTTTGTTTGAAGTGATCGTGTGATTTTACATTTTTATTGGGGAAATCATGAAAAAGACACTAAATGCCTGTTTGATTATCTTTTTTCTGTTGTATGCAATAGGTCAGTTTTCTTCTGATATAAAAATAGTCAGCCGCATATTTTATTTGACTTTTATATTCCTGTCGGTGGTGCTGGTTACCTTTCGAAAGCAGATATTCATTCCAGTAAAAGTTAATGACGTTGTTTTTTTTGTATATCTATTTTGTTCTACGTTATATGGCATACATAATGGATTTTACGAGCATACACTTAATGAAATGTTTGCTTTTGCTGCCTTGTGGCTGTCGTGGAAAATCGTTATTTTTTCGTACAAGAATAAATTCTTGGATGTAATGTTGATTCAGAAATATTTATATTACGTGATGATACTTTGGTTTTTGGCCTATGTACTCACAGGAGTCGGCGCGGTACTTGGTCTTATACCAGATAGTGTTCTTATAGCGGCACTATCCGAATGGGTAAAAAACAGAGGGATGTCAATAGATACAGTGGGCGCAATTCTACAGGGGACGGACGGAGTTCTGGGACTGCTGCCAAGGCTGTCGACAGGATTAAATATAGTTCCTCTTATTATCTTGTTGCTGCATTCATATAAGAACAAGGGCGTGAATCCTTTTGTCTGGTTCCTGGGGTTAGTTTTTGTTTTGATTGATTATGGGAGAGTAGATGTTTTAGTTTTTGTGTTAGCTACGCTGATTGCGGCTAAAACTACAATGAACCGTATTCTTGATTGCTATTGGGGGCGCCTTGCACTCCCGCTATGCACTATGATTTTTGTGGTGATTATAGGGCTTTTATTTGAAAAGGAACTGTTTGATTTTTTTCAAAGTATATTCATCAACGAAAGGACGAATGCATCTAATTTTGAACGAATACGACAATATAATGATCTGATGGATGCAGTTTTGGAGACGCCTTTCTTAGGAGCGGGTATGGGAGCATATATAGCGAATAATATCAGGAATGATATTAACTACTGGGAATATGAACTACAAGTTCTAGCTTTCGTGTATCAGCTTGGTATCGTTGGGCTTGTTGCGGTGGTTATAAATTTTGTTTCAGACTATATTCTTACAGTATGGAAATATACAGAAGGCTCCCATGTGATGCTGATTTTGGTATGCGGGATATGGATTGTTGCTTCGTGTATCCAAGGTGGGATTTTCTTTGATGGGAAAATAATTCTTCCTATTTTATTTTTTATGTCATTGAGATCCGCTGAGACTGTGCACTCCGCACGTTAAGATTCCTTTTAGAGACATTCTCTTGAAAAGATAGATTCGGAAGATGAAATTCATGGAAAAAAGTGAGGGAAACTATGTATCAACCGAAGATTACGTTTATTACAGCCACGTTTGATTCGGAAAAGACATTGGAGCAAACTATATCCAGCATACTGGATCAGACCTATCACAATATTGAGTATATTATAGTGGATGGAGGATCTACAGATAGAACGATTGATATAATAAAAAAATATGGGAATAGAATTCGATGGATTAGTGAGCCGGACAATGGCATTTGTGATGCGGTGGGAAAAGGAATTGCACTTGCAACAGGAGATTATATCAATATACTCGGTTCGGATGACGCACTTTTAGACCCCGGTATTATTGATGCTGTGGTAAGAGAGCTTCAGGACAAACCGGATTTTTTGTCATGCAATAGATATAATATAGATGAAAAGACGTTGTTGCAGTATCCTTTTTGTAATACGCAGAGGATACGAAATGGATTGATTTGCATTCCCACTGAAGGTGCGTATATTGGGCGACATGTTCTAGAAAAATATCCCTATGATCGCGAATTAAAATTTATCAGTGATTATAAACTTTCTATGCAGTGCCAATTAGATAAAACGATAAGAATTAAGTACAGCGACATATTTACCGCATTTTTTTCAGCGTCGGGAGCTAGTTCAAATCAAGTCTTGACTGAAACTGAGTCCGCTGCGATTTATGAAAAATTACAAATGGATCCTAGACTGTATTATGGTGCTGCACCTCAAGGGTGGTGTGCTCGAATAAAAAAAATTATGCAGGATAATATGCCACTATCCCTACTATTGTCTATTCTTTCTATGAAAGGAAAATGCTTGGAATATATATTTAAGGCTCTTCCTACGGCTGTGTACTATGCGTATCTTCGGCTTAAACATCCATCTGCAGTTCCGCATATATGTAATAACAGGCTATGCAGATGGTGTCACCGTGGACTATGATATAAATTATCTGCGCAATAATGTCGTTTTCTTTGGGAAGTGTTAGGGATTGGCTTGTTTAGTGAATAGCCTGCTTTTATTTATGGGGAACGATATATTTTAATGTACTGAACAAATAACTCTATTTAGAGAGGTAAACGATGCGAGTAGCAAATGTATTGCGCAACAGCATATATGCGATGCTCCTTTATGTTGTATTGGCTGTACTCGGCATACTGATCCGGCAGGCGTTTACGCGCAATCTTCCCATCGAACTTCTTGGTCTTGAGGGGCTGTTCACCAACGTAATTGCCCTCTTGTCCATTGCGGAGCTAGGGATCAGCACCGTGGTCAGCTATGGACTCTATCGGGAGATTGCCAATAAGAACGAAGCTGAAGTCAATATGCTGATGAGTATCTATCGGTATATCTATCTCATCATAGGAACCGTGGTTGCACTCATCGGAGTTGTTCTGTTCTTCTTTTTGCCATGGATTGTGCGGGATAACAGTGTCGAATGGCACTATGTGCAATTCATTTATGTGATTCAGATTTGTACTGTGCTGAGTACGTATTTTCTAGCGTATCGGCGTACGCTGTTTACGGCAGATCAGAAGGACTATATTTGTGTCCGTATTGACCTCGTCTGCTCGTTTGCTGCGAATCTTATAAAGTTTGCTGCGATTGTTGTTTGGCAGAGCTATACGATGTATGCCCTCACCGCGCTTGGGTTTAATATTTTGGCGAACTTGATTATATCACATCGGCTTGGACGAGAATATCCATTCTTGCGTACGGTGAGGGTTACAATACAGGATTTACGGCAGCGAAAATTCTTTGTGGATATAAAAAATTTTCTTATCCATAAACTATCATATCTTGTTTATTTCGGCACGGACAGCATTATTATTTCGTCTTTTCTAGGACTTCGTACAGCTGGCCTGGTAGCGAACTATGTTCTTCTCTGCGATGGTGTGTATAAACTCTTGTATAAGATGTTGCAGGGAATTATTCCCTCTGTCGCGAATTTGGTCTATACGGATGATCGAGAAAAGAGCTATCGTGTTTACCGTATGTTGGACTTTGGTTACTTCTTGATGGGGGGGTATATTGCCTGTATCTACTTCATTGTACTCCAACCCTTTGTGGCATTGTTTTTTGGGACGGAATTCCTGCTTGACGACGCCTATGTGATGGCCTTGGCTGTAAATGTTTTTCTTGGTATGCAGTTTGAAAATGCATACAATTTTCGAAGCACACACGGTGTCTTTGAAAATGATCGCGGCTATATGGTTCTGTCTGCTGTGACAAATTTGATTCTATCGGTGATATTGGCTCAGTATCTTGGTGTTGTCGGCGTTATGATCGGTACGATTGCAGGGCTAGGGTTTATCGTATATGGTCGCGTTCAGTTTGTCTTTCGTGTGATCTTTCGACGAAGTATGAAGACCTACTGGTGGAATCATGCATGGTGGAGTATCGTGGTTTTGCTCGAAATTCTGTTGATTGACCAGATACTAAGTGCACCTTTTTTCTCATCGACGTATATGGGACTGATGATCAAGTGTTTCTGTGCGGCCGGTTTGATGCTTGGAATGCAAATTCTTGTGTTTCATAGGCGTGAGGAGTTTCGAAGCATGTGTGTGTACGCAGGCGAAGCACGGGCAGTTCTTATGAGTAAAATTCGGGGGAGGAAATCTCAGTGAAAAAAGCGTTGATTACAGGAATTACAGGACAGGATGGCTCATATCTTACGGAACTGTTGCTGGAAAAGGGATATGAGGTACACGGTATCATTCGCAGACAGAGCAGTCAGAATACGGAGCGGATCGATCATATTTTAGGCGATCCGGTATTTGCCGATCGCGTTTTCCTGCACTATGGCGATATGACGGATTCAAGCAATGCACACCGCTTGATTCAGGAGATCCGGCCGGATGAAGTCTATAATCTTGCGGCGCAGTCCCATGTGGCAGTATCGTTTGAGGTGCCGGAGTATACGGCAGAGGCAACAGGTGTCGGTACGATTCGTCTGCTTGAGGCAGTACGCCAGAGCGGGCTGCCGATACGCTTCTATCAAGCATCGACTTCAGAACTTTTTGGGGGCTTGCCCGAGACGGCGCCTCAGAGCGAGGCAACTCCATTCTATCCGAAGAGTCCTTATGGGGCGGCAAAGCTCTATTCCTTTTGGATTACAAAGAACTACCGCGAGTCCTATGGAATGTTTGCGTGCAACGGAATCCTTTTCAACCATGAGTCACCGCGTCGCGGGGAGACGTTTGTGACACGCAAGATTACGCTTGCAGTTGCTCGGATTACGAAGGGCTTGCAGGAGAAACTGACCCTTGGAAATCTTGAGGCGAAGCGCGATTGGGGCTTTGCGGGGGATTACGTAGAGGGGATGTGGCGGATACTTCAGCAGGAGCATCCGGAGGACTATGTACTTGCCACGAATGAGACCCATACTGTGCGTGAGTTTGTTGAGAAAGCTTTTGCTGAGACGGGCGTTTCGATTCGCTGGGAAGGTGAGGGCATCAATGAGAAAGGCTACGATGCCAAAACGGGAAAGCTTCTTGTCGATGTGGCAGAGCAGTTCTATCGTCCGGCAGAGGTCGAGCTTCTTTGGGGAGATTCGACGAAGGCAGAGAGAGAGCTGGGCTGGAAGCGCAAGATTGGATTTGCCGAACTGGTCAAAATGATGGTTGCAGCGGATTTGGAGAACATACACTCCTGAAAGGGCGGGGATGAGTTTGCCGAGTGTAAGAGATGCGTTCTTTTCTGAAATCTATCGGATGACGGAGCAGGGAGAAGACATCGTTATTGTATCTGCGGACTTAGGCGCGCCGAGTTTGGATGAATTTCGGCGTAAATTTCCGCATCGCTTTGTCAATGTTGGCATTGCAGAGCAGAACCTCCTCTCGGTTGCGACCGGTCTTGCGCTGAGTGGGAAGCATGTCATTGCTTTTGGTCTGAATCCTTTCCCTGTGACGCGTGCGTACGACCAGCTGCGCAATTTCTTGGGCGATCTTAGGATTCCGATTACTGTTGCAGCGCTCAATACAGGGACATGCTCGGCAGAATGTGGATACACACATATGCCGCTCGAAGACTTTGCAATGGTTCGCATGATTCCTTCCATAAAGATGGTAAATCCATCCGATACTTCTATTGCAAAAGCGGCAGCGCGTGAGCTGGTGATGTCCTCGTTGCCGACGTATATTCGATTTGATAAATTTTTAACGAAAGAGTATTATCAAGAGAGTGAAGTAGACTTCCAAAAAGGTTTTTTTGAGATGCATTCCTCGAAGCGATTTGCTGTTATTACGACCGGAAATTTTTCCGCTGTGCTGAAAGATAATATTAATTCGGTTAAGATTGAGGGCGAGTCTCCGAGTTTTTTTGATTGTTATGCGTTCCCGATGGATATGGATTTGTTGGTGAAACGTTTGATACAGTTCTCGTGCATTGTGACACTGGAAGATCAAACAGTTTGCGCGGGGCTTGGTTCACTTATTATGGAAATTCTTTCTAAGCATGGGATCGTAAAGCCGATTCGGTCTTTGGGCGTTGAACCGAAGCACTGGGAAGGGCGTATTATGAACCGCAATGCGATCTATGATGAAATGGGATATGATATAAAATCGCTTGGAAAACGACTGCAAAAGACCTTTGAGGAGATGATGGATAATGGCTGAAGCACGTGAATTTGAATCGTTGTACGCATTGTCCTATCAGATGCGAAAGCGTTTTTTGGAAATTTTTACGCGACTCGGATTCGGTCACGTGACGACTGCTTTTTCGGCAACGGAAATTTTGGTAACACTCTATAAGGAAGTTTTATGTTACCAAGCAGAAAATCCAAACTGGGGAGGCAGGGATCGGTTCGTCCTGAGTAAGGGACATGGTGCGGGTATGCTTTTTCCAATCTTCGAGGAGATTGGCTATCTTTCCCCCGAACAGACCAATGACATGATCCGCATTGGAGGAGACTACGAGTATATTCGCAGTTTGTTTTTGCCCGGCTATGATTTTTATGGCGGTTCTCTCGGGCACGGCTTAGGGATTGCAGCAGGATTGGCACTTGGTGCACGTTTGAACCGAGAGGATTGGTACACATATTGCCTCGTTGGCGATGCGGAGTGTTGTGAAGGCTCTGTTTGGGAGGCGGCTATGTTTGCGGGGCATCAAGGTCTGAGCAACCTTGTCGTCATTGTAGACCGCAATGCGCTTGGATGTTCAGATTTTACTGAGCGCATGCTACGTATGGAACCTTTTGCTGAGAAATGGAGTGCTTGTAATTGGGATGTGCAGGAGGTCGATGGACATACGTATGAAGAGCTTGTTCCTGTTCTGAAAGCGAGTCATTCTCCTCGTAGATCTAGACCGCGTTGTATTATTGCTAATACCATCAAAGGGAAAGGGCTCGAATATCTTTATGACAAGCCTTTAATGCATGGCTATATGCCCAATAAACCAGAGGATGTCGAAAAAGCATTTAGGGAATTGAAGAGGTATTAGGGGTATATTTGTATGTAACAGATTGTTCGTTGCTGACTAGGAGCTGTTTATGAACAAGGATAGTAGAATCTATATAGCCGGACATACTGGTCAAATTGGTTATGGATTGGCAAAAAAATTACAATCGGATGGTTATGAAAACATAATTTTAAGAACGCATGATTCTCTAGACTTATTAAACCAAAAGAGCGTATGGGATTTTTTTAAAAAAGAGAAGCCGGAGTATGTATTTTATTGTGCTGGGGTACTTGGCAGTATTGATTACTTTGTGCATGAAAGAACTGCGGTCATCTACAATAATCTTATTATGCAGGCTAATGTGATTCACTCTGCTGTCAAGAATAATGTAAAAAAATTGCTCTATGTAGGCAGTGGATCCGTTTATGGTAGCCATGCTTCTCCACCATTTCAAGAAACTGCAGCGATAGACTCTATACAACAGGGCGGAATGGAGGCGTATTCTGTTGCCAAGATTGTAGGGCTTGAATTGTGCAAACAATATCATGGTATCGATGGGAGAAAATGTATCTCCGTTTTACCCACGCATGTGTATGGAACGAAGAATATTTCTCGTATCAAGAACACTCTGGTCGAAGAAATATTGCAAAAAATGCACCAAGCAAAGCAAGAAGGCGTAAAAGAGCTTGATTTAGACATATGGGGGACGGGAAAGAAGTGTATTCGGCAATTTATCTATTTAGATGATTTGGTGGACGCACTTATTTATATGATGGTCAACTATGATGAGAATTTACCAGTCAATATTGCCCCGAAGGAAGCGGTTTCTCTGGATGAATTAGCGCATATTATTCAAGAAGTTGTCGGTTATACGGGGACGTTGCATTATCAGACAGATAAGCCTGAAAAGGCCGATGATCGACTCATGTCGGTAACATATATGCAGAAGCAGGGGTGGAACCCCCGTTATACATTGCGGGAGGGAATCCAATCTTTCTATACATGGTATCTTGATGAACTTCAGAAAAAAGGAAAACAGGTGTCATAAAATAAAACAACAGGAGGGAATTAGGTGAGGATCTCAGATAAGATCTATGTCGCAGGCCATACAGGGATGGTTGGTCTCTCCATTGTGCGCCATCTGCAGAAGAGTGGATACAACAACTTGCTTTTGAGAACACATGGCGAGCTTGACTTGACAGACCAGCAGGCAACAAGGAACTTTTTTGAACAGGAACAGCCGGACTATGTGTTTATCGCCGCAGCGAAGGTCGGCGGAATACAGGCAAACAACACGTTTCCTGCAGATTTTTTGTATGTGAATCTAATGATCAATGCGAACATCATTCATGCAGCACATGAAGTCGGTGTGAAAAAACTCCTAGCTCTGGGGAGTTCCTGTATCTATCCGAAGTTTGCCGAGCAGCCAATCCATGAGGATGCGTTGTTGGACGGTAAGCCCGAGCCGACAAATGAGGGGTATGCCATTGCGAAGATTTCGGCGATGGAATTGGTGAAATTCTTCCACCGTCAATACAATGATCCATTTATCAGTTGTATGCCAACGAATATCTACGGTGAGAATGATAACTTCGATTTGCAGGGGTCACATGTTATCCCTGCGATGATTCGTAAATTCCATACGGCAAAACTGGAAGGCGCGGATTCTGTTGCTCTCTGGGGGACGGGAAGCCCTTTGCGTGAATTCCTCTATGTGGATGACCTTGCAGATGCTTGTGTTTTCCTTATGGAGAATTATGATGAAGAGGGGCATATCAATATCGGCAGCGGAGAGGAAGTGTCCATGAAGGAGCTGGCCGAGGAGATTGCATCCGTTGTTGGTTTTAATGGAGAACTGATATATGATACGGAGAAGCCGGATGGAGCACCTCGCCGTCTTGTGGATTCTACCCATATTCATGAACTTGGGTGGCAGCATAAGGTGGAGTTGCGTGAGGGGCTTGAACGTTCGTATCAGTATTTTTTAAATCACTGTGTAGATAAGTAAGTGTTTTTTGCGAAGGTGGTGTAGTATATGGAGCGATATCGGGATCCTGTTCATGGCTTTATTGAGGTACGGCCGCTGGAGAAGAAGATTATCGATTCTGCGCCATTTCAGCGCCTCCGTCACATCAAGCAGCTTGCTATGACGCACCTTGTGTTTCATGGTGCGGAGCATACGCGTTTTGGTCATTCACTTGGTGTGATGCACTTGGTGACGAAAGCCTTTCATATGGCTGTTGAAAATGCTGGTAATGAGTATAAATTTTCGCGGAAGAAAATAGAGTGGTATGAACAGATTCTTCGACTAATTGCTCTGACACACGATATTGGACATGCGCCATTTTCCCATGCGTCAGAATCCGTTTTCCCTGATAATATTGAGCATGAGGATTTTACTGAGAAAATTATCAAAGAAACGGAGATTGCTGGATATATTCGTGCCATTGGTGATACGCTTAAAACGAGAACGGGGCAGTGTGATATCACCCCAGAGTTGATCTGTGATATTTACAGAGGAAGAAATCCTGGTGAGAACTCAGAGTTCACCTTCCTTAAAAGCTTTATGGATGGGGAACTCGATTGTGATAAGATGGATTATCTTTTACGTGATTCTCTTTACTGTGGTGTTAATTATGGGAAGTATGATATCGATAGACTTTTGTGTTCTCTGACGATTGATGTCAAGGATGATGTTCCAAGACTTGCAATAGATTATGGTGGACTTAAGGTCTTTGAGGAATTTGTGCTTGCACGGTACTTTATGTTTACGGAAGTTTATTTCCATCGAACAAGACGCTATTTTGACTTTGTTTTGGGAAAAGCGCTTGAGAAGATTTTGCCTAAAGGAATGTATCCACAAGATGTTGAATCTTATTTGAGATGGGATGATCTACGCGTATTGCAAGAATGTCGCAAGAAGATGAAACAAAGTCAATATTGCTCCTCTATCATAGAAAGAAGAGTGTATCCATGTGTTTATGAAACCTCTACACATGCGACGAGGGATTCTGTGGATTTATATGAGCTTATGCAAAGTCTTCTCTATGAAAAGTTCGGAAAAACGTCCTTTATAGCAGATACTTCTGATAAGCTGCCGCATAAAATACCTGTACAATGTGATGTTGAGCATGAAAAAGCTGTTGTCTTATTAAATAAACGAATGGGAAAGCGTGTGTCTATTTCCGATGAATCATATATTATTAAGGCTCTTGCCAATAAAATTGGAATAAGGCGTTTGTACGCACATCCTGATATTGCTGAGTCGGCGCGGGATTTTGTGCGGAATCATAATAGATAGTATATAAGGCAGGAGGGGTTACAATGAACTTGCTTGATAAGTATGCACTCCTTATTGGAGATATATGTGCGGACAAAAAGACAGGAAAGAAAAAGCTCCAGAAGATCATGTATTTAATTGAGCGAAAAGGGGTTCAGTTGGATTTAAGATATTCTATTCATTTTTTTGGACCGTATAGTTCAAGACTTGATCAGGCAATCCATATCCTTGAAAATGAAGGCCGTTTGGAAATTGACACATCCAGGCAGACACATCGAATTATTATGGAAGAACCGATGAGTGAGCCGTTGGAAGCGGGAGAAGCTTCTCTCGTCGATATGGTGCGTAAAGCTTTTTACGATAAATCCCCTATGGAACTTGAAGCATTGACAACGATTGATTATGTAGCAACTACTTTGTTGCATGGTACAGCTACGCGAGACGATGTAATTAAACAGGTGAAGATAATAAAGGGGAAGAAATTTTCTTCTCAGGAGCTAGAGAAAGAATATGATGTCTTGATTGAGCAAGGATATCTTTCTGCATAATCATATTTTAGAAGGAGAGCACAAATATGGAAAAGATTGGCGTAGGATATGCGTATGTCAGTGATGCTGAGAAACGCTATGTCAATGAGGCATTGGATGCAGGGCGTCTTTCGCAGGGGAAGATGGTTCATAAGTTTGAGAAAGAGTTCGCGCGGCTTCACGACCAAAAGTATGGCGTTGCCTGTAATAGTGGAACATCTGCTCTGCACGTTTGCCTAGAGGCAATGAAAGAAGTGTACAGTTGGGAAGACGGTAGTGAGGTTCTCGTTCCGGCGATTACGTTTATCGCCACATCGAATGCCTGTATTCATGCAGGATTGAGACCTGTATTTGTGGATGTTGATCCGCTGTCCTATAATATGGACGCCTCTAAAATGGAGGAGCGCATTACAGAGAAAACCGTTGCAGCCATTCCGGTGCATACCTTTGGTCAGCCGTGTGAGATGGATGCGATCATGGCTGTAGCAGAAAAGCATGGTCTGCGTATTTTGGAGGACTGTGCGGAAGCTCATTTTGCCACCTACAAAGATAAGAAGATCGGCAGCTTTGGTGATATGGCTGCATTCAGCACCTATGTTGCGCATACGATCACCACAGGCATCGGGGGCGTTATCACGACAAATAATCTGACGCTGACGGAGATTTCTCGCTCACTTATCGCGCATGGACGTGCCTGTACCTGTGAGACTTGCCTAGCATCTGATCCGAGACAGGTGTGCAAGCTGCGGATGCAGACCGAGATGGACAAGCGCTTTATGATGGTGCGTATGGGCTATAGCTACCGCATTGGGGAACTGGAAGGCGCGTTGGGGCTTGGCCAGCTGGAAAATCGCGATCATATCATGAACACGCGCAAGGAGAACGCGCATTATCTCAGCGAGGGTTTACAGGGAACAGAGAAGTATCTGCAGCTTCCCGAATATCCAGACTATGTCGATCACTCATTTATGATGTATCCGATTGTCATAAAGAAAGACGCTCCTTTCACGCGCGATGAGTTTACGCATTTCTTGGAGAAGAACAATATTGAGACTCGTCCGATGCTTCCGTTGCTGAATCAGCCGGTTTATAAAAAGTTGTTTGGTAATATCGAGGGAGAGTACCCTGTTGCTCAGTGGTTGGATCATTATGGTCTTTATGTGGGCTGTCATCATGGATTGAACAGGGAGCAGCTGGATAAGATTGTGGAGACAATTAAAGAGTTTTTGCAGGATAAGGGATAAATAAAATGAGGAATACGGGAAACCTCTGTGAAGGTTTCCCGTATTTCAGCATATGAAAGCGAGGATAGATATGCAGATTGTCTTACTTTCTGGCGGAGCAGGCAAACGCTTGTGGCCGCTTTCCAATGATCTTTATTCCAAGCAATTTCTCCGCATCTTGAGACGCGAGGATGGGACGCTGGAATCGATGATTCAGCGTGTTTGCCGCCAAGTGCAGTGCGCTGCGCCGGATACGCCCATCACTGTTGCGACAGGTCGCGAGCAAGTCTCGTTGATTCGCCGTCAGCTTGGTTCTGGTGTGAACATTTCGGTAGAGCCGTGCCGGCGCGATACGTTTCCTGCGATAGCGTTGGTCTCCGCCTATTTGCATGAGGTGCGCGGTGTTCCTCTCGATGAGGCTGTGGCGATTTGTCCTGCCGATCCTTATGTTGATGAAGGATATTTTCGTGCCGTTGTGCAGTTACTTCAGGAATCTGAGAGGGAAGGTTCTGCGAATCTCATTTTGATGGGAATCGAGCCGACGTATCCGAGCGAGAAGTATGGCTATATCATGCCTGTTTCGCAAGAGTCGCAGAGCATGGTGCAGTCGTTCAAAGAGAAGCCGAATAAGGAGAAGGCTGCAGAATACATCGAACAGGGCGCTTTGTGGAACAGCGGTGTTTTTGCGTTCAAGCTCGGCTATGCGCTTGATAAGGCTCGTGAGTTGCTGGATTATACGGATTACGAGGATCTTTTCAACCGCTATGAAGAGCTTTCCAAGATCAGCTTTGATTATGCTGTAGTTGAGAAAGAGGAAAATATTGCAGTTCAACGTTACAGTGGCACTTGGCTTGATATAGGCACATGGAATACGCTCGCTGAGGTGATGCCGGAGCATACGATCGGTCGCGTTACGCTCGATGAAGCTTGCACGAATGTTCATGTCGTAAATACGCTCCCCATGCCGATCCTCTGCATGGGATTGAAGGATGTTGTGGTCGCTGCAAGCCCTGAAGGCATTCTTATTTCGGATAAGGAACGCTCCAGTGCGATGAAGCCCTATGCAGAGCGGCTGCATACGCCAGTGATGTATGCAGAAAAGTCATGGGGGGAGTTCCGTATTATAGATGCAGAAACGGAGAGTCTCACCATCAAGATCACGCTGAGTCCAGGACGTGCACTTACCTATCATTTGCATGAACGGCGCGATGAGACATGGACGGTAATCGAAGGCCGTGGCTGGGTGAAGCTCGACGGCAATGAGTTCGCTGTTGCTGAGGGGCAGACGGTGCGTATTCCGAGGGGATCGTTCCATACGATACGCGCGGAAACGCTGCTGAAAGTGATGGAGATCCAGACGGGCGAGGATATCGATGCGGAGGATAAGATTGTGTGGGGAAAGGCGTAGTGGGAGGATTTTTCATGAGCATACGGCAGGGGAGAGCTACAAAACCATATTTTTCAAGCTGTGATGAATGCTTTTGATATGCGAAGGTTGAGTTTGTTTACAAAAAATACTTGATACATAGTCGCACTAAATCCTACAATTTGTCTATGCGAAGAAAGGTATATGAGCTAAAAGAACACATGCTTTCTTTAATTGCCCGTATCAAACAGCGAAGAATCACAAAAAATGACGATGCCGTGAAGAGGGATATTTCAAGGATGAAAATTTCTAGCTGAGAAGACCTTGTGCCTACGGAGATATTTGGAGAAAATTCAAGATTATATGGGAGAATAATAACGATGAGAGTTTATATTAGTGCTGATTATGCTGAATATAGTGGTGATCGGCAGGTGGTTGATATTCTGAATGCTTGGGGAAAGGATGCTCTACATAAAGTTGAGTTTGTAGATACTGCAAAAGTTAATTCGGGTAGTGTTTCAAAGAAGTCGGATTGTCGAATTTGTGATTTGAAGGCGGAGTTTAATCGACAAATTAATGTATCTTCGCATGTTATTATTGTGATTGGGGATAGAACGGCTCAACGAATGGCCGGGAGTAAATGCGAGCGCAATAAAAAGTGTCAACGAGATTGTTTCTGTACACCATATAAGCAGAATATCAATGGACCGTGTCAGTGTAAAGTATACGATACATGTCCCGCAGTTGACGATGTTGGATGTATTAATGATTATTCTTATCTTCGTCATGAATTTGAGCAAGCTAAGAAAAAGAAAAAGAAGATAATAGTTGTATATAATTCTCTCTATAAAAAAACTTGTTGGCTGCCTGATTATATGAGTGAATATGCACCTCTGGCAGGACCGTTTTGGATAAAAAATGAAGCAGGAAGGAAGATTGGTAATTATGGATTTATAAAGAGAAAATTAGGCTATGAATAAATTTGTAAAAATCTTCTTTAATAGGGGAAGTTCTCTTGCATATGCAATAATTACAGCAGTTTTTACTTTCGTGCCGGAAGGAGCATTTTCATCATTTAAGGTTTATGCTGATTGGTCAGACGTCATGAGCTGTATGGTTAATCGACTAATCGTTGGCGCATTTATCTTTTTTCTAGTGAATATTCTATATTGCGTTTATCGTGGAAAGCGGAGAAAGGTTTCCGTGAGAGGACATAATTTTTCTATTAAAATCGAATACGGAGATATTTTTAATATAACTGGTGGTAAAAAAGTAATCGCGTTTGATGAGTGCTTTACGGTTAAAATTGGCGATAGACCTGAAGATGTAAAGGAAAATTCTGTTTGTGGACAGTATTTGAGAAGATCTCCGATGTTGAATATTCAAGAATTGATTGATGCTGCGAAAATAAAACCTACAGAGAGCAAATCAGCATTTAATGGGAAAACAAGATACGGATTAGGAACGCTAGTACCTAATGGTGAATTCCTTTTAATGGCATTTACTAAATTGGATGAAAATGGACGAGGTTATTTGACATATGAGGATTATTTAGGTTGCCTTGAGAAACTTTGGGAACAGATAGATATTTATCATGGGACAGATGATGTTTACATCACGATTCTCGGATCTAAAATAACGCGGTTTGATATGGAACTTACTCAGCAACAACTTTTGGATATAATGATTAGTTCTTACAGATTAAGCCCAAAGAAAATGCAAAGTCAATATACGTTACATATTATATGCAAAAAGTGTGAAGGCTTTTCTTTGAATAATATATTTGGTGCAGACTGAAAATAACGATTCAATGACTCGACCTATTATACAATTGTGAATGTCAATGAAAAAGTGAGCCGCTTGATCACGAATTTTTGAGCCACATTTGATCAAGAAAAAGTGAGCCATGTGATCATGAATCATTGAGTCATTAAGACATATTCAGACGTTGCTGCTGGTTCGACAGACGGTAAGATTCACCGTTCAATTTCGCTTGTCAAGGGCGCTGCATTTCTTGTAGCGAGTAGGCAGGCGCGTTTATGCTGAATGCCGTCATCAAGTGCGTCTTGCCTGTGCCGGGGTTGCCCATCAGCACGAGGTTCTCGTGCTGGTCGTGGCCGGTCGTCTGGGAGGATATGCGGCGGACTTCCGTGCATCTGCGTCGTAGGGATGCTTGGGTAGTGGCAAGAGGGGCTGGTCGATGAGGGTTTCCATGAGTCCCTTTTTCGTTGCCGCTCCTGGCATTGCAGAAGTTCGTTTGTAAGCAGTAGTGTGCCGCGAGTGCCGTATTGATTTCCAGCGGCACTCGCGACATGGTTTGTATTTCATTCCATCGTCAACCGATGGCATCAAAGTGTAAAATAAGCCTAGAGCTGTTGCAGGAAAAAAGTGAAAATTATCGAATTTTAGTAAAAGTATAAAGGAAATGAGGCTCCGCGCTGTTTGATATGGATAGCCGAAAAGAAACGAATGTTCTTTGTGCTCGTATACTTCCCTGATAGTGGACAGATTATGGGTTTTGGACGTCTAGGTTCAGTTTGCCACATTCTAGATATACGAGCAATCTGGACGAATTTGAGATGGCGCCAGGTTCTCGGTGCGGCGTCGTAAGCAGGATAGCTTTTGCCGCAATGGCCTTGCGGGCAGGGAAACTTCCCTCCACGTCGAATAAAACGCCGTTTTTAGGCGTTGCCCATAGTGAACAGTGAAAGGTTCGTTTGTATTTTTATCAGGAGAAGGATTATGGCCCTTATTGAAGGAATTCGCATTCAAAATTATTGTGCATTACGAGACATTACCTTGGGGAGGATTGGAACAATACCGGAGTATCGTGATGCTGAGGCGCTTACACCTTTGACAGTAGTAATAGGAAAAAATGGAGCAGGGAAAAGTTCTATTTTCGATGCATTTGGCTTTTTGGCAGATTGTATGGAAAAAGATATTGAGTCTGCTTGCAATGCACGTGGCAGAGGCGGTTTTGATAAACTAATCTCATCCGGAAAAGAGTCTGAGAATATCAGTATCACCGTATATTATCGCGAGTCTCATAACGATCGGCCGATTACGTATGAAGTTTCTATTGGACGTGTAGATGATGATGGTCTTCCTATCGTAAAAACAGAACGGCTAAGACAAAGGCCTAAAAGCAATAAGACGGGAAAACCTCTATCCTTTTTATATCTAGATCACGGAAAAGGCTCTGTTTGGATCGGAGATGAGGCAGTAGAGGGGGACAATCTGGAAAGAAAGGACGTTGAACTTGACCCGCATCGTCTGGCAATTGCATCTTTGGCAGAGCAAGTAAAGGAAAATCCCCGTATTGCGAAGTTTAAGCGCTTTATACGAAGTTGGTATTTAAGCTATTTTACTCCTGATGCAGCACGGCAGATTCCACAGGCGGGGATGCAGGAACATTTGAATTTGCATGCAGATAATGTGGGAAATTTTGTTCAGTATTTGGCACGGAAACACGAACGAACATTTCGAAAAATACTGGAAAGTATTTCAGAAAAGATTCCTGGAATTGGCAGAATTGAGCCATATCGAGATGAAGTGACAAATAATCTTTATCTTTTGTTTAGGGATAAAGGTTTCGCAAAACCGTTTAATCAACGACAGATGTCGGATGGAACATTAAAAATGCTTTGTTATTTGCTTTTAATTTACGATCCGAATCCGGCTCCATTTATTTGCATCGAGGAACCTGAAAATGGTCTCTATCATCAGTTGGTGTCAGCTTTGGTGAATGAATTGCGAGATCATGCTACTGGGAGGAAGAACGGTTCTCAGATTTTTATTACAACCCACCAACCCTACTTGGTTGATGCAATGCAACCGGAAGAAGTGTGGATTTTAAAAAAGGGAGAAAATGGATTTTCGTCTATACAACGTGTTAGTGAAATTCCTTATGTAAAAGAAATGGTAGCGGAAGGTCAACCTTTAGGTGCATTATGGTATAGTGACTATCTGGACTGAAGAGGAAATTTATGCATTATGAGATTTTGGTGGAGGGACAATCTGAGCTGACTCTGCTTTCCACTATTATGCCGCAGATCCTTGGAGCATATAACGAGCCGCATACATGGAAAATACATAAACACCGAGGTATTGGCAAATTACCACAAGATATGGCTGCAAATCCAAACCCGACCAATCCGAGTTTATTGCATAATTTGCCTGCGAAATTACGAGCGTATGGACGTCGTACAGATGATCAATTAACGGTTGTTGTTCTAGTGGATTTGGATGATCATTCAGATTGTCGAATACTGAAGCAGATGTTGCTCCGCACTCTGGATTTTTGCCCACAACGGCCACGGTGTTTGTTTCGAATTGCAATTGAGGAACTGGAAGCTTGGATGCTTGGAGATCGCGAGGCTTTGATTGCTGCCTATCCAGATATAAATTTAGAGATTTTAGATACGTATGTTCAAGATTCTCAGTGCGGTACGTGGGAACTTTTAATACGCGCTGTGTATGGAGAGGGGGCTCTGCGACAGCATCGTTCACTGGGGTTGATGCATAAAAAAACAGATGTGGCAAAGAATATTTCGAGACATATGCTCGTGGATAAGAATTGTTCTGCGAATTTTCAGGAATTTTGTAACGGACTAAAGAAGATGCAGTTTTAGAAGTGTTCTGCCGATAAGGAGGAGTGGAGAGAATATTGCTATGTTCCAGTGATCTTGGCGTGGAAAGCGGGAGAATATCATGAACTATCGTACAATCGTATTTCCGGAGAACAGTTTATTCCTTGTCACAGGTGGCGCGGGCTTTATCGGCTCAAATCTAGCCGAAGCGCTGCTCAATATGGGGCATAGGGTTCGCGTGCTCGATAATCTGTCGACGGGATATGCGAAGAATATCGCGGGATTTCGGGGGAATCCGAAGTTCGAGTTCGTGGAGGGCGATATTCGGGATGCGGTGCTCTGTATGCGTGTGTGCGAGGGAGCAGATTATGTGCTTCATCAGGCAGCGGCGGTGAGTGTACCCGAGAGTATCGAGCAGCCGGTGGACTATACGCTGACGAATATTGTTGGCACGGTCAATATGATGGAGGCGGCGGCGAAAAACGGGGTGAAGAAGTTCACCTATGCGTCGAGTGCGGCAGTCTACGGTGACGATGAGACGATGCCGAAGCGCGAGGAGATTGTCGGGCGGCGGCTCTCGACCTATGCGGTGACGAAGTTCGTCGCGGAGGAGTATGCGCATCAGTATACAATGCACTATGGGCTGGACTGCTATGGAATGCGGTACTTCAATGTCTATGGGCGTCGGCAGGATCCGAATGGTGCATATGCGGCGGTGATTCCGAAGTTCATTGAGTGCCTCCTGCGTGATGAGCCGCCGACAATCAACGGCGATGGGGAGCAGTCGCGTGACTTCGTCTATGTGGAGGATGTCGTGCAGGCGAATCTCCTTGCGTGCGCCGCGCCGCATGAGGTGGCAGGGCAGGCGTACAACGTCGCGGCGGGCAAGCGTTCAAGTCTCAATGAGATGTATGCGGTGCTCAGTGCACTGTTCGAGAAGGATTTGAAGCCTGTATTTGGTCCTGAGCGCAAGGGCGATATCCGTCACAGTGGAGCGGACATCTCAAAGATCTGTAAGAACCTCGGTTATGCGCCGGAGTATGATTTCGAGAAGGGAATCAAAGAGGCGATCCAGTGGTATAAAGAGAATCTGTAGGAATGAAAAAGGCAGTATCGTGTTCAGTGATAGTGTGGAATACGATATTGCCTTTTTGCATGCGCAGATCTTCATGGAGAAGGTAAAACGTTTTGTGGAGAGAATATATACTGTGAAAACCAATTGTTTGAGGTGATAAGGTGTGCATGGATTAACCAGTGGACAATGGAAGCAGATCTATCATATCTTAGATGAGCATCGTGACGATATTCGTTGGGTCAAACTTTTTGGGTCGCGCGCTAGAGGGGATTATCGTGAGACATCTGATATTGATTTGGCAATCGGGTGTGGGCGTGATCTGAGAGGTGTGCTATGGGGGGCATTTGAGCAGAGCAAGCTGCCCTATACGTTTGATATTGTTCTTTATAATAACCAAGTGAGCAAAAAATTGCGTGATGCAATTGATGCAGAGGGAAAGCTCCTTTTTTGCATTGACGAGGGGAGACGTGTTATGACAGTGGAGAGGATTCGTCTGAAATGGGAAGACTATCACCGTGCATTGGGGCGACTGCAAGCTGCGCTTGAAAAAGATGCGGATTCAGATGATATGTATTTGGATGCAACGATTCGGCGGTTTGAATTTTGTTTTGAGCTTGCGTGGAAACTGATGAAGGCTGTGCTGGAATACGACGGAATCGAGGCGAACAGTCCGCGCAGCTGCATCCGTGAAGGGTGGAAACAGAGGCTGATTTCAAATGCGGAAGCGTGGCTGGAGATGATGGAAAAGCGAAATCTGTCCTCGCATACATATGATGAAAATGTGGCGCGGGAGATTTATCATGATGTGAAAGAGAGGTATATCGGTTTGTTGGAGTCTTTTGATCGAACGATGAATGATTGGCTGAGGGATACCGAGAGTAAAACCACCTAAAGAATTTCTGACAATAAAGCCGTCAGCTTCGTTTGCTGACGGGCTTTGATATTGGAAAAATTCTATTGTTTACGCGTAAGACCGCGTACGAAGTCTGTGATAACACACTCCTCCGTCACAATTGCGGTAATCAGCTCGTGATCGGTGACGTCGAATGCGGGGTTATAGACCTTCACGCCGTCTGCAGTCATGCGCTCTTTGTACCACATGTCGGTGACTTCGGCGGCGGGACGTTGTTCGATGTGGATGTCGGCGCCGGTGGCGGGGCATGATATGTTTGGTCAAAGAAAGATGTTGTCCTATTATAGGAATGTATGGAGTCCCAAGATGACAGAAGAAGAACTTTTAGAGAAACTGGAATTCGTCCAAGAAATGAAATGTGAAACTCGGACACTGGAGTTGAAAAGTGCTGCAACTTCTTGTCCGAAACGTTTGTATGATACATTGTCCAGCTTCTCGAATCAGGATGATGGCGGTGTCATTATTTTTGGCGTTTCAGAGGAGGAAGGGTATAAAGAGGTTGGCGTATACGACCCCCATGATATACAGAAGAAGATCAATGAGCAATGCTTGCAGATGGAGCCTAAAGTTCGCCCCTTACTTACTGTTGTGATGAAAGATGGAAAGACGTTTGTATCGGCTGAGATTCCAGGGATTGATTTAGCAGAACGTCCTTGCCATTACCAGGGGAAGGGTCGCCTGAAATCTTCATATATTCGTGTCGGTGATAGTGATGAGCCGATGACGGAGTACGAGATATATAGTTATGAAGCTTATCGTAAGAAGTATCAAGATGATATTCGTGTGGTCAATCGCGTAAGTTTTTCTGCTCTTAATCGAGATCTGTTGGAAAGCTATGTCAAGGAACTAAAAAACGGGAGACCGAATTTGTCTCAAATACAGGACGATGATATTTACGAGCTCATGAGTATTCGCCGTGATGGTGAAATAACGCTTAGTGCGGCATTGATTTTTAGCCCGTATCCGCAAGCATACTTCCCACAACTTTGTATTACGGCTGTGGTGGTTCCAGGCATGGAGATGGGCGATACGGGAGAATCTGGAGAGCGCTTTGTAGATAACCAGCGCATTGAAGGGAATATATCGGATTTGCTTGATGGAGCAATTCGGTTTGTAAAAAAGAATATGGGGGTAAAAACGGTGATTGATCCTGATACAGGGCGTAGAGAGGATCAACCTGAATATCCTATTACGGCTGTGCGTGAAGCCGTTCTAAATGCTTTAGTGCATCGGGATTACAGTATTCACACGGAAGGTCAATTCATACAACTTCTTATGTTTTCGAATCGTATGGAGATACGTAACCCCGGAGGTCTATATGGGCGAATTCGTGTTGATCAGTTAGGAAAGGTGCAGCCAGATACTAGAAATCCAGTACTGACATCTATTTTGGAATCTTTGCATATAACGGAGAACAGGTACTCTGGAATACCTACTATACGCAGGGAGATGGCGCGGGCTGATTTGCCTGAGCCAGAATTTATTGATGATCGTGGAAGCTTTCTGGTGAAACTATACAAAGGAGGAAGGCCCACAGAAAATAAAGCACAATTTGATGAGTTTGAAAATAGCCTTATCGTATTCTGTAAGACGCCTCGAACGAGGAGGGAAATTTGTGATTTCTTAGGGCTCTCATCTGTTACCTATGTCATTAAACGTCACGTAACGCCGCTTGTGAAACGAGGCTTAATTAAGCTCAGTATTCCAGAGAAGCCTACGAGTCCAAAACAGTTATACTATAGTGAATAGGCGAGAGAAAAGAATCAAGAAATGAAATTAAAACTGAAATATCATTTTGGTTTTTAGTTTTGTATTTCTTTTTTAGTAGAAAACTGAAATGTGAAACTAAAAACTGAAATGTTGTTTCGGTTACTTATTTAAGGTTCTTTGGAAGTACCCCATATTCCATCTTCCGTCACAATTGCTGTAATCAGTTCGTGATCGGTGACATCGAACGCGGGGTTATAGACTTTTACGCCGTCTGCGCTCATGCGCTCTTTGTACCACATGTCGATGACTTCGGCGGCGGGGCGCTGCTCGATGTGGATGTCGGCACCTGTTGGGGTGTTCATGTCGATGGTGGAGGTGGGGGCGCAGACGTAGAAGGGGATGCCGTAGTGTTTGGCGAGGATGGCGACACCTGATGTGCCGATCTTGTTGGCGACGTCGCCGTTGGCGGCGACACGGTCACAGCCGACGAAGACGGCGTCGATCCAGCCGTTCTTCATGACGGTGGATGCCATGTTGTCGCAGATGAGAGTGACGTCCATGCCGGCGGCACTGAGTTCGTATGCGGTAAGACGTGCGCCCTGCAGGAGGGGACGTGTTTCGTCGGCGTAGATTTTGAAGTGGTAGCCTTTTTGGTGCCCGAGGTACATGACGGCGGTTGCGGTACCGTATTTGGCGGTGGCGAGCTGTCCGGCATTGCAGTGGGTGAGGAGTCCCATACCAGGTTTTACGAGGGTGAGCGCGTGCTCGCCTATTTTTTTGCAGATGTCGATGTCCTCTTGTTTGATGCGAAGGGCTTCGTCATGCAGCAGTGAACGGATTTCGGGGATGGATTTGCCCTCTGCGTTTTTGACGACGGTTTCCATACGGTTCAGTGCCCACGAGAGGTTGACGGCGGTGGGACGGGAGGAGTTCAGGTAGTCGGCTGCTTCGTGGAAACGCTGCGCAAATTCGGCGTAGTCGTTGGTGTCAATCTCAAGGGCGGCGAGGTAGATGCCGATGGCGGCTGCATCGCCGATGGCAGGCGCACCGCGCACCTGCAGCTCGCGGATTGCCGTCCAGATTTCACCCTGCGTTTTGAGATGGAGATATTCGGCACGGCTGGGGAGCTGTGTTTGGTCGATGATGACGAGGGCGCATTCGCTGTCGTCGAGGGCGACGGTTTCCATGTCGAGGATGTTTGTGTTCATTGTGTGCCTCTTTTCCTAAAACAGATGTGCTCCCACCACCGCAAGCGGCCGCCCTGCTGCTCTGTCCAAGAAGCCAGCCCAAAGGGCGCAGCTGATTGGGAAACAGGTTGTATGCGAAAACGATCCAAGAACACGAGCGACAGCGAAGTGCGGTTGGTTGTCATTGACCGCTCTCCCCCATTGCGGCGAGGGAGGCTAAAAAGATTACACCGTCGGATACTTCCACTTTGCCAGCTCGTCTGCCGGGATGGTCTCCGGCTCGTTCCCGAGGACGGTGAGGGTGCGGTAGTAGATGTCGGCGAGTTCTTCGACGTAGTTTGCACGCAGGAGAGCTTCCTTGAGATCGGCGGCGACGGCGACGACACCATGTGCCTGCATGAGGGCAACGTCTGCGATGGAGAGGGGGGCGAGGACGTTCTCTGCCGCGGCCTTCGTTCCCGGTCGCCCGTAGGGCGCGACAGGCACGTAACCCTCGCGGCAGCCAAGGAGGGAGAGTTCGTAGACGATGGCAGGGATGGGCTTATTCATGACGGCAAAGGCAGTTGCTGTGCGCGAGTGTGTATGTGCGACAGCGTGCACGTCGCTGCGGTTCCGATAGATGGCGCAGTGCATCATCAGTTCGCTGGTTGGACGCTTTCCGCTGCGCGCTTCGACCGTATGTCCTGCACCGTCGATGACGACGATGTCGTCTGTCTGCATCTCCATGCGGTCCATGCCTGTCGGTGTGATGCAAATATAGCCGCTTTCTGCGTCGCGGATGCTGAAATTGCCCGCACGGTGCCGGCACAGTCCGTCGCGCTCTGCCTGCTGTGCGCAGCAGAGTACCGTTTCTTTGATCGTTTCCAACATGGCTTCTCCCCCTTTTCGTACAGTCTATATTTTAGCGAAAATTTACGGGATTGTGCAAGTATTTTCCCGCAGAAAATAGTGAAAATGAGTGCCGATATAAGGATAAACAGTTTGACTTTTATTGGGAATGGTTTATAATATAAAGCGTAATGAGCGCGCGGCAGGCAGGTCCTGCAGCGCATGATGTTTAGGGAACGCACAGGGGGTATTTCAATGGCAGTAAAAGTTGCTATCAATGGATTCGGTCGTATCGGTCGTCTTGCCTTCCGTCAGATGTTCGATGCGCCCGGCTATGAAGTCGTCGCAATCAACGATCTGACGAGCCCGAAGATGCTCGCCCATCTCCTGAAGTATGACTCCACGCAGGGTCGCTATAAGTATGCAGATTCCGTTGAGCCCGGTGAGGACTCCATCACGGTCAACGGCAAGAAGATCAACATCTATGCACAGGCGGATGCAACGCAGATCCCCTGGGGCAAGCATGATGTCGATGTCGTGCTCGAGTGCACGGGTTTCTACACGGCAAAGGCAAAGGCTGAGGCACATATCAAGGCCGGCGCAAAGAAGGTTGTTATCTCCGCTCCTGCGGGCAGCGATCTCCCGACGATCGTCTTCAACGTCAACCACAAAACGCTGACGAAGGCGGACAAGGTTATCTCAGCAGCATCCTGCACGACGAACTGCCTTGCGCCGATGGCAAAGGCACTGAATGATCTCGCTCCGATCAAGAGCGGCATCATGACGACGATCCACGCCTACACGGGCGACCAGATGCCGCTTGACGGCCCGCAGCGCAAGGGCGACCTGCGCCGCAGCCGTGCAGCAGCAGTCAACATCGTTCCGAACTCGACGGGTGCGGCAAAGGCGATCGGCCTTGTCATCCCCGAGCTCAACGGCAAGCTCATCGGCTCGGCACAGCGTGTTCCGACCCCGACGGGCTCGACGACGCTCCTCTACGCAGTGGTCGAGGGCAAGGTCACAGTTGATCAGATCAACGCACAGATGAAGAAGGAGTCGACGGAGTCGTTCGGCTACAATACGGACGAGATCGTCTCCAGCGACATCATCGGCACGACCTATGGCTCGATCTTCGATGCGACGCAGACGATGGTCAGCGATACGGGCGACGGCAATACGCTCGTCCAGGTTGTCTCCTGGTATGACAACGAGAACAGCTACACGAGCCAGATGGTTCGCACGATCAAGTACTTTGCTGAACTCGGCTGATAAGTAAACATTGTTTTCTTGGGTGGGCAGAGGTCTTTTCTGCACTCCCTCAGCATACGATCTTTCGAGGTCCGGCCGATGTTTGGGCCGGACCTCGTTTCTTTTAGGGAGCACTGATCCATTCAGCGATTCCTTTATGGAGGAGACAGCATGAACAAAAAGACAATCAAGGATATCGACGTCAAGGGGAAGAAAGTATTCGTCCGCGTGGACTACAACGTTCCATTTGATGCCGAGATGAACATCACGAACGATACGCGCATGGTGCGCACACTGCCGACGCTGAACTATCTGCTCGACGGCGGCGCGGCGCTCATCATCGCCTGCCACATCGGCCGCCCGACCGAGGCACGCGAGGAGAAGTTCAGCACGAAGCACCTCGTGAAGCATCTCGCGGAGCTCCTCGGCCGCGAGGTCAAGTGGGCATCTGACTGCGTCGGCCCCGAGGCGGAAAAGCTCGCGGCGGCACTGAAGCCGGGGGAGGTGCTGCTCCTCGAGAACCTGCGCTATCACAAGGAAGAGAAGAAGAACGACCCTGCCTTCGCAAAGCAGCTCGCGTCGCTCGCCGATGTCGCTGTGGACGATGCGTTTGGTGTCGCGCATCGTGCGCATGCATCGAATGCGGGCGTGCCGAAGTACATTGAAACCGTTGCAGGCTTTCTGATGGAGAAGGAGATCAACTACATCGGCAAGACGCTTGAGACGCCGCAGCATCCGTTCGTTGCGATCATCGGCGGGGCGAAGGTCTCCGACAAGATCGGCGTCATCAGCAATATGATCGAGAAGGTCGACACGATCATTATCGGCGGCGGCATGGCACACACCTTTGATGCGGCGAAGGGGCTGCCGATCGGCGACTCCCTCTGCGAGCCGGATAAGATGGATCTCGCACGTGACCTCCTCAAGAAGGCGGAGGCAAAGGGGGTCAAGGTTGTCCTTCCGCTCGACGTTGCCGCCGCGAATATGTTCCCGCTCGCCGACGAGGCAAAGTGGAAGGCCGAGGGCAAGGTCAAGATCGTCGACGTCGACCAGGTTGAAAATGGCTGGCAGGCGCTCGACAGCGGTCCGAAGACCTCCGAGGAGTACGTCAATGCGCTGAAGGGCGCAAAGACGATCATCTGGAACGGACCGATGGGCGTCTTTGAGTGCGACGAGTTTGCAAAGGGCACATTGGCCGTGGCAAAGGCGGTTGCGGATGCGACCGAGGCCGGTGCGACGAGCATCGTCGGCGGCGGCGACTCCATCGCGGCGCTCAAGAAGACGGGGCTGACGGACAAGATCTCCCACGTCTCGACGGGCGGCGGCGCGACGCTTGAGTTCCTTGAGGGCAAGGAGATGCCGGGCATCGCGGCCATCGCAGACAAGTAAGAACATTTACGTTTGATACAGAAGGAGAAAACTATGGCACGGACTCCGATTATCGCCGGAAACTGGAAAATGAACAACACGATCGCAGCGGGTGTTTCGCTCGTCAAGGAGCTCATCCCGCTCGTTAAGGATGCAAAGGCCACGGTCGTCGCCTGCCCGACAGCAACGGCACTCGCCGCTGTCGCCGATGCGGTCAAGGGAACGAACATCCACATTGGTGCGCAGAATGTGCACTGGGAGAAGAGCGGCGCCTATACGGGCGAGATCTCGACAGATATGCTGAAGGAGATCGGCGCAGACTACGTCATCCTCGGACACAGCGAGCGCCGCGACTACTTTGGTGAGACGGATGAGGGCGTCAACAAGCGTGCCCGTGCTGCATACGCGGCAGGCATCACGCCGATCATCTGCTGCGGCGAGTCGCTTGCGGTCCGTGAGGCAGGCAAGTACATTGAGCACGTCGTTGCGCAGATCAACGCCGCGCTCGAGGGCTTTACGGCAGATGAGGCAGGAAAGCTCGTCATCGCCTACGAGCCGATCTGGGCGATCGGCACGGGCAAGACGGCGAGCTTCGAGCAGGCTGAGGAGGTCTGCAAGGCGATCCGCGAGGCAGTCGCGAAGAAGTTCAATGCGCAGGCAGCCGACGCGATCCGCATTCAGTACGGCGGCAGTGTCAAGCCGGCGACGATCAAGGATCTCATGAAGCAGCCGAATGTCGACGGTGCACTTGTCGGCGGCGCTTCGCTGAAGGCACAGGATTTCGCGGCAATCGTGAATTTCTGATGATCGTACCCTCATTTTGTATGGCGTGGATTTTCCGCTCGGCGGGAATGAAGCGCCATACGAGTTTTGAGCAAAAGCTCTTAGAAAGATGTCAATATTATGGCAAAACTAAAGAACGCACCTGTTGCACTCATCATCATGGACGGATTCGGCGATGGCGATCCAAACGATCTGAAGTACAATGCCATTGCGATAGCAAAGACGCCTGTGCTCGATGGCCTGATGAAGGAGTTCCGTCATACGGAAATCCAGGCATCTGGTGAGTACGTCGGTCTGCCGGACGGTCAGATGGGCAACTCTGAGGTCGGCCACACGAATATCGGCGCAGGGCGCATCGTCTATCAGCAGCTTACGCGCATCACGCGTGACATCAAGAACGGTGACTTTTTCAAGAACAAGGCGCTGCTCACCATCGTGCGCGGGGTCAAGGAGCACGGTGGTGCGCTGCATGTCATGGGACTGGTTTCTCCGGGCGGCGTGCACAGCCACGATGATCATCTTTTCGCCGTGCTCGAACTCGCTAAGCGCGAGGGACTGACCGAGGTCTGGATTCATGCCTTCCTCGACGGGCGCGACGTGCCGCCCAAGAGCGCACAGGAGTATCTCGAGGCGGTCGAGAAAAAGGCGGCGGAGATCGGCGTCGGCAAGATCGCTACGGTCAGCGGGCGTTACTACGCGATGGATCGCGACAAGCGCTGGGAGCGTGAGCAGCTCGCCTATGAGGCGATTGCCCACGCCAAGGCAAAGACCGTGGCGAAGTCCGCTGTGGCAGGACTGCTCGCATCGTACGCGGATACGAGCGAGAAGCCCGAGGGCGTGACGGATGAGTTCGTCGTGCCGTTCGTGGTCGAGGGCTATCACGGCATGAAGAACGGCGACGGCGCGATTTTCTACAATTTCCGTCCCGACCGTGCGCGTCAGCTGACGCATGCCTTTGTCGATGCAAAGTTCGACGGCTTTGCGCGCGACGAATCGCTGAAAATTCCCTTTGCGACGTTCTCGGAGTACGAGGCAGGGATGAACGCACTCGTGGCGTTCCCGCCCGAGGAGATCGACAACACCTTTGGCCAGTATGTGCAGGATCTCGGTTATACCCAGCTGCGCATCGCGGAGACGGAGAAGTACGCGCACGTTACATTCTTCTTCAACGGCGGCGTCGAGCAGCCGTACAAGGGCGAGGACCGCATTCTCGTGCATTCCCCGAAGGTGGCGACCTATGATCTGCAGCCTGAGATGAGCGCGATCGAGGTCACGGACAAGGTCGTCGAGGCGATCAAGTCCCGCAAGTATGACTTCATCATCCTCAACTATGCCAACTGCGACATGGTCGGACATACGGGGGTTGTCCCGGCAGTTGTCAAGGCGGTCGAGACGGTGGATACCTGCGTTGGGCGTTTCGTTGATGCCATCCGCGAGGTCGGCGGTGAGGTCTGTATTACCGCGGATCATGGCAATGCAGACAAGATGTGGGACTACGACAACAATCAGCCGTTTACGAAGCACACGACGAACCCCGTACCGTTCATCGTCGTTTCTGACCGCGTGAAGGACATCCACAAGGGCGCGCTCTGTGATATTGCACCGACTCTCCTCACACTCGCAGGTCTTGCGATTCCGAAGGAGATGACGGGCAAACCGCTCATAACGCTGAAGTAAGATCGTTTTGTTTGAAAGGACGGGTGCGTATGCACCTGTCTTTTTCGTTTGAAAGAAAGCGGGCGGAATGGTATACTAAATCTATTCATTTCATGATCGGAGGTCTTTATGCTGCGATTTTTGGTGCTTCTGCGTGCCATGCGGCGCAATATTGCCCTGCTGCTCTACGCGATGCTGCAGCGCGATACGCCGCGCGCCGTGAAGGTTCTCTTTCCGCTTTCACTGCTTTATCTTATCAGCCCGATTGATATTATCCCGGATACGATTCCTCTATTCGGTGCAATGGATGATATGGTGATTCTCCCTGCGGCGACGTCGCTGCTGATCCGCATGCTGCCCGCGCATACGCGCATGGAGGGCGAACGCCGTGTGGAGCGCTACGGCACGTGGCTGCTTGTAGGGGCCTCTGTGCTCATGCTCCTGTGGATTGTCATCTTTGTTTGGGCACTCGTGAAGGTGTTTTCGTGAGGCTCTATATTGCGGAGAAGCCGAGCGTCGGCCGCGCGCTTGCCGCATGTCTTCCTGCGCCGCACCGCAAAGGCTCCGGGTGGATTGAGACGGGCGGCGGCGTGGTGACGTGGCTCTTTGGTCACGTGCTGCGTCAGGCTGAGCCCGAGGAGTATAACCCCGCGCTGAAACGCTGGCGCGCGGAGGATCTGCCGATCCTGCCGAAGGAGTGGCATCTCGTTGTCAATGAGAGCGCGGCGCAGCAGTTCGCGGTGGTGAAAGGGCTGATCGCGCGTGCCGATGAGATCGTGCATGCCGGCGACCCTGATCGAGAGGGCCAGCTCTTGGTGGATGAGGTGCTGGACTTCCTCGGCAATACAAAGCCCGTGCGCCGTATTCTCATCAATGCACTTGACGATAAGAGCATTCACGATGCGCTGAATGATCTGCGCGACAACGAGGATTTCCTTCCGCTGAAGCTCTCGGCACTTGCACGGGCACGTGCGGACTGGCTCATCGGGATGAATCTCTCACGCGCCTATACGCTCGCGGCGCGGCGGGCCGGGCATGCGCGGCTCGTCCTGCCCATCGGGAGGGTCAAGACGCCGACGCTGGCACTCGTGGTGCGGCGGGAGCGCGAGATCGAGCACTTTACGCCCGCGACCTACTATCTTGTCGATGCACTGTTCCGCACAGAGGAAGGGGAGCCCTTTCGTACGCGGTGGAAACCGTCGGAGGAGCGTACGCCGCTCGATCCTGAGGGGCGCCTCGTGGATCGGGCAGCAGCAGATGCTGCTGCGGCGTCATTCGGCGAGCCGCCCGCAGACGGCGTGGTGACAAAGTATGAGCGCAAGAAAAAGGAGGAGCCGCCGCCGCTGCCCTTTTCGCTCTCGGCACTGCAGGTGCTCGCAGGCAAACGCTACGGCTATGAACCGCAGCAGGTGCTCGATACGGCACAGAAGCTGTACGAGGAAAAACTGACCAGCTATCCGCGCTCGGATGCAGAGTATCTGCCCGTGAGTCAGCACAAGGATGCGGCAAAGATTCTCGGCAACCTTGCCGCGCTCTCTGATACGCCGCTTGCGGGGTGGGCACGGGCGGCCGATGCCGCGCAGAAGTCGCGCGCGTGGAACGACGCAAAGATTTCGGCACATCATGCGATCATCCCGACAACCGTGCCCGTGAACCTCGCGCGGCTCACAGCGGTGGAGCGCAATATCTACGAGCTGATCGCGCGTGCCTACATTGCGCAGTTCTGTCCGAACTATGTCTACGATCAGACGAAGGCAGAAGTGACGCATCACGGTGAGACGTTCACGGCGCGCGGACGTACGGAACGTACGGCGGGATGGCGCACGATGTACCGTGCGGGGAAGAATGAGTCCGAGGATGCGGAGAAGGAGGACGAGGAGAGTACGGTACTCCCGCCGATGAAAAAGGGCGACGCGGCGGCGTTCGTCTCGGCAGAGACGAAGGAGCGGCAGACAAAGCCGCCCGCACGGTTTACGCCCGCGACGCTCCTCCAGGGGATGAAGGAGATTCACAAGTACGTCAAGGACGAGGCGGCGAAAAAGATGCTGCGCGATGTGTCCGGCATTGGGACGGAGGCGACGCGTGCGAGCATCATCGAGGATCTCATCCGCCGTAAATTCCTCCATGCTGCGGGAAAGAAGAAGGTGCTGACGCCGACGGCGGAGGCATATCTCCTTATCGACGCGCTGCCCGATACGATGACGTATCCCGATGCGACGGCGATCTGGGAGGATCAGCTGCACGCGATGGCGGACGGCGTGGGGACGCCCGAGGAATTCCTCGCGGGGCAGGCGGCATTCGCACGTGATCTCTGCGAAGCGGCACGGACGGCGCAGATCACGGGAGGCGAGGGGATACCATGTCCTGCCTGCGGGCGCGGCGTCATGCTGAAACGCAAGGGAAAGCACGGCGATTTCTGGGGCTGCTCGGCGTTCCCGCAGTGCCGCATGACGGCGGATGATGCGGGCGGCAAGCCGAACTTTGCGGGACGGCGTGTGCCGCGCGGTTCTGCGGACGGGATGGGGGCACATCCCCCTGCCGCCGCGATGACGGCGCGCCGCAGCTACACACCGACGGCAGATGAGCAGGCGGAGATGGATGCGCTGTTTTTTGACCAGTAAGGTGAGCCTCCTGTATCGTCCATGGCGCCCCACCACCGCAAAGATCCTCCTCCAAGGCATTGGGGAACGAGGACTGCCGTGCGAATGCGCGGCGATGGAGGCGTTTGAAGGATACGTCTGCTGAAGCTTAGGAGGATACGATGGACTTTACATCACTTGGCGTGCCCGAGCCGCTCGCGGCGGCACTGGCTGCGCGCGGCATCACGGAGCCGACGGAGATCCAGCGGGAGGTGATTCCTGCCGCGTGCACAGGCGAGAACCTGATCGGCGAGGCTCCGACGGGGACGGGCAAGACGCTCGCCTACCTCCTGCCCGCACTCATGCGCATTGACCCCGCCGTGCGCGCGGCACAGGTACTCGTTCTCGCACCGACGCATGAGCTCGCGATGCAGATCGCGGGCGCCGCGCGGGATCTTATTCAGGCGGCAGGGCTCTCTGTCGGCGTGCAGGCCCTCATCGGCGGGGCGAATGTACAGCGGCAGATCGACGCGCTGAAGAAAAAGCCGGCGCTCATCGTCGGCTCTGCGCCGCGCATCGTGGAGCTGCACCGCCTCCGCAAACTGAAACTGCAGGAGGTGCGCCTCTGTGTGCTCGATGAGTTCGACCGCCTCCTCGACAAGCAGCACAGTGCGGAGGTGCGTGCCGTCCTGCACCTCCTGCCCCGTGAGCGGCAGATGCTCTTCCTCTCGGCGACAGCGGCTGCGGCGGCTGTGCATGCGGCAGAGGAACTCTGCGCACTGCGCATCATCCGTGCGGCAGTGCAGGAGACGACGTGTGAAAACTACTATCATATTGTGCCGTTTCGTGATAAAATAAAGGCTGTGCAGAAATTGACGCGCCGCCTGCCGATTCGGCGGGGACTGGTCTTTGTCGGGCGCAGCTTTGACGCAGAAAAAGCGGCAGAGAAGCTGCAGTACGAAGGCATTCGTGTTGCCGCCCTGCTCGGCGGCGAGCGGCGCGATCAGCGGCGCGCCGCTCTCAATGCAATCCGCACGGGGCGTGTACAGCTTCTCATTTCCACCGATCTTGCTGCGCGCGGCCTGGATATCGAGGATGTGGACTATGTCGTTCAGGTCGATTTGCCCGAGGACGTGCGCACCTATCGTCACCGTGCAGGACGGACGGCACGCGCGGGCAAGGAGGGCACAGTCATCTCGCTTGTCGATGCGAAGGAAGTGGAGCGGCTGAAAGCCCTCGCTGTCCGCATGAAACTTGATTTGAAAAAGATCAATTGATGTTCCTTCCCAAAGGAGGCCTTGACTCGTGGACATATTGCCCACACTACTCGATTTACTGCTCGTTGTCTTTCTGATTTTCATGAATGGGTTCTTCGTCGCGGCAGAGTTCTGCTGTGTCAAAATCCGTCCGTCACGTCTGGAGACCCTGATCGCCGAGGGCGTCAGCCGTGCAAAGTACGCGAAGCAGCTGACCGATCATCTCGATTCCTCGCTGTCTGTGACACAGCTTGGCATCACGCTTGCTTCACTTGGCCTCGGCTGGGTGGGTGAGCCGGCGATTGCCGTGCTGATCCTGCCTGTCACGCAGAGTGTCGGACTCCCTGATGAGGTCGGGCACACGGTCGCGCTCGCGATCGCCTTTACGCTCATCACCTCGCTCCATATCGTGCTCGGCGAGCTGACGCCGAAGTCCATGGCCATCGCCAACGTGGAGCGCATTCTTCTCGCGATTTCCTTTCCCATGGTACTTTTTGGCCGCGTGATGCGCCCCTTTGTCTGGGTGCTCAACACGGTGGCCAATCATATCAGCCGCAAGCTCGGCTACGAGGCCAAAGGCGAAAACGAGGATGCCCATACGGAGGAGGAGATTCGCCTCCTGATGAAGGAGAGTTATCGTCAGGGGCTCATCAACAGCACGGAGGCGGACTTTGTTGACAAGGTGTTCTCCTTTACGGAACTGAATGCACGTGAAATCATGGTGCCGCGCACGGATATGATCTGTCTCTATCTGGATGACTCGCCCGCGGAGCGCATCAAGACCATCCTCGAGGAGCAGCAGACGCGCTACCCGGTCTGCTATGAGGATAAAGATCATATCATCGGCTTTATCCATGTGAAAGATCTCCTGCCGCCGCTCATGCGCGGGGAGCGGCTGAATCTGCGCCGCTACATCCGCAAGGCACTCATCGTACCCGAGAGTATGGACGGCAGTATCCTCCTGCGCACGATGCAGGAGCAGGGCTCGCAGCTGGCTATCGTCGTCGATGAGTACGGCGGAACGGCGGGCATGGTGACCGTCGAGGACATCATCGAGCAGATCGTCGGCGACATCCGCGACGAGTTCGACGTCGAGCGCGAAAGCGTCGAGTGGCGCGGGCTCGATATCTGCTCCATCGACGCAAAGCTGCTGCTCGAGGAGGTCGACGATCTCCTCGGCGTCTGCATCGTGGATGAGGATGTGGACAGTATCGGCGGCTGGCTCTATGACCAGCTCGGCGAGGCACCGCGCGTCGGGCAGATGGCGGCGCATGCGGGCGCACTCCTCTATGTGGAGGAGGTAGAGGGCATCCGCATTACACGCGTACTGCTGCGTATGCCGCATACGATGCTCGTGGTACAGGAGCTCCCGGCCGCCAGCGGGGAGAAGTGACGGAATCCGCATGGCGGTGCGGATACATTTCGCTTGCCACGTTTGCGTTCTCTGTGTTATGATTACAAAATATCGTTCGTTTAAGGAATCGCTGATAAAATGAAGTCCGTCAGGTTGGCGTAGATTTTTTGTCCGATTGAGGAGGCAAACCGGACGCATAGCCAAAGCTATGTGGAGGATTTGCCGACAAAAAGCGGGCAAAAAAGATGCGCTAAGATGGCGGTGCTGAATTTATCAGTGCTTCCTTAAGTAAGAAGGAAGGGGCTTTTTCTTGCTCACGCTTTTAATGGTACTGGATGCAATCGTCGCGATCATCCTCATCGCGTCTGTGCTCGGACAGGAGGCAAAGTCTGCCGGCATGGGCGGCTTGGACGGCGGCGAGGATACGGTGTTCTCGGGCAAGGCACGCGGCATGGACGCGCTGCTCGCACGCGTGACCGTCGTGTTCGCGATACTGTTCGGGGTGATTACGATCATTATCGCGCGGTTGTCGAGCTGACCGTATCCGTGCAGGAGCCCTGCTGCCGCTCTGCGGGGCAGGGCTTTATTTTGGGATGCATGGAATCATTTTGTGAAAGGGGGATACGTCATGCATTTACTGGGCGCAGAGCCTTTTTTTCTGCCGGGCGGACGGCATGGTGTCCTCCTCATTCACGGATTTACTGGGCTTCCCGCTGAGCTGCGACTCATGGGGGAGTACCTTCATGCGCGCGGCTTTACGGTGCTCGCCATACGACTTGCGGGGCACGGGACGACAGCAGAGGATCTCAGCCGTACGGAGCATGAGGACTGGATGGACTCTATGCGTGACGGCTACGCGATTCTGCGTGGTGCGTGTGACGACATCGCCGTCGTGGGGCACTCGATGGGGGCGATCTTTGCCCTGCTGCTTTCGGTCGAGGCGGAGGTCACCTGTGTTGTGAGCCTCGGTGCGCCACTGATCATTGCGCGTGAGCAGGGGATCGAGCATCTGCCGACGCGCGCGGCGAGCGTCGGCCGCTATGTGCCGAAGGCGCGCCGCAAACTGGAGAACGTCCCGCAGGGAGCGAACAACACCTATCGGCGTATGCCGCTCGTCTCCGTCCATGAGATGATGGATGTGATCGCCGCTGCCCGCAGCGAGCTGGGCAAGGTGCGCGCGCCGCTCCTGATCGTCCACGGAGCGCGTGACCATACGGCGGATCCAAAGAGTGCCGAGGAGCTGCGCGCACACGTGGCAAGCACGGACTGTGAGACGGTGATTCTCCCTGATGCGGGGCATCTGCTTCCGCTCGATGAGGGGGTCAGGGAGCGCGTATTTGAGCGCACGGCAGATTTTTTGGAGAAGGCTGTGCAGGGAAGAAGATCGTAGAAACGAAAAAAGAGGAAAATATGGAACAGGAACAACTGGATACGCTCAAGGAGAGGGTCTACGCCTTTATGCGGGAGGACGCCTATCGCCCGCTGCCTGAGGCGGAGCTGCGTACGGGGCTGGGGCTCCCGGAGAGCGAAGGGAAGGAGCTCTCCGATGCTCTTGCCGCGCTTGAGGCCGAGGGTGCGGTCATCCGCAACCGCAGCGGCCTTTACGGGCTGCCGAGCCGCATGAATCTCGTGGTGGGGCGGCTCTCCATGTCGCCGAAGGGGTTCGGCTTCATCATCCCCGATGTGCGTGAGACGGAGGAGGAGACGGATGTCTTTGTCCCCGGCAGTGCGATGGGGACGGCGATGCACGGTGACCGCGTGGTCGCACGCGTCACGCCGTCCGAGCAGCCGGGACGCGCGCGTGAGGGGGAGATCATCCGCATCCTCGAGCGCGTCAATACGCATATTGTCGGCACGTTCGAGCGCAGCAAGGCGTTCGGCTTTGTCACACCCGACAGCACGAAGATCGGGCGCGATGTCTTTGTGCTGAAAAAGGACTTTGGCGGGGCAAAGACGGGCAGCAAGGTCGTCGTCGAGATCACGAAGTGGCCGGAGCAGCGCAGGAGCGCTGAGGGACGCGTCGTCGAGGTGCTCGGCAAGACGGGTGACCCCGGCGTGGACGTGCTTGCTGTCATGCGCGCCTACGATCTCGATGAGAAGTTCCCGCCCGATGTTGCAGAGGCGGCGGCGCACTGCCCGAAGGATCCGCTTCCCGAGGAGTATGCAGGGCGGCGGGATCGACGTGATTTCCCCATCGTCACGATTGACGGCGAGGATACAAAGGACATCGACGACGGTGTCTACGCCTATGAGAAGGACGGCGGGTTCTTCCTCGGCGTCTACATTGCCGATGTCAGCCACTATGTCCGTGCGGGCGAGCCGCTCGATCGTGAGGCAGCGCGGCGCGGGACGAGCGTCTATCTCGTCGACCGCGTGATTCCGATGCTCCCGAAGGAGCTGTCGAACGGAATCTGCAGCCTGAACGAGGGCGTAGATCGTCTCTCGATGGCGTGCGAGATGGAGATCGGCATGGACGGCGAGGTCAAGAACTATGAGATCGTGCCGTGCGTGATCCATGTTGCGCGTCGCCTAACCTATACGCTCGTCAACCGCGTCCTTGCCGGTGATGAGCCGTTCGTCTCGGACAACGGCGACATCCGCCCGATGCTTGAGACGCTTCGCCGTCTGCGCGAGGTGCTGCGTGCCAAGCGTCATCGGCGCGGCTCGATTGACTTTGAGCTGCCCGAGGTCAAGGTAAAGCTCGATGCCGATGGACATCCTGTCGCGCTCGAAAAGCGTACAGGCTCGATTGGCGAGTCCATCATCGAGGAGTGCATGCTCGCGGCAAATGAGACCGTGGCGCGTCACATGGAGCTGAAGGAAGAGCCGTTCGTCTACCGCGTGCATGAGACGCCCACCTCTGAGAAGATCGAGCGTCTGCAGAGCCTCCTCGCCGCGCTCGGCCTGCGCCTCCATGTCGATGAGGACGGCAAGGTGCGCCCCTCCGACATCCAGCAGGTGCTCGACCGCGTTAAGGGACAGCCCGAGGAGCGCATCATCGGGGCGGTCGCCCTGCGTTCGATGCAGCAGGCGCGCTATTCGACGGCGAGCCTTGGGCACTTTGGCCTTGCGGCGCGCTACTATACGCATTTTACCTCGCCGATCCGACGCTATCCCGACCTCCTCGTGCATCGTCTCCTCCGCGAGACGTTTGCCACGGGACATATCGCGGCGGAGAAACGCGAGCGTCTGCGTGCGCTCCTCCCCGAGGCGGCGGAGCACTCCTCAGCGCGTGAGCGCATTGCCATCGAGGCGGAGCGCGAGACGACCGATATGAAAAAGATCGAGTACATGGCGCAGTTCGTGGGCGAGACCTACGAGGGTGTCATCAGCGGCGTGACGGCGTTCGGCATCTTCGTCGAGCTCGAGAATGGCGTCGAGGGGCTGGTCCACGTCTCGACCATGGTCAACGATTACTATACCTACGTCGAGGATCAGTATGCGATGGTGGGCGAGCGCACGGGCACGCGCTACCGCCTCGGCGATACGGTGACCATCATCATCACGCGCGCCGACGTACAGGCGCGGACGCTCGACTTCGTCCTGAAGGACAACGGCGTCTACGACCCGAACGCGGCCGCTCCTGCGAAACGCGGCGCTGCCCCGCGCCCCGCGAAGAAGGATGCGGGGGCAGAGCAGACGCGCAGCCCGCGCCGCAGGAAGGGCGAGCGCCGCGACGTTCCCGCCGCTGCAGCCGGCGAAAGCCATGGCGAACGGCGCAGGAAAACGCGCGGCGCACATGGTACGAGCGGCAGCCACGCCCAGAAGGGCGACCGCGCCGCCCATGCGGCGGCGGAGAGCGTGCCGCGCAAGGCACGGACGGACGGCAAGCCGGCCTCGTGGCGCAGTGAGCGCGGCGGAAAGCCAAACGCAGACCGCCCGCCACGCGGCGGGCGCAGCGAGAGCCGTCGTGACGATGAGCGCAGTGGACGCGACTATCACCGCGTCAAGGTGACGGGGCTCAACAGTGCGGTCTGGCCCGATCCGCCGGGCTACCGCAGCCGGAGTGAGGAGCCGGAGCGGACGGAGAAGCCGCGCCGTGCGCCGCGCCCCGCACGCCGCATGAACCGCAAGACGGAGGGCGGCACGCGAGGCACCGAATGAGGAACATCAATGGGAAAGAAAAACGATGGCGTACGGATCGCCTGTGAGAACCGCAAGGCGCGGCACGACTACTTTATCCACGAGACCTATGAGGCGGGAATGGAGCTGGTCGGTACGGAGGTCAAGTCCCTGCGCGCCGGCAAGGCAAATCTGCGCGACAGCTACGCCTACATCAAGAACGGGGAAGTATTCCTCGACCACATGCACATCAGCCCCTACGATCAGGGCAATCAGTTCAACCATGACCCGCTGCGCGTGCGCCGTCTGCTCATGCACAAGGCGGAGATTCTGAAGCTCTTTGGCAAGACGCAGGAAAAGGGCATGACGCTCATCCCGCTGAAGGTCTATTTCAAGCACGGACGTGCAAAGCTCGAGCTGGCACTCGCGAGCGGCAAGCATAACTACGACAAGCGTCAGTCGTTGAAGGAAAAGGCGGCAAAACGCGAGGTGGAACAGGCACTAAAATCGCGTCAGCGCGGATAGCAGTATTTTTGGACGGAGGATTTATGCAGGAAAAGGAAGCATCGCCCGCCCTTCGGCGCGGGCTCAAGAACAGGCATCTCCAGATGATCGCCCTCGGCGGCGCAATCGGTACGGGGCTTTTCTACGGCTCTGTCTCGACGATCGCGCTCGCGGGGCCGGCGGTCATGCTCGCATATCTGCTCGGCGGCGTCATGATTTTCTTCATCATGCGGATGCTCGGCGAGATGGCGGTGGATGAACCGGTCTCGGGCTCCTTCAGTCACTATGCGGGAAAGTACTGGGGCGACTTTCCGGGCTTCCTCTCCGGCTGGAACTACTGGTTCAATTACATCATCGTTTCCATGGCGGAGCTGGCGGCGGTCGGCATCTATATGAATTTTTGGCTGCCCGATCTGCCGCAGTGGCTCTCTGCGCTCGTCTGTCTCACGGTCATCACCATCCTCAATCTCACGAATGTGCGTGCCTATGGCGAGATGGAGTTCTGGATGGCACTCGTCAAGATTACGGCGATTGTGCTCATGATCGGGCTCGGCGGCTGGCTGCTCGTGACGGGCGCACCGTTCCCCGAGAACATCAGCAACCTCTGGGCGCATGGGGGCTTCCTGCCGAATGGCTGGTGGGGCTTCCTCCTCGCGACGGCGGTCGTCATGTTCTCGTTCGGCGGCATCGAGCTCATCGGCATCACGGCAGGCGAGGCAGAGGATCCCGACCGTACCATCCCGCAGGCGATCAATCAGGTCATCTGGCGTATCCTCATCTTCTACGTCGGTACCATGGCGATCCTCATGGCACTCTGGCCGTGGAACGAGGTCGGCGCGGATGCGAGCCCCTTTGTCCAGATTTTCCGCAACGTCGGCATCCCTGCGGCGGCGCATATCCTGAATTTCGTCGTGCTCACGGCGGCGGTCTCGGTCTACAACTCCGCGATCTACAGCAACAGCCGTATGCTCTACGGACTCGCACAGCGCGGCGATGCACCGCAGGCACTCTGCCAGCTCTCGCATCGCGGGGTGCCCGTGCGCGGCATCCTCATTTCCTCGGGGATGACGCTCATTGTCGTCTTTCTCAACTACTTCTTCCCGGGGGACGCGTTTCTCTACCTGATCGCGATTGCAACCTGCGCGGCGGTCATCAGCTGGACGATCATCGTCGTTACGCATCTGAAGTTTCGTGAGCAATGTGCACATGAGGGAAAGCCGATCAAATTCCGCACGCCGTTCTATCCATGGATCAACTACCTCTGCCTCATTTTCCTCGCAGGGGTTGTCATCATGATGGCACAGATCCCCGGGATGCAGATTGCCGTGCCGATCCTGCCCGTATGGCTGATCGTGCTCTGGCTCGGCTATCGGTCGAAGCGAAAGAGTGAAAAAGCATAATCGCCTTCCCCGCTATGACGGGGAAGGTGGACCGCGAGCGGTCAACGTCAACCAATCACACGTCGCTAACGCTCGTGTTCTTGGGACGTTTTCGCATACGACCTGTTTCCCAATCAGCTGCGCCCTATGGGCTTGCTTCTTGGACAGGTCAGCAAGCGGTGGAAGGGGCACACAAAAGGCGCTGCACGAAGTCTTTGGCTTCGTGCAGCGCCCTTTTCATGTGGTGCAGTGATTGTGTCGCAGCATCTCTATGTTTTTTGGTGCACATCCATTGTCCGCATCTTTGCACATTGGTCAGGCGTGAGGGCGATCTTGCCGCGGTCGAGGGAGAGTATCCCCTCTGCACGGAGGCGTTCGACGCTGCGGTTGACCGTCTTCAGGCTCGTACCGATGGCATCGGCGATGTCTTGCCGCCGCATGGGGAGACGCACGGCGGCATCGGTCGCAGGCAGCTGCTTTTGCAGGTAGGCGAGGAGACGCGACTGCACCGTCAGGTATTTGATCTGACCGTATTCGTCCGAGATGGGCCAGGATTTTCGTGCGATCATGCAGGCAACGGAAAACGCTGCTGCCGCGTCGTGCTGGAGCCATGCGCCAAACGCGTCGATACTGATGGCGAGCAGATCGCATACCGTTTCTGCCTCACATGTCGCGGCATAGTACGGCGTACCCGCGAGAGCCTCGTACTCACCGAGGAATGTGGGCGGGTCGGCGATGGCAAACACATACCGATCGCCGCTTGAGAACTCGTTGATAATGCGCACGCGCCCCGCGAGGAGGATGTAAACCGTGTCGGCGTGCGTTCCCTTACAGCGGATGATCTCGTCGGGCTGGAATGTGAGCGGACGTGCCGTGCGCAGGAGGTGCGGCGGCACTTCGGGAAATGACGGCAAAAGCATGGTGATGCTCCTCTTTGTATGGAAATCGCTGGATGTATCATTTCTCCTCTATTTTAACGAAAAAATTTCGTGCTGAAAAGTCACATGTCCTTTTTTTTCGCTTATTTTATTTGATATACTCGGATTAAAGGGAGGATGAGATATGAGTTCGAACAACGTGCCCAATAGGCGCGTGGAGGTGATGGCGGGGCTGACATCGTTCTTTGCCATCTCGTACATCGTCATCGTCAACCCGCTGATCCTCGCGGACGGGGGCATTCCGGCGGAGCTGAGCGTGTTCGCGACGATCTTTGCCTCGGCGATCGGGTGCTTGCTGATGGCCTTCTGGGCGGATGCACCGATCATTCTGACGCCCGGCATGGGAATCAATGCATTCTTTACGTATACCGTCGTGGTGAACATGGGATTCCGCTGGCAGGAGGCCCTTGCCATTTCGCTCGTCTCAGCACTCATCTTCTTTGCGCTGGCGGTGACGCGTGCGGGCAGGATCCTGGCGGATGCCGTGCCGAAATCGCTGAAATACGCTGTGACGGCGGGCATCGGACTGTTCCTCGTGGAGATTGGCCTAGAGAAGGCTGAGCTGATCCGCGCCGGCGAGAACTCGATTCTCGCGCTCGGCGATCTGCGGAATCCTTCTGCGCTGCTCGCGCTCCTCGGCCTCGTGCTGAGCTTGCTGTTTTACCAGCGGCGGGTGAAGGGCGGATTTTTCATCGCCATCCTCATCGTGACAACCATTGCCAATGCGATCGGTCTGGTTCAAGCCAATACGATTGAGATCGATATGACGCGGCTCGGTGAGTACGGTGCACTGCTCTTTGCAGAGGACTTCTCCTCTATGCTGACCGTTTCGTTCTGGCTCGCGGTCTTCTCGATGACGATGATCCTCGTCTTTGAGTCCATCGGCCTGCTCGAAGGACTGCTGCCCGATACGGCAAAGTTCCGCAATGCGTTCCGCGCCTCGTCCCTGACGGTGGTGTTGTCCTCGGTGCTCGGAACGAGCCCGACCGTCGCTGCCGCAGAGAGTGCGGCGGGCATTGTCGAAGGAGGGCGGAGCGGGCTGACGGCACTCATCGGCGGCGCATTGTTCCTGCTCACACTCGTCTTTATTCCGCTGCTCGCCTACGTTCCACAGGCGGCTGTCGCGCCCGTCATCATCATCACGGGTGCACTGATGATGCAGCACCTCGAAAACATCCAGTTTCAGGATTTCTCCGAGTGGTTCCCTGCGTTCCTTATCATTGTGCTCATCCCTCTGACGAACAGCATCTCAACGGGGCTCGCGTTTGGCTTTGCCGCACACCCCATGATGAAAGTGTTCACGGGACGCCGCCATGAGCTCGGAACGCTCTCCTACGTCCTCGGCGTACTGTTTCTCCTGCAGCTCGTCTTTGAGGCAGCACAGTGACATAGACCGCTATGGCGGTTTACGATAAAAATTTTCTATCATGACGAAAGAGAGGTACACATTATGCCAACTCCACACATTGCCGCAGCGAAGGGCGAAATCGCCGAGCGCATTCTCCTGCCGGGCGACCCGCTCCGCGCCAAGTACATCGCCGAGAACTTCCTCGAGGGCGCGAAGGAGTACACGAACATCCGCAATATCCTCGGCTACACTGGCACGTACAAGGGGCATCCCATCTCCGTGCAGGGGACAGGCATGGGGATGCCCTCGATCTCTATCTACGTCAACGAGCTCATCCGTGAGTATGGCTGCAAGACGCTGATTCGTATCGGCAGCTGCGGCGCGTGCCACAAGGATATCCACATCCGCGACGTCCTCATTGCGCAGGCGACGACGACCGACTCCTCCATGCCGCGCAACATCTTCGGCGCTTCGGTCAACTTTGCACCGGTGGCGGATTTTGACCTGCTGCGTCACGCCTATCAGGCAGCGGCGGACAAGGGCATCTCCGTGCGCGTCGGCAACGTGATGTCGCAGGATCGTTTCTACGATGACGAAATGGACATCCAGAAGCTCGCGAGCTACGGCGTTCTCGGCCTCGAGATGGAGGCTGCGGCACTCTACCTCATCGCAGCGAAATTCGGCGTGCGTGCGCTCGCACTATTTACCGTCAGCGACCACCTCGTCAGCGACGAGCCGCCCTCCACGGCGGAGGAGCGTCAGACCTCGTTCAGCGAGATGATCGAGATTGCACTGGAGGCGTCCATCGCCTAACGGAGGGAGGAGACAGCAATGGCTGGTATCAAACGCGTATTCATCATTGTGCTCGACAGTTTCGGCATCGGGAATGAGCCGGACGCAGCGGATTTTGGCGACGGGAAATGCAATACGCTCGCGTCGCTGACGACCTCGCCGGAGCTGCACGCGCCGAATCTCACGAAACTGGGGCTCTTCAACATCGACGGTGTCGGCTGCGGTACGCCGGCAGACAGCCCCATCGGCGCTTTTGCCCGCCTGCGGGAGCTCTCGCGCGGCAAGGATACGACGATCGGACACTGGGAGATCGCGGGCATCGTCTCCGAGCAGCCCATGCCGACCTATCCGAATGGATTCCCGCCCGAGATCCTCGCGCGTCTCTCGGCAGCATGTGATGGAAAGAAGATCCTCTGCAACAAGCCCTACTCCGGCACACAGGTGATCCACGACTATGGGCGCGAGCAGGAGGAGACGGGCGGTCTCATCGTCTACACGTCGGCGGACAGCGTCCTGCAGATCGCGGCGAACGAAGCCGATGTGCCCGTCGAGCGCCTCTATGACTACTGCCGTGCGGCGCGCGAGATCATGCAGGGCGAGCACGGCGTCGGGCGCATCATTGCACGCCCGTATGTCGGCAGCTATCCGAACTACAAGCGCACCGCGCATCGTCATGACTTCTCCCTCGATCCGACGGGCGATACGATGATGGATGCGCTCGTGCGGAAGGGCTATGAGGTCATCGGAGTCGGCAAGATCAGTGACATCTTTGCGGGGCGCGGCATCACGCGCAGCACGGGCGTCAACGAGAGCAACGCCGACGGTATGGAAAAGACGCTCCGCATCCAGCAGGAGGACTTCACGGGGCTGTGCTTTGTCAACCTCGTCGATTTCGACATGGCGTATGGACATCGGCGCGACATCCCGGGCTATGCGCGGGCGACGACAGAGTTCGACGTGCAGCTCGGCACGTTCATGGAGAATATGCGCGAGGACGATGTGCTGATGATCACAGCAGATCACGGCTGCGACCCCGGCGCACCCGGAACTGACCACACGCGCGAGTATGTGCCGCTCCTCGTCTATGGTGCGCGGATCCGCCCGAACACGAACCTCGGGACGTATCCGACGTTCGCCATGATCGGCGCGACGGTGGCGGATATGTTCGATGCACCGCTGACGACAAAGGGCGAGAGCCTGCTGCCGCGCATTCTTGCCCGCTGAGGAGGATGTACCCATGCGCATGTATGACCTGATTACGAAGAAGAAGCACGGCGGCGAACTGACTGTCGAGGAACTGCGCTGTATGGTCGAGGGCTATGTCGCGGGGGAGATTCCGGACTACCAGATGTCCGCCATGCTGATGGCGATCTGGTTCAGCGGCATGACGGCGGAGGAGACGACCGCACTGACGATTGCCATGGCAGACTCGGGCGACCGTGTCGATCTTTCGGCGATTGCCGGCAAGAAGGTGGACAAGCACTCGACTGGCGGCGTCGGCGACAAGACGACGCTCATCTGCGCCCCGATTGTCGCCGCCTGCGGGGGACGCGTCGCAAAGATGAGCGGGCGCGGTCTCGGTCATACGGGCGGCACTGTGGACAAGCTGGAGGCAATCCCCGGCTATGAGACGGCGATCTCGCGGGAGAAATTCTTCTCCATCGTGAACGAGTGCGGCGTCTCGGTCATCGGACAGTCGGGCAATCTCGCGCCAGCGGATAAGAAGCTCTACGCATTGCGCGACGTGACGGCGACGGTTGACTCCATCCCGCTGATTGCGTCCTCGATTATGAGCAAGAAGCTTGCTGCAGGCTCGGACTGCATTCTGCTCGATGTTAAGACGGGCTCGGGCGCGTTTATGAAGACGCTCGACGATGCCATCGCGCTCGCGCAGACGATGGTCGCCATCGGCGAGGGGGCAGGTCGGCGCACGGTTGCGCTGATCACGGATATGGATACGCCCCTCGGTCACGGCATCGGCAACAGCATCGAGGTCGCAGAGTCGATGGACGTGCTGCGCGGCAAGGGGCCGCATGATCTGACGGAGGTATCGCTCCAGCTCGCGGAGAACATGCTTTACCTCGTCGGCAAGGGGACGATCGAGGAATGTCGCCGCATGGCGGAGCAGTCGATTGCGGACGGATCGGCATTCGAGACGTTCTGTACGATGGTACGGCGGCAGGGCGGCGACGATGCCGTGCTGCGCGACGCATCGAAGTTCCCGCAGGCGGCTGTGCAGGTGGAGATTCGCGCGGGGGCGGACGGCTACATCACGGCCATGGATGCGGAGAAAATCGGTGAGACGAGCGTTGTGCTCGGCGCAGGACGTGAGACGAAGGACAGTCCGATTGATTTCGCCGCCGGGCTTATCCTACATAAGAAGTACGGCGATGCAATGACGTCGGACGATGTCATCGCAACGCTCTATACCGAGAGCGCGCAGCGCGGAGAAAGCGCAGCAAAGCTCTTCCGTGCGGCGATTACCATTGGAAAAGAGGTGCCGCCCGTCCGTCCGCTCGTCTACGCCCGTGTGGAGAAAGACAAGGTCGTTCGGTACTAAGCATAAATTCCTATGGGGGGTTCGTATGTTTTTCTTCGTCAACTTGCTCGGCCTTGTTGTGTTCCTCGGAATTGGGGTGCTCGCATCGCGGAACCGCAAGGAGATCCAGTGGCGTTCGGTCGCCTCTCTGCTCACACTGAACCTCATGCTCGCGTGGTTCCTGACCTCGTTCGAGATTGGTCGTGAGATGATTACAGCCGCCGCAGGCGGATTCACGGAGCTGATTAATATCTCGTATGTCGGTATCGCGTTCGTGTTCCCTGACTGGGTCAACGTACCGCAGATGAACTTTTTTGCGGCAGGGCTCCTGCCGATCCTCTTCGTCGTGCCGCTCTTTGACATCCTCACGTATTTCGGCATTTTGCCGTTCATCATCCGCTGGGTTGGCAAGCTGCTCACGTTCCTCACGCGTGCACCGAAGTTCGAGTCGTTCTTCGCCATCGAGATGATGTTCCTCGGCAACACGGAGGCACTCGCTGTGTCGAAACTCCAGCTCATGAAGATGAGCAAGGAACGCGTGCTGACCATCGGTCTCATGTCGATGAGCTGCGTGACGGCGGCACTCATCGCCGTCTATGTCAAGATGATGCCGGCGGAGTATGTCGTCACGGCAATCCCGCTGAATGTCATTAACGCGTTGCTCGTCTCCTCGCTCCTTCATCCCGTAAAGGTTGCGCCGGAGGAGGACACAATTGCAACGATCCACGAAGGAGGCGGGCGCGAGCCGTTCTTCTCCTACCTTGCAGAGTCGATCATCGGTGCAGGCCGCCTCGTGCTTATCATCTGCGCGAATGTCATCGCCATCGTTGCACTGCTCAAGTGCCTCGACCTCCTCCTCGGCATTCTGCACCCATCGCTCTCGCTCGAGCTCATCCTCGGTGTCGTGCTGTTCCCATTCGCGTGGCTGCTTGGTCTCGCGCCGACAGAGGCATTCCAGATTGCCCAGTACATGGGGACGAAGTTCATCACGAACGAGTTTGTCGTCATGCTGCAGATCCAGGATATCGTCCGGACGTGGCCCGCGCATATGCAGGCGGTGATGACCGTATTCATCACGTCATTCGCCAACCTCGGGACGATCGGCATCATCCTCGGCTGCTTTAAGGGGCTCGTTGACGGCGAACGCAACACGATCGTCGCGCGCAACGTATCCTACATGATACTGTCCGGATTGCTGGTCTCCTTACTTTCTGCCGCAATCTGCGGATTGTTTGTCTGGTAGGCGGGGACTCTGGGGGCTGCTGTACGAAATCAATGTACAGCAGCATCTTTTTATCATTGTTTTCCTTAGGGAAACACGGAGAAAATCAGCTGTGCGAATCGGACGGGCTTCATTTTATCCGCGATTGCTAACGACGAACCTCCTATGAATACAATCTATTTATTAGACAAAGATGATATTTTGTGATAGAATATCTCTAAAGTCCCACCTGATTAGCGATACAATAATTATAAACGATTCAGATATAACAACCAGCAATTATTTTTTCAGAAAGGAGAGAGACGGATGATCTGCAAGGAATGCGGCGCGAAGATCGAGAATCTGACGCGCATCTGTCCGCATTGCGGGGGGCGTGCCCTCGTCGATGACGAGCTTGAGACATGGAGCTTCATCGCCGATACAGCTGCAAGTAAACGCCATGCGATGCCGCAGGAAGTCGCACTAAATGCACCGTGTCCGCCGCCGGAGACGATGGCAGCACAGCTGGCGGGACTTGAGCGGCTGCGGGATTACTTTGTGGAGTACAGCAATCTCTATCAGGTGGCAGATGATCTGCGGTATATTGAGAGCGGCTTTTCGCATCCGTCTTTCCTGTTCTGGGGACTGGCAGGCGGGCTCGCTGCCGCGCTCGTCTATTTCCCGCTGTCGCCCTTTTTGCCGCATTTCGTCTGGACGTACTACTTTGTCCTGTGGGCGGCGGTCAGCGTGATCGGTTATCTGCGTGCGGGGCGGCGCTATGAGCGGCGTGCGGCAGAGTATGCAGTGCTGCGGCGGCAGGCGGAGAACGATCTGCACGTCATGTATAATCACTGCGAGGGCTGTTTCCTCCCACTCGAGTGGACTCCGCCGCCGCGGATCAACCGCATGATTGCGGCACTGCGCACGGGCGAGGTGCGCTCCATTCAGGACTATATCGGTATGGATGCACCGATGAGGGCTGCCCGTTCGGCGTGAGGCAGGGCTTATCGGTGAGAGATATGAGCAGATGCGAAAGATTTTCTGACGCGGCTGTAAAAATGTGCTAAGATAACAACGGTCGTATTTTCTATGCTATAGGAAGAAGCGTTATCATGGCAGAAATTCGTATCAAACGCGTTTATGAGGCACCGGCGGCGGATGATGGGTTCCGCGTTCTCGTGGATCGCCTCTGGCCACGCGGCATCTCGAAGGAGCACGCCGCTCTTTCGGACTGGTGGAAGGACATCGCGCCGACGCCGGAGCTGCGCAAGTGGTTCGGCCACAAGGCGGAGAACTTTGCGGCGTTTACCGAGAAGTATCGGACGGAGCTCTCGACGGGGACGGCTGCCCCTGCCCATATAAAGACGGTTGCCGAGCACCTCGCAAAGGGGGAGAACGTCACACTCCTCTATGGGGCAAAGGATCCGCAGCTCAATCAGGCCGTTGTTCTGCGCGACTGGATGAACGGAATGATGGATAAGTGATACATTGTCACTTTTGATATAGTGATGTCACTTATGTGACGATATTTGCTTAATCATCGGGAAAAGACTGTGATTATTTCAAATCATGGTCTTTTTTTCTTGCGCTCAGGGAGAAAACACGCTATATTCTATCCGTAACGGCAACATGTGAGCCGGCTCGTCACAAATGTGAAGGTTGATGGGACAGGGGGATGATGATGCAGGCCGTTGATAAACGGATCCTTATCAAGGCGGCAAATCTATACTATACAGAAGGCTTGAAGCAGAGCGAGATTGCACAGCGGCTTGGCGTTGACCGCACGACGGTTAGCAAGTACCTGCGGCGTGCGCTCGCATCGGGCATCGTTCGCATCACCGTTGAGATGGACAGCAACGAGGAACTCGAGAGTGCCTTGGAGCGCCGCTTCGGCCTGCGTGAGGCGTGCGTCGTCGCACACAGCATTGACCTCGAGCAGGTCAAGAAGCGCATGGGACAGGCGGGGCTCAGCCTGCTGCGCCGAATTGCGGCCGATGGACAGACCATCGGTCTGGCGTGGGGGACGAGCATCCGCGAGTTGACGCGCTGCGCGTCCGAGGAGCAAATTCGTGCGGTGCGTGCGGATTTTGTTCCGCTTGATGGAGGGCCTGAGAGCCTCGACAGCGAACTTCATGTGAATACGCTCTGCTATGAACTCGCAAACGCCTTTGGCGGGCGCAGTCATTATATCTATGCCCCTGCTATTGCGCGCACGGGCGAGATCGCAGAGGCGATTCGGCAGGATATCAATTTCGAGCAGATTTCAAAACTTTGGGAAAAGCTTGATATTGGGATTGTCGGCATCGGTGCGCCTGTAAAATCATCCAATCTGGTCTGGATGGGAAGTTTTGGCAGAGAGGCGATTGAGAGCCTCTTGCACAGCGGTGCTGTGGGGGAGATCTGTTCCGTGTTTTACGATGCGGACGGCCGCCCCGTGACGAACGAGTTCCATGACCGCATCATCGCGGTGCAGCTTGAGCGCCTCCGCAGCCTGCCGTACTGCATCGGCATGGCGGCATCGCGTGAGAAGGTGCCTGCCATTCTCGGCGCACTGCGTGGCCGCTATATCAATGTTCTCATCACGGATGAGGAGACAGCAAAGATTTTACTCAATGAATAATTCGGAGGTGAGAACAATGTTTTGGCTGATCGTTATTGCGGTGAGTATGTGGGTCCTTCAGCTCGTGCTGAGTATCCTCCAGTTTCGTCGCTTTGCCGCACATGTGCGTGAACTGCGCCATGAGGGGCGCGTCGCCATCGGCAAGGCAAAGGGGCGTTTTGCCGCAGGGGCGATTGTGCTCTTTGTGATCGATGGGGACTGCAATATCCTGCGTGGAGAGATCATGAAGGGCGTCACCGTATTCGCGGGGTTCCGACCCTTTGATGATTTCAACGGGGTGAATCTTCTCGATCTCGATGAGGAGCATGTCGCCCGCTATGATCGCCAAACGCGCCGCGCCGTGCTTGGCGCGCGTGAGGAATATATGATCTATCAGGAGCAGGGCACGGCATTTGCCGGTTCAGCATAAGACTCAGGAAGCACTGATAAATTCAGCCCTGTCATCTTGGCACATCTTTTTCGCCCTGCCATCGTCGACAAATCCTCCACATAGCTTTGGCTATGCGTCTGGTTTGTCTCCTTGACAGGACAAAAAATCTACACCAATCTGACAGACTTCATTTTATCAGCGATTCCCTAACTTTTTCCATGTGAAAGGAGACAAACGCATGGACACACTCATTCTTTTCGCACAGGGATTCATCGGGATGTTCAACAAGGGCGGTGAGACACTCATCAGCTGGGTGACGGGTATTATCCCAACGCTGCTCTGTCTGCTCGTCGCGATGAACGCAATCGTTCTCTTCGTCGGAAATGAGCGCGTGGAGCGATTTGCACATTTCTGTGCAGGCAATCCATTTTCCCGCTATGTCATTCTTCCGTTTATCGGGGTGTTCTTCCTCTGCAACCCGATGGCACTCTCGTTGGGAAAATTCCTCCCGGAATTTTACAAGCCCTCGTATTATGCAGCATCGTCTTCGGCATGCCATACGATGAACGGTATGTTCCCGCATGTCAATCCCGGTGAGATGTTCGTGTTCCTCGGCGTTGCCAACGGCATTACGACGCTCGGACTGCCCTATACGGATCTTGCCGTCCGCTATCTGCTCGTCGGTCTCGTGGTCAACTTCCTGCGCGGCTGGCTGACGGACTTCACGACGGCGTATGTGCAGCGTCAGCAGGGCGTTGAGCTCAGCAAAGAGCCCGCTGTGATGAAGTAAGGAAGAAGGGAGCAATACCATGGCAGAGTATAAAAGTGTTGTCGTCTCAGCAGGTTCGGGCGGCTTTGGCGGCCCGCTCACGCTGACGCCGGACGAGAAGAGAAATAAAATCGTCAATATCACGGGCGGGGTCATCTCGGATGTTGCCCTTCGTCTCGGCGAAATGACGGGCGCAGAGGTTGTGGATGGCTTCAAGACCAGTGTCCCGGAGGAGGAAATCCTCGCCGTGGTCATTGACTGCGGCGGCACGCTGCGCTGCGGCATCTACCCGCAGAAGCGCATCTTTACGGTGAACGTTAAGCAGACGGGACCCTCTGGTCCGCTTGCCCAGTACATCAAGGAGGATATCTACGTCTCGGCGGTCAAGCCGAACAATATCGCATTCAGCGACGGCTCGGCAGCGCCTGCTGCGCCGGCTGCATCCGATGCAGCTGCGGCGGCACCCGCTCCGAAGTACGATACGACGAAGAAAATCACGGAGCAGTCCGGCGGCCTTATGGCAAAGATCGGGCAGATGATGGGCGGCATCGTCGCTACGTTCTATCAGGCGGGACGCGAGTCCGTCAATACCATGATTACGACGATCCTTCCATTCATGGCTTTTGTCTCCATGCTGATTGGCGTTATCCTCGGTTCGGGATTTGGCGACTTCGTGGCGCATTTTATCTCGCCGCTTGCATCCTCTCCGATTGGATTGGTTATCTTAGCTCTTATCTGCTCGTTTCCGCTTCTTTCTCCGTTTCTTGGGCCGGGGGCAGTCATCGCACAGGTGGTCGGTGTGCTGATTGGTGTGGAGATCGGGCTTGGGCATATCCCGCCGAATCTTGCTCTCCCTGCTGTGTTTGCGATCAACGTGCAGTGCGCCTGCGACTTTATTCCTGTCGGCCTCGGTCTTGCCGAGGCAGATGCCAAGACGGTGGAGATCGGTGTGCCCGCTGTCCTTTACTCTCGCTTCATGACAGGCCCGCTCGCCGTTATCATTGCGTGGATCGCCAGTGCGGGGCTGTATGAGAACTGAGATATTTTGCTTTCTTTCGTAAGGGAAAAGGAGAATACGATATGAGCTGGTTGAATCTCGAGGGAAAGACGGCGATTGTTACGGGCGGCGCGTCGGGGATCGGCAAGGCGGTCGCCGAGGAGTTTTTGGCGCAGGGTGCGAATGTTGTCGTCTGCGATATGAACCCGCAGGCACCTGCCTTTGATGAAAAGAATGGAAAGGTGCTTTACGTCGTTACTGATGTGACGAAGCGTGCCAGTGTTGCAGCGATGGTTGCTGCGGCGAAGGAGAAGTTTGGACATATCGATATCCTCGTCAACAATGCAGGCATCAATATTCCGCGTCTCCTCGTTGATCCGAAGGATCCGCATGGTAAGTATGAACTGGACGATGCTGTCTTTGATAAGGTAACGGCAGTTAACTTCAAGGGCGTCTATATCTGTGCACAGGAAGTCGGGCGAGAGCTTGTCGCACAGGGACACGGCGTTATCATCAACATGAGCTCGGAGAGCGGCATCGAGGGCTCCGAGGGGCAGAGCATCTATGCGGCAACGAAGAATGCAGTCAATTCCTTTACGCGTTCGTGGGCGAAGGAGTTCGGCAAGCTGGGCGTGCGCGTTGTTGCCGTTGCGCCCGGTATCCTTGAGGCGACGGGGCTGCGTACTCTGGCCTATGAGGAGGCTCTCGCCTACACGCGCGGCATCACCGTCGATGACCTGCGCAAGGGATATGCGAGCACCAAGACCACGCCGCTTGGGCGCAGTGGAAAGCTTAGTGAGGTCGCCGACCTCGTCGCCTATCTCGCCTCCGACCGCGCCTCCTATATCCACGGCGTCACATATAATGTGGCGGGAGGAAAGACGCGGGGCTGACAAGAAAACAGCATGTGACAAAACGCCGCCAACGAAGCATAGAGCCTGTTGGCGGCGTTTTCGTATACGATACAGTTTGTAGTTTGTTCACTGCTCTGCCGATGTGACGCGTGAGGAGAGCACGACCATGAATATGGCGAGGGCTGCGATGCCCACGGCGAGTCCAATATAGCCGTTTTCGGTCAGTCCGTCGGTGATGTAGCCGATGAGGGAGCAGGAAGCGACGACAGCAACGTAGGGCAGCTGGGTCGATACGTGGTCGAGATGGTGACACTGTGCCCCTGCCGAGGCGAGGATGGTGGTGTCGGAGATGGGTGAGGCGTGGTCGCCGCAGACCGCGCCCGAGAGGATAGCGGCGACAGAGACGACGAGAATGTCGGGCGCCGTCTGTCCGAGGACGGCGATGGCGATTGGGATGAGGATGCCGAATGTGCCCCAGCTCGTGCCCGTCGCGAAGGCAAGCCCTGCTGCAACGAGGAAGAAGAGCGGCGGCAGGAACATGACAACGCCCGCATTGGCGGTGACAATCGTGCCGACGAAGCCGCCGAGGTTGAGGTACTCCTTGCTGCAGATCCCCGAGAGCGTCCATGCAAGGCAGAGGATGAAGATGGCAGGGGTCATTGCCTTGAATCCCCAGCCGAAGCTGTCGCAGAACACGTTGAACGAGACGACGCGGCGCGGCAGGTAGAGCAGCCCCGTAAAGACGAAGGCGATGAACGACCCAAGCACGAGAGATTTTGACGAGTCGCAGTCGGCGAACGACTGTGCAATGCTCTTGCCTTCGTGAATGCCGCCCGTATACAGCATCCCGTAAATGCAGGCGGCGATGAGGACAAGCAGGGGGAGCACGAGATCGATCATTTTGCCGCGTCCTTCGCTCGCTGCACTTGCCGATGCCTCCGCCGTGTCCTGATACTCCTTCGGAATCTCGAACTCCACATTGGACTTCTCGACACTTCTGCGCATCGCTCCGAAGTCACGCCCCGTCCATATAATGTAGAGCATGAAGAGAATTGTCAGCCATGCGTATAGGTTGAATGGGATCGTCTGCAAAAAGAGCATAAAGCCGTCGATGGGCGAGTCCTCCGGCAGGGAGGAGCCGACAGCCGCAGCCCAGCTTGAGACGGGAGCGATGATGCAGATCGGCGCTGCCGTAGCATCGATGATGTAGGCGAGTTTTGTCCGCGCAATCTGAAACTTGTCCGTAACGGGGCGCATGACCGTGCCGACGGTGAGGCAGTTGAAATAGTCATCGATGAAGATGACGATGCCGAGGAGCACCGTGACGAGCGACGCGCTTCGCTTGCCGTGAATCGCCCGTGTCGCCCATTCGCCGTAAGCATTCATCGCGCCGGAGCGTGTGATGGCGGCAACGAGAATGCCGAGGATGACGAGAAAGACAAGAATGTTGACGTTGCCGCCCACCTTGTCTGCCATGACCTGAAACATCGTGAGCGTCGCCTGCAGAAAATTCCCTCCTGCAAAGAGCATTGCCCCCGAGAAGATACCGATGATGAGCGACATATAGACTTCTTTTGTCCAGAGTGCGAGGACGATGGTGATGATTGGCGGCAGAATCGACCATGCGGTTGCTGTCATGAGTTAGATACACTCCCTAAGATAGTATTTAAGAAAGTACGGATAAATTCAGCACCGCCGTCTCAACGCATCTTTTTGCCCGTATTTTGTCAGCAAATCCCGCATAGCTTTGGCTATGCGTCTGGTTTGCCGCCATAACCGGATGAAACAATCTGCACCAATCTGACAGACTTTATTTTATCAGCGACTCCCTTACGAAATTGCTTACCATTATAGCAAAAAATCAGGATTTGGCAAAAGGTTCGGATGAAAAATTACGGCGTTAAATTATTGTGCCAGGAGCACATGCATAAAAAATATATTTTGCCAAGGCAGGAAAAATATATTTATGCGGCGAATTAGTCGTCTTAGAGAGAATTTAGAAGACCATGACGAAAGCTACTGTTAATGGCAGTGGATACGGTTGCTTTTGCGTGCGGTTATGGCAGGGGATGGTTGTTCTGCATTGAAACGGCCGAGCGCAGGGAAAGGAGAGAATATTTTGCAGGAACAAGGGCAAAAGAAGGGAAGGGGTATCGGCTTTCAGCTGAACGCGATCACGCTCGTCGGGATTGTCGTGATGGTGACGATTCTCGTCTCGTTCGTCGGCTATCGCGCGTATGATGAACTCCTCACCGTGGGGACGCAGGCGAAGTACAACGAGCTGGGGGACAAGATCCGCCCGGTCTTCAACCGCTATGCCTCGATCAAACAGTCGGGGGAGGGGCTGCGTCAGCGCATCTACACGATGATGCAGGCACCGCCGGAGGCACGCAGCCGTGAGGCACTGAACAAAAACCTTGCGGATCTGATTCAGTCCAACAGTAACCTTGTGGGCGTGGGGGTGGTCTTTGAACCGAATGCCTTTGACGGCAACGACGCCGCACATACGAGCGACCCGCTCTCGGACAGCACAGGACGCATGATTTCCTACGTGAGCCGTGAGGGCAGCAGCGTAGAGTTCGAGCCGAGCACGGGCTATGAGACGGCTGATTGGTATACGGAGCCAAAGCGTACGTCCAAGCTCACGCTGACGAATCCGTACTATGAGGAGGTCGGCGGCAAGAAGACTCTCGTGGTGTCGCTCGCCATCCCTCTGATTGTAGATGGGCATTTTGTCGGTGCAATCTCACTTGACTTTGACATGGAGCAGATCCAGAAGGATTTCGAGAAGGCGAGTACGCCGGACAACATCTACCTCCTGATCGATAATGCGGGACGTCTCGTGGCGCATGGGACGAGTCCCGACTCCATCATGAAGGACGCGTTCCAGCTGATGGGATCGACGGAGCAGGATAAGAAGGAGATCTTCACAGACGGTCCATACAGCCTGATGAATGTGTCGCCGACGACAGGCAAGGAGTCGGTCTACGTCTTCTACGCGCTCCACTATGACGGAATTGATACACCGTGGGCGATCTTCTCCATTACGGATAAGGATAAATTCGTTGGTACGGCGCGCGAGATGGTGATCTTCTCCGTTGTGCTTGCCGTGATCTGTACGGTGGTGCTCGTCATCGCCCTCGCAATGTTCATTCAGCGGCGCTTGATCGTTCCCATTGGGGATGTGACGGGGATTTTGACGCGTTTTTCCGATCTCGATCTGGATCACGAGAAGGGAAAGCATGCCGCGATCTATCTGGATCGTGCCGATGAGATCGGCGCGATGATTCGCTCACTCGGGCGCATGGCGAATAGCCTGCGCGAGATCATCGGCAAGATCAACGGTGTCTCGCAGTCTGTTGCGGCAACGAGTGAGGAGCTGACGGCGACGGCGCAGAACACGGCGCACTCGGCGGAGACGGTGCGCAAGGGCATCCACGACATCGCCGAGAGTGCACGCGTGCAGGTTGCGGACACGCAGGATGCGGTCGATCATACAGACGAGATTCTCCACCTGCTCGATGACAACCGCAAGGTCATGACGGAGATGAACGAGGCGACGGCGAATATCCAAAAGCGCCAGACCGAGGGCGCGGAGATCCTCGCCGACCTCATGAAGAAGTCCGCCGAGACTGCCAATGCCACACAGGAGGTCTCGCGTGTGGTCGAGGAGACGAATGAGCGTGCGGAGCGTATCGAAGAGGCGAGCGCGATGATCCAGTCCATCTCCGAGCAGACGAACCTCCTTGCGCTCAACGCTGCCATCGAGGCGGCGCGTGCGGGCGAGGCGGGACGCGGATTCGCGGTCGTCGCCGAGGAGATCCGCAAGCTCGCGGAGCAGTCGCGCGGCTTTACGGATGAGATCAACGGCATCATCGGCGAGCTCAAGACGAAGTCGCAGCAGGCGGTCGATACAATGGAGGTCTCCAAGAAGCTGGTCGAGGAGAGCAATGTCAACCTCGAGCGTACGCAGCGCCGCTTTGAGATGATTGCCGAGGCGGTCGAAGGCGCGAACAGCGTTGTTGCGAAGCTGAACGAATCCTCCGAGAAGCTGACGGAGAAGAACAAGGCGATTGCCGCCGTCAGCAATAAGCTGATGGATATGGCAAAGGAGAACGATGCGACGACGAATGAATCGGAAGCCGCCGTCGACACGCAGACACAGGCACTCGCGGACATCGCTGAGGCGAGCGAGAGCCTTGCCCAGATCGCGACCGATCTGCAGAATGAGGTTGAGCGCTTCCGCCTCTGATCGTTATTTTGTACTTCTATCTGCATATTGACATTGAAAATCCCTGCCGCAGGAATGCGGCAGGGATTTTGCATACGTAGGGGCTTATCGCAGCAGGAAGAACAGCGCGGGATAGACGAGGAAGAAGAAGGCAATGCTTGTCGTGAGAAATCCAGAGATGGTAAAGTCCACGTTGAGATGATAGAGTTTTGCCGCTGTGACAGAGTTGATCGCACCCGGCGTGACGGAGAAGACGAGGATTGCCCCGAGGAGGACGGGATCGTGGACGAAGGGATAGCTGATCGCGAACATAAAGGCGGGCATGACGAGAAAGCGCAGGATGAAGAGGTCGAGGGTGTAGGGCGCGTAGCGACGTGTGCGATGCAGGTTGATGAGCGCACCGACGGGCAGCATACCGAACCATGCACCGAAGTGAATCAGTCCCTCGAATGCCGTGCCCACAGCGGGCGGACGCGCAATGCCTGCCGCGTTGAGAAGGAGCCCTGCCGCCATGCCGAGGATGCTGAGTTGATTCCACGAGAGGAGGATATCGCGCACGCGTAGGCTGACCTTGCCCGTGTCGCCGTGATTTTCATGCTGGAGACAGTAGAACTGCGCCATCGGAAAGACGGCGAGGACGAGTAGGATCGTCTGAAAGATGCCCATGATCTGCGCGTAGCCGAAACCCTGCTCGCCGTAGATGATGTAGGCACAGACTCCGCCGAGGGTGGTGATGTTCGACATCATGGCGTTGCAGAGAAAGGCACCGCGGTCAAGCGGGTTGTGGTATTTGCGGATGAAAAACGCCCATCCGACAACCCCCGGAACGAGGACGATGAGGATTCCGTAGACCGGGATGAGGGCGAGGTCCCACGAGATCGGCAGCGTCCAACAGCTCATGAGGGCAAGGACGGTGTAGATGATGATGACGTTCAGGCGCAGGATACGGCTGATGAGTGCGTCGGAGATCTTCCCGTGCCGATAGAGGAGATAGCCGACGATGAGCGGCGCGAGGAGGTCGGTGAAGAGATAGATGATGCGGAAATCAGAACTGTCCATGGGAAAACCTCTTTCTATTGTGATGGCTTGTTATGGTGGTGTTTGTGCAGGCACCTTCTCTCCAGAAAGTGCATTTCACTTATCGAAACAGGAAGAAGGTAATGGGGAAGAGAATGCAGAGGTAGAGAACGGTGGTGACGAGAAAGACGGCGATGGTGTAGTCGACGTTCAGATGGTAGAGACGGGCGGTGAGGGTGGCGTTGATCGCGGCGGGCACGCCCGCGAAGAGAACGAGGGAGTTCTGGATGATGGGGTCGTTGATGATGAGGCGTGCCACGGTAAAGGTGGCGGCGGGGACGAGCAGAAAGCGCAGGAGGATCATGTCGAGGGTCAGATAGATGAAGTGGCGCGCCCGTCGGAAGTTGATGAGTGAGCCGATTGGGAGCATTGCAATCCATGCGGAGACGTGGATGAGGTAGGAGAATGCCTCTGCGAGGACGGGCGGGCGCACGACACCGCCCGCATTGAGGGCGAGCCCCGCCGCCATCCCGAGGATGCTGAGCTGATTCCACGAGATGAGGAGCCCCAGAAAGCCGCGTGCGTCAAGGCGGGCGCGGCGCCCGTGGCTCTTGTGCAGGAGATAGTAGTACTGGGCGATGGGGAAGGCAAGCAGGACGAGCACGAGGTTCTGACAGGCGCTGCCGATCTGTGCATAGGCAAAGCCGCGCTCTCCGTAGATGATATAAGCGCAGATGCCGCCGAGCGTGCCGATGTTCGAGAGCAGCGCGGAGATGAGATGTGTACCGCGGTCGATGGAGCTGTGGAACCGCCGTCCGAGGAAACGCCAACTGATAAATCCCGGAAAGAGGATGATAAACGCAAAGAAAAAGGGCAGGACGAGCACGTCCTTGGTCAGCGGCAGAGCCCAGAAACTGAAGAGTGAGAGCAGCGTAAAAAACGCGACGATATTGATGCGGATGAGGCGATTGAGCATCCCGTCGGAGAGCAGTCGGCGCTGGTAGAGAACGTAGCCGACGATGAGCGGCAGGATCAGATCGGTGACGAGCAAGATCAGCCGTGGCATAACTTCGTCCATGCGGACACCAGACTTTCATGAAGCAAATGATAACATTCTGTGATATTTTTATCCTAGCACAAGAGGTCATTGATGTAAACTTAAGGAAGCACTGATAAATTCGGTACAACCATCTTGACGCATCTTTTTTGCCCGCACTTCGGCGGAAAATCCTCCACAGAGCACCACTCTGCGTCCGGTTTTCCACCTCGTTCGGACGAAAAAATCTACGCCAATCTGGCAGACCTCATTTTATCAGTGATTCCTTAGTTGCTCTTGTAAAACGTTCTCAAAATTTTGGGAAGTAAACAGGAAATGCGAAAAAAACGGCGAAATACTACTATATATGATTTTTTCATGCCTCTTCGGCACAGTTTATGTGGCTGCCGAGAGGGGAGCGGGGGGCGCGTGGGCACCCCATGAGGAGGGGACGTTTATGGCAGTAACAGACAAGGGCTTTGGCGCATACGATGTGCGTGGCGTCTATCCAGACGAGGTGAATGAAGAACTGGCGTATCGTGTCGGACGCAGCTTCCCGACGTTGTTTCAGGCGAAGTCGGTTGCCATTGGGCATGATATACGACTGTCGGGACCTTCACTGCGCGATGCACTCGCGAAGGGGCTGACGGAGGCGGGCTGCAGCGTCGTTGACATCGGCCAGTGCGGCACGGAGATGATCTACTTCACGACGGCGCATCTGGGCCTCGACGGCGGCATTATGATTACGGCGAGCCATAACCCGAAGCAGTACAACGGGATGAAGTTCGTCCGCGCGGAGTCGCGCCCCATCTCAAGCGATACGGGGCTCAAGGACATCGCAGCGATGGCGGTCGGCGGCACCTATCCCGACCCCGCACCCGCGGCAGGACATATCGAGAAGAAGGATATATTGGATGAATATGTCAAGCATATCCTCTCCTATGTCGATGTGAGCAAACTGAAGCCCTATAAGATCGTCGTCAACACGGGCAATGGAGCGGCGGGCCCCATCATCAATGCCATGGAGAAGTTCCTGCCGTTCGAGCTGGTCAAGGTCTACAATGAGCCAGACGGCAACTTTCCAAACGGCGTGCCGAACCCCATCCTGCAGGAGAACCGTGAGGCGACGGCGAAGGTCGTGCGTGAGACGGGGGCGGACTTCGGTGTGGCGTGGGACGGCGACTTTGACCGCTGTTTCCTCTTTGATGAAAAGGGCGGCTTCATCGAGGGATACTACATGGTCGGCTTCCTCGCTGAGGCATTTTTGAAAAAGAACAAGGGTGCGAGCATCATCTACGATCCGCGTCTGACATGGAATACGCTTGAAATCGCGGAGCAGCTGGGCGGCAAGGCAGTCATGTGCAAGAGCGGTCACGCATTCATCAAGGACAAGATGCGCGAGGTCAATGCAATTTACGGCGGCGAGATGAGTGCACACCACTACTTCCGTGAGTTCTCCTACTGCGACAGCGGACAGATTCCGTGGCTGCTCGTTGCAGAGCTGATGAGTGCGGCGGGCGGCAAGACGCTGTCGGCGCTTATGCAGGCACGCATGGATCGCTATCCGACCTCGGGGGAGATCAACAGCAAGGTTGCCGATGCCAAGGCGGTCATGGATCGCATCGAGGCAAAGTACGGTGCGGGCGGCACGGTGACGAAGGTGGATGGTCTTTCGATCGAGTTCCCGCAGTGGCGGTTCAACCTGCGCATGTCAAACACAGAGCCTGTGATCCGTCTCAATGTTGAGACGCGCCAGGACAAAGCCCTGCTGAAGGAGAAGACGGATGAACTGCTCGCGGAGATCCGCGCGTAAAGAAAGGGGCTTTTGGGATGAGTCTTGTACTGAAGTCGGGGTTTACGTTTGACTATGACAACCTCTACGGCGAGGGGAAAGTGACGGATGCCGATCTTGCCTTCTATGCAGAAGATCTGAAGAAGGCACATGCCGCAATGAAGGTCATGCGCGAGACGGGCTTTATCCGCGCACATCTCTCGAAGGATGGGGAGCCGGAGAAGGTGCTGTTCTCGCAGACGCCATACATCAAGGAAGGCAATATCAACTCGCCTGCCTCCCTTGCACGGCTGAAAGAGCTTGGAAAGCACGCACAGGAGAATACGGATGTCGTGATTTCCCTTGGCATCGGCGGCTCGTACCTCGGGAACAAGGTGCTGTTTGATGTACACTGCGGCGAGCTCTGGAATTCGCTCTCGAATGAGCAGCGCAGCAACTATCCGCGTATCTACTTCAGCGGCAACAACATCGATCCGCGCCGCACAGGCGACATCATCAATCACATGAAGGATGTCGCGCAGATCAAGAAAACACATGGCGGACAGCCGCTGCGCATCATGCTCCTCGTCATCTCGAAGTCGGGCGGCACGCTCGATACGATGTCGAACTTCATGGTGATGTATGATGCCTTCACGAAGGCGGACAACATCGAGGTCGAGGTGGTCGCGGTCACCGATCCGAATGAGGAGAAGCCAACTCTGCTGAAGAAGCTCGCCATTGAGAAGGGGTGGAAGCAGTTCGCCGTGCCGGATGGCGTAGGCGGACGATTCACTGTCTTTACCGAGGTCGGGCTGACGCTTGCTGCGTGCATTGGCTTTGATATCGAGAGTTTCCTTGCGGGTGCACGCGATATGGACAAGGCGTGTCAGAATGACGATCTCTGGCAGAATCCCGCGATGCTCAATGCGGCACTGAAGTTTGCCGCATCCGAAAAGCACGGCCGCGATATCGAGGTCATGATGCCGTACGGCGACTATCTGAAGTCCGTCTCCGAGTGGTACATTCAGCTGCTTGCCGAATCGCTCGGCAAGCAGTTCAACAAGGAGGGCAAGGAAGTCTGCTACGGTCGTACCCCTGTCGTTGCAGTCGGCACGACGGATATGCACGCGCAGACGCAGCAGCATCAGGAGGGCAAGCTCAACAAGGTGGTGCAGTTCATCCGCATCGACAAGTGGGCAGACGATCTTGTCATTCCGAACGTGTTCCCCGAGGTCAAGAAGCTCGCGGATGTGGCGGGCGTGACGATGGGGGCGGCCCTTGAGGTGGCGCGCCAGTCAAACGCGGATGCACTTGCGTCGAACAAGCGCTACAGTGCCGTGTTTGCGCTGCCGGAGCTGACGCCGTATCACCTCGGCGAGCTGCTCTACATGCTTGCGATGTCCATTGCCTACGAGGGTGAGTTGGCGGATGTCGACGCATTCGATCAGCCGGGTGTCGAGGCGTATAAGCGCATCATGGGACCGAAGCTGCAGGAGCTGAAGAAAAAGGGCTAAGCGGCGATGAAAAACGTTTAAGTGTGCGGCGTGGGAACCGCACGTCTGAGCGTGTGGATATGTTTTTGGGGGGGACTGCAGCAGCAGTCCCTCTTTGCTTATCGGAGGTATGCGTGCTCGAACGCTGGAAAGACTATCTCAGTGCGCGGTATCGGCGTCAGCAGGCGGCGGTCGGCGCGGGACTGCTCCTGCTCCTTTCCCTCGGAGCCATGCTCCATGAGGAACCTCCGCCACTTCCTGTGCCGCCCACGGTCAGCCGTTCTGATGTGTCCGTGACAGAGGTGCAGGGGCTTTCTGCTGCGGCAGAGGGCAGAGCTCTGCACAACCCGTTTACCATGGCGCATGCAGCGGAGGGGGAGACGGGTACTATGCCAATCGCGCCAACGCCGCACGAGGAAAAGCCGCCGGCGCAGCCCGCTCCTGCCGCTCTGCCGATGCCGCCGCAGGCGCAGCCCAAGGCAGAGACGCCGCTCGTACTGCGCGGTATTGTGACGGGGGCAGACGGCCGGAGGATCGCCATCCTCGCTAGAGGGAAGGACAGCGCGGCGCTTGCTGCGGGCGATACATGGCACGGCTATACCCTTGACGCACTAACCGAGCGAACGGCGACACTGCGCACGGCGCATGGCGTCATTACGCTTACGAGGGAGTAAATAGGATGAAGCGATGGATCATCAGGACTGCGTTCTTTGGACTGCTGCTCTTTGCTGCACCGGTTTCTGCTGCATCCGTGACCGTTGATGTGACGGGCGGCGATGTGCGGTCTGTCCTCCTCGCGGCGGCGCGCATGGGGAATCTGCCGCTTATCGTCGATGACAGCGTGACGGGGACGGTAACGGCGCATCTCACAGGAGAGGCGGAGGAGGTGCTGCACCTCATTGCTGCCGCTCGCGGGATCCACCTTGAACGGCATGGGGAGGTGTGGCTGGCCGTCGGCACAGAGGTGCGCGATGCACAGCGGAGCGTTCATACCTATGTCGTCCGCTATGCCGATCCCGAGGAACTCGCCCATGCGGCAAATTTATCCCTCACGGGTGAAGGAAAACGCGCAATTGTGTCGAAAAGTAATAAAGATACAAGCGAAAATGAGGACTCGGATTCCAATGTGCCGCAGCGCGTCCTTGTGGATACGGCGACGAATACGCTTCTCTTTTACGGTACGGAGTCGGAGGCTCGTGCCGTACGTGAGATTGTTTCTGCACTCGACACGGCCCCGCGTCAGGTATCGCTTGAGGCGCGCGTTGTTGCCGTCTCCAAGCGGGCGGCAAAGGAACTCGGCATCGACTGGTCATGGTCGCCTCTGCCGCAGTACCCGGACGTCTCACGCGATGCGTCAGGCAGCTGGCACGTCAGCGGACGCGATGCGGGGATGGACGGCGCGAGTGCTCCTGGGATCATACGCTTTGGGCGCGGACCTGAGGGCATGCCGTATGAGTTCTACTACACGGCAGCGATCCGCGCACTCGTCTCGGAGGGCAAGGCAAAGATGCTTGCCCGTCCGAACGTGACGACCGTGCAGGGGCGTGAAGCACTGATCAATATCGGTGCGGAGGTGCCCGTGCCGGTTGTGACGACATCGAATAATGTCACGACGACCGGCATCGAGTACCGCGAGGCAGGGATCATCCTGCGCTATACGCCGCGCGTCACGGCAGATGGCAACATCGTCGCGCGTGTGCACACGGAGGTCAGTACGCCCGTTTTCGTTGACGATCTGAAAGCGTACCGTTTCCAAAAGCGGAGTGCGGACACCACGGTCCGCCTGAAAAACGGCGAGACGATGGTAATCGGCGGGCTCATTGACAGCGATGAGTCGCGTACGCTTGCAAAGATTCCGTTTCTCGGCGACCTGCCACTCTTGGGGGCATTCTTCCGCACGGTGCGGACGAGCAGAAACGAGACGGAACTGATGATTTTTCTCACAGCACATGTGTTGGACGAGTGATGAAATACGACAGAAAGAGGAGATCAAGGGTGGCAATCAGAATACTCTTAGCAGACGACCACGCGCTCTTGCGGCAGGGGATCAAGCGCGTACTGAATTTTGAAGACGATCTCGAGGTCGTCGGCGAAGCAGAGGACGGGCAGGAAGCACTGGCTCGCACGCTCATGCTTAAACCCGACATCCTCCTGCTCGATATCAATATGCCGGGGCTGACGGGGCTGGACGTGACGAAGCAGCTGAAGCAGGCGCGCTCACGTGTGAAGATCATCGCGCTCACGATCCATGACAGCGATAACTATGTGCTCGAAATGCTGAAGAACGGGGCACTCGGCTACCTGCTCAAGGATGTCGAACCGAATGTGCTCATCAAGGCAATCCACATGGTCAACGAGGGCAACCCCTTCGTCTATCCGAAGCTCGCCGAGCGCCTCTTTGGCACGCCTGCGATCTCGGGCGACGTTGGGCGCATGGCGAAGGAAATCTGGGACGAGAGCCGCGGGGAACGCCTCACTCCGCGCGAGATGGACGTGCTCGGCTGCATCGCAAAGGGGCTGTCGAATCAGGACATTGGCAAGGCGCTGGGGCTCTCCGAAAAGACGGTCAAGAACCATCTCACCAGCGTCTTTCACAAGTTGAAGGTGAATGACCGCACGCAGGCACTCGTCTACGTACTGAAGAATAAAATCGTTTCGTTGGAGTAAAGGAAACGGCACGCACGCACAGGAGCAGCGTGCCGTTTTTTGCCTGTTCGATGGAGAGTAAGGAACTATGTATATCAGACTCAGTGCGCGGAGAACCAAGGCATATTATCAGGAGATCATGGCACAGGCGATGGCAGAAACAGATCAGCTGCGGAGGATGTCTCCTGACGTTGCCATGTATGAGGTGATTTATGCGCAGCTGATGGATCTAAAAGAACAGGTGATTGACCGCGGCATGGTGATTCCCAGATCTGTTCTCTACAAACGATATTCCTTGGGCACAATCGCCGTAAAAAATTTCGACGAGGAACATGATCCATACGCGCAGAAACTCTGCGATTGCTATGGCGGGGCCATAGACTATCATAAGATGCCGTAATAAATGAGAAGAATTATCATTGATGCTAACCTAATCATCTGATATACTTTTCATAAAGAGGTGATGCTATGTCAGATGTTTTTGAGGGACTCATGATCCCCTTTCTCGGGACGGCACTCGGTGCCGGCTGTGTCTTCTTTCTGAAGGATACACTCAACCGCAGTGTGCAGCGCGGGCTGACGGGCTTTGCCGCAGGCGTCATGGTGGCGGCATCGGTCTGGAGCCTCCTCATCCCTGCGATGGAGGGCTCTGCCGATCTCGGGCAGTTCGCTTTTGTTCCTGCCGTCGTTGGTTTCTGGGCGGGGACGCTCTTTCTCCTCATACTCGATCACATTATCCCGCATCTGCATATGAATGCGCAGCAGGCGGAAGGACCGCACAGCCGCCTTTCGCGGACGACGATGCTTGTCCTCGCCGTGACCCTGCACAACATCCCCGAGGGAATGGCGGTCGGCGCAATCTACGCGGGCTGGCTGAGCGGCAGCGAGGGTATTACGCTTGGTGCCGCGCTCGCGCTCTCGCTCGGCATTGCCATCCAGAACTTTCCCGAGGGCGCGATCATCTCGATGCCGCTGCGTGCAGCGGGGATGGGAAAGTGGCGTGCCTTTGCGGGCGGCGTCCTCTCGGGGGCGGTCGAGCCGATCGGCGGCGTGCTGACAGTACTTGCAACGGCACTCATCGTGCCCGTTCTGCCCTATGCGCTTTCCTTTGCGGCGGGCGCGATGATCTACGTCGTGGTGGAGGAACTGATTCCGGAGATGAGCGAGGGAGAGCACTCGAACATCGGCGTGCTCTCGTTTGCGGTGGGCTTTACGCTCATGATGATGCTCGATGTCGCGCTCGGATAAATACGCATAGAAAAAGAGCCGACAGGGTGGTCGGCTCTTTTTCCTGGAAAGGGATGCTCGCAGGTTGGGAATACCTGCGGCTTGAGAAATGGGATGTAAGGATTTTGCCTTACAATAGGAACGCAGGGAAACGTTCCCATAGAGGGATGATCAACGGGGGGGAAAGATGTCGGGGAGGACGTTTCGTATTCCCCGTTGATACTTCGTATTTTATCATATTTTGTTTGAAAATTTTGTAACCCAAGTCACACAATAGAAAAAAATATACACTAATAATGTCGAATACGGGTTGTTTATTCTTGTATCAAGGTTCTTCTGAGTGATTTCGTGCTTTCCTAAAAAGTTTTAAGGAAGTTCCGGCATGAGGTGTTGCCACATTGATTTTTGGCAAGAAAGAACGTATAATAGCACAGAGAAGGATGCGCCTGGGAATTGGCGTATTCAGAAGGGGCGCCCTTTCGTTATGGTGATGAGGAGGAATTTTCATGCGTGATTATTTAAGAATCGCTCAGGTCATCGGTCGTGAGATCATCGATTCACGCGGCAATCCGACAGTAGAGGCGGAGGTCGTTCTCGAGGACGGCACGATTGGCCGTGGTGCTTCTCCCTCGGGTGCATCCACGGGCGAGTTCGAGGCACTGGAGCTGCGTGACGGTGACAAGTCGAAGTTCGGCGGCAAGGGCGTCTCAAAGGCGGTTAACAACGTCAACAAGAAGATCGCTCCTGCACTCCTCGGCCTTGAGGCGAGCGACATCTATGCCGTCGACCAGGCGATGTTCGATGTGGACGGCACGAAAGACAAGTCGAAACTCGGTGCAAACGCGATTCTTGCTGTTTCGATTGCAGCATCAGATGCGGCGGCAAAGTCCGAGGATATTCCACTCTACCGCTTCTTTGGCGGTCTGCAGGCGAACGTCCTGCCCGTTCCGATGATGAACATTCTGAACGGCGGTGCACATGCGACGAACTCCGTCGATACGCAGGAGTTCATGATTATGCCGGCAGGCGCACCGACGTTCCGCGAGGCACTGCGCTGGTCGACTGAGGTGTTCCATGCGCTGCAGGCACTCCTCAAGAAGGAAGGCAAGACGACGGCAGTCGGCGACGAGGGCGGCTTTGCGCCGGATCTCGATTCCGATGAGGACACGATCGAGCACATCCTGAAGGCGATTGAGAACGCCGGCTACAAGCCCGGACAGGATTTCGTCCTCGCGATGGATGCAGCTTCCTCTGAGTGGAAGGACAAGGAGAAGGGAAAGGGCTTCTATCATCAGCCAAAGTCCGGCAAGAAGTTCACATCCGATGATCTCATCAAGCATTGGGAGTCGCTCATCGCCCAGTTCCCGATCTACTCGATTGAGGACGGTCTCGACGAGGAGGACTGGGACGGCTGGAAGGCGATGACAAAGGCACTCGGGCACAAGGTCCAGCTCGTCGGTGACGATCTCTTCGTCACGAATACGGAGCGCCTGAAGAAGGGCATTGAGCTCGGTGCGGCGAACTCCATCCTCATCAAGCTGAACCAGATCGGCTCGGTCTCCGAGACGCTTGAGGCGATCAAGATGGCGCATAAGGCAGGCTATACGGCGGTTACGTCGCATCGTTCGGGCGAGACCGAGGACACGACGATCGCCGATCTCGCTGTTGCACTCAACACGGCACAGATCAAGACGGGTGCACCGTCCCGTTCCGAGCGCGTTGCGAAGTACAACCAGCTTCTGCGCATCGAGGAACAGCTCGGCGCATGTGCGGTCTATCCGGGCAAGCGCGCGTTCAACTTCACGAAGTAAGAAGATCCTTTGCGGATACAAAAATCCCCACCCTAGGGTGGGGGTTTTTGTATGCGGCTTACTGTCCCTAGAGTATCTGCACGATGTCCACGGCACTCTTGCGCTCCTTGTGGCGTGGGGAGGGGACACCCTTTTCCGTCGGATAGCCGACGGGAAAGAGCGCGATGAGGTTGTAGCCCTTCATGACGGGGAACAGCTCCTTGAGTTTCGGCGTATTGAACTTGCCAACCCATGTTGCGCGCAGGCCTTCGTTGTGGATGGCGAGCATGATATGCGTCGCGACGATGGCGGCGTCCACATCAGCAAAGTTCAGATCATCGTCGGGGCGCACCCACGCCTCGTCCGCCTTGCTGCCAATGACGAGAAAGACGCCGGCGCCAAAGGTGTAGCTCGTCGTCTCAGCGAGCTTTGCACGTGCGTCGGGGCTTTCGATGGCCCAGACCTTAAATGGCTGTTTGTTGACTGCCGTAGGAGCGAGACGTGCCGCCTCAAAAATGCGGTTCATGGATTCGTGCGGAATTTCCCTGTCGGAGAGCGCACGGCAGGAGAAGCGTTCGCGGATGAGTTCATTAAATTCCATGGTGATCCTCCTTTTTATCGATGATTTTATTATACCATAGTTGCGTCACAAATATGTTTTTGTTAATTTATTTTAGGAATCGCTGATAAAATGAAGTCTGCCAGATTGGCGTAGATTTTTTGTCCGAACAAGGTGGAAAACCGGACGCATAGCAAAGGCTATGTGGAGGATTTTCCGCCGAAGTGCGGGCGAAAAAGATGCGTCAAGATGGTAGTGCTGAATTTATCAGTGCTTCCTTTACTACTTACGGTGGCGTGACGGACTACGCATAGGAGTTGACGGCAGCGGGAATGTGTCATATAATAGAGACAGAAAAGGTGCTGCCGGTAGACGGTCAGCCCCAACCTAGATTTGAGTTAAGAAAACCCGCCTACGATTGGATGCCGGAGGCGGGCTTTCTTATGCCTTTAATGCAACGATGCAAATCGTCACCATGAATACTAACGCCAAAAAGTCGTATAGTTCCATAGGCTTCGCCCCCCTTCAGGGGCTAAGATTGACCGCCTACCGTCTTGGCAGCACCTAAATGCATTATATCATATATGACAGCCCTGCGCTGTCTTTTTTGTTGGAGAGGAGGGATATACTGGATTTACGTATCTATATCATGGGTTCATTCCGTCGCTCCTCTGCCCCAAACAGCTTTCAGCAGAAAATAAGATTGTTATGGTATAGTGCCAATCAAAGGAAGTGATCGGATGCGAAAGAAAATTCTCGCAGCATGCTCCGCCTTCGTGATCGGAGGCGGACTGCTGATCTCGCCGATGCGCGCGGAGGCGATTGACGCGTGGGGGATTGCGGCGCAGGCACTCGGCGTGCTCGGCGCGTACCACTCGGCACTCGGTGCGGTGCTCGCACTCGGCAACGATGTTCACGCGCAGCATGAGAGCGAGCTGCAGGATATAGAGGAAAACGGCCGTGCACGAAATGCAAGTGATATTGCGCTTGTCGATCGTGTGATGCAGCGGCTTGTGCGTGACGGAGACTATGTGCTCCGCGTGAACTCGCTTCCCTTTGTCTGGGCGGTGAACGACAGTCCCATCTTTAACGCGGCGTGCTATCCGACGGACTATGTGAGCATCAACCGCGGACTGATCCGTGGGCTGAACGGCAGCGAGGATGAGCTCGCTGCGGTGCTCGGGCATGAGATGACGCACGGCATCCGCCAGCATAGTGCACACAACTATGCGAAGGCGGCGGCGCAGTACTATGGGCTGAGTTTTCTCAACATGGATGCGGGGCTGATGGACTGGAACAAGCTCAATGCACTGGCGGGCTACTCTATTGCTAAAAATATCACGCTTCCCACAGAGTACGAGGCCGACGAGGGCGGCTTCCACATCATGACGAGTGCGGGCTTCAACCCCGGCGGCGGGGCGGCGGCGATGGCGCGCATGGGCTACTATCTGACGTATGTGACCCAGGATCTGCGCGAGTACCAGAACCCAAAGGACAAGGATCTCCCGCAGGACGATTTCTCCGATCATCCTGCGACAGAGCGGCGTGAGGCAAAGCTCGCGGAGATGCTTACGGCATACAGTGCGGGGCACGTGACGGTGGCGGATCGGCGGACGATCTGCATCGACGGGACGCCGCTTCTCACGGCGACGCAGACGGATGAGGACTACGACAACAGTCCCGAGAACGCCTATCTCGCTGCAGGCGCATTGGCCCGTGCCTTTCACGACTATGATACGGCGGCGGACTGGGGGCTCGGTCTGACACGCGGCGGCGGCGTATCGATGCGCGGCGACGCCCGGATCAATGCGGCACTCCTGCCCCTGGTGGAGAAAGCCAAGGCGGGGGCACAGCTCATCGCTCTCGTTGGGGATGCGTACGCCAGAGAGGCAGCGAGCGGTGCACGGGAGAGGCTGCGCAGTACGGAGCAGGCGCGTGCAGCAGAACGCGAGGCGGAGCGTGCGGCGGTTGAGGCCGCCGATGTGAAGGCGATAGATAAAATACGCGAGAACAGCGACGCCTACAGTGACTATGGCGACGGAACGCGTGCCCTCATGTTGATGGCGCGTGTCTTCGGTGCGGCGCACGACGACAAGCCCGCCCTCAGCTATGTCATTCGTGCGCGTGCCTATGCTGTGCTGGGCGACGCTGACCGCGCCCACGCCGATGCCGACCGCGGTGTCGCCGATGCCCCGACGGACGTTCTCACGTGGGTCAACCGTGCGGATGTACGGCGCATGCTCGGTGAGCGTGACGGCGCACTCGCCGACGCATTAAAGGCGATCGAGGTGGATGCAAAGAGCCCCTATGGGTATCTGATCGCCGCAGAGATCTACGATGAGATGGGCAACGGTGATGCGGCAGAGGACTACTACAAAAAACTCTATGCGGTCGAACCGAAGGCGGTCGCCCGCATCCCCGACAGCTATTTGGAAAAAATCGATGCGCGTGCCTACAAGGAACGCAAAAAGGAAGAGAAGAAGGCGAGGGAAGCAGAGGCGGAGCAGAAAAAGGAGAGTGGGATGTAGTAACAAGCGGCTGCTGTACGTATGATTTCTTCGTACAACAGCCGCTTTGACGTATCCTTATTCCTTTTTCCCCATGCGCCGCCAAATGGTGTAGCAGAGTGCGGCGACGATGACGACGACAACATCCACGATGCGGTAGGTGAACGCATAGCCGTACGTGACGGCGACGATGCCGAGCCCTGCGGCAGCAAGCCCGACGCTGATGTCAAGCGACCAGAAGTAGGTCGCAGTAGCGACACCGGCACGCGATGCGGGGACACTGCGCACGGCGAGCGTCTGCAGCGCAGGCGTGACCGCGCCGAACCCTGCGCCGAGGAGCAGGGCTGCACCGATCAGTCCCGTGAGCCCCGTGATGCTGCCGAGGAGCGCCATACCCACGGCAAAGAGAAGTACACCCGGGTAGACCGTATAGTCCGGCCCCATGCGGTCAAAGATGCGTCCGACAAAGGGACGCGTCACAAGAATCGCCCCCGCATAGCAGGCGTAGAAGAGACTCGTCTCTGCCGACAGCCCGAGACTGCGCGTATAGAGCGGGATAAAGGTGAGTACGCTGCCGTAGGCGAAGAAGAGAATCCCCGCGATAAGGGCGGGCGCGAGCGCGCGTCGCTCGATAAACGTCTGGACGGAGAGGCGGCGTCGTGCACCCTGCGGCAGAATGACGGCATCGGGCAGACGCATCGTGCTCATCACGATGGAGAGCGCGGCGAGTGCACTGAGTGCAGCGAAGAGCGCCGTGCTCGAAAAATGTTCCATGATGAGCAGGCCAACCATGGGGCCAACGACCATCGCGAGGTTGGTGGAGAGAGCAAAGTAGCCGATGCCCTCACCCTTGCGCGATGGCGGGAGGATCAGTGCCGCGAGTGCCGCCGCTGTCGTTGTCGCCACGGCAAAGATGACGCCGTGGAGGAGGCGCAGGCCGTAGAGCATGGAGATCGCCGAGGCGACGAGGAAGAGTGCCATAACGATGAAGAACAGGACACTGATGACGATCATGAGCCGCCGCTTGTTGACGGCGTCGATGAGAATGCCCGCACAGGGACGAGCAGCGACCGTTCCGATCTGGAAGAAGGTCATGGCGAGACCTGCCTCGACGTCGCCGCCTCCGTACTCCTGCATCATGACAATGGGAAGTGCCGCGATCATCGCGTATTGGGTCAGATAGATGAGGAAGCTGACGAGGCTCATGCCCAGAAATTCGCGCGTCCAGAGTGCTTCCTTTACTGCCGGTTCGTTCATGCCATCATCCTCTTTATCCGTGAGATACTATATCTATTGTAATCCTACAGTGCAATACCATATCTGTCCAGAAACGCAGCTTGCTTTTTTCTATTTCTATGATAGAATGGCGTGAGTTTTGGACGGTGCAGCGAAATGGGGAGCATCATGGGGGATACAAGGAAAAAAGAAATTGGGATGCGCGAGGTGCACGCGGCACGTGCCTTCTTCTTCATCGGAGGCTTTGGCACAGCAACGTGGGCGCCGCTCGTCCCGCTCCTGCGCGAGCGGCTGATGGTGGGGGACGATGTGCTCGGGATGCTGCTGCTCTGCATCGGTGTCGGCTCGCTCCTGACGATGCCGCTCTCGGGCGCACTCGCCATGCGGCTCGGATGCCGCCGCGTCGTCATGACGGCCTCGATCCTCTTTGCGGCAATTCTTCTGCTCGTCTCATGCGTGGACGCACTTTCGCTTGCCGTGCCGATCGTGCTTATCTTCGGCGCGGTGATGGGCTGTATTGACGTCGTGGTCAACATCGTCGCCGTACTGGTAGAAAAGGGCATCGGACGGCGCATCATGAGCGGAATGCACGCCTTCTGGAGCCTCGGCGGCTTTGTCGGTGCGGGACTTTACGGCGTATGGGTCGGGCTGCTCGGTCTTACGCCATTTCAGTCGACGGCGATTGCGGCGGGGCTCATCCTTCTCCTGACGGCAGTGTTCGGACGCCATTTGATTCCCTATGGCGGGGGAGGCGGCGCACTGCTCGCACTGCCGCGCGACATCATCGTCTTTGTCGGCATGACGGCGTTCATCGCCTTCCTCAGCGAGGGAGCGGTGATGGACTGGGGCGGCGTCTACCTGACCACGGTACGCGGCATGGATCTTGCGCTTGCTGGCACGGGTTATTCCGTCTTCTCTGCCGCGATGCTTACGATGCGCTTTCTCGGTGACCGTGTCGTCCAGCGCATCGGTGCGCTTCCCGTTGCCGTCGGGGGGGCACTGCTCGCGTTTGGCGGGATTCTGCTCGTCATGTTTGCCCCCGCAGATGCGCTGCTCTATGTTGGCTTCTTTGCCATCGGCATCGGGAGCGCGAACATCGTGCCCGTCTTCTTCTCCCTGATGGGGCGACAGAATGTCATGCCGGTCAGTGCGGCGGTCTCCGCCGTCAGCACCATGGGATACCTCGGCATTCTCGCTGGACCTGCCGCCATCGGATTCGTCTCCTCGATCACAACACTGCAGACGGCCTTTGCCATGCTCGCCCTGCTCAGCATCCTGCAGGCAGCGATTGGGTTCTATGTATTCAAACGCATCAAATAAATGGATACAAAAAAACGCCATTTCGTATGGAATGGCGTTTTTTCTATCCTTACTGTGCCAGCGCGTTGACCTTTTTGGCAAGGCGTGACTTCTTGCGTGCTGCAGCGTTCTTGTGGTAGACGTTGTTTGCAGCAGCCTGGTCGATGGACTTGTATGCTGCGACGAGGAGGGTTTTCGCCTCATCTGCGTTGCCGGCAGCAACAGCATCGTTGACGCTGCGGATGGCACGGCGGACGCGCGTCTTTTCCGCAACATTGCGTGCATGGCGCTTGGCGTCAGATTTTACACTCAGAATGGATGCCTTAATGTTTGGCAAATTGTTCACCTCCTCAATGAAAAATGTACTGCGTCATTCTATCATACGGACGGATAAAATGCAATATTTTTTTCGGGACGCTATAGGGAGGTTTGTCTTGAGCGCTGTATTCAATTTATTATTGTTTCTGCGCTTGCCATTCCGACAACCATATATTATAATCATGCTACGATAAATGATATAGAGAGGGCGAAACGTCACGCATTTTCAAAAATTTTTTTGAAAATTGAAAGAAAAAGGCAGGAAATTTCTTTTCGTGTATCGAATACCTATCCTATGAAACAATAAGCATGGGGAGAGAATACGAAAAGAAATGCGTGGAAAAGAAGCTGAAATGCGTTTCAAATCGGCAGAAACATGGCGTGTCGAACAAGTGCACCGTAGACTTTGTCGATCAGCCATTGCATACATGGTGGGGATACCGCCCGGTATCCGTGAGGGGAGAATGTCCTATGAGAAAGATTGAATGCTTGGCAATGATTCTGGCAGGCGGGCAAGGCAGCCGCCTCGGCGCACTGACGAAGCGCGTCGCAAAGCCCGCCGTTCCGTTTGGCGGGAAGTACCGCATTATTGATTTTCCACTGAGCAACTGCGTGAATTCCGGCATTGAACGCGTCGGCGTGCTGACGCAGTACCGTCCGCTTGAGCTGAACCAGTACCTCGGCTCGGGCAGCGCATGGGACCTCGACAAGCGCGACGGAGGGCTCTTCGTCCTGCCGCCGTATGCACGCGAGAAGGGTGCGGACTGGTATCGCGGTACGGCGGATGCCATCTATCAGAACCTTAACTTCATTGATATGTCGGATCCCGACTACGTGCTCATCCTCTCGGGCGATCACATCTATACAATGGACTATGCGTGGATGCTCGAGCAGCACAAGAAGACGAAGGCCGAGGCAACCATCGGTGTCTTTGAGGTACCGTGGGATGAGGCGCCGCGCTTCGGTATCATGAACACGGACGAGACCGGGCGCATTATCGAGTTCGAGGAAAAGCCCGCGAAACCGAAGAGCAATCTTGCGTCGATGGGCATCTATATCTTCAACCGTGACTATTTGGAGAAATATCTCACGGCGGATGCGAAGAGCGAGACATCCAGCCACGACTTTGGCAAGGACATCATTCCAAAGATGCTGACGGATGGCGGACGCCTGTATTCGTACGCATTCAACGGCTACTGGAAGGATGTCGGTACGATTGAGAGCCTCTGGCAGGCGAACATGGATCTCCTGCAGGACGAGCCTCCGTTTGAGCTGTCGGGCAAGTGGCGCATCTACTCGTTCAATCCGTCGATGCCGCCCCAGTTCGTCGGCAAGGAAGCACGGATCGTGCGCTCGATGATCAGTGAGGGCTCGATGATCCTCGGAACCGTCGAGAACTCTGTGATCTTCCCGGGTGTACGCGTTGCCAAGGGGGCCGTGGTACGCAACTCCGTTCTCCTGCCCTCGGCGCGCGTCGGTGCGGATGCTGTGGTGGACTACGCCATCCTGGCACAGAACGTCACGGTCGACGCAGGTGCACAGGTCGCTGGTGAGCAGTCACAGATCACCGTGATCCCCGAGGGGGAGACGGTGACAGCTGCCGAGAGTGAACAACAGGTCGGCTGAACTGCGGGGAATGGAAAGGTGAAACGATGAATACTATCATGGGATTGATCAATCTGCAGGAGGACGGCTCGCTGATTCGTGAGCTTGCCGACCGCCGTGCGGTGGAATCCATTCCCTTTGCCGGACGATATCGCCTGATTGACTTTGCCCTGTCGAGCATGGTCAATTCCGGCATACACAAGGTGGGCGTGATGCTCCCCGATGAGCCGCGCTCTGTCCTCGATCATCTGCGTTCCGGCAAGGATTGGGATCTGGCACGCCGCCACGATGGGCTCTTCTACCTTCCTGCAGTGCCTGATGATACGCAGCAGCGCAAGGGCGATCTCAAGAATTTCTATCATAACCTCGACTTTATCGAGCATGCTTCGGCAGACTATATTCTGCTCGCAAACGGCAGTTTCGTCTACAATGTGGACTTTGACAAGGTGCTGCGCTTCCATCAGAATACGGGCGCGGACATCACGCTCGTCTCGCATACGACTGAGGATGAGAACACGGGCAGCAATGTGGTCCTTGAGACAGCGGAGAACGGGCTGATTCTCGATATTACTGAAAAGCCTGTCGCCTACGAGGGGATGAAGGTCTCCATGGGTGTCTACCTGATGGAGAAGGCTGTCTTTGTCGAGTGCGTCCGCTATGCCTACGAGCACGGCGGGCAGAGGTTCCTGCTCGACGGCATCATCCGCCGCGCTGCGAACTACACGATGTTTGCCTACGCGCACGACGGCTATATGGCGCATGTGGATTCGATGTCCACATACTACCGCGCAAACATGGAGATTCTCGATCCGTCGGTCTGGGAGGAGCTCTTCATGGGCGAGCGTCCGATCTATACGAAGATCAAGGACGGCGTCCCCGTCCAGTACAAGGACACGGCGAAGGTGGAGAACTCTCTCATCGCAAACGGCTGCATCATACGCGGCGAGGTGGAGAACAGCATCCTGTTTCGCGGTGTGACCGTCGGGCGCGGGGTGAAGATCCGCAACTCGATCATCATGCAGAAATGCGACATCCAGAATGGCGCGCTCGTCGAGAACGTCATCTGCGATAAGAATGTCGTCATCACAGCGGACAAGTGGTTGAAGGGAGCCATGGAATACCCGCTCGTGATACGCAAAAATGCGACGATATAGACGTATAGGACTTGTCAGAAGCCGCTTGCGGCTTCTGGTTTGCTTTAGGGGATGCCTGCCTTCGGCAGGAACGGAGTGAGGGAACTCTCGGGGCTTTGGAAAAGGAGTGGACGTTTTGGCACATAAGGAACAGATGGTAAGACCCGCAGGGAAGTCTTACGAAACGATGAAGAAGATCCTGAAGAGCCGCTTTATCACAACGGCGCACGTTCTCTTCGGGCGGGGTCTCGACGAGCTGACCGAAGCCGAAATTTACAAGACGATTGCGACGACGGCGAAGCAGTCCATTTCGGACAACTGGATCAAGACGAATCGGCAGTACACGCAGAAGTGCGTCAAGCAGATCTACTATTTTTCCATTGAGTTTCTGCTCGGTCGGCTCCTGCGCTCCAATCTCATCAACCTCGGCATTGAGGAGGCGATGAAGGAGGTTCTGCAGGAGTTCAATTTGAAGCTCTCGGATGCCTACAAGGAAGAGTCGGATGCGGGGCTCGGCAACGGCGGCCTCGGCCGCCTCGCCGCCTGCTTCATCGACTCGCTCGCTGCACACCATTACCCGGGGCATGGCTGCACCATTCGCTATCAGTACGGTCTCTTTGAACAGAAGATCGTCGACGGCAATCAGGTGGAGCTGCCTGACAACTGGCTGCGCGACGGCTTCGTATGGGAGTACCGCAAGCCCGATAAGTCCGTCGATGTGAAGTTCTACGGAAATGCCTACATGCGTGAGGTAGACGGAAAGCTGGAGCTCGTCCATGAGGATCCAATGATTGTCATGGCGGTACCGTACGATGTGCCGATCGTCGGCTACCACGATGCGACGGTGAACACGCTGCGCATGTGGAACGCCGAGGTCAACCGCGACTTCTCCGACTACGTGACATTGACCCAGGAGCAGATCCACCAGCGCAATCAATACCGCGACTTTGTCGAGTCGATCACGCGCTATCTCTACCCCGACGACAGCACGTTCGAGGGGCGGCGGATGCGTCTCATTCAGGAGTATTTCTTCGTTTCGGCAGGCGTGCAGAGCATCGTCCGTCACTACAAGAAAACGGGCATGAGCATCTACGACTTTGGCAAAAAGATCGGCATCCATATCAACGATACGCATCCTGCACTCTGCGTGGCAGAGCTGATGCGTGTGCTGGTCGATGATGAGGAACTGACGTGGGAGGATGCGTGGGCAATTACGCGCGACACCATCGCCTATACGAACCACACGATCATGCCTGAGGCACTTGAGACGTGGAATGTCGATATGTTCCGTCCGCTGCTCCCGCGCATCTACATGATCATCGACGAGATCAACCGCCGTCACCTCGAGGAGGTGCGCCGCCGCTATCCGGGCGACGAGGAGAAGGTACGTGCCCTCTCCATCATCCAGGACGGCGTCGTACACATGGCGCGGCTCTCCATTGTCGGCGGGCACAGTGTCAACGGCGTGGCGAAGATCCACACGGACATCCTCAAGTCGACGACGCTGCATGATTTCTACGAGTACACGCCGCGCAAGTTCAACAACAAGACGAACGGCATCACACATCGCCGCTGGCTGATGGGGGCGAACCCCGAGTTGACGGCTCTGATCGACGAGGTGCTTGGCTCACGTGCATGGCATCGCCACCCGGAGCAGATGGACGGACTGCATCCCTTTGTCGAGGATGCGCATTTCCGCAAGCGTCTGATGGAGATCAAGCATCTGCGCCGCGAGGGGCTGGCACGCTACATCGAGGCGCACAACGGCGTGCATCTGAACCCGGACTCCATGTTTGACATTCAGGTGAAGCGTATCCACTCCTACAAGCGTCAGCTGATGAATATCCTGCACATCATGTACCGCTACCAGCGTGCAAAGCAGGAAAAAAACTATCTCACGCTGCCCGTGACCTACTTCTTCGGAGGAAAGGCAGCACCGGGCTACTATATCGCAAAGGAGACGATTCGTCTCATCAATGCCGTTGCCGATCGCATCAACAAGGATCGTTCGCTCAACGACATGATGAAGGTGATCTTCATCGAGAATTTTGGCGTCTCCATCGGCGAGCTGGTCTATCCGGCGGCGGACGTCAGCGAGCAGATCTCGACGGCGTCGAAGGAGGCCTCGGGTACAGGCAACATGAAGTTCATGATGAATGGTGCCATTACGCTCGGCACACTGGACGGAGCCAACGTTGAGATCCGCGAGGCAGTCGGCGATGAGCACTGCGTCATCTTCGGGCTGCGCGCCGAGGAGGTCATGGACTACTATGCAAACGGGAATTACTCGGCGTGGGATGAGTACAACACCAATGAAAAGGTGCGCAATGTGCTGAATCAGCTCATCGACGGTACCTATGGAGATTTCCGTTCGCTGTATGATTATCTCCTGCACGCGAACGATGAATTCTTTATCTTGAAGGACTTCAATGCGTACGATGAAGCACGCGTTGAGGTGATGAAGCGGTTCCTTGACAAGGAGAGCTGGGCGCGTACGGCGGCGATGAACGTCGCGTACTCCGGCCGCTTCTCGTCTGACCGTACGATTGACGAATACGCACGGGATATCTGGGACATCAAGCCTTTGATCATCTCCTAACAGCGTATTCGGGGGCAAATAGGAGGGGTTTTATGAAGACGTCGGCACTCAGTGAGTTTGATCTTTATCTCTTTCATCAGGGGACGAATTATCACGCACAGGAAATGCTAGGCGCGCACTTCATCGAACGGGACGGCAAACGCGGCGTCCGTTTTACCGTGTGGGCGCCGAATGCAAAGTCCGTCAGTGTTGTCGGCGGATTCAACGACTGGGACGCCAATGCGCAGCCCATGCAGCGGATCAGAGACGGTGAGATCTGGGAGACCTTCGTCGAGGGACTCGGCGAGGGCGAGATCTACAAGTACGCCATCGAGCCGCAGTGGGGCGGACCGCGCATTATGAAGGCAGATCCCTACGGGTTCTATGCGGAGAAAAAACCGCAGACCGCATCCCGCACCTATGACATGAACCACTATGAGTGGAAGGACGCAGCGTGGCAGGAAAAGAAGGCACACGAGTCCTCCTACGAGCGCCCCATGCTCACGTACGAGGTGCACGCGGGCTCGTGGCGGCGCACACTGGACAGTGAGTATCTCTCCTACCGCGATATGGCGGATCAGCTCATCAGCTATGTCAAAGAGATGCACTATACCCACATCGAGTTCATGCCGCTCTGCGAGCACCCTTACGATGGGTCATGGGGGTATCAGGCGACGGGCTACTTCGCTGTGACGAGCCGCTACGGCACGCCTGACGATTTCCGCTACCTCGTCGATACCGCCCATGCGAATGGCATCGGCATCATCATGGACTGGGTGCCGGGGCACTTCTGCAAGGATGAGCAGGGACTGCGCCATTTCGACGGAAAGAATCTCTACGAGTCCGACAATGAGCAGCGCGCGGAAAACTGGGAGTGGGGCACGACCAACTTTGACTACGGGCGCACGGAGGTGCAGAGCTTCCTCATCTCGAACGCGCTGTTCTGGTTCGAGGAGTTCCACATCGACGGCCTGCGCATCGACGCGGTCGCGAATATGCTCTACCTCAACTACGGGCGCAAGGATGGCGAGTGGCAGCCGAACAAATACGGCGACACGGGCAACCTCGAGGCAATGGAGTTCCTGAAGAAACTCAACGAGACAATCTTCAAGTATCATCCGCAGGCACTCATGATCGCCGAGGAGTCCACCTCGTGGCCGCTGATCTCCAAGCCCGTCTACATGGGCGGCATGGGGTTCAACTACAAGTGGAACATGGGCTGGATGAACGATATGCTCGACTACGTGAGCCTCGACCCGATCTACCGTAAGTGGAATCAGGACAAACTCACCTTCTCGCTCATGTACGCATTTTCCGAGAACTTCGTCCTGCCGCTCTCGCATGATGAGGTCGTGCACGGCAAGTGCTCGCTCATCAGCAAAATGCCGGGCGACTACTGGCAGAAATTCGCGGGGCTGCGCGGCTTCTTCGGCTACTGGATGGCACATCCCGGCAAGAAGCTGCTCTTCATGGGCGGTGAGTACGGGCAGTTCATCGAGTGGAACTTCGACGACAGCCTTGACTGGCATCTTGTCGAGCAGTACCCGATGCACACGAAGATGCTCGCATACTCCAAAGCACTGAACAAATTCTACGTCGATAACAAGGAACTCTGGCAGGTCGATTTCGACTGGAACGGTTTCCAGTGGATCGACTGCAACGACAATGAGAACAGCGTCGTCGCCCTTGTGCGGCGCGCCGAGGAGCGCAGCGATTTCCTCGTCTGCGTCCATAACTTTACCCCTGAGGTGCGCCACGGCTACCGCATCGGTGTGCCGACGAAGGGCACCTACGTCGAGGTGTTCAACTCCGATCTGGAGGAGTTTGGTGGGAGCGGCGTTGTCAATGCGGGCGATATCGCCAGCGAGGACTATCCGTTCCACGGGCGCGACCAGTCCATCGTCATCACTGTTCCGCCTCTTGCGACGGTGTTCTATCGTCTGAAGGGGCAGAGCGGGGCAGGAACGCCGATCAGTGAGACGGTCAAGACCGATGTCGTTGCCGAGCGTCGGCGTGCCGGCGGACGTGGCACGGAGACGGTGGACAAGAAAAAGGTGGCCGTGAAGAAGGCCGCGCCGAAAAAAACTGCCGCCAAGAAGGACGCCTCTGAGGCTGAGGCAAAGGCAGCACCGAAGCGGCGCACGGCGACGAAGACCACATCTGCCGCGACGAAGAAGCGCGCGACGAAGAGTGCTGCCTCCGACGCTGCGGCGGAGACCCCGAAGAAACGCACGCCTGCCGCCAAGACGGCAACTGCTGCGGCGGAGACCGCGGCTGCGCCTAAGAAGCGCACCGCAACAAAGCGTACGGCGGCGAAGAAGGATGAGGACGCGGTGCAGACCGTGAAGAAGACCGCATCCGCACGCGGCGTAAAAACGGCGGTGAAGGACACCGAAACGGGCAAGAAGAAAACGGGCATGACCGCCGCTAAAAAGACCGCGCGCAAGACAGTGCAGGATACGGAGTCCGCGCCCAAGAAGGCACGCGCCGCTAAGGTATAACCTGCATACCTCTGCACCGAACACAGGCGGGAATAGAAGAAACGGTCGGATGATTACGGCACCGACCACATGAGAAGGAGGATATTGGGATGAAGGTACTATACGCAGCATCGGAAGCAGTACCCTTTATAAAGACCGGCGGACTCGCTGATGTGGCAGGATCGCTCCCTGCTGCCCTCGTCAAGGCGGGCGTGGACTGCCGCGTCATCCTGCCGAAGTACGGGTCGATCGACCCCGCAATCCGCAGTAAAATGAAGCATATCTATGACGGCACACTCCATGTCGCATGGCGTGAGAAATTTGTCGGCATTGACTCCTACGAGTACGAAGGCGTGACCTACTACTTCGTGGACAACGAGGAGTACTTTAACCGCGAGGGTTATTATGGCTACCCTGACGATGCGGAGCGGTTCTCCTTCTTCAGCCGCGCTGTGCTCAACTGCATTCCCGCATTGGACTTTCAGCCTGACATCATCCACGCCAACGACTGGCACACGGCGCTCATCCCCGTCCTCCTCAAGCTGGAGCATCCGGATGATCCGCGCTATACGAAGATCAAGACGCTCTTTACCATCCACAATCTGCGGTATCAGGGCATCTTCCCGAAAAATGTCATGTCAGATGTGCTCGGGCTTGACTGGAAGTACTTCAACAATGGGGACTTTGAGTTCTACGATGCTGTGAATTTCATGAAAGCAGGGCTCATCTATACCGACTATATCTCAACCGTCAGCAAGACCTACGCCGAGGAGATCCAGTACGAGTACTATGGCGAGCATCTCGACGGACTCCTGCGCCAGCGGAGGAAGGATCTCTTCGGGATTGTCAACGGCATCAACAACACGATCTACGACCCGAAGACGGACAAGGAGATCTACGTCAACTACGACGTGAAGAGCGCCGCCGAGGGCAAGGTCGACAACAAGGTACGCCTGCAGCGAGAGCTCGGACTTACCGAGTCACGCCGCACGCCGCTCGTGGCGATGATCACGCGACTTGTGCCGAACAAGGGCATCGATCTCATCACGCGCATCATCGACGAGATGCTCGAGCACGAGAATATGCAGTTCGTCCTGCTCGGGACGGGCGAACACGACTATGAGGAGTGGTTTAAGGAGCTTGCGTGGCGGCATCCGACGAAGGCATCGGTCAATATTCGCTTCTCGAATCAGCTGGCACAGCGTATCTATGCTGGCTCGAACATCTTCCTTATGCCGTCAACCTTCGAGCCGTGCGGGCTCGGACAGCTCATCGCCATGCGCTATGGCTCGATCCCTGTCGTGCGTGAGACGGGCGGTCTGAAGGACACCGTCGTCCAGTTCGACCGTTCCGACCCTGACAAGGGCAACGGCTTCCTCTTCTACGAGTACAATGCGCATGAGATGATGTACGCGGTGAAACGCGCGCTTGCCGTCTACGAGAACCTGCGTGAGTGGCGTCAGCTCGTCTATACGGCGATGAAGAGCGACTATAGCTGGACGCGTTCGGCAGGGGAGTACAAGCAGCTCTATGAGCGCCTTCAGAAAAAGAAATAACAGATTTTAGCTGATTTGTAAGAGCTTTTCCACAAAACCGCTGGTGAATTCGTTTGAACGATAATGAACGATTCGCCGGTGGTTTCTGTGTATAAACGATAGGAAAGGAGAGGCACTATGCTGGAATCCTATCAGGTAGAACATAATTCGCAGAACATCTACTTCCGCTCCATCGTCGGTGCGGCAGAGGCGGGGAGCCGGATGCGTCTCGGCCTGCAGCTTCGCACGGGTGAGCCGGTGCGGCAGGTGCTCCTGCGGCTTTGGCAGGATCAGGCGGGGGAGCAGCTCGTCACGCTCGTGTCGCATGATGCGAATGCCGCGCAGCGGTTCTACACGGCGTGGATCGAGCTGCCGGATCACGGCTGCCTTCTCTGGTACTACTTCATCATCACGATGGAGAGCGGCACGTATTTCTACGGGAACAACGCGGAGATGCTCGGCGGCGTCGGCGCGCTCTATCACGAGCAGCCGCCCTCCTATCAGGTGACGATCTACAATCGCGGAGCGCACACACCGGACTGGTTCAAGAACAGTGTCATGTATCAGATCTTCCCCGACCGCTTTGCGCGTGCGGGGGATACCATCGTGCGCAAGAAGGGCGCTGTCATCCGTACGGACTGGACGGACGACCCGATGTATCTCAAGGATCCCGACACGAAGGAGATCGTCGCCTATGACTTCTTCGGCGGAAATCTGCGCGGGGTCATGGAGAAACTCGACTACCTCGAAAAACTTGGCATTTCGTGCATCTACTTCAACCCCGTGTTTGAGTCCGAGAGCAATCATCACTACGATACGGGGGACTATCATCGCATCGACCCCATGCTGGGCGATATCGAGGATTTCCGCCGTCTCGTCGCGGCGGCACGCGAGCGCGGCATCCGCATCATTCTCGACGGCGTATTCAGTCACACGGGGAGCAACAGCATCTACTTCAACCGTCGGAAGCAGTATGATTCGATTGGCGCATATCAGTCGAAGGAATCGCCGTACTACTCGTGGTACCATTTCCGCAATTTCCCGAACGAGTATGACTGCTGGTGGAATTTTGACACCCTGCCGAACGTCAACGAGACGGATCCGTCCTACATGGACTTCATCATCACAGGGGAGGACAGCGTCCTCCATCACTGGATGAACGAGGGGATCGCAGGCTGGCGTCTGGACGTCATCGACGAGCTGCCGCCGACCTTCTCCAAGACCTTCTTTGCCGAGCTCAAGAAGCGCAGCCCCGATGCGGTCATGATCGGTGAGGTCTGGGAGGACGCGTCGAACAAGGTCGCCTACGGCACGCCGCGCGAGTATCTCTCGGGTAACGAGATGGACTCGGCGATGAACTACCCGCTGCGCAGTACAATGCTGGACTTCCTGACGGGGGCGGCAGACGGTGCGCTGACGGTGCGGCGCATGGCGAGCCAGATCGAAAACTACCCGAAGGAAAATCTCTACGCCATGATGAACCTCATCAGCAGTCATGACGTGCAGCGTGCCATCACCATCCTCGGTGATGTCCCATACTACGAGGGCATGCCCGCAATCGAGCAGTCGCGCGTGCGCATGACGCTCGATCAGGCGATGCTCGGTATCCGCCGCCTGATCATGGCGACGCTCTGGCAGATGACCTATCCCGGCGTGCCGAGTGTCTACTACGGCGACGAGATCGGGATGCAGGGGTTCAAGGATCCGTTCAATCGCCGCCCCTACGACTGGGAGCATGGCAATCTCGAGATCCGTGACTGGGTAACACGCTTCATTGCTGTGCGCAACGGGAACGATGCACTGCGCACGGGCGACATCCTGCCTCTCTACGGGGCGGGCGACGTCATCGCCTACGCGCGCACGATCCGTTCGGGCTACGACGTGTTCAATGAGGAGAAGGAGCCCGGCATCTTTGTCGTGGCGTTCAACCGCAGCCGGACGGAGACGCTGACCGTCGATCTCGACGTGAGCGACTTTGCCTGCGGTGTGTTTGAGGACGTCTTTAAGCCCTCGCGCACCTACGAGGTCGAGCGCGGACATCTGCGCGTCCGCATCCCACCGCTCTTCGGACTGCTCCTGCGCGAGCGACAGGAGGAGCAGAGATACGAGCGCAAGGCGGGCATCCTCCTGCATCCGACCTCCCTGCCCTCGAAGTACGGTGTGGGCGACTTCGGCAAGGAGGCGTACCGCTTTGTTGACTTCCTTGCAGATGCGGGGCAAAAGGTTTGGCAGATCCTCCCGCTCAGCCCCGTCGGAAGCAGCTACTCCCCCTATCAGTCCATCTCCGCCTTTGCGGGGAACTTTATGCTCATCGACCCCGAGCCACTGGCTGCGCGCGGCTGGCTGAAGGAGAAAGACCTTTTCCTGCCATACGAGGCGAACTCGGGCTTCATCAACTTTGATCGCGTACGCACGTTCAAGAAGGAGATTCTGGAAAAGGCATTCCGCGCCTTCCGCGCACAGGGGGCGGCAGATGCGGATTACCGTGCGTTCTGTGAGAAGGAAGCATACTGGCTTGAGGACTATGCGCTCTTTCACGCGGCGAAGAAGGAGTACGGCGGCGCGGCGTGGACGGAGTGGGATGCAGCGATCAAACGCCGTGACCCTGACGCACTCCGCTCGCTCCGTGAGCGGCAGCGCGATGCGATGGAGCTTGACTACTTCAAGCAGTACGTCTTCCATACACAGTGGAACCGCCTGCACGACTACGCACGCGCGAAGGGAATCGAGATTCTCGGCGATATGCCGATCTTTATCGCGCAGGACAGCGCGGACGTCTGGGCGCATCAGCACCTCTTTGACCTGAACGAGGACGGCACGCCGCACACCGTCGCGGGCGTACCGCCCGACTACTTTGCCGTGAACGGGCAGCTGTGGGGGAACCCGCAGTACAACTGGGACGCCATGGCGGCGGAGAAGTACGCATGGTGGAAACGCCGTTTCCGTAAACTGCGCGAGCAGGTGGACATCATCCGCATCGACCACTTCCGCGGATTCGAGTCCTATTGGTCGGTGGACGGCAAGGCGGAGACCGCGCTTAACGGCACGTGGCTCAAGGGCCCCGGCAAGGCATTCTTCGACGCGATCGAGAGTGACCTCGGCAAACTCAACGTCGTTGCGGAGGATCTCGGCATCATCACGCCCGACGTGGAGCGCCTGCGTGACGACTGCGGCTTCCCCGGGATGCGGATCGTCCAGTTCCTCATTGCAGGGAACAGCTCGGGACGCATCGGCTTCACCGCGCCCGAGAACAGCATCGTCTACACAGGGACGCACGACAACAACACCACCGTCGGCTGGTACAGCCGCGACATCGACGAGGTGCTGCGCGAATCGCTCGCCAACCTCGTGGGGACGACTTCCGACCGCCCGCGGACCATCTGTCAGCGTCTCATCAAGGCGGCGTATGCCTCACGTGCCCGCATGGCGATCATCCCCATGCAGGACATCCTCGGGCTCGACGAGCGCGCACGCATGAACACCCCGGGCACCGTCGGGCTCAACTGGCGCTGGTGTCTCAAGAAGGACTACCTCCTCGAGATCGACCCGCAGAAGCTCAAGGCACTCTGCGTGCGCTATCGGCGGTGAGAATAGGGGACTGTTAGAAACGGATTGACAGGATAAAAGAATTTTAGTAGAATTAAACAGAAAATTACATACGTTTTCCGAGCAAAAATATCCTAAGGGCTTATGCCTATGGTATTGCGCCTGAGCAGATACATGGCTGTGTGTCTGTTCACAGGGCCGTCGCAGAAATGCGGCGACCTTCCCATATTGAAAAGGAGAACGATGAAACAGGATGACTCTGAGTGTGTTCTTGCAGAAACTGTTCTTCGTGCGGTCAGTACGGGGAACAGTCTTTTTTGTGCAGGAATAGGAGAGGTATTCATGAAGCACAGCAGGAAACATTCGACGGTATTTGCAGCAGCGGTCGCGGCAGGATTTGTCTTCCTCCCGCATGCGTATGCAGCGGGTGCGGACTACACGACGGATACGGTCAATGTCGACACAGACGGCGTCGACAAGTATCTCGTGACGACGAACACAATCACGGAGCAGGAGATCAAGGAGCGCGGCTACGCGACCTCTCCGACATCCTCTCGCAGGTACCGGGGCTCTATATGGCACCTGCGGCAAAGGACAGCAAGATGGTGCGAGTTCTGACCAGACAAAGGTCTATATCGACGGCATTCCGGCATTCCCACTCAACGGTATTGTATCGAATGCCGCATCTGATCTCTCGACCATCCCGGCGGACAGCATCGCGAAGGTTGAGATCATCAAAGGACCGGGACCGGTGCAGTACGGCACGGACTACAAGGGCGGCGTCATCCTCGTTACGACGAAGGACGGCAGGGGGCCCGGCAAGTTCCGCGTGAGTGTCGCAGGTGGGTCGAATCACACCTGCGACACGAAGCTCGGCTACAGCGGCAGCGATAAGAACATCAGTTATGCCGTCAATCTGTCAAGGCATTATGCTGCGGGCTATCTGGAGAATCAGACAGATAAGAAACTATATTTTGACGGCAAGATTCGGTTCAAGACGAGCAATAAATCCTCATTGACATTGAACGGCTACTACTCCGATATGGACAGAGAAGTTCCGCAGTCTGTTGACCCCGCGACAGGACGGTATGTTGCGCCACGTGGACCCAGATGGTCGGTGCAGGCAGGAAATAATATAACCCCTAATCATGTAAAGAATAACAATGCGACGGATTGGCACTTTAAGGGGTTCCGTCAATCCAATATTGCCCTGCGGTATGAAAGCAGACCGAATGATATATGGCAGTATGATGTTAAGTATTACCACATGATCGATGAGAACAATCTTTGGGTGCGTAATCTGCTCGCGACGGAGGGCGGTTCTCTTCCGTTCTTTACGCATGGGGCACCGCAGTGGTATCGCAGTGGATGGTTCTTGCGCGGCAACGGCGTCGAGGCGAACGCATCTGTTGCGTATAACAGCAGAAACGTACTGAGTTTTGGTGCGAAGTATATAAAGCTCAGTTGGAATACGGATGAAAACAATACCTCCTACCGCCGTGATGGCAATGATGCACGTAGGAGTTTCTATGTTGAGAATGCATGGAGCCCGAGCAGCAGGACACGCCTGACACTTGGCGTTCGCTATTATGAGGGGGTAAGGCAGGATTATATGGACAATAAATCGACGCCGAAGACATGCTCCTATGCGCATGCGACAGACCCCGTCTTTAACATCACACATGATGCAACGAAACGCGATACGGTTCGTTTCTCGGCAGGGCGCTCGCATGTGTTCGTCGGTTCCAAAGATGCGGCAGGAAATATCCGTAATGGTTATCCCGTTCCAAAGCCGGAGCGCAACAGCAGCTATGAACTTGGCTGGAAGCATAAATTTAGTCCAAAATCTGACCTCGATGTTTCCTATTTCCGTACAGAGGTGAGGGATCGCCTTACTTTTGTGACTTTTGGGAATGACCGTGTCTTAGGAAATGTCGATAAGACCCATATCCGTGGACTGGAACTTGCCTACCGGCAGACATTCAGCCCGAAGTTCTCGGGATTTGCCAACTATTCGTGGATTCGTGCCGAGGATGAGAGCAAGGAGAGGACAACGATTGCTTCGGGACTCCCGACGCAGATGTTCAACTTTGGTGTAACCTACCGCGAGGGAAAGCTGCGCTCGACGCTCCTTGGACGTGCGATGCGTGCACGTCTGGATACGCTCGGCAGACCGACCAGTGCCGGATACTTTGCAGCGGATCTTGATCTGCGCTATGAGCCTATCGCGGATATGGGTGTATTCCTGCGCGTCAATAATCTCTTTGATACGGATTACCAGTATAGCTGGGGAAGCCCTGCCGATGGAACGAACTTCCTGCTTGGCATGGATATGACCTTCTGATTGTTCAATGAAAAACAGAGTTGCCATACGGATAGCGTACGGCAACTCTGTTGTGTTGTTTGGGATCGCTGATCGGTCTGTTTATCGTCCGCCCGAATGCGGCAGAACGTCCGCCATTTTCCCGCAGCATGCGATGTCGGTCTCATAGCCGAAGTGGACGAGGTCGGCAGCGAGTGCGGCATCCGTCACGGTGAACCCCGAAAGCCCGTCTGCTCCGTAGTCAAAGAGGCACGGGTGCATCGGCACGGACGGGCCGACGATGACGGTCACAGCGTTCGCTGAGAGCTCCAACAGGCGCGGCATGGTCTTGTTCGCGAACGTCGCCCCCGTCATAAAGACGTAGTCCTGCTGCGGCAGGAGGAACTCTGCCGCCTCGGCGGGGTAGTCGCCCCACTCAGGCTGCATCTCGAGGATGGAGAGGTCGCAGATGGACTCCCATCTCTTTTGAAAGTTCGGGAAGTGTCCGATGACAGCAACCTTCTTCCCGCGAATCTGCTCCGTATAGAGGGTGAACGCCTCGAGCTTCTTGCGCTCCTCCGGTGTCGCAGCAGATGCATCGTCACCGTGAAACCCCTGCATTGCCGCCACCTTTGACGGCTGATTGTAGTAGGCGTTGATGGCGGCAGCGGCGATGGCCGCCTCCTGCCCCTGCCACGAGCGCACGTATTCGCCCGCCTCGCGTAGGGAGCAGCCGAGAAAGCTCTCCTTGCGCAGGCGCGGGCGGCTGTAGGCGGGGATCGTCATGCAGACGCCGACCAGATCGCCCGCGCGCACGAATGTCCACGGACGGCTGACGGCGTAGTCCTCGATGTAGATATCGTCAGGCAGACCGTTGATGCTCTCATCGTACAGATTCCAATAGTTCAAAAAAATACCTCCATTCGATGTCTCTGTGTTCATAGGATAGCACAGGGATGCGGAGGTTTCAATGCGAAAGGAGATGCTGATGAAGAAAAGAAATATGCTGCTCGCCCTACTGCTCCTGCTCCTCGTCCTGCTCGTCGGCTGCGGACAGGAGGCAAAGGAGGAGAGTGCACCGGATGCAGAGACATACGCGTTCACGGACTCGGCGGGGCGCACGGTGATGATTCCAAAGCAGATCGACCACATCGCCCCGTCGGGCGGGCTCGCGCAGATGGCACTCTTTGCGATAGCCCCTGATAGGCTCGTCGGCGTCTCGGGGCAGTGGAAGGACACCGTCCTCCCCTTCGTAGGAGATCGGTATCGTGACCTGCCCGTCCTCGGCCAATTCTACGGGATGAAGAATTTTAACAAAGAGGCCGTGCTCTCAGTCAATCCGCAGATCATCATCGACGTCGGCGAGAAGAAGTCGACCATCGTTGAGGATATGGATCAGATTCAGGAGTCGCTCGGCATCCCCGTGATCTTTATCGAGGCACGTCTCGACAATACCGATGAGGCGTACCGTACGCTCGGCAAAATCCTCGGCCGCGAGGCAGAGGGGAATGCCATAGCCGACTACTGTCAGAAAACGTATGCACGCAGTGCAGCGCTCGCTGAGAAGATGAAAGACAAGCCCCGCGTGCTCTATCTCGGCGGACCACTCGGGAACATGGCGGTCGCACATGGCTCGTTCCATGCACAGGTTCTCGATCTGCTCGCGGACAATGTTGCTGTTGTCCCCTCACCTGCCGAGGGCGCGATGACGCAGGTGTCGATGGAGCAGGTGCTCACGTGGAATCCCGACGTGCTGATTCTCGGCGTGGAGTCGGAGCCGGATCTTACGATGCTTCCGTGGCGGGAGATGCGCGCTGTTCAGGAAAAACGCATCCTGCGCGTGCCGGCAAAACCCTATGACTGGATGGGGCGGCCGCCCTCGGTCAACCGCTTTATGGGGCTGTCGTGGCTTGCTGCGCGTCTCTATCCGCAGGAGTCCGGCGTCAATCTGCATGAGGAGATGAAGATGTACTATCATCTGTTCTATCACTATGACCTCAGTGATGCCGAGTGCGATGCGTTGCTGGCACAGGATCATGTCGTACCATGAGCCGCATTTCACCGCGGTATAAGCTCACCGTCCTGCTGCTCCTGCTCGTCGCGCTCATCTGCGTGTCCTTCCTCCTTGGGCGTTACACCGTTCGTGCCTCCGATGTGTTCGCGGCGAGCCTCGGCTGGATGGGGCTCGCGCCGACGGTGCACGGCGGTGCTCAGGTCGTGATGGAGCTGCGCCTGCCGCGCATTGTCGGCGCGGTTCTCGTCGGGGCGGCACTCTCCGTCTCGGGGGCGGCATATCAGGTCATGTTTCGCAACCCGATGGTCTCGCCGACCATCCTCGGGGTCTCGGCAGGCGCGGCGTTCGGCGCGGCGATTGCCATTCTGCTGAGCCTGCCCGTCCTTGTCGTACACCTTATGACGTTTGGCGGCGGGCTGCTCGCCGTAGCAATCACCTATGTGGTCGGGGTGAAATTCTGCCGCGGCGGGAACACGACGCTCGCGATCATCCTCTCAGGCATCATCGTGAGTACACTCTTCACATCACTGCTCTCGATGATCAAATACGTCGCCGATCCCTATGACAAACTGCCCGTCATTGTCTACTGGCTGATGGGAAGTCTCGCGTCGATCACACGCGACAATCTCATCCTGCCGCTCCTTCTGATGGCGGCGGCGTTCCTGCCGCTTTATTTCCTGCGCTGGAAGATCAACCTGCTCTCATTCGGCGATGAGGAGGCAAAGTCGCTCGGCATCCCCGTCGAGCGGCTCCGCCTGACGGTGATCATCTGTGCGACGCTCATGACGGCGGCAGCGGTGTCGATCTCGGGGATCATCGGGCTCGTCGGGCTTGTCGTGCCGCATCTCGTGCGGTTTATCGTCGGACCCGATTTCCGCTTTCTCCTGCCGGGCTCGGCGCTGATGGGCGGACTGTTCCTGCTCGTCTCGGATAACCTCGCACGGACGCTGTGGACGATGGAGATCCCGCTCGGGATCCTCACCTCGCTCTTTGGTGTGCCGTTCTTTCTCTATCTGCTGATCAAATACCATCATAGCTGGGACTGAGGAGGGATGCGATGTTGCTCGAACTGAAATCCGTATCCTGCGGCTATGGGGAAAAGTCGATTTTTCAGGACATCTCGTTCTCTGTCGCGCGCGGGGAAACGCTCTGCCTGCTCGGTCCGAACGGTGTCGGCAAGACGACGCTCTTTAAGACCATCCTCGGACTGCTGCCACCGATGGCAGGAGAGATCCTCCTGTCGGGCGAGAACATCTCCGCATGGACGGTGGAGGAGCGTGCGCGGCGCATTGCGTATGTCCCGCAGGTGCATACGCCGCCGTTTCCCTTCACTGTGCACGATGTCGTCGTGATGGGGCGGGCTGCCCACATTGGCAGTCTCGGTATTCCGGGAAAAAAGGATCGCAGGATTGCGGACGATGCGATCGAGATGCTCGGCATCGGGCATCTTGCCCAAAAGATCTACACGAAGATCAGCGGCGGTGAACGCCAGCTCGTCCTCCTCGCGCGTGCTATCGCACAGCAGCCACAGCTCCTGTGCATGGATGAGCCGACAGCGAGTCTCGACTTTGGCAATCAGGTGCTCGTGATGAACCGTATCCGTGCTCTCGGCGCAGCGGGCATCACGGTGATAATGACGACACACGCGCCGAGTCATGCCTTCTACTGTGCCGACCACACGGCGGTCATGGGGCGCGATGGCGTGTTCTTTGTCGGGCGGACGAACGATGTGATTACGGAGGAGCGCCTTGAAAGGCTGTACGGGGTCACGGCAAAGATTGTCGGCTATGAGAACATTCCCGAAACGCGCACCTGTGTCCCGCTCCCGCCCATGGGATCGACAGAGTACGAAGCAGATCGAGGGAATCGTTGACCATACCAGTGATTTTCAGGGGCAGCGGCACGTGACCGATATGGTCTTCGTGCCGCTGCCCTTTCTTTCTTTTTTCTGCATTTTATGGTATCCTAGAGAGGAAGCAATCACTGTTTTCAGGGGAGGAAGAAATCATGGCAGAGTACACGTACACCGTGGAGAAAGTTTGTCCGGTCTGTGGGGAAAAGACGCACGTGACAAAGATGAAGGCACGCCTCATCACGCTCAGCACGGATGAGGATTTCTGCGTTCACTACAAGGACGTCAACCCGTACCTCTATCGTGTCTGGCTGTGCGAGCACTGCGGTTTTGCGGCGGACGAGAAGCATTTTGACCCCGCAGCACTCAGCGCGCGTGACAAGGGAAAGGCAAAGGAACTCCTCGAGGGACGCACGATCAACCTCCCGTACACGGAGGAGCGCACGACAGAGGATGCGATCCGCGCCTACAAGCTCGGGCTCTTCTTCGCCGAAAAGCTGGGCTGGCCGCTGCAGAAGCAGGCGGGCTACCGCATGGGCATGGCGTGGGTCTACCGTGACACGGAGGAGCACGAGAAGGAGGAGGAGTGCCTGCGGCGTGCGGCGGAGCTCTATGAAAAGTCCGTCATGACGGAGCACTATCCGATCAACGGCATGAGCGACAATATGGCAATGTATATCGCGGGTGCGGCGTACTACCGTATCGGCGATTTTGAGAAAGCGACGCAGATGCTCTCGCGCATCATGAGCGATCAGGAGATTCGCAAGTCCGATGCAAAGCTCTTTGAGCGTGCACAGAATCTCTGGATGGATCTGCGTGAGAAAAAAGCTGAGGCAGAGAAGGAAAACTAAATGGCGATTGATATTCCTCCGCAGTGGGTGGAGCAGGTACAGCGCATCGACTGGGGAAGCGTCCGTGCCGCAGTGGCGGACTACGGCCCCGTGCTCACGGTGCTGCGCGATACGTGGGATCGTGAGACGATCAGTGAGATCGCGGACGGGCATCTCTTCGTCCGCGACGCGGTGCTGAACGAGGCGATAGCGCATAACCTCGGTACGGACGGCACGATCCGCTCCGTAGAGCTCACCTCGCATGAGGATGGACATCTCGGCATCGTCTGCACGACCGATAAGAAATACAAGCGGATCGAGCTCTCGGGAACGATCAAGGAGTTTGTCCATACGGGGGAGAAGTCCTATGCAGTCTACCATGTGGACAAGAAGAAACTGCCCAATCACGGACTCGTCTCATGGCTCTTTTCACGGCTGTCGCTGTCGATGGTCGAGCGCATGGTCGGACGGCTCGATGTGTCGGATCGCATCCCCGTGGACATCAAGGGAAACAATGTCACGGTGGACTTTCACGATGTCCTCGCGGCGTCGCGTCTCGGCACGACAGAGTTCCGCGGGCATTCGCTGCTGAGCATGGTGGAGATCGAGGGCGCGACGGTGAAGGAAGGCGGCATCATGTTTGATACACATCTGAACGTGCCCGACGATGTGAAGGATGCGCTGCGCGCAATTTTGAAGGAAAAATCGGCTGCGCTGCAAAGCAGTGCAGGAGAAGGAGACGGACATTGATGAGGCGATTGATTCAGCTGCTCTGTATCGCGATGCTCACCGTATGGATCCAGCCGCAGGCGGACGCAGCAAAGGCGGAGCCCGTGACGGAGAAGATCATCTTCATCCCGCATGACAGCCGCCCGATCTCGAGTACGCAGACGGCGGATGTCGTAACCAAGGCAGGCTACGAGGTCGTCGTTCCGCCGACCGAGCTGCTCGGCAGCCGTGAGGATCTGGGACATCCCGACCAGCTCTGGACATGGGTGCACGAGAATATCGCACAGCCCGGAGTCAAGGCAGCGGTTATCTCCTCGGATGCGATGGTCTACGGCAGCCTCGTCGGCTCGCGCAAGCACAACGAGTCGCGTGCACAGATCCTCGCACGCGCGTCGCGCTTTACGGAGCTGCACCGTGCGAATCCCAAGGTGCCGCTCTACGTCTTTGGCTCGATTATGCGCACGCCGCGTACGGGCGAGGCATCGGGACATGAGGAACCGGAGTACTACCGCCGCTATGGGGCGGACATCTTCCGCTACACCCTCCTGCGTGACAAGGAGGAGGTCGAGGGGCTCTCGCGCCGCGAGCGCAAGGAGTATGAGTTCCTCACGCGCCTCATCCCGAAGGAAGCCCTCACGGACTGGATGGGACGACGCGAGAAGAACTATGCGGTCAACGAGTTCCTCATCAATCTCATGCGCAAGAATGGGACGTTCCACTACCTCGCGCTCGGGCGTGATGATAATGCGCCGTTTTCCCAGACCCATCTTGAGAGCCGGCATCTCGCGGCAGTAGGCGCAGAGCTCGGCAAGACGCGGTTTCAGACGATGGCAGGCATCGACGAGATCGCCCTCCTCATGCTGACGCGCGCAGTGAACGAGCAGCGTCATGAGGTGCCGTTTGTCTTCGTCCGGTACAACTGGGGACGCGGCGCGGACACTGTGCCTGCGTACTCGGATGAGAAGATCGGCATCTCGATCAACGATGCGATTCTCGCCGCCGGTGGGATGAATGTGCGCGCGCCGGAAAAGGCGGATGTCGTCCTCACGGTGAATACGAACCCCGACGGGCGCACCTACGAGGCGAATATGCCCGTCAATGACGGAACGCTGCGCGAGGGGACGGCGTATTTTGCCGATATCGTGTCGGACTATGTGGCACGAGGCTATCCCGTCTCGATTGCCGACGTTGCCTTTGCCAACGGCGCGGACAACGCGCTCATGGCAGAGCTGCAGCGGCGCGGTCTGCTCTACAAGATTCGTGCCTACGCGGGGTGGAACACCCCGACGAACAGCTCGGGCTATGCGCTCAGCGAGGGGATGCTCGTCCGTCACATGAATGCGGACGCCGTCGACCAGCTGCTGACGACGCGCTACCTCGACGACTGGGCGTATCAGGCGAATGTGCGCAATACGATTGCACGGCAGCTCACGTGGCTGCGCGGTGACGGATTCTACGGCAGTCTCGGTTCAAAGATGGATGCCGTCTCCGTGCGCTCCACGCGCATGATGAACCGCTTCATCGAGAACAATCTGCCGCCCATGGCGGAGATGAACAGTGTCGTCGTGACATTCCCGTGGAACCGTATGTTTGAGGCGGACATTCAGCCCGAGCAGCAGGGCTTTGCCCATGATTATTTGGAAGGAAGGAAATAATATGTACGGAAAACGGATGATCGCCTTCTTTTCTGCATCACCTTCGCGGCGCACGGCAACGGTTGCCCATAAGATCGCCGACGTCATCGGCGCAGACCTTTACGAGATCCGCCCGGTCATCCCCTATACCGAGGACGATCTCGACTGGGACGACAAGACGAGCCGCGTCAACGTTGAGATGCACGACCCAGCCTGCCGCCCCCAGATCGAGGGAGAGCTTCCCGATCTCGCGCCGTATGAGACCATCTTCGTCGGGTTCCCGCTCTGGTGGTTCGCTGCGCCGCACATCATCAACACATTTCTCGAAAGCTACGACCTTACGGGGAAAACCATCGTGCCGTTTGCTACCTCGGGCGGCAGCTCCCTCGGACAGACGGTGACGCATCTGCGCCCCTCAGCGCAGGGGGCACTCGTCAAGGAAGGCCGCCGCTTTGAGATGGGCGAGACCCCGATGGCGATCAACTCATGGGTCGCGGCGCTTGGGATCTGACATAGAAAAACACGATTGTCGTCGTTGCACGGCAGTCGTGTTTTTACGTGGCTTCATTAACATGAGGCGATCTTTTGAAGTTGTGCGTATAGTGCCGAGATATCATTTGTGATCGTTTCCCATAGCAAGTCCTTATCTGCGGACTCGTACGCTATTTTCAAGTCGATATGAAAAATTTTCTTTAGACAGCACAGTGCTTTGTACGATACAATAGAGTGTAGGAAGCAAAGAGAGGGGGCGGCGCGATGAATGCGGCGGCACAGGCACAGGCGGCGCGGGAATTTGCCGCGAAGTGGAAGGGGCGGGGCTACGAGAAGGGCGAGAGCCAGAAATTCTGGATGGAGCTCCTCCACAGCGTCTACGGCGTGGAAAACCCTGCCGACCTGCTCGTCTTTGAGCAGCAGGTACAGCTCGACCACACGAGCTTTATCGACGTTATGATCCCTACGACACACGTCATGATCGAGCAGAAAAGCCTCGGAAAGAAACTGACCGACCCGATCCGCCAGAGCGACGGCACCCTCCTCAAACCCATCGAGCAGGCGCGCCGCTATGCGGCGGCACTGCCGTACTCCGCGCGCCCGCGCTGGATCGTCAGCTGCAACTTCGCACAGTTCCTCGTCTACGACATGGAGACGCCGAATGCCGAGCCGCAGGAAATTCTCCTCGCCGACCTCGAGCGCGAGGCATATCGCCTGAACTTCCTCATTGATGCGGGTGATGCGCACATCCAAAAGGAAATGGAGGTCTCCATCCAGGCGGGCGAGCTCGTCGGCAGACTCTACGACGCCCTCGCCAAAGAGTACCGCGACATGAGCGACCCACACAGCCAGAAGAGCCTCAACATCCTCTGTGTCCGTCTCGTCTTTGCCCTCTACGCCGAGGACGCAGGACTCTTCGGCAAGCACGCCATGTTCCATGACTACCTGCGTGACGTGCCGCTCGCGTACTTCCGCCAGACCCTCATCCAGCTCTTTCGCGTGCTCGATACACCGACCGAGAGCCGCGACCCGTACCTCTCGGATGCCCTTGCCGCATTCCCCTACGTCAACGGGGGACTCTTCGCAGAGGAGAACATCGAGATCCCGCAGTTCACACAGGAGATCGTCGATGTCCTCTTGGAGGATGCAAGCGCGGGCTTCGACTGGAGCGCGATCAGCCCGACCATCTTCGGCGCGGTCTTTGAGTCCACACTCAACCCCGCCACACGGCGTGCGGGCGGGATGCACTACACGAGCATCGAGAACATCCACAAGGTCATCGACCCGCTCTTCCTCGATGCTCTGCGCGACGAGCTCGCGGCGGCAAAGGCACTAAAGACCGAGACTGCGCGCCGCAGGGCGCTCCTCGCCTTTCAGGATAAACTGGCGGCGGGGCGGTACTTCGACCCTGCGGCGGGCAGCGGCAACTTCCTCACGGAGACCTACATCTCCCTGCGCCGTCTCGAGAATGAGGTGCTGCATGAGCTCTACGGACAGGAGATCGTCCTCGGGGGCCTCGACAATCCGATCAAGGTGAATATCGGGCAGTTCTACGGCATTGAGATCAACGACTTTGCCGTGACCGTAGCGCGGACGGCGCTCTGGATCGCCGAGAGCCAGATGATGAAGGAGACGGAGAGCATCGTCCACATTGCACTCGACTTCCTTCCCCTGCGGACGTACGACAACATCCACGAGGGGAATGCCCTGCGCATGGACTGGCGCGCGATATTGCCGCCGACGGACGCGGTACGTGTGATGGGGAATCCGCCGTTTGTGGGGAAAAAGGAGCAGTCAAAAGAACAGAAAAAAGATCTGCTTGCTGTTTTTGAAAATAGACGTGGCATAGGAAATCTTGACTATGTTTGTGCTTGGTATCAAAAAGCAGCACGTTACTGTCATGGTACTGCTGTACTTGGTGCGTTTGTTTCTACCAATAGCATTACACAGGGAGAGCAGGCACCCGTTTTATGGAATGTCCTGAGCGAAGACTTGCAGCCAATTTTCGCTTATCCGACTTTTGTTTGGAGTAGTGAAACGCGTGCGTCAGAGCGCGCGCATGTCCATTGTGTTATTATCGGATTTGGGGCGAAATGTTTAGACGTCAAGGAAAAAGCCTTATATCAGAATGGGACAATGCACCCTGTTCAGAATATTAGCCCGTATTTAACGGATGCACCGATGGTCATTATACAAAGCCGTGTTGATAGTATTTGCAGTGGCGCACCTGAAATGATGTATGGCAGTATGCCGATCGACGACGGATATTTCACACTTTCCGACGACGATGTAGCGGCAATTAAAAAAGAACGTGCAGACAACGCTAAGTTTATTCGTCCTTACATAGGAGGGGCAGAACTCATTCGGAACAGCAAAAAATGGTGTCTCTGGTTGATTGGGGCAAGTCCGAAGGAGTTAAAAGCATCTAGACTGATTTGGGAACGCATTGACAGCGTCCGACAGTTTCGTCTGTCTAGTGGACGGGAGCAGACGAAGAAACTAGCAGATAGTCCGACGTTGTTCGGTGAGATTCGGCAACCTGATACGGATATGCTGGTTATCCCAAAAGTGTCGTCAGAACGTCGCCGCTACATCCCTATTGGATTCGTGCATCCGAGTACGATTGTCAGCGGGAGTGCACTCATCATCCCCAATGCTGACTACTATACATTCGGCGTACTAATGTCCAACGTTCACAACGCATGGATGCGGTTGGTAGCAGGGCGTCTTGAAATGCGGTATCAGTATTCCAAGAATATCGTGTATAATAATTTCCCGTGGTGTACGCCGACCGACGAGCAGCGAGCCGCGATTGAGGGAACGGCACAGGGGATACTGGATGCGCGCGCACGCTATCCCGAGAGCAGTCTCGCCGATCTCTATGATGACGTGACGATGCCGCCCGATCTGCGCGAGGCGCACCGCGCAAACGACCGCGCCGTGATGCGCGCATACGGCTTCTCGACGAAGCTCACGGAGTCGGCGTGTGTGGCGGAGCTGATGAAGCGATATGAGGAACTGGTACAGAGAGGAATAGAGGAGAAAAAGTGATTTCATCCAAGATACGATTCCCCGTCATCTTTGTGGGGATCTTTGTCGCCGCGATTCTTGCGGCACTCTACTTTGCGACCTTTGGGCGCATGGCGAAGGCAGACCCTGCCGAGAGCATCCAGCTCTACTGTGATGCTTTTGTACGGCAGGATGAGGAGGCGCAGAAGAAACTCACGTCCTACGGTGCACCGACGGATGCGTTCAACATGAAAGCGGCGTTCGCAAATGCCCTCCAGACGGCGGGAGCAAACCTTTCGCCCGAGGAGGCAGCGGAGATCGGTGATGCCTATATGGAGTCGCTGAAAAACGCATCAGTCGAGACCTCTGTCTCGAGTCAGGGGGAAGGACAGGCGACGGTCGAGGTGACGGTGACGCGGTTCAACATGATGGCGGCACGCGAGAAGGCGACATCTCTCATGCGTTCCCGTATGAAGCTGAACGGAACGCCCGAGGAGCTGCGCAAGACAGCCGTCGATGCGACGGCAGACGCCTATCGGGAACTCCAGCCGATGGGGATGGCGACGTTCTACGTCCCTGTCCGCTACAACGAAAAGACGCGCATCTGGGATCCCGCCGACCCTGTGCAGTTTGGCTTTGACCTGTCGAAGCAGACCATGGGTGTAGAGTAGGCGCCTCATCAGCACACAAAAAACCCCTGCGGGTCATCACTCCCGCCGGGGCTTTCTTGTCGGTTGATGAATGTCGCTCATCGACTTCGTAATTATTCTAACACACATTACAGCAATATGCAACTTCTAGGGAATTATGGATAAGACGAACACTTAGATTTATCCGTGCTTCCCGAATAGTACGTTCTTTCAGGTGGGGAGGAAAATCGAATGGCAGAGACAGATTGGCAGCATACCGATCAGGTAACGGCAGAGGGGAATCCGCGTCGTCCTGAGGGAGATGCGGGGCGTGCGATGCTCGCACGGATGAACGAAAGCCATGCGCATCTCGTGGACTGGGGACTGGGGCATCTCGCCCTGCGCCCTAGGGATACGGTACTCGACATCGGCTGCGGCGGCGGCAATACACTCGCGCGCATGGCAGAGCGCGTGACGGAGGGGCACCTCGTCGGCATCGACTACGCCGAGACCTCGGTGGAGGCGTCGCGCGCCTTCAATGCGGCATTGGTCGAGCGTGGACGGATGGAGATTCTCCATGGCTCGGTTGAGGCACTCCCGTTTGCGGACGGACATTTTGATGCCGTCGTAACGGTGGAGAGCTTTTACTTCTGGCCGTCTTCCGAGGAGAGCCTGCGGGAGGTCGCACGCGTTGTGCGGGAGGGCGGGTCGTTCCTCCTGCTCGCGGAGATCTGCGGGCGGGACGACCTGCCGGAGAGCACGCGTGCCAAGGTCGCGGAGTATCAGCTGACGAACCCGACGCCCGCAGAGTTCGAGCATCTTTTCCGCACAGCGGGATTCCGCGAGGTACAGATTCACCTCAAGGAAGGCGAGTACTGGATCGCAGTCGTGGGCGTGCGGTAAAAGTTTCCTGTCAAAAAGACTGCTTAGGCAGTCTTTTTTGCTAATCGCATTACTTCTGGACGGAGAGGAAATGCGACAGAAGGTGTAACTGGATATTTCACAATACGAAAAGGGCAGATACAATCTGCCTTTTTGTATTGTCAATGTCTTTACGGGGGGGGGGGACAAGTGCTATTATATAATTATGAGAGTAATCTGTGGATAACTTACCAATGGGTAAGAATCAGAGAAAGGATGAAGAATCATGGCAGCACCAAAGATGACCGAGTTTATGTGTACCTACTGCGGAAAGAAGGAGCAAAAGAGTATGCAGGCAGGGCGTCCTCAGCCGGGGAAGTGCCCGCGCAAACCGGGCAATCAGCCACATTCATGGGTGGTGAATCGGACGTACTAGTCTGCATGGATGAGAAATGAGGGAATGTCATGAACGATCAGCCGGTATTTCGCAAGGAACTTGAACAGTACATGGACGCATATTTGCCCATTCTCTATGTCGACACGTTGGAGAATGGGAAAGTGCAGGACATCCTCGCTGAGCTTGCAGCGCAGAAGGGGCGCGGCATTATCAAATGGAGTTTGCACAGCGGCTATGAGGACGCGAGCGCGGGGCTTCGCTATCCGTCTCCTCTGAGTGGTGCCCTCGATACCATACTGACGGAAAAAAACGTTGCACGTAAGATTCTCGTGCTCGAAGATATCGCAGGCGAACTCGAATCACCCGCGATTGTTTCACGTCTGCGCTGTATTGCTGAGCGGATCGCAGGCGGTACGATGGACGATTGTACCGTTGTTCTTCTCTCACCGCTCGGCACGATTCCACGCGCACTTGAGCCGTACATTACCCTTATGAGTCTGGACTACCTAAGCCCAGAGAAGATACGGGAGCACATTCTTCATTTTCTTGAGAGCAACGATATGCCTGCCCCCGTGGAGGAGTTGCTTGATGTTTTTTCGATGCATCTGCGCGGCTTGAGTGAGACGGAGATCGACAACATCCTCTCCCTCGCTGTGAGCGATGATGGACAGCTTGACGCGAGTGACCTGCCGATGGTGCTCCGTCAGAAACAACAGATGATCAAGAAATCTGGCATCCTTGAGATGGTGACGGTGAAGGAGACCGTCGAGGACATCGGCGGTCTTCAGAACCTGAAGGACTGGCTGCGGACAAAGGCACAGATCTTTCGCGACGTGCGCCGCGCGAAGGAGTTCGGCGTGGATATACCAAAGGGCGTACTCATTGCGGGGATGCCGGGCTGCGGTAAGTCCCTCACGGCCAAGGCAGTGGCGAGTATGTTCAAGGTGCCGCTCCTGCGCATGGACATGGGGCGGCTGATGGGAAAATACGTCGGCGAGTCCGAGGCGAATATGCGCCGTGCGCTCCAACTGACGGAGGCAAGCTCACCCTGCGTCCTCTGGATTGACGAACTCGAAAAGGCGTTTGCGGGTGCGGGAGCGCAGGGCGGCAGCTCCGAGGTGACGACGCGCCTCTTCGGCAGCTTTCTCACATGGATGCAGGAAAAGGACAGCCTCGCCTTTGTCGTTGCCACTGCGAACAACATCTCGCATCTGCCGCCCGAGCTGATGCGTAAGGGCCGTTTCGATGAGATCTTCTATGTGGACTTCCCAAATCAGAGCGAGCGTGAAAAGATCATCAGTCTCCACATCGGCAAGCGGCGGAGTGCCGATCTCGCCAAGATCGACGTCGCCGCTCTCGCGCGCAAGATGGACGGGTACTGTGGTGCGGACATCGAGAGTGTCGTGCGCGACGGCATCGAGGCAGCGTTTGTTGCGGGCAAGGATCACGTCACCACCGAGGATCTGCAGGTGGCAATCGGACGCACGCATCCCATCTCCGAGACGATGAAGGATGCCATTGAGGAGATGGACAAGACATACAAGTCCAAGAAATTCACGAACGCATCACGGGAGGTGTAGGGATGGCACGCGACATTCATCTGGAAGGATTTCGGACAGAGGAATCCAAGGGGCTTTTCTCTCTCGCGAAGGACATGATCTCCTCGTGGATGGAAAAACCGCAGGAAAAGAGCACAGCCGTCTGGCTCGGTGAGGAGTTCATTCAGCGTGTCGGCGGCATGACGGTGGAGGCGGCGCAGGAACTCAGCTCCTCCATCATGGACGGTGTCGATCAGTTCACGGAGAACATGAACGCCATCGAGGAGACCTGTCGGAGCGGCGGGACAAAGGAAACGTGGCTGCAGCAGAAATTGCTCTCCGTACCGGGCGCGACCGAGGAGGAGCGGGCACGCTATCTCGCTGAGGCGCAGGTGGCGCTTGCGGCGGGCAACAACGAGGTATATGCCGCACTGCACAGCGCGGAGCAAAGCGCAGATCTAAGGCTTCCCGCCGCCGTCGAGGAGCGTGTCCCCGATGGAGCGGGCGGCGCATCGTGGCAGCCCATCCCCACGCAGGTCGCTGCACAGGGCGTTACCGAACAAGCCGTTCTTGCAGGTGTCGGCGGCGCGGCACTTGATACGGGACTGACCTATGCTGAGACACAGGACGGTGAACCGCTCAATACGGGGATTGATCTCGGAGAGGAGCCGATCGGATCGGAGACGGATCGCAGTATCAAGGCTATTGCAACGGGGGCACTCTACGTTGCCGTCGAGCGCGGCATCGTTCCGTTCCTCAAGAAAGCGACACCGCTGCCCGTGCTCACGAATATCGCCTGTTGGGGTGTTGAGGGCGTACGCACTGCCGCGCAGGTGTTCAGCGAGAAACTCAGTGTTGCGGCGGCAGTCGACCGTGTGGGACGCATCGCCTCCGCTGCCATCGGTGACCTCTGCTCAAAGGGCATCGGTGCGCGTATGCTCTCTGCGATTCCCGTCGTCGGTCCCGTTCTTGGCATGGCGGTCGGCTCTGCGATCAGCAGTCAGTCGGGCAAGAAAATCGCCTCTGCCGTTCATGCGGGATTTAAGAAAATCCAACCCGCCGTAACAACCGTTGCCGAGGGGCTTCACAAGGTCGCGACGAAGGCAGTGGAGACCGTGAAGAGCTTTGGCAAGGCAATATTGAGCATATTTGATTGAGAGAATGAGACGGAGCAGGGAACTGCTCCGCCGTTTATGGAATGTGGAGGAAGTATCATGGCGCGAAAAGTGAAATTCCCACTCGAACTAAAGGATGGCTATTTGGCGCGCAGCAATATCGAGGAGGTGCGTGAGCATTTTGATCTCGAAAAAATCATCGCCCAGTTCCATAACGGACGGCTGAAAATCTGGCTCGAGGATCACTACTTGCCGGAGATGGCGGAGCAGGTCGCGGCTCTTGACGGCGATGCCCCTGATCTTGCCGCGCAGCTCTGCGCCATTCTCGGTGTCAAGGGCGTTGCCACGAATACCGTTGATAGTCAGGCAGTTCGTGAACGTGAACGAAAGATGCAAAAACTACGTCAATGCACAAGCAATGAGCGTTATCTGAATATGGTTGAGTATGCTGCATTCGATCAAAAAGATTTGGATGATGTGCTGAAAAATAATCCGACAGAGATTCTTTTGTGCGGTGGAGAGTTTCATATTCCTCTCGTGGCAAAACAGCGTACTTATTACGGAGTTGGAAATGCCGTTGCCGTGATTGACAGCGAGCGACCAGTGGATTTTGAGAAACTGGGGATTCGCTTCATCGATGTGGACTTTGATGAGGCGTATGAACAGGTGCGGGAGAAAGGAATCGACTCTTCAAAATACATGACACCCGAGGTCTTGGCGGAACTTTGCAGTGTTCTGATTCTTGGCAATCTAAAGGATGGACGGCGTGTTCTCGATCACTGCAATCCCTTTTGGAAGGATGGTTTTACCTATCAGGTGCATCCGTATGTGTCCATCCCTGATACGGGGATTGGAGAGGAAATCGCAAAGGGGCAGGAGACCATCATAGGATACGGAAAAGCCGTCAGTATGATGGCCATTGTCTTTACAGATCGAGCCTTATATGTTGCAGATTACAATGAATCGCTGATTCATGTACGTTATGCAGATATTGCACGTGTAGTGTTTGACTCTAATTTGATGGGCATGGTCTTTCAAATTGATACACAGGGGGGATCGTATCAATGTAAGGATGTGAAGCTGTGGGATGAATGTATCGGGCTCTTTGGTGTTCGTCTCTTCCTCCTCATCATGGCGCGTATTTTTGGAAGTTCCCAATATAAGTTTACAGAGAGTGAGCTATACATGCTCAGTCAGGTTCGTTTGGATTCTCTGAACGATCAGTACATCACAGAGTTTTTATAATTCTTTGTCGACATAACAAAACGAGGCAGATGCAGAGGCTCGTTGCCTCTGCATCTGCCCTGTTTCGTTTCACCCGGTGCTTTCTCTTATACTCAATAGTGTCCTCTGCACGCGAGAATATACAAACTGCCATCCTCTATACGATAGACCAATCGATTTGTTTCGTCTATGCGGCGGCTCCAACAGCCGGAGAGGTTTTCGCGGAGAGGTTCGGGTTTTCCAATTCCCTCATACGCATTTCGCTGCACATCTTTGAGAAGGTCATTGATCCGTTTTAACGTTTTGCGATCCTGCATCTGCCAGTAGAGATAGTCTCCCCAAGCACGTTCTTCCCACAGAAGTTTCATTCGTCAACCTCGATGAGATCATGCTCTTCGAATTTCGCTTTGCCGCTTTTCATATCGGATACAATGCCTTCGAGGTATGCGATATTGGCGGGGGAGTAGAACGGATCGATGGAGACATCAAAGGGAATGCGCCGCTCGCGACTCATCTTCTTTGCAAAGATGGTAAATGCCGTTGTCATATTCATGCCAAGATCACGGCAGACTTCTTCCATACTGCGTTTCAAATCAGTGTCCATACGGAAATTGATCAATGTTTGTGCCTGTGCCATTTTCATCACCTCTTGCATAGAGTTTAGCATGAAAGAAAGATAATGTAAAGGTGATATAAAGATGATATAAAGATGATATAAAGATGTTTAGAGCATATTTCGCAGGAACTCCCGTGTGCGTTCTTCCTTCGGCGTACGGAAGAATGTCTGCGGCTCGCCCTGCTCGACGATGACGCCGTTCTCCATAAAGACGACGTTGGTGGCGGCCTCGCGTGCGAATGCCATTTCGTGTGTGACGACGATCATGGTCATGTGCTCGGCAGCGAGGTCACGCATGGTGTGCAGCACCTCGCCGGTGAGCTCTGGGTCGAGGGCGGAGGTCGGCTCGTCAAAGAGCATGATGTCCGGCTTCATGGCGAGGGCGCGCGCGATGGCGACGCGCTGCTGCTGTCCGCCCGAGAGTTGGCTCGGGTAGTAGTTCTCACGGTCGGAGAGTCCAACTTTTTTGAGGAGGTCGCGGGCGTAGGGGAGGATCTCGTCGCGTTTCATCCCCTTGACGTGAATCGGTGCCTCGATGAGGTTCTCGATCACGGTCATGTGGGGGAAGAGGTTGAACTGCTGAAAGACCATGCCCGTCGCCATGAGGATGCGACGCACGTCGGCAGTGTCCGCGTAGGTCGCCGATGCCGCACCGTCCGGCGTATGGCAGAGTACCTCTCCGCCGATCGTGATGTCGCCGCGGTCGATGGTCTCCAATCGGTTGATGCAGCGCAGGAGCGTTGACTTGCCGGAGCCGGAGGAGCCGATGATGGCGAGCACCTCGCCGCGCGCGAGGGTGAGGTCGATCCCGCGGAGAACGCTGAGCTCACCAAAGGATTTGTGGATGCCGCGCATCCTGAGCATCGTGTCTTTAGTTTCCGTATCTGCCATAGTGCGCCTCCAGTTTTTTGAATCCATAGGTGAGTACAGCGGTCATGGCAAGGTAGAAGATGCCTGCGATGAGGAAGGGGGTCATGTCAAACTCGCGCTGTACGATGGTGCGCGCGACGCGCAGGAGGTCGTTCATGGCGAGGATGTAGACGAGGGATGTGTCCTTGACGAGGTTGATGGTCTCGTTGCTGACGGGCGGCAGGGTGATGCGCAGTACCTGCGGCAGGATGATGCGGCGCATGGTGAGCGGGCCGCTCATGCCGAGGACGCGCGCCGCCTCGAATTGACCGCGCGGCACCGCCTGTATGCCCGCACGGAAGATTTCGGCGAAGTAGGCGGCGTAGTTGAGGACGAAGGCGAGCAGTGCCGCTGCAATGTCGGGGAGCAGGATGCCGACCATCGGCAGGGCGAAGTAGACGAAGAGCAGCTGCAGCATGAGCGGCGTACCGCGCATAATCCAGATGTAGATTTCGAGGATGCGGCTGAGCGGCCGAAAGTGAGAGAGTCGTCCGAGCGCGACAAAGAGCCCCAGCGGCAGGGAAAGCGCGAGCGTGACACAGAAAATCTCGAGGGTGATGCCTGAGCCCTCGAGCATGAGACGGATGGTATCCAGTGTTTTGTCCATGAATGATATTCCTTACAGAAAAAGGGGCTGCCGCACGATGATTCGACATCGTACAGCAGCTCTTTCTTTGTGCCTCTGCCACGTGCGGCAGAAGGGCGGCCATTTACTTCGTGATGTCCTTGGCGAACCACTTCGTCGAGATCTTGGCGATCGTGCCGTCCGCCTTCATCTCGTCGAGGACCTTCTGCACCTCGTCGCGCAGCTTCGTGTTGTCCTTCGCGAATGCGATGCCGAACTCGCTCACAGGACCGACGACCACGTCGAGCGCATCCAGTGTGTCGGGATGCTTGCTCATGTAGTAGCGGCCGACGATCTCGTCGCCGATGACGGCATCGAGACGGCCATTCTCAAGATCCATGAATGCCGCAACGTAGTCGGGGTACTTCTTGACCTCCTTGACTTCCTTCCTATAGAAATCTGAGGCGTCCATGTACTCCTCCGCCGTGCCCGCACTCTGCGTGCCGACGGTCTTGCCCGCGAGGCTCTTCTCATCCGTGACGGCGGTGTTGCCCTTCTTCACGAAGATGATCTGGTGGTTGTCCATATAGGGCTTCGAGAAGAGCATGCTCTCCTTGCGCTTTTCGGTGATGTCGAGACCGTTCCAGAGCACCTGCACGCGGCCGCTCTTGAGCTCGGCTTCCTTACTCGACCAGTCGATTGCCTTGAACTCAACCTCACGACCGAGGCGTTTTGCTGCTTCCTCTGCGAGATCAACGTCGAAACCGACGATCTTGTTGTTCTCGTCCTTAAAGCCCATCGGCGGGAAATTGTCGTCAAGTCCGACGATGATCTTTCCCATCTCTGCCGCATTATCCGTCGAGGGGGCTTTCTCAGTGCTGCCGCACCCTGCGAGGAGTGCTGCCGAGCAGGCGAGTACCGTTGCTCCGGTCAGAATCGCTTTCCAGTTCATCTTCGTTTCTCCTTATCCTTCTACTGCTTTAATACAATAAAGTACTGATGTGTGTGTATTATACGATAGGTGAAGAAAATATGTCAAGATTTTTTTAATTAAGCAGGTTTTTTTCTTTTCAGGTCGAAATATTTATAGACATGAGAATTTCGTAAGGAAGAATGACGTAAACCGAGGGAGGGGCTTGCTTTGCGTGCAATATCCGTAGACGATCTTGAGAATGGGATGATCCTAGCGCGGACGATCGTCAACGCCAAGCGCGTGGTGGTGGTGTCGGAGAATACGGAGCTGACGAAGGCGCACATCACGCGTCTGAAGTTTCTGAAGATCCCCGTTGTCTACATCAAGGACGAATCGGAGCTGAAGGAGGAGCGTTCGCCGATCTTCTCGCGCAGCAATCTCTTCATCAAGCAGTATGAGAATGTCATCGGTACGGCGAAGTCGATCTTTGAGGAGACAAAGAAGACGGGCACGGTTCCCGTGGAAGAGACGAATGAGATGGTGCAGGAGGATCTGCTGCCGCTCTCACGCCGCAGCGGAACGATTGACTATCTCAATGAGGTCAACCATCTCGCGAGCGACATCTATAACCACTCGTTGCGTGTGTCGATCCTCGCGGGGGTCATTGCCAAGTGGATGAAGCTCGACCGTGAGACGGCAAAGGATGTTGTTCTTGCGGGATTCCTCCACGATGTCGGCAAGTCGCGTTTTGATCAGCGTCTGCTCGAAAAGAATGTAGAAACGCTTGAGGGCGAGGACTATGAGAACTACATCCAGCATACGGTAGATGGAGCGCATATCCTCAACAATGTGGCGGGACTGACGGAGGGCGTGCGCCTTGCGGCGATGCAGCATCATGAGCGCATGGACGGCAGCGGCTTCCCGTTCAACAGCAAGGGCGACGACATTCATCTCTATGCTCGCATCATCGCTGTGGCGGATCTCTATGACAATATCACGGTCGAACGCGAGGGCTACCCGCGCCGCACGCCGTTCGATGCGGTGACGGAGATTGCGCGGCAGATGTATACGACGCTCGATCCGCAGGTTTGCCTGCCCGTCCTGATGAATATCAAGAATGCCTTCCTCGGCTCGCGTGTGCTCCTCAGCAATCATCGCGAGGGAACGATCACGGCATATCCGCACGGTGTTGTGCCGCTCCCGATCGTGACGATTTCGGAGGATGAGGTCATCGATCTCAATGAGGAGAAGAAGATTAAGATTCTGGAGTACAACCCGAAATAATAAAGAACATAGAAAAGCCCATCGGCGCGAACCAATGGGCTTTTTTGGTGTCCGCTGTCAGCAGACAGCCTGGAGTTTGTTATACCATTCGAGAACCTCGTCATAGATCGTGCTGATCTCCTCCAATGGGATGTGTTCATGCGCACAGCACGCAACAACTGACGACCAGTTGCCCTGTTCGTAGGAGATGACGAGGTCGAGCAGACGGCGCAGAGCGTTGTCCTCACCAAGCAGAGCAGCATTCAACTCGTCGGAGAGAGTGAGCTCCTTGAGTATCTCCGCCATCGGCTGGTTGAGCAGTACGTCAATTAGGGAGAACATGCCAAGCAGGAAGCCCGTGTCCGGCGTGAGGTCATGCCGGTTCAGACTGCGGGCAATCAGCTCGCAGAATTTTGCACGCAGGAGCGAGAGGGTGAAGAGTTCGCTCGGTTTGTCCTCGGAGAAGGTTTGGAGACTGATGAGTGTCACCCAGCTGCGGATCCCGCTGAAGCCAAGGAGCACAGTAGCCTGCCGTAGGTTGGAGACGTGGTTGGTCAGTCCGATGCCGACCGAGTTGATATAGGTGAGGAGTTTGTACACGAGATTCGTATCCGCCCCGATCACTTCCGTGATGGCGTTAAAGTCAACGTTCGGACGGTTGACCTCCTTGAGAAGGCGAATACGCGATAGCTCGTTGTTGGTGAGTCTCTTTTGGTGCAGGACGACGGGTTTGCAGAAAAAATAGCCCTGGAAGAGGACATAGCCATCCTCCACTGCCTGACGGAATTCGTCCTCTGTCTCAATTTTCTCGGCGAGAAGCCGCACCTGCGGGGGGAGCACCTTGCGCAGGTTGGCACGCTCCTCGGGAGCTGTCGTGATGCGAAAGTCCACCTTGATGATGTCCGCCATGTTGATGAGCGGCTCGTAGCCCGGGAGCAGGACAAAGTCGTCGAGAGCGATCTTGTAGCCTGCATCCTTTAGATCACGTACGGCTTCGAGAATTTCAGGAGTCGGCTGCACCGTCTCGAGTACCTCCACGACGATGCTGTCGGAGGGCAGGAGTTTCGGTGCACGCGACAGGAGATTCTTCTCTGTGAAGTTGATGAAAGCCTTTCGGTTGGAGACGAGTTTTTTCATGCCGAAATTGAGCATGGCGTTGACCATGACGCTCTGTGTTGCCACATTTCCGTCGAGATTGGGGTCAAAGGCGTTTTTCAGACCACTGCGAAAAAGAATCTCGTATGCGTAGACATTCTTTTGCAGATCGAGAATCGCCTGACGCCCGATGAATGCATCTTCCATAAGGGAACCTTCCTTCATCTTGTATACGATCGCGGTAAATTATCATTCTCGTATACATATTATATCGACATTTTATGAAATTATATCATAGCTTTCTCGAAAAATAAATGAAAAACAGTAGACCAGATGGTATAATATAATAGGAAGAATGAAAAAATGGATGTGGTAATTTGTTGAATGACATACAAATTGGACGCTATATGCCCGGAGATTCCTTCCTGCACCGCATGGATCCACGCGTCAAGATTGTTCTCCTGTTCTTCTACCTGCTGCTCGTTTTCTTCGTCGAGAACGTGGCAGGCTTTCTTGCGCTTGGCATCAGCATTGCGCTGCTCATGATCGTTTCTCAGGTTCCGCTTGGGATGCAGCTGCGCTCGATTCGGCCGATTCTCTGGATCGTACTCTTTACGTTCGGCGTGCACCTCTTTATGACGCCGGGGACGGAACTGTTTGCCGTCGGCCCCCTGTCGGCGACGTGGGAGGGGCTGACACGCGGCGTGTATATCGGGCTGCGCCTAATCCTGCTCATCCTGTTGAGTACGCTGCTGACACTAACGACGAGTCCGCTGCGCCTGACCGACGGGCTGGAGGCACTTCTCTCTCCGCTGCGCCATGTGGGGGTTCCCGTGCATGAGCTGTCGATGATGATGACGATCGCCTTACGCTTTATCCCAACGCTGCTGGAGGAGCTGGATCGCATCATGAAGGCGCAGAAGGCACGTGGGGCGGATTTTGAGCATGGCAGTATCGTGCGGCGGATGCGTGCCATTGTACCCGTGCTCGTGCCGCTCTTTCTCTCTGCGTTTCGCCGTGCCGATGAGCTTGCAATGGCGATGGAGGCGCGCTGCTACCGCGGCGGTGAAGGACGTACGCAGATGAAGGAGCTGTACATCGGGCGTGTCGACTATGCGGCTGTCGCCGTCTTTATCCTCGGTGCGGCGGGCATCTGTGCCGTGAGTGTGGGAGGGCTGAGCTTTGCGCCCTGAGCATGTGGCGATGATGAAGGCGCGTGCGCGAAATATCGCGCTGAAGGTCGCCTACGATGGGACGAACTATCACGGCTTTCAGCGGCAGACGCCGCCCATCCGTGCCGTGCAGAATGTCCTTGAGGCGGCTCTCGCCCAGGTCTGCGGTGAGACGGTGGAGCTTGCGTCGGCGGGGCGCACGGATGCGGGGGTTCATGCCTATGGTCAGGTGGTGAATTTCTTCACGGACGGACGCATCCCGACGGAGCGCCTGCCGCGTGCGGTGAACGGCCTCCTGCCGCCGGATATTGTCGTGTCGGAGGCGTGGGAGGCAGCGCGGGATTTCAGCGCACGGCACAGTGCAACGGGCAAGGCATACGTCTATCGCATGAAGGAGTGCCGCGTGCCGGATCCCTTCACACGCAGCTATGCATGGCAGATTTTTCAGCCGCTCGATTACAATGCGATGCGGGCGGCGCTGCATCTCCTTGAGGGGACGCATGACTACTCCTCATTTCGTGCGGCGGGTGGTGCGCCGATGTCGCCCGTCCGTACGCTCGATACGATCCGTCTGACGGCGGAGGGGGCGGGGCGTCTCTCGCTCTATATCCACGGCACGGGCTTTCTCTATCACATGGTGCGCAATATCGTCAGTACGGCTGTGGCGGTCGGTACGGGGCGTATCTCCAAGGATCGCTTTGCGGAGATCTTTGCGGCACGGGATCGTCGGCTCGCGCCGCCCACGGCTCCGGCCGGCGGGCTGTATCTACTCGCGGTGGATTATGACGGCACATCGGAAAGGAGCCATACCGATGGAGCAGGAAATGCTGCAGCGTCTTGTGACAAATGCCGTACGTGAAATGCGCTTGCCGTCTCGTCCGGAGGGACGCGGCAGTCATGTACTGACGCTCGTGGACGCCGTCCTCGATGCAGCACTGGATGAAGAGGCAACGGACATCCATCTTGAGCCGATGGAGGAAGGACTGCGCATCCGCGTCCGCGTCGATGGGCTGCTGCGCGCGTATCCGATCCTGCTGCCGGTGGCAATCGCTCCGGTAGTTATTGCACGTCTAAAGGTGATGGCGGGCATCGACACGGCGAAGCGCAACCGTCCGCAGGATGGGCAGATTCGCTATCCACACAGGGAGCGCAGCGTCGATATGCGCGTGGCGGTTCTTCCTGTCGTGGGCGGTGAGCGCATGGTTGTGCGCATTATGGACGGGACGGAGCGATTCCTTCACTGCAGGGAGCTCGGTTTCACGCCGGAAAACGAAGCGATTTTTGAACGACTCATCCATCGACCGACGGGGCTCCTCCTCGTCTGTGGACCGATGAACTCGGGCAAGACGACGACGCTCTATGCGGCACTCGCTGAGCTCAATGACCCAAACTGTCACATTATGACGCTCGAAGATCCCGTGGAGCGGCGTATTGACGGAATCAGTCAGTTTGCCGTATGTCCAGAGGCGGGGCTGACCTTTGTCGCGGGACTGCGGGCAGCACTGCGGCAGGATGTCCAGAAGATCCTCTTGGGCGAGATCCGCGACCGTGAGACGGCGGAGATGGCGGTGCGTATTGCCCTCACGGGACACGCGCTGTTCTCGACGCTCCATACGGAGGACTGTGTCGCCGCGATTTTTCGCATGATCGAGATGGGGACGCCGCCCTATCTGCTCGCAGCGACGCTCTCGGGGGTCGTAGCCCAGCGGCTTGTGCGCCGTGTTTGCGTTCATTGTCGTGAGACGTACACCGTCGCTGCAGGCTCAGATGAGGCTCTTCTCCTCGGATCGCTCTATCATGAAGGGATGACGCTCGTGCGCGGGCGCGGCTGCTCGCACTGTCGCGGGAGCGGTTATCATGGACGCATGGCGATACATGAGATGCTGCCCATCTCCGAGCATATCCGCACGGCGATCCTCGGAGCGAGATCGCGGGATGATCTGCGGCGCGCGGCAGGGGCGGAGGGGATGCGCTCTCTCTGGCAGGACGGCGCGGCAAAGGCTATCGAAGGGGAGACGACGTTAGAGGAGGTGGAGCGTGCACTCTATGGATGAAACGGACGCGTGGCAGGAACTGCTGCGCCGCATGATGACAGTGAATGCCTCGGATCTCCATGCGGCACCGCATCAGCAGATACAGCTGCGCCGTGACGGCGTGCTGATGGCGGAGGATCTCATTCCCACAGCGGCACTGATGGAGGCGTGTGCTTGTCAAATGCTCTCGGATGCGCAGCGCGCTCTTCTTTCTGTGCAGGATGTCGATGCCGCGTGGAACTGGGAGGGACGGCGGTTTCGAGGAAACTTTTATCGGACGCAGGAGGGGATGGCTCTTTCCCTGCGTCTCCTGCCTGAGCGCATCATGACGCCCGATGAGATCGGTATGCCGTCTGCCGTGCGTACGGCTCTTGAGATGAGGGATGGACTCGTGCTGCTCTGCGGAGCGACGGGGGCAGGCAAGACGACAACGCTTGCCGCGCTCATTGATGCGGTCAACCATACGCGTTCTCTCCATATCCTCACACTTGAGGATCCCGTCGAATATGTTTTTGCCGCAGATCGTGCCTTTTTCAGTCAGCGGGAAGAGGGGCGGGATTTTGCTTCCTTTCCCGATGCTGTGCGCAGTGCGCTGCGTGAGGATCCCGACCTCCTGCTCGTGGGTGAGATCCGTGACCGTGCAACCATTGAGGCGACACTCCTCGCGGCGGCGACGGGCGTGCTCGTCGTGGGGACAATCCACGCGGGGACGGCCGCGCAGGCGGCGCGCCGCGTGGAGAGTTTCTTTCCGGCGGATGCGCGGGATGCGGTGCGCGCACAGTTTGCCGATGTCGTCCGCGGCATCTTTGCTCAGCGCCTTCTGCCGCGGCGGGGCGGCGGCCGTATTGCCGTGTTTGAGACGCTGGTTGGTACCTCCGCCGTGCGAAATGTCCTGCGGCAGGGACGCTATGATCAGCTTGAGACGCTCATGATGAGCGGTGCTGCGCAGGGGATGCAGACGGCGGAGATGGCAGAGGCCGAGCTTCGTGCACGGGGCGTCCTCGCATGACGATATTTTCTTATACGGCGTGCACGGCAGAGGGGCGAAAGATACACGGCATCATTGAAGCCGAGAGCGCGCCGGCAGCGGCACGGATGCTCATGGAGCGCGGTGAGACGGCCGTGCGCATCGAGGAGCGACGGACGCTGCGCCTGCCGCAGCATATACAGCAGTGGCTGTCGCGCCGTGGCGGTGTGACGGACGAGGAGAGGATCGCCTTCTTTCAGGAGCTATCTGCCCTTCTCGCCGTGGGACTTCCCCTGCACCGCGCACTGGAACGCCTGCGCGACGGCGTGGGAGAAACATCATCGTCGGGACGGCTGCTCCATGCTCTGCATCATGCGGCCATGCAGGGGATGCCGCTTTCACAGGCGATGGAGACGAAGAGGCAGATCTTTTCCCCTGTTCTCATCGGCATGGTACGCGCGGGGGAGGAGAGCGGCTCGCTCGATGTCGTGCTCGGAGCGGCAGCGTCGTTTCTCACAGAGGAGTACCGTATGCGCGAGGCACTGTGGAGCGCGCTCCTCTATCCGCTTTTTTTACTGGCGGCAGTCGTGCTCTCCATCGTCCTCATGACCGTCTTTATTCTGCCCATCTTCGCGGCACTCCTCGCGGATCTGCATGCCGATCTTCCACTGCCGACACAGCTGCTCCTCACGGTGTCGGCACAGATCGCCGATGCGCCTGTGGCGACGGTATGTCTCCTTTTCGCCGTGCCCCTCGGTATCGGGCTGCTCCTGCGCATTCCGACGGCGCGCTTTCTCTGTGACCGCTGCATCCTGCGGCTGCCCGTTGTGGGCGTATTCATCCGCTGTCGTGTGTGGCAGATGATCCTATGCGTTCTCGCCGTTCTCCTGCGCAGTGGGATTCGCCTCGACCGCGCCATTGCACTGGCATGCACGGTAACGGGAAATCGTGCGCTTCGCCGTCAGCTGAGCAGCATAGAACAGCGACTTACCGAGGGCCGCAGCCTCACACAGATCATGGCAGATGACCCCTATCTGCCGTCTCTCGTGCGTGGTATGCTAGCCGCAGGCGAGGAGGCGGGGGAATTGGAACGCATTCTTCCGCAGGCAGCCGAGTATTGCGCACGCCGGGCGGAAACCATTGGACAACGTGTGACGGCACTCGCCGAGCCGATGATGATCGTCGTTGTCGCGGGGCTCATCTTCTTTGCCGTACTCTCCTTTCTCCTACCGATCTTCGACGCGATGGATGCGATGATGTAATGGCGGTGGGATATACGCAATACTTACGAAAAAGACGCTTCTCACAGTATAGTGAAAAGCGTCTTTTTAGGAATCGCTGATAAAATGAAGTCCGTCAGATTGGCGTAGAATTTTTCGTCCGATTGAGGAGGCAAACTGGACGCATAGCCAAAGCTATGTGGAGGATTTGCCGACAAAAAGCGGGCAAAAAAGATGCGCTAAGATGGCGGGCTGAATTTATCAGTGCTTCCTTTGTTTTTATTTCCGCATGCGCCATGACTGATAGAAGATGGCGAGGCATGCGCAGGCAAGGAACATGAGGAGCAGGTCGCACTGGTATGTCCATGTTCCCGTAAGTCCGCCAAATGATAGATGTTCAAAGAGGATCTTGTCGTAGATGCGCGTCGTGATAAAGCGGTGAATGCCTGCTGCCGTCAGAAGAATACCGACGACATATAGAACGCGTGGCATCGCCTGTGGGATATGCAGCGGGATACGGCGCAGCAGAGCCCGCCACAGCATGCGGGCATGCAGACCGACATGCACGCCAACGACGAGAAAGAGCAGCACACCGGCAGAGAGGTGGACTGCGTGGACGTAGATGGATGCGAGCCCGCGCAGACGCACAATGGGGAGAGCGTAGAGGGAGATGAGTATGCCAGATACCAAGGTCACGGCAAGGAGCAGGAGCATGATGATGTTCACCGTGTTGAGTGCCGTCATCGGCAGGCGCCGCCAAAAGAGCGCGCGAAGATAGGCGCGCTCGAGCCACAGGTGGATGCCGCCGAGGATGAGAAGGGCACAGCCCAGATACTCATGCACGGGCTCCGTCGTCAGCAAACGGTTTGGCAGAAAGAACATGAGGAGCGTGATGAGGACAAAGAGCAGGGTGCGCATCAGTTGTGGTACCCCAATCCCTCCAGCCAGACGGCAATGCGCTTATTTGTCTCTGTCGCATTGTCACGCACCGTCTTGCCGCGGATGCACATCCCCGGAAACGCCGCCGCGCCCTTGGCATAGTTCGGTATATCCGCCTCTTTGCCGCTCATTGCATTGCCCGATCCGGTGGAGAATGGGATGATGACCTTATCTGCGAAGTCATAGCTCTCAAGGAAGGTGTAGATCGGCATCGGTAGATCCTGGTACCAGATCGGATAGCCGAGGAAGATGATGTCGTACTGCGCCATATCATCGAATTTTGATGCGAGCAGAGGGCGCGCCTGTTTGGCTTGCTCCTCTTTTGCCACCTCTGTCATCTCCTTGAGGTCGATCGGGTAGGGGATGACAGTCTGTATCTCGAACGTGGCATCCGCATGGATAAGCTCTGCAAGCTGCTCAGCAAGGAGCGCCGTGTTTCCCTTTTCGACGTAGCCGACTTCGTGGTTTTCCCCTGCGCGCGAGAAGAATGCGACGAGCACGCGTTTTCCTTCAAAGGAAGCAGGGGGCTTCAGCGGTTGAGAGAGGTCGAGGGCAGCATGATCTTCCTCTGCGTCGTCGGCTGCCGTATTTTTACTCCTGCAGCCGAGCGTGAGAAGAAGCAGCGCGGCAAGCAATACGGCGAGAATTTTTTTCATGGATATTCTCCTTCATTGTGCATACAGAAAAGAGCCAGAGTGCATTACAGTTGATCTGGCTCTCACAGTTTCTTTGGTTTTATTTCCCGGAGAAGGAAAACTTCAGTCCCACTGAGATCGGAGGTACGGGACCGCCCTCCAGTTCGATCTGCCCTGGCATAGAGCCTGTTGTGTTAAAGAGCAGCGTGCAGTGCCCGCTGTCGCGGATCGTGTCATTTGCGTTCTCACCGACACGTGTGACCTTATATTTCTGCTTTCCAAACGTCAGCGTATCTCCGACGGTGATGTCGCTCTTCAGATCACCTGATGTGTGCTCAATGACCATCTCGGCGAGATTGGGGTGTGCTCCCTCGTCCAGCAGGATAATGCTGCTGTTGGTCTCGAGGAATTTGCGCGCCAGTTTGCCGATGGCAGTCACACTGACTTCATACTTTACGGCCATCTCTTATGCCCTCCCCATGGTATACAATAAAACTTTCCACAGTTATTCTATCACATGGGCTTTGGGTTGTAAAATGATTTTGCCGATTATGCCGTGATATAGGCGGTCTACGTTGACAATGAAAAGAAAAATTAGTAAAATTTTAGAAGGATATGCGCATGGGGCGCGGGGTTCTAAGGAAGTGCCGAATGTATCGGCGTTTCCATAAGGGGGAATTTACATGAAGGACATTCGTTTGGACAGTCCTCTGCAGGGGCGGCTGATCCCGCTGTCGGAGGTGTCGGATCCCGCCTTTGCGAGCGGGGCAATGGGGCGCGGTGCGGCGGTAGCCGACCCGGAGGGCCGTGTGGTCTCTCCCGTGGATGGCGAGGTAACTGTGCTCTTTGAGACGAAGCACGCCATTGGGATTCACGGGACAGATGGCGTGGATATCCTCATCCACGTCGGCGTGGATACGGTGAAGCTCGGGGGGATGCATTTTACTGCGCATGTGGCGCAGGGCGATACGGTGAAGAAGGGGCAGCTGCTGATCGAGTTCGATCCCGCCGCCATCCGCGCGGCCGGCTATGAGACGACGACGCCCATCCTTGTGACCAATGCGGCAGACTATGGGACGATCACGCTGGTGTCGGATGGGGCAGAAATTTCCTCTCACAATGCAGAAGCCACGGCGGAGACGCAGGCTGCGGCAGAGGAGGCGGCAGAGGACGACATTGACCCGAATCTGCCAAAGGAAGAGCGCGTCGCCAAGCTGATCTGGGAGTATGTCGGCGGAGCGGGGAATGTTCGTAGTGCCGAGCACTGCGCGACGCGTCTGCGACTGATCGTCAACGACAAGACGATCATCGACGAGAAGGCGATCGAGAACATCGACGGCGTGAAGGGACAGTTCTTTGCCGCCGCCCAGTATCAGATCATCCTCGGGACGGGATTTGTCGACAAGGTCTATGACGCCTTCGTCGCGGGGACGAATCTCGGCTCGACTGCGGGCAGCGGAAAGCAGGAGGCATACGAGCAGATGTCGCCGCTGCAGAAGGTCTCACGCACCCTCGGCGACGTCTTTGTCCCCGTCATTCCCGTGCTTGTTGCGACAGGACTCTTCATGGGGCTGCGCGGGATGGCACAGAGTCTCGGCATCGAGATGAACGAAAATCTCCTGCGCATGAGTCAGATCCTGACGGATACGGCCTTTGCCTTCCTGCCCGCGCTCGTCTGCTGGTCGACGATGAACCGCTTCGGCGGAACGCCCGTCATCGGCATTGTGCTTGGTCTGATGCTTGTCGCTCCGCAGCTGCCGAACGCCTATGCGATCGCGGCGGGGGATGCCGTTCCTCTCTCAATGGAGATCTTCGGGATTCCAATTCCCGTGGTCGGCTATCAGGGCTCGGTTCTGCCCGCACTCGTACTTGGTATCTTTGCGGCGCGTTTGCAGAAATGGTTCAAGACCTTTGTGCCCGATATCATTGACCTCATTGTCACGCCGTTCCTTACGTTGTTTGTCTCTATGCTGCTCGGGCTCCTCATCATCGGACCGATCATGCACACACTCGAGATCGGTGTTTTCGGCGCAGTACGTGCCTTTTTGGAGCTGCCGTACGGCATCGGCGGTTTTGTCGTCGGCGGTCTGCATCAGGTGATCGTCGTGTTCGGCGTGCATCATGTGTTCAACGCGCTTGAGGTGCAGCTTCTCGCGTCGACAGGCGTTGACCCGTTCAACGCCATCATTACCGGTGCGATTGTGGCACAGGGCGGTGCCGCCGTTGCGGTCGCAGCGCGTACGCGTGATGCAAAAAAGCGTGCCCTCTATATTTCCTCGGCTGTTCCTGCTTTCCTCGGCATCACAGAGCCTGCGATCTTCGGCATTAACCTGCGCTTTATGCGCCCGTTTATCTGCGGTCTGGTCGGCGGGGCATGCGCGGGCGCAGTGGCGGGCTTCCTGCATCTCGCGGGGACGGGCATGGGTATTACCGTTCTGCCCGGGACGCTGCTCTATCTTGATCATCTGCCCGCTTACATCCTCGTCAACGTGATCGGCTTTGCCGTCGCCTTTGGTCTGACCTTTGTCGTCTTTCGCCCGGAGGAGTGAGCGCTGTGGAGAATTTTGACAAGCGGGACATTGACACACGGTTGGCGGAGGGCTTTCCCTTCACTGATCGCCGTCACAATGGCTTTCATCTCGAAATGCCATTTGGACTGATCAACGATCCGAACGGGCTCGCCTACCACAATGGCTGGCATATTTTCTATCAGTGGAATCCCTTCGGCTGTGCGCATAAAAATAAATCGTGGGCACACACGAAGACGCGCGACTTCTGTACCTACAGCGTGCCCCAGCTCGCCCTGTGGCCGAGCGACGCACTTGATAAGGACGGATGTTACTCGGGGTGCGCTGCGGAGGAGGACGGGCGGCTGCGCGTCCTCTACACCTGCAACGCGAAGGATGCGGAGGGCAATCGCAGTTCCGTACAGCGCTTCGGCACGTATACGAAGGCGACGGGGATGGTGAAAAAAGAGGAGATCATCATCGATGGGCCGCCGCCCGGCTTTACGGCGCATTTTCGTGATCCCTATCTGTTTGAGCGCGACGGCGTACGCTATCTCATCATCGGGGCGCAGACGGAGGAAGAGCGCGGCTGTGTCCTCATCTACCGCGAGACGGCAGATGGCTGGGTCTACCGCGGCGAGCTGAAGACACAGCTGAAGGATTTTGGCTATATGTGGGAGTGTCCGAACCTCCTCTCCTTCGGGGATTACGACGTCCTGCTCTTCTGCCCGCAGGGGGTACCCGCGCGTGCCTACGACCGCCAGAATCTCTATCAGTCTGGCTATATCGCAGGGCATGCGTCCATGGACGCGATGGAGATGCTCATGCACGGGCGGTTCAAGGAACTCGACCACGGATTTGACTTCTATGCACCGCAGGTCGTGACGCATGAGGGGAGGCATATTCTCATCGGCTGGATGGGGATGCCCGACCGTGAGGACGACTACCCGACGCGCGCGGAGGGCTGGATGCACAGCCTCACGCTGCCGCGCGTGCTGACACTGCGTCAGGGGCATATCTTTTCTGAGCCGGTACATGAACTGAAGGCACTGCGCCACCGTGAGACAGAGCGCACACTGGAGGCGGAGCAAACGAGCCATTTCGAGACAGCGCTCTTTGACCTCACAGAGCTGCTGCTCGACATCGAGGTAGGGGATGCCTACACCGTTGCGCTTGAGTTGGTCTATGGGGCGGAGAAATTGGTGTTCCGCTACAATCGTCTGGAACAGGTCATGACCATCGACCGCACGAAAATGCGCCAGGGGGGACGCGGTACGCGCAGCTTTAAGCTCTACGTCGATCGTACTCTTTCGCTGCGCATCTACGTTGACCACAGTGCCGTCGAGGCATTCTTCCAGTACGGCGAGGAGGCAGCGACCGTTGCGATCTTCCCCGAGGAGGATGTGCGTCCGACGCTGCGTGTCTTCTCCGATGTGGATGTGGAGCAGCTGACGGGCGTTCTCTGGGAGCTTGAGCCGTTCCACTACGAGCAAGGCTGACAATACAAAAGAGAGCAGTAATGCGATGTTAGAATCCTCGCATTACTGCTCTCTTTTTGTACAAACTTATATTTTTTTCTTGATCGCGTCGAGATAGCCGATCACCTCGTCGGAGATGCGCTGGATCTCGGGCAGGTTCCGGTCCACCTCAGCCGTCTTGTGATTGTAATACGCCGTAATCGTTGCAGCGCAGAGCTTGTGGAATTTCTCATGAGCGACGCCGAGTTTCTCGAACTCGGGCATGTGACCGTATTTCTCCTTGCCCTCGGAGAAGTACCACTTTCCGAGACGGCAGATCGCATGGTTTTCTACATCAGCCGCCTTGAGGTCGATATTGCCACAGATGAGCTGATGGATCTTCATGCCCCAGACCATGTGGTCAGTCTTTGCGAATTCGATCATTGCTTTCGGACCAAAGCCGAGTTTCAGTGCACCGATGTTCATGCGTACCGCATTGATTTTACGGATCGAGTCATACATATCTCGATTGCAGGTCTTTGAGCCGTCCGTCATGCGTACCACATCATTGGTGGTGGACTGGAGGGTGGCGTTCATCTCCTCGAATGCCGCCGATTGACGCTGGGCAAGCGGTGCGAGGTCGTCGATTGTTTTGTTGATGGCATCAAAGACTGCGGTGAGCTTGCTCGATTCGCCGGATGGCTGCCCCACGGCCTCGACATTGGCACGGAAGGAGTCGTCCATCTGCTGGAACGCATTCGTAATCTGCTCGACGCCCGTGCGGATCTTTGTCAGCTGATCGCGGATCTCGTCGACGGAGTTCTTGGACTGTTCGGCGAGCTTGCGCACCTCATCGGCGACAACAGCAAAGCTGCGCCCATGCTCTCCGGCACGTGCCGCCTCGATGGAGGCGTTGAGTGCGAGCAGATTCGTCTGTTCCGCGATGCTGTTGACCGTGACGACGAGGTTGTCGATGCTCGCTGTGCGCTCATGGAGCGACTCTACATCCTGTGTCATCTCTGTGAGCCCACTCTGTGCCGCATCCGTCTCCTTGACGACCTCATGGATGCGTGTCTGCGTGAGATCCATTGATTCCTTGCCGACGCCTGTTTGATCTGCAGTTTCGGAGACGACCTCTGCGAGGTGAACGATGTCATTTGCCATCGAGGATACGACATCGACCAGCTCCTTGACGTTCGTTTCGACGGCGTGGTTTTCGCGCGCCAGCTCGTTGAGCTGAACAGAGGCGTGTACCGTCTCGGCGACCGACTTGTTGATGTCGAGGGAGAGCTCCGTCAGCGTCTCCCGTTGTTTTTGGGCGAACTGTGCGATGAGCCGCGTGATGTTCTGCAGCTCCGGACTGCGGATGGTCGGGGCGGGGGTGGTCAGTCCGCCGTCGATCAGATCGTGCAGGTACTTTTCCAGTGCCTTGGCGTCGCCATGCCCGGGCGAAGAGGTGGAAATTTGCGCCTCTGCATCCTTGCGTGATGAAAAAAATAGTACATCCTCCCCTGAAACACGAAAGAATACCGTGCATTTATAATAGTTTGATAACTATAACAAAAATGCGTCCTTTTCCATTCATCCTCTGTATGAATAGGAAAAATCGCCTATTTTCGGGTATTGTACCATAATTGGATGCAGATGAAAAGGGAGAGAGAATTTATAATTTGTGGGAATGACAACAGAAAAACTGCCGCACTAAACTGTGCGGCGGCCACATTCTTTCGGTTCTTAGTGATTGTGATGGCTGTCCTTCAGGATACCCACAACAGCACGCTGAACGACATCGAGCACATCGTGGAGCAGAGCGTTATACATATCACCGCCGTCGACAACACCACGACCGTTCTCCGTGAGGAAGAATTTCTTCGGATGCTCCGTCGCCGCATAAGCCTCGTCAAACTTCGCTTTCACCAGTGCTTCAAAATCCATGAAAAGCCCTCCTTAAACACAATAACCAATACGGGAATTATAGCATATTTTTTGAATCCTGTCTCAATCTTTTACAGATTTTTCACAAAAATATTCTGCTGAGTAGAATCTCCTTGACAACCAAGGGGCGGTTGGCGATAATCGAGGCAGAAGAGACCGCTGAAGCTCGCAAGGCACGGATTGCAGGGAGATTCTCGAATGTGCCGAATTCAAAGATAAGGAAACGATGGCTGTTTGATTGTTACGGATCAACAATGAAGGAGATGCTTGACGATGGTGGATTTATCTACAAAGAAGCCGCCTTACAGCAGAGAGGAGATCGAGGCTTCCTTACTGGAGTACGTTTTTAGCGAAGCCTCGAACGAGCCGACAGAGAATACGGCAGAAGTGCTGACAAATGAAATCGCCAACGATATATCAGCAAATGGCTCGATGAGTGAGACTGACGGCGACGAGCCTAGGTGCTAGTCCCTGCCTGCACAATGGAAACAAAATAGCCTCCGAGCTGCAATCTCGGGGGCTGTTCTTGTGTTTAAGTACCATCGCGTTTACCGCGTTCTTAGGGGATCGGGAGATAGTTTCCAATCGGTGCCAGTCCCCATGCACGCAGGGTCAGGCGCAGATCCTCAAATGGTGCGATGAGCGGAGCGAATGCCAACCGCAGCTTAAAGCGTGTCATTGTATGCGTGTTGCATCCGAAGATGGGGATGCGATCCATCTGGTAGACGCCCTCTGTGGGGGTGGATAGTCCGTAGTGAACGGTGAATCCGCCGCGATAGCCCGCATCTCGTGTGACTTCTTCCACCGCGTCCGTGACGCGTCCGCCCGGATAGGCGATGTAGTCGATCTCCTTGCCGAGTTTCTTGGAGAGCGCTTCGCGGGAGTCCGCGATCTCATGGTGCAGCTCGTCGCGCGAGGTCAGCTCCGAGAGATTCGCGTGCGTCATCGTGTGGCTCTCAAAGTCGATCAGTCCGGAATCCTGCATCTCGTGAATCTGTTCCCATGTCAGATAGTTCGGGTAGACGCCCGTGAAATCGTTGATGAGAAAGATCGTCGCCTTGAATCCATATTTTTTCAGGATCGGATAGGCATACTCGTAGTTGTCGACGTAGCCGTCGTCGAGGGTAATGATGACAGGCTTTTCGGGGAGCGGCGTGCCGTTTTCCGCGGCGTCCATCATCTCATCCAGCGTGATCGTATGGTAGCCTTCTTCTGCGAGATATGCCATCTGCTGATCGAACTGGTCGCAGTATAGTGTGAGTGGGTTGCCGTCCTTGTCCTCGACCTGGTGGTAGTTGAGTACGGGCACGCCGGGCGATGTGCACATGAGTAGTGCCGCCGTAGCGAAACACAGGAGAATAAGAACAATCGGGATGAGCAACCAACGTGGGAATTTCACTGCAATACCTTCTTTTTAATAGAAATTAACAACGCGCTAAGTGTAGCCTATCCTATTTGTTCTGTCAAGGCAGACAGTTCTGCCAATCTCGTCTCTGTGCATAGTTGTTGCCTTATTATGGCTTTTTTGTGTCAAATATGGCAAAAAAAGGAAGAAGTTGCTATAATAGAGCCGTCGGTTTCGATCAGGAAGAGGAGATGGACAGATGCGCATTGCGCTGTTTGATTCAGGCTATGGCGGTCTGACGGTGCTTAGTCATGCTCGCCGTGTGCTGCCGTCGGAGGAGTTTATCTTCTATGCTGACCGCGATCATGTGCCGTATGGGACGAAATCTGTTCCCGCCGTGCGCGGCTTTGTTCGTACCGCGTTTCGCTTTCTCATTGAGCAGCAGCGCGCCGATGCTGTGGTCGTCGCATGCAATACGGCGACCTCCGTGGCCGTAGATGAGATGCGCCGTCTCTACGATGTGCCGATCATTGGGATGGAGCCTGCGGTCAAGAAGGCGCTCACGCGCGATGCGGAGCATCATGTACTCGTCACGGCGACGCCGATCACGGTGCATGGGGAGAAGCTGAAACGGCTGATTTCCTCCTGCGATCCGAACGGATTGGTGGATCTCTTGGCACTGCCGCGACTGGTGGAGTTCGCGGAGCGGCAGGAGTTCGTCTCCTCGGCAGTGGAGGTGTACCTGCGGGATGCGTTTGCACCGTATCGTTTTTCGGATTATTCTGCGATCGTGCTCGGCTGTACGCATTTCAACTATTTCAAGGATACGATGCGGCAGCTTTTGCCGCAGAATGTGCGCCTCGTGGATGGGAATGAGGGAACGGTGGAGGAGCTCGCGCGGCGAACGGGGCTGCGAACGCAGCCGATCGGTGCGCAGACCGCACACTGCACGTTTTTTGAGTCGGGGCGTCCTGTTGTGCGTGCAGAGGAGCTGGCGCACATGGAGGCGGATCTCGCGCGTGCCGCGCGAATGGAAGAGATTGTTTGAAAGGAGTTTTCATGCCGGTTGAAGTAACACATCGGGTGAATTTTTACGATACGGATGCGATGGCGGTCGTGCATCATGCGAACTACATCCGCTGGTTTGAGATCGGACGCGTCGCGTATCTGCGGCGCATCGGCATCACGTTGGGCGCATTGATGGAGGCGGGGTACGTATTCCCAATCACGAAGGTCGGTGCGGAGTACCATGCACCAGGTCATTTTGACGATGAGCTGGTGATCGAGACCACGGCGACGGCGCTCACAAAGGCCAAGATGGTGTTCTCCTACCGCATTCTCAATCAGGCGGGAACACTGCTGGTGAGCGGCTTCTCAGAAAATGTATTTACGCATCGCGATACGGGACATATAACGCGCCTGCCCAAGGAGTTCTATGTGCCGATGGAAGCGGCGATGACGGCGGAGAAAGAAGGACGGGACATTGGGATCTGAATTTTCGTGGTGGCTGCATCTGCTGATTGCAGTCGTTTTTATTGTGTATGCGGGCGTGAAGATACTCTTTGCTTATCTTGGTACGGAGGTGATTGTGCCGAAGACAGAGGAGATGACGCCCTTTTCCGTCGTGGAACGGACGCCCGAGAGTCTAGTGATCGGTGCGACGATTCCCTTTGCCAATGAGGGGAAGCAGTGCGGGACAATCATGGATGCGATCCTGCGTGTTCAGCTGCCCTATGAGCAGTACGACGGCGCATTGGTGCACGGCAAGGTGGAGTGTGAGGGGGCACCGCGCGAGGATGACTACTTCGAGGCGGCACTGATAGAGAAGAAGCAGCGCATAAATCTTGCTCTCAAGCTCTCCATTGAGGGGCGAAACGGACATACACTCGATGATGCGATTGCCCACATGGTGGATTTTCGCATGGATCTGATCTATCTGGAGACGGGGCGGACGCCGGCGCATTATTCCAAGGTATTGATGAAGATGACAGCGGCGGAGATTGCCGCGCTCGCCGGGGTTGCGCTTGTACGGGAAGGGAAGGTGCAGAATGGCTGAACTGAAGATTCTTCCTGTGCCGACACGTATTCTGACAGATGCGGATGACATTGTGGATGCGATTGAGTACTATGCAGGAGAGCAGGTGACGGCGGACGATCTGGTCTGCTGCGCTGAGAGTGTGGTGGCGATTACACAGGGACGGTTTGTCTTCCCGGAGCAGCTGCACATTTCCCGCGCGGCACGTTTTGCCTGCCGCTTTATCCCAGACTACGGCAGCCTTGCCAGCCCGCATGGGATGCAGTCCCTGATGGATGTAGAGGGAACGGGGCGTGTTCTCTTTGCCCTCTTTGCCGGTTTTCTCGCAAAGCTCGTCGGCAAAGGCGGCATGTTCTATCGCTGGGGCGGCAGAGAAACGGCGCTGATTGACGATGTGACTGGAACGATGCCGCCGTTTGACAAGGCGATTGTCTATGGTCCTGCGGATGCAGACCAGGTGGCAGACCGTATACGGACGCGTGTGGGGGCATTCGGCGCGATGGTGGCGGATGTCAACGATCTCAAGCGTTCACGTGTGGTCGGCGTATCGGATGGATTAAATGGGGAACTTGCCGCTAAGCTGCTGCTCGACAATCCGTTCGGCAACGCATCACAGAAAACCCCGATCTGCGTCATCAAGAATTATCGTCAATATCAGGAGAGCCATACGGCATAAATGATACAGTACCCTTTCCCGCTTGTGCGGTTCCCCTCCCCGCATGACGGGGGAGGCTTTGTGTTGCGGATTTTGCCTTGCTGCGGCACGGTGCGACGGACAGCGCGAGCCGGAGGGGAGAATTACTTCCAAAGGAGATATTATTTCATGCCAAGAAGAGATCTGCGGCGTGCCGACCAGCTGCGCCCCGTTCGGATCGAACGCGGCTATCAGCGCTATGCGGATGGCTCCGCACTCATTGAGACCGGTCATACGCGCGTCGTCTGTGCGGCGACGGTGGAGGAGCGCGTGCCGTTCTTTTTGAAGGGAACGGGCACGGGCTGGGTGACGGCTGAGTACTCCATGCTTCCGGGTGCAGGGGCGGAACGTACGGCGCGCGAGGCGGTGCGCGGCCATCAGTCGGGGCGGACACAGGAGATCCAGCGTCTCATCGGACGTGCTCTTCGTGCGGTAGTGGATACGAAGGCACTCGGTGAGCGTACGATTCACATTGACTGCGATGTTCTCCAAGCGGACGGCGGGACGCGGACGGCATCAGTGACGGGGGCATTTGTTGCCCTTGTCGAGGCGTGTGCGTCGTTTTATGCGAAGCGCGGTATTTTCCCCGTACGTGACTATGTGGCGGCGGTCAGCGTCGGCATCAATGCGGGAAATGAGCCGCTTCTTGACTTGTGCTATGAGGAGGACTCTGCGGCAATGGTCGATATGAACATTGTCATGACGGGCGCAGGTGCCTTTGTCGAGGTGCAGGGGACGGGCGAAGGCCGTGCTTTTGCACGGAAGGAGCTGAATGCTCTGCTGGATCTCGGTGAGCAAGGCATTCGCACGCTGATCGATCAGCAGAAGGTCGCCCTCGGTGATGTGCTCTCGTGGCTGCCGGGACGGGAGGGATAATATGAAGGAAAAGACGATACTGATTGCCACATCAAACGCAGGGAAGGTGCGGGAGATGGAGACGGCATTTCTCGGGCTGCCCGTGCGCCTTGTTCCACTGTCACGTCTTTATGAGCTGAAGCCGGAGCTCGGTGCGATCGAAGAGCCGGTCGAAGATGGTGCGACATTCATGGAGAATGCGCGCATCAAGGCTCAGTACTATCGTGAAAAAACGGGGCTTTCGGCGCTTGCCGACGATTCGGGGCTCTCGGTGGAGGCACTGGACGGTGCCCCCGGTGTCTGCTCCGCGCGCTATGCGGGGGTGCATGGCGACGATGCGGCAAACAATCGGAAGCTGATCGCGGAACTTCGCTCACGCGGGGAGGAGAATGCCCGCGCCGCCTATCACTGCGCCCTCGTGCTCGCACTTTGGGATGGACGGGAACTGTCGGCAGAGGGAACGTGTACGGGCTTTATTCGCCACGAAGCACGCGGCACGGAGGGATTTGGCTACGACCCCTATTTTTATCGTGCGGATGGGCGGACGATGGCAGAGCTCTCACGTGAGGAAAAACACGCCATCAGTCATCGCGGTGCGGCACTCGATCAGATGAGGGAGGAGCTGCGTGCACTCCTTGGCCGCGCATGACGCATGTTGATCGATCATCGAGCTGTCTGTGCCGCAGCGGAAGATGTCGTCATAGGGCGCCTTTTGCCCAATCTTTCCTAGGCGTGAGGTGAAGCATGAATATTGGAATTGTCAGCGACAGTCATGGGGATATTGAGAGCCTGAAAGCGATGCTGCAGTATCCTGAGGCGGCACAGGCAGAGATGTGGCTTCATGCAGGAGACTATGCCGCCGATGCAGATGCACTGGAACAGCTGACGGGGAAGAGCGTTGTGCGCGTCCTCGGCAACTGCGATCTGCCTCTGGATGGAACGTATGACGAGACCGTCGTCGAGGCCGGCGGGCATCGTATCTTTCTCACGCATGGGCATCTCTTCAACGTGCGGTTTGATACAAGGATGCTCGCCGCGGCTGCGCATGAGGCAGGGGCAGATATTGCTGTTTATGGACATACGCACATCGCCCTCTATGAGCAGCAGGGGGATGTGACCGTATTCAACCCCGGGAGTGTGGCTCGTCCGCGTGATGCGGTGCAGGGCTCCTTTATGATGATAAATCTCACAGCAGGGGAAGAACCAAAGATGAATCTCATTCGCCTTAAATAAAAATCTTTCAAAAATTTTATCATATAAATCCCATATCGTACGATATGGGATTTATATATGCGATAAAAATATTGTTAATAATAATATATTGGTTGAAATTAAACAATAAAACAATAAAGAAAAACAATGATATAAAATAAGAAAATACGCTCTTATTCTACGTGAAAATCAACAACTTGAAATTGAATGAGATTCACTTTTTTCAAGGGGTTACAAGAAGTCTGAAAGACTTGAAAGCAAGAAAAAAATATGATATAGTCTAATTAACCTGTGTATAAGTTATATTTATAGGAGGGATTATTTTGCGAGAGCTAACCGCAAAAGAAATCACGGAGAACGTCGCCGAGATGTGCAAAGAAGCGGCGTACTATCTCCCCGACGACGTCTATGAAGGCCTCAAGAAGGGCCGGGAGACAGAGGAGTCGCCTGTCGGTCAGGTCGTTCTGGATCAGATCATCCGCAATGCTGAGATTGCGCGCGAGGAGGATCGCCCGTATTGCCAGGATACGGGGATGACCATCGTGTTCGTCGAAGTCGGACAGGATCTTCACATCACGGGAGGACTTCTGGAGGATGCGATTAACGAGGGAATCGCAAAGGGCTACACGGAAGGCTATCTGCGCAAGTCCGTTGTTGCGGAGCCCCTTTTTAATCGTAAGAACACACAGAATAATACGCCGGGTGTCATCTACACCAGGATCGTCCCCGGCGACCGCCTCAGCATCACGATCGCACCGAAGGGCTTCGGTTCGGAGAATAAGTCCGGTGTGAAAATGCTCGTTCCGGCCGATGGCGTCGAGGGTGTGAAGAAGGCTGTCATGGAGATCATCCAGCACGCCGGCCCAAATCCCTGCCCGCCGGAGGTCGTCGGCATCGGTATCGGCGGCACGATGGATCGTGCGGCACTCCTCTCGAAGAAGGCTCTTACGCGCCCGATCAATCAGCGCCATCCCATGCCCGAGTATGCAAAGCTGGAGGAAGAGCTCCTCGAGATGATCAACAAGACCGGCATCGGGCCACAGCTGGGCGGCACGACGACGGCACTCGCCGTAAACATTGAGTGGGGCGCGACGCATATCGCAGGTCTCCCGGTTGCGGTCACGATCTGCTGCCATGCGCTCCGGCATGCGCACCGCATCCTCTAAGCGAATCGCTGCATTCTGAGGAGCAGATTCTGTGTATTATCTTTAGGGAGGAATACTCAATGGCGGAAAGTATCCGTATTACCACTCCGTTTACGGAGGAAATGTCCCGTAAGCTCAAGGCGGGCGACAGTGTTCTGATTACGGGAACGATCATCAGCGCCCGCGATGCGGCGCACAAGGCGATGACGGAAGCCCTCGCAAAGGGCGAGCCTCTGCCCGTGGACTGGCACGATCAGATTGTTTACTATCTCGGACCAACGCCGGCAAAGCCGGGCGATCCGATCGGCTCGGCGGGGCCGACGACGAGCGGCCGTATGGACGCCTACACGCCGACGATGCTCGCACAGGGCATCAAGGGCATGGTTGGCAAGGGCTCGCGCTCGCCTGAGGTCGTCGAGGCAATGAAGAAGTACGGCGTCACCTACTTCGCAGCTGTCGGCGGCGCCGCAGCTCTCATCGCAAAGTCCGTGAAGAAGTATGAAGTTGTGGGCTACCCCGAGCTTGGTCCCGAGGCCGTTGCAAAGCTGACGGTCGAGGATTTCCCCTGCATCGTCGTCATCGACTCCGAGGGAAATAACTTCTATGAAATGGGACAGAAGCCCTATCGCAGACTCTAATATGCGTGTTCATGCCGATGGTTTGGCGCATGACAAATCATTCGGGGGCGCGGCTCCGGTACGGTGCCGGGGCTGCGGCTCCTAAGGAATCACGAATCAAATGAAGTTTGTCAATCTGAAGTGCTGAAGTGATTCATGTTTCCTTAAGGTCAACATATTTCAGGAGGTATGAAATGTTCCACACAACCTTTTACATGCGGCGCCTTCATTCACTGGTCGGACTCGTCGTTATCGGCGTGTTCCTCTTCGAGCATGTCTTTACGAACTCGACGGTGCTCCATGGAGCAAAGGCCTTTAATGATGCGCTGGCTATGATGGATCTCATCCCGCGCCCCGTGTTCTATGGGCTTGAGGTGTTCGCCATCGCTGTTCCGATCCTCTTCCACGCGATTTACGGTATTTACATCGCTGCGCAGGCGAAGAATAACCCCGGCAATTATGGTTATGTCCGCAACTGGCAGTTTGCGCTGCAGCGCTATACGGCGTGGCTGCTCATTCCGTTCCTCATCTGGCATGTTGGCTTTATGCGCGTGTGGGAGAAGGGAGTCATGGGATCGCACATCAACTATGACCTGCTCTACACCTACTTCGTTACCGGCGATTATGCGATTCTGCACACGGTGCTTTACACGATCGGCATGATTGCGGCGATCTTCCACTTCTGCAACGGTATTTCGACGTTCTGCATGACGTGGGGCATCGCAAAGGGACCGCGCGCGCAGTCGGTAATCAACGCGCTGTCCATGGCACTCTGCGTGCTGATGTCGCTTGTTACGCTTGCCTTCATGGGCAGCTACTTCATGTGAGAACTGCAGCAAAGGAGAGCTAAGAATGGCTAAAGTACCACAGAATAAGGTTATCATCGTCGGCGGCGGTTTGGCGGGCCTTCTCGCAACGATGAAGGTTTGCGAGGGAGGCGGTACCGTCGACCTCTTTTCCTATTGCCCGGTGAAGCGCTCGCATTCGCTCTGCGCACAGGGCGGCATGAATGCCTGCATGGACACCAAGGGCGAGCATGACAGTGTCTACGAGCACTTTGACGATACGGTTTACGGCGGCGACTTCCTCGCTGACCAGCTTGCCGTTAAGGGCATGGTTGAGGCAGCACCGAAGCTGGTCAAGATGTTTGACCGCATGGGCGTTCCGTTTACGCGTACGGCGGAGGGCGTGCTTGATCTGCGCAATTTCGGCGGACAGAAGAATAAGCGCACTGTGTTCGCAGGCTCGACAACGGGCCAGCAGCTCCTCTACGCGCTGGATGAGCAGGTGCGCCGCTGGGAGGTCAAGGGCAAGGTCACGAAGTATGAGTTCTGGGAGTACATCCGTGCAATCAAAAACAAGGACGGCATCGTCCGCGGCATTGTTGCACAGAATATGAACTCGAACGAGATCAAATCGTTCCCGGCGGATGTCGTTATACTTGCGACGGGCGGCCCCGGTCAGGTGTTCGGCCGCTGCACGGCCTCGACGATCTGCAACGGCTCGGCTGTTTCCTCCGCCTATCAGCAGGGCGCTCACATCGGCAATCCTGAGTTCATTCAGATTCATCCGACGGCGATTCCGGGGTCGGATAAGAACCGCCTGATGTCCGAGGCCTGCCGCGGTGAAGGCGGACGCGTCTGGACGTACAAGGACGGCAAGCCCTGGTACTTCCTCGAGGAGATGTATCCCGCATACGGCAACCTCGTCCCGCGCGACGTCGCATCGCGTGCGATCTTCAAGGTTTGCGTCCATATGGGGCTTGGTATCAACAATGAGCGTCGTGTTTACCTCGACCTCTCCCATATCCCTGCGGATTACCTCGAGCACAAACTCGGCGGTATTCTTGAGATGTATTCAGAGTTTGTCGGACAGGATCCGCGCAAGGTGCCGATGGAGATCTTCCCGTCCGTGCATTACTCGATGGGCGGCATCTGGGTCGATCGCAAGCATCACACAAATATTCCCGGTCTCATGGCTGCGGGTGAGTGCGATCATCAGTATCACGGCGCAAATCGTCTTGGTGCAAACTCGCTCCTCTCTGCAGCGTACTCCGGCTTCATCGCTGGCCCCGAGGCACTGCGCTGGGCACGCAGCGGTGAGCTCGGCACAGCACTCACAGAGGAAGAACTTGAGAGTGCACGCAAGGAGGCTGTGGCGGAGTTCGATAAGATCCGCAACATGACGGGCTCCGAGAACGCCCACAAGCTCCATCAGGAGATGGGCGAGATCATGTATGACTACGTCTCGATTGAGCGTGACAACAAGGGCCTCGACATCTGCCTTGAGAAACTCAAGGGGATTCTGAAGCGCTGGGATGACATCGGTGTGACGGATCACGGCACATGGGCGAACCAGGAAGCCATGTTTGTCCGCCAGCTCCGCAACATGATCCTCTACGCGATGGCTGTGACGAAGGCGGCACGCTGCCGCGATGAGAGCCGCGGCGCACATGCCAAGATCCTTCTTGATGACAAGGGCGAGCGCATGACGGATGCTGATGGTGAGCTCATGTTCTACGGCCGCGATGATGAGCGCTTCATGAAGACCTCCATTGTGGACTATGACCCGAATACGGAAGAGCCTCAGGTCAGCTACATGGAGTTCGAGCATTCGCTCATCAAGGCACGTGCGCGTAACTACGCCGTCGCCAAGAAAGAGTAAGGGAGGATAGAAGTCATGGCAGAACAGAAAAAAGTTCGTTTTATCATCGAGCGTCAGGATGGACCGAACGAGAATCCCTACACGCAGGAGTTCGAAGTTGACTATCGTCCCGGCCTCAACGTCGTCGCATCCCTCATGGAGATTCAGAAGAACCCCGTGACGGTTGACGGCAAGCGCGTTCCGCCCCCTGTCTGGGAGTGCAACTGCTTGGAGAAGGTTTGCGGTGCGTGCATGATGGTCATTAACGGCCGTGCACAGCAGGCATGCTGCGCGCTGATCGACAACCTCTCGCAGCCGATCCGCGTGCAGCCGGCTCGTACGTTCCCCGTTATCCGCGATCTCCTCATCGACCGCTCGGTCATGTTCGAGAGCCTCAAGCGCATTCGCGGCTGGGTCGAGGTGGACGGTACGTGGGGCGTCAAGGATGCACCGATCCAGAACCCGTACACGGCAGAGACCTGCTACGAGCTGTCGCACTGCATGACCTGCGGCTGCTGCCTCGAGGCGTGCCCGAACGTCGGCCCGCAGTCCGACTTCATCGGACCTGCGCCGACAGCACAGACGCTGCTCTTCAACCTGCATCCGCTTGGGAAGTTCGATGCACCGAAGCGCCTCAATGCGCTGATGGAAAAGGGCGGCATCACGAGCTGCGGAAACAGCCAGAACTGCGAGCGTGTCTGCCCGAAGAGCATCAAGCTCACGCAGCATCTTGCCCAGCTGAACCGCGAGGTCAACAAGCAGGCACTGCGCAATATGTTCAACCATTAATCCGATACCCCCAAAGGGATCGGAACATAGAAGGGGCTGCCCCATTTCCGGGCAGCCCCTTTTGTGTGGGAATGTATCGTGCCGGCGCGGCAGGAGGACAAAGAAGGGGCTGTTGTACGAAATACTGCATTGTATCGTACAACAGCCCCTGAAGTGTACTGATGGCCTTAGAGCTTAAAACCTCCGACAATTCGCTGCAGATCCTGTGCAAGCTGTGCCAGCGTCTGGCTGGATGCCGCAATTTCCTGCATGGAGGCTGCCTGCTCTTCAGAGACGGCAGAGACATTCTCTGCTTCCGTGTGGACAGCATTCGAGACCTTCTGAACAGCTTCGACCGAGCTCATCATGTGCTCGCTGCCCACTTTGATTCCCTCGGTACTCTTCAGGATTGCATCCACCTTTTCGGTGAGCTCGCTCACAACCCCAGCGATGCGGTCAAATTGTTCGCCTGCCTGATTGACATGCTTGACGCCTTCGCCGACGTGTTCTCTCTGCTCCTGCATAACCTTGAACGTGTCCTCAATGCGGTTTGCGTTCTCGGTGATGAGCTCTGTGATCTCCTGCGCTGCTGTCTCGGACTGCTCAGCGAGCTTGCGCACCTCCTCGGCGACGACGGCAAAGCCGCGTCCCTGTTCGCCTGCGCGTGCCGCTTCGATGGCGGCGTTGAGAGCAAGCAGGTTTGTTTGTCCGGCGATCTCGGTGATCATCTCGACGATCTCGGAGATGCGCTTGGAACTTTCGTAGAGTGCAGTGACGGCATCGGAGACATCCTGTGCACTCTGATTGAGCACATCCATCCCCTTGACGGCGACACCGAGTCCCTGCTGTCCCTCAACGGTTGCTGTTTCAGCGCGATGGGTTGCGGCAGAGACATCCGAGATTCCCGTTGTGATCTCGTTGATCGCGTGGGTGATGCCGTCTACTGTCTTAAAGGACTGATCGACAACCTCATTCTGCTCGATGGTGCTGCCCGTGATTTTCACGATCGCTTCGGCCGCACTCTGTGCGCCCTGTGCTGACTGGTCTGCCGAGGCAGTCAGCTCCTCAGAGGAGGCGGCGAGCTGTTCGGAGGTCTGCGCCGTTTTCTGAATCAGTTCACGCAGATTCTTGACCATCGTGAGCAGGGAGTTGTGGAGCTGTCCGATCTCATCGTCGCGATCCATCTGGGGCGGGACGATGGCGAGATTGCCCTTTGCCACCTCCTGTGCCGCACCTGCCATATTCTCAAGGGGACCTGCAATCGAGTCAGCAATCTTATAGAGCAGACCGCCGATGAGGGCGAGGGAGACGAGAAGCCCCACAATCATCGCCCACTTGAGATTGTTTACATCGGCGAGCACCTCATCCTTCGGCACAAAGAGAACAAGGGACCAGCCCGTTGTGCCGACCGGATGAACAGCATAGTAGTTCTCAACACCTGCGTATGTGTTGGTAAAGAAAATAGGCTCCTTTGAGAGGAGGCGGCGTGCGTCTTCCTCGCCTTGTGCGTGCACATTGTCGTCGAGTCCAAGGGCAGAGTGGTAGATGAAGCGTCCCTGTTCATCGAGAAGGAATGCAGCGCCATGCTCCCGGATCTTGATCTTTGCGACGATATTCTGAATGTCGGAGAAATTGGTCTCGAGCCCCATCACGGCGAGCAGCTGCCCTTCGTGACGAATGGCGCGGCTCATGGCAAGCGTTGGCTTTCCGGTGCGCTCGTTCGTGGAAACCTCGTTGAGCTGTACGCCCTCCTTGGATTCTGCGAGTTTATACCACGGACGGCTCGTTGCGTCGAACTCATTCAGCGGTACGACACCCTCCTCGCTGTAGAGGAAGGGGCGGTTTGTCTCGCGTGGGAAACCCATATAGATGGAATCAATGTCCGGGCGTGCAGTGAAGTCCCTGGCTGTTTCAAGGAAACGCTCATCCGTCGGTATATTTGTCGACCATACGCGACCGATACCCTCGAGGATCCCCTTCGGTGCCTCGACCACGCGGTTGACCTCCTCGGCATGGAACTCCGAGAGCGCGCGCATCTCGCGTTCCGTCGCCTCTTCGATCATGTTGCTCGCTTCCCAGTAGGAAAACACTGCCATCGCAGTAAAAATCACGACAAGCGGCGCTCCAATCCACAGAAGCATCTTTGACTTTAGTTTCATCCGATCACCTCTTTAGCAATAATCATGGGAAGCGCAGAACGCTTCTTTCAGATAAATATAATCCAACAAAAGTAAAATTCAACACAAATAAAATTAATCCTCCAAGAGTCCTAAGCTTTTGGAGGATTTATTTGAAAAAATTTTCGTTAGTCGGTTTTTTTCATTCGACTGGATAGGTAGTTTGCGGCCAGTGATCCTGAGATGTTATGCCAGACGCTGAAGAGTGCACCGGGAATGGCAGCAGCTGCACCGAAATGGAGCAGGGCAAGCGATGTGGCAAGCCCGGAGTTCTGCATGCCGACCTCGATGGAAACCGCCTTGACCTTTGCCATATCCATGTGGAGTGCCTTTGCAACGAGGAAGCCGAGCGTATAACCAAAGAGGTTGTGGCACATAACGACGACCATGATGAGAGCACCTGTCTCGATGATGCGGCTCGCGTTCGCCGATACAACACCGCCGACGATGAGAACAATCGCGGTCACGGAGATGAGCGGGAGAACCTTGACTGCCTTTTGGACAGGGCGCTCAAAGAAGTGGTTGATGACGAGACCGAGGAGAATCGGGGCAATGACGACCTGTGCGATGGAGATCATCATCTTTCCCGCAGGAATGTCGATCCACTGCCCTGCGAGCCAGAGCGTGAGGAGCGGTGTCATGATCGGCGCGAGAATGGTGGACGCCATGGTCATGCTGACGGAAAGGGCGACATCACCGCGTGCGAGGTAGGTCATGACGTTCGAGGACGTTCCACCGGGGCAGGTGCCGACGAGAATGACACCGGCGGCAAGCTCCGGCGGAAGGGAGAATGCCTGTGCCAAGACCCATGCAAGGAAGGGCATGATGCCGAACTGGGCAACCGTTCCAATAAAGACGTCGCGCGGACGCTGCAGAACGAGTTTAAAGTCGGCAAAACGCAGCGTCATTCCCATACCGAACATGACGATGCCGAGCAGAATCGTGATCCATGGAACGCTCCAGAGGAACGTCCACGGCTGAAAGAGAGCGATGCCTGCAATGACGACGACAAAGACCGCCATGTAGCGTGAGACAAAATTACTGAGTTGTTCAAGTGCGTTCATTTACTTCATGTCCTTCCATTTCCCCTGTGCATTACTGAGAGATGCGAATAAAGTCCTCCAGCTTCTGCAGAGCACTGCCATCGGCAATGACGCGGCGTGCTGTGTCGATGCCCTCCGCAATCGAGTCTGCCTTCCCCCCAATATAGATGGCAGCCCCCGCGTTCATCAGGCAGATATCCGCCCGTGCATCGGTGATCTCTCCCGCCAGAATCCCGCGCGTCACGGCAGCATTCTCGGCAGGTGTGCCGCCGCGGATCGCTTCTTTTGACGCAGGCGTGATGCCGAAATCTTCGGGACGGATCTCATAGGCACGCTCTGCTGCATTCTCGATCTCATACACCTTGGTCGGTGCACCGACGGAGATCTCATCCATCCCGTCTGTTCCGTGGACAATGAGTGCGCGCTTGACGCCGAGTCCCGGCAGCACACGTGCGAGCGGGCGGAGGAGATGTTCTCCGTAGACACCGAGCAGCATGTATGCGGGGCGCGCGGGATTCGTCAGCGGGCCCAGAATGTTGAATACCGTACGGATGCCGAGCTCACGGCGGATCGCACCGACGTGCTTCATCGACTGATGATAACGCTGGGCAAAGAGAAAGGCAAGCCCGATGCTCCCCAGTTCCTCACGCACCTTCTCGGGCGGCTGGTCGATGTTGACCCCGAGTGCCTCCAGACAGTCCGCCGTACCGCTCTTCGAGGACGCGGCACGGTTGCCGTGCTTGCAGACCTTGAGCCCTGCCGCCGCTGCGAGAAACGAGGCGGTGGTGGACACGTTAATACTGCCTGAGTGGTCTCCACCCGTGCCGACGATGTCGATGACATCCATCTTGTGCGTGACAGGCTGTGCGTGTTCACGCATTGCCGCCGCCGATCCCGAGATCTCGTCAATCGTCTCCATGCCGCTGCTCTTCGTGGAGAGCGCAGCGAGGTAGGCGGCGTTTTCGACCGCAGAGGTCTCGCCCGACATGATCTCATTCATGACGGCGTATGCTTCGTCGTAAGTCAGATCCTGCTTATCGACAATTTTCTTGATCGCCTCTTTTATCATTCCATTTCCTCCTTGAGAAATTGTGGATACGGTGATAAGGCAGTATTATAACACAAAATACATGGGACTGCCATAGAGCTTTTTGATGGTCGCTTGCCAAGTGTTGCGGACACGGGACCCCTTGTCACGTCAATTTGTCATTTACAAATCAGAATAAAGTAGTATCATATATAATATCAAACAAAACGAGAGGGCCGTAAATGGAACACTATAATAAATTGCTCCAAGCTGTTGAGAATAATCCTGCCGATGTTTCTTTTGATGATCTGGAAAAGCTCATGACAAAAGTTGGTGGATTTACTTGCCGTAAAGGGAAGGGGGATCACTACACGTTTTCACATCCAAAATTGCAAGAGATATTGACCGTTGATTCCAGGGGAAAACGTCGCCCATTGAAAGCAATTTATGTTAAACGTGCGTTGGTACTATTTCGACGCGCTGTAGAATAGTAGAGGTGCAGGATGAAAGATACACATGACTACCAGGTTACACTTTCCGCGCTGTCTGCAGAGGATGGCGGTGGATTTTTGGCGGAGGTATTTGAATTGCCGGGATGCATCGCTGACGGAGAGACACAGGAAGAAGCCCTGCATAACATCTCAGATGCGATTGCATCATGGATTGAGACAGCGAGAGAAGAAGGTCGTGATGTACCGGAGCCGCACATGTATGCTGATGAATCAGCGAGTGGAAAGTTCACGACGCGCGTTCCGAAGAGCGTACATTTGGCACTGATCAAACAGGCAGAACGCGAAGGTGTTAGTCTCAACAGTCTGGTCAATGCGTTCCTTGCAATGGGCATCGGACGCGCCTATGGTACGGAGGAGCGGCACGCGGTGACATCGGTGCGATTTGCGGATTGATGCAGTAAAGAGTCGATTTTGTAGAATATGAGGACAATATTAAAAGCGTAGGAATTGTGTTCCTACGCTTTTGAATTATACTTATGTGTGCAACGAGCTGAGCACGCCCTATTTGCTTACTTCTTTTTTCAGTATCGACCACTATTTTAATGTGATCGTCACACCATGTGGTCGATTAGGACTCATGGCGTCTGCTAAATCATCCAGTGATACATGTAAATCAGTATCTGCTGTTACTCTGGCGTCGAAAGTTGTCCCTGCAGGAAATGAAACGTTTTTACCCTTCATGAACATACCGCCGATAATACTCACGAAAGCCACGACCGCAACGGCACCGTCGGCACTTCCCGATTCCCTGGCTGCCGTATAGGCGAGAGGGATATCAATGCCATTAATGGTGCGGACACTGTCAATGGTAAATCCTAGTTTTCCAGAGCGTCCAAACATACCAGCACTTTTTGCTTCTACGACTGTTGCTCGAACCGTTGCTCCCTCCGGGATGACAACAACGTCATTGATAATGACATTGTGCGAGAGCTTCAATGGAACAATATCGCCTTTCCTTGCTTTTTTGGACGAGAGTTCAGAGGTGAGTTCTACGGTGAACTGCGTATCTCTGGGAATATAGGCATGATTTTTGGCGACAGTGGAAAGGCGTTGCGGCGATGAAGAGAAAACATCTTCTTCTGTATTCGTATAATCCACATTACTTGTATAAGAAGGTTGGGGATGCTTTGGACGCTCTTGGACGTCGGCGATAGCATAGGGGGACGATGTAAATAGAATCGACGCACAGAGTCCGAGTGCAATAGTACGTGTATTGCATTTCATAATGAGCCTCCTTGTCGTTTGTGTTCCTTGAAAGCATTTGTATAAGAGATGATTCCCCTAAAAAGTTTGGACTCAATTAGAGGCTTTAAGTAGGAACAAGTCTTTACATATATTTGTTTAATATTATAAAATAAAATTTTGGAATTGTAAAATAAATTGTACTTATAAAGGATGTTCTATATAAGTTCCAGTGCTTGAGGAGAAATCGTGCCTCTTTCTACATGAGAAACGAGTACAGAAAGAAGTATCATTGTGACGAATAAGCACAATTAGCAACTCTTGCGACGATGCGTGGAATCCATGTCATTGTACGGATATGATGGATGTGGTATAATCGGGGACACTTGACGACGCGAGAAGCATTGACAGCAGGGAGTGGTGACGGAAGAGAATGGGAGCGACGATGATTGAACCGCGGTTTACCGCGCTGAATGACAATGAGATTTTGAAATATCTTGGCTTTCGCGGGCAGGAACTGACGGAGGAGATTGCGGCGCAGATTCATCGCTGCAGTGATGAGGTGCTGGCGGCGTCGACGCCGCGCCTGACCTATCGGCAGGTGCCCATTGAGGATGGGGCAGTGCTCGGCGTTTCCTTTGCCGGCAAGGATATTCCGCAGATGCTCGCGCCGTGCGAGGAGGCAGTGCTCTTTGGAGCGACGCTCGGTCCCGGTGTAGAGCGGCTGATGATGCGCAGCGAGGTGACGAATGCAGCGGATGCCGTCATCATGGATGCGTGTGCGAGCACGGCGATCGAGAATATCTGCAACAATTTTGAGGCGGATATGCGCGCGGTTGTAGAGGCAGAGGGGCGCTATCTGACGGATCGCTTCAGTCCCGGCTACGGCGATCTGCCGATCACGGAGCAGCCGAAGTTCTTTTCAATGCTCGATATGACACGGCGCATCGGCGTATCACTGACGCCGACGACGATCATGGTGCCGCGCAAATCCGTGACGGCGATCATGGGGATTGCGCGCACACCGCAGCCGCATCGCCCGCCGGACTGTGAGCACTGTCTCATGTTCCGCACCTGCCCGTTCCGTAAGGCGGGGCGCAGGTGCCGCGAAGGGGCAAAGACGGGGAAATAGATGGGAGTAAATAGGAAAATGAACGATATTATTATTTTGGACGGAGGTATGGGCACGGAGCTGCAGGCGCGCGGCCTTGCCCCGGGGGAGCGTCCCGAGCTCTTCGGGATGGAGCATCCTGATGTGGTTGAGGAGGTGCACCGCAACTATATTGCGGCGGGCAGCCGAGTGATCTACAGCAATACGTTCGGTGCCAATGGACACAAGCTGATCGGTACGGGGAAGAGCGTTGCCGAGGTGATCGCGGCAAATGTCGCGACGGCACGCCGTGCGGCGGAGCATTCCGGCGTCAAAGGTGTACGCGTCGCCCTCGATGTCGGTCCGATCGGCGAACTTGTTGAGCCGCTGGGAACACTCTCCTTTGAGGAGGCGTATGAACTCTTTCGCGAGATGGTCACGGCAGGCGAGGCGGCAGGTGCCGACCTCGTCGTCTTTGAGACGCTGACGGATCTCTATGAGGTAAAGGCAGCCGTGCTTGCAGCGAAGGAACATACGAAGCTGCCCATCTGGGTGACGATGACCTTCGAGGAGAACGGCCGCACCTTCCTCGGTGCTGCGGTGTCCTCCGTGGCTGTGACACTGGATGCGCTCGGCATCGCTGCACTCGGTGTCAACTGCTCGCTCGGTCCTGCGGAGCTTCGCCCCATCGTCGCAGAGATGATGGAGTGGACGGACTTGCCGATCATCGTCAAACCGAATGCAGGTCTCCCCGACCCGCGCACGGGTGCCTACGAGATGACGGCGGAGATGTTCGGGGCGGAGATGCTGCACTTTGCCCAAAGCGGGGCACTCATTCTCGGTGGCTGCTGCGGCACCAATCCAGACTTTATCCGCTGCCTCGCGGAGACGGTGGCGGGTGGGGCAGCAGACCGTCCCACACGGAAGAAACGCAAGGGGCTCGCTTCGCCCGGACGCGTCGCAGAGTATGGCAAGGTCAATGTCATCGGAGAGCGCATCAATCCGACGGGCAAGAAGCGGCTGCAGCAGGCGCTTCTTGAAGAGGATATGGGCTACATCAAGAAACTCGCCATTGCACAGCAGGAGGCGGGCGCGCAGGTACTCGACATCAATGTCGGTGCGCAGGGCGTCGATGAGGCTGCGATCATCCCGCAGGTAGTCAAGGCCGTCCAGAGTGTCGTTGATCTGCCGCTGCAGATCGACTCGGCGAATCCGAAGGTGCTCGAGGCGGCACTGCGCGTGACGAACGGGCGCGCCATCATCAACTCGGTCAGTGGGGAGCGCGCACGCATGGACGCGATCTTCCCGCTTGCGAAACACTATGGGGCGGCAGTACTCGGGCTCGCGATGGATGAGAGCGGTCTGCCCGAAACAGCGGCGCAGCGTGTTGCCGTCGCTGAGCGCATCGTGGCAGAGGCGGAGACCTATGGGATCGACCGCGAGGATATCGTGATCGACTGCCTGACGCTGACCGTCTCGGCACAGCAGGAGCAGGCGATGGAGACGCTGCGTGCCGTGCGCGAGGTGCATGAGCGTTTGGGACTACACTGTGCACTCGGAGTCAGCAACATTTCGTTTGGCCTTCCCGCACGCGTGCACATGACGGTGAACTTCCTCATTCAGGCGATGCACGTCGGTCTGGATTTTCCGATCATCAATCCGAATACGAAGGAGGTCATGGACGCTGTTGTCTCCTTCCGTGCCGTCAGCGGTGAGGATGTGGACTGTGCCGCCTATATTGAGCGGTTTGCTGCCGAGCAGGCAGAGATTCGCCGCCGTAAGGAGCTCGGTGTTACGGATGCTGCGGCAGACGTGAACTCGGATACACCTACTGCGGAGGGGGATGCAGAAATCGATCCGCTGATGGATGCCATCATGCGTGGTCTCAGCGATGATGCAGAGCGGATTGCGCGTCGGCTGCTGGCGAACACGGCTCCAATGGACATCATTCAGGATAAAGTCATTCCTGCGCTCGACATTGTCGGCGACCGCTATGAAAAGGAGATCATCTTCCTGCCGCAGCTGATCAATGCGGCAAATGCAGCGACGTCGGCACTTGAACTCATCAAGGCAAAGCTGGCCGAAAATGGACAGGGAATCTCAAAGGGGAAGGTCATCCTCGCAACCGTCGAGGGCGATATCCACGACATCGGCAAGAACATCGTCAAGGTCGTCCTTGAGAACTACGGCTATCAGATCATCGATCTCGGACGCGATGTACCCGTACAGCGCGTGGTCGAAGTCGCCATCGAGAAGAAGGTCGGACTGATCGGTCTCTCTGCGCTGATGACGACGACCGTCACGGCGATGAAGCGGACGATCGACGCGCTGCACGAGGCAGGTCATGAGTGTCAGACGGTGGTCGGCGGTGCTGTCCTGACGGAGGACTATGCGCGTGAGATCGGCGCGGACTACTATGCCGCCGATGCGCGCAGTGCCGTCGAAATCGCGCGCAGTGTTCTCGGCTGAGGGAGGGACAGGATGGCGGATATACGCGAACATCTAAAGCACGAGCCGCTCGTCTTTGACGGCGGTATGGGCACGTACTACGCACAGAAAACCAATACACGCGGTAAGGGCGTGGAACTTGCCAACCTCCAATCGCCCGACGTGGTTGCAGGGATTCATACAGAGTACCTGCACGCCGGTGCGCAGGCGATCAAGACGAATACATTTGCCGCAAACCGCATTGTCTACCAAGGCGATGACGAACTCGTTGCGCAGATCATCCGTGTCGGCTGGGCGCTCGCCGCACGCGCGGCAGAGCCATTTGGCGCATACGTTTTTGCTGATATCGGTCCGGTGATCGGACTGCCGCCGCGCGACATTGCTGCGGAGTATCGCTTTCTGGCGGATACATTCCTTTCCTGCGGTGCCACGCATTTCCTCTTTGAGACGAATTCCTCGGCTGAGGGGCTGACGGAGACGGCCGCCTATATCAAGGCGGCATGCCCCCATGCCTTTGTGCAGATTTCCTTTACGGCACTTCCGGGCGGCTATACGCGCGACGGCTTCTTTGCGGAGGATCTCGTCCGCGCCGTGGCAGAGAGCGGGCAGATTGATGCTGTCGGCTTCAACTGTGTCAACGGCGTACGTCAGATGAAGGAATTGCTGCATCATCTCAAGTCGGTGTCGCTGCCGCTCGCGCTGATGCCAAACGCGGGACATCCGATGGTCGTCGATGGGCGCACCTTCTATGAGAGTGCACCGGAGTATTTTGCTGAGACACTGGCGGCACTCGTGCAGGACGGTGTCTCCATCCTCGGCGGCTGCTGCGGCACGACGCCGGTGCATATCCGCGCCCTGTGCACGGCTCTCGGAACGCAGGGCACAGTGACCGCTGATGTGCAGGCAGCCGCTGAGCAGGAGCCTGTCATACAGGCGGAGAGCCCCTTTTTCGCCGCCCTGCGGGATGGCAGGAAAGTCATTGCTGTAGAGCTCGACCCACCTGAGACCGGTCACGCGGAGAAATTTCTCCGTGGGGCACGTGAGCTGCGCGAGGCGGGCGTCGATGCCGTTACGATTGCGGATAACCCCGTCGCGCGGGCGCGTATGGATGCGGCGATGCTTGCGGCGCGTGTCCATCGTGAGCTCGGGATCGAGCCGATTCCGCACATGACCTGCCGCGACCGCAACCTCAACGCGATCAAGTCCATCCTTCTCGGGCTCAGCGCAGAGGGCATTCACAATATGATTGCCATTACCGGCGACCCGATTCCAACGGCGGAACGCGATGAGGTAAAGAGTGTCTATCAGTTCAACTCGCGCAAGTTGTCCGCATTCATCAAGAGCCTCGGTGAGCATGGCGACGTTCTGCCGTTTCATGTGTTCGGTGCGCTCAACATCAATGCGAAACATTTTCCCTCGCAGATTGGACTTGCCAAGAAAAAGCTGGAAGCGGGGATGACGGGATTCTTTACCCAGCCCGTGCTGAGCGAACGCGCGAAGGAGAATCTGCGCACGGCGCGTGAGGAGCTGGGAGACGCCCTGATTATGGGCGGACTGATGCCCGTGGTCAGCGAGCGCAACGCACGGTTTATGGAAAGCGAGATTGCGGGCATCCACGTCGAGGAACGCATCATCAATGCATACCACGGGCTCGATCGGGAGGCGGCGGAGGAACTCGCCGTCAGGCTTTCGCTGGAGATTGCACATGATATTGAGCCGTATATTGACGGTTACTACATCATCACGCCATTTTCGCGAACGCCGCTGGTCGCCCGCATCGTTGCAGAGCTTTTGAAATGATAACAAAAAATCCTCCTTTTGCCGTATTATCTGCGGCAAAAGGGGGATTTTTTAGCTATGGATAGAGCAGTCCCACGAACGAATGAAAAGAGTATCTATCAGCGATTCTCTAGTGAACAGTGCCGCTAAGTGTCATTGGCAGCGTATGCGACGCTGATGCTGCGGCACGAAGGTCCGCGGGGGACTTCTTCGCCCATACGGCAGCGACTTTCTTTTGGAAGGCAAGCATCGAGAGCGGTGCATTTTTTTGTGTGCGTACGTTTTGTCGGATGATGTCCGCGAACGCCTCGGGCACACGCGCCGTCCGCTGTGCGAGGAGCAGCTTGAGCTTCGTATCGACGAGATAGAGATGGATGGTCGGATCGGCGAGGCTCTCCTCGTCCGGCATCAGTTCCTCTTTGACGAGGGCAAGGGAGAGCGGCGCGTCGCCCCAGCCGTCCTTGAAGATGCCGTCGATACGATAGAGGAAAAAGAGTATGCCGTCCGCCTCGGTGAGCGCCAGCTCGATCTCGCCCGTGCGAAATGCCTCCACAGCAATGGCATCCGTGCGCGAGAGCTGCAGCAGAAACATCATCCCGTTTTTATCCGCTTGAAACATACCGCCGTCTGCTTCGGCGCGGATGGGCAGGGGGAACGGTTCGCCGACGGCGAAGTTGGTCGATGTACTCATGCGATCTCCTTACAGCATCTTCAGTCCGGCCACACCCTTGATGCCAAGCCCCGGTGCGGTGGAGGCAGTGATGTCCTTCTCGTTGAACTGTGCACCGCCCTCAATCGGATCCTCGCGGCAGAGCACGGGACCGTCAAGGTCGATGCGCGTGACAATTTTTTTTGCGCAGGCGAGTGCCACAGCGGCATTGACGGAGATCTTTGCCTCGAGCATACAGCCGAGCATACACTCCATGCCGTAGATCTCTGCGGCAGCGATGATCTGCTGGGCGGGGTAGAGTCCGCCGCATTTCATCAGCTTGATGTTGACCATGTCAGCGGCGTGGAGCTGCATGATGCGCAGCGCATCGGCGGGGGAGAAGACAGCCTCGTCGGCGAGGACGGGAACGTCGCTCTCTCTCGTGACGTAGGCGAGTCCGTCAATGTCGGCGGCAGCGACAGGCTGCTCCACCAGCTCGATATCGAGCCCCTTCTCTGCCATCTGGGCGAGGATGCGGACGGCCTCGCGCGGACGCCATGCCTGATTGGCGTCAATGCGGATGCGCACGTCTTTGCCGACCGCGTCGCGGACGGCGACGAGACGGGCGACATCGAGCGAGGGATCAATTCCTACCTTGATCTTGAGCGTGTCGTAGCCGCGACGGATGGCATCGCGTGCGTCGCGCGCCATCTCCTCGGGCGCATTGACGCTGATCGTGATGTCGGTCACGATGCCGTCCCTTGCTCCGCCGAGCAGTTTGTGTACGGGGATGTTCCAGAGCTGCCCGTAGAGATCGTAGAGCGCCATATCGACAGCGGCCTTTGCCGAGGTATTGTGGATGAGTGCGGTCTGCACATTACGGATGAGATCCTCGAACTCGTTCACGTCCCGTCCGATCAGCAGCGGGGCAAGGTGCGTGCGGATCGCGTCGATGATGCCGCCCGTCGTGTCACCCGTCACGACGCCCGTCGGCGGTGCCTCGCCATAGCCTGTTGCACCCGTATCGGTACGGATGAGAACGATGACATCCTCGACGCTGTCCACGCGGCGGCGTGCTGTTTTGAACGGAACACGCAGGGGGACAGAAAGCATGCCCAGTTCGACGTTCGTAATTTTCATGGGAATCCTCCTTTTGTATACAGAATTCTTTCATAAAAGAGAGCGCTATAGGAAAGAAGTCCATTGTATCTCTTTATTGGTTTATTATATAATCGAGACTATAATTCTTCAAGGAATTATATATCATCGAAGGAGTGTATTGTCATGATTACGGATGGATTCACCTATGTTGCTGTGCTTATCCTCCTCGCAGGCGGGCTGGTAACGCTTGAGAAGGGGACCGGCTGGGCACTGTTCCGCTATCTTCCCGCTGTCGTCCTCGTCTACCTCATTTCCATGCTGCTCTGCACGTTCGGCACATGGGATATGGCGGCGACAAAGCCCGCCTACGGCGCACTGAAGAACTCACTGACGTATGCGATGGTCTTTACCATGCTGCTGCGCTGCGACATCCGCAAGGTGCTGAAGCTTGGCCCACGGATGCTGCTTGGCTTCTTCTCCGCGTCACTCACAATCATGATCGGCTTTATTGTCGCCTATCTGGTGATGAAGGGGCTGATCGGTGTCGACTCGTGGATGGCACTCGGCGCGCTCTGCGGCTCATGGCTTGGCGGCTCGGGCAATATGGTCGCCGTACAGGCGGCGCTCGGCGTGTCAGAGGCGGATATGGGCTATGCCCTCGTGGTGGACTCCATCGACTACTCCATCTGGGTTATGTTCCTGCTCTGGCTCATTACGCTCGCCGCACGATTTAACGCGTGGAACAAGGCAGATACAACACAGCTCGATGCTGTCTCGCGCAGCCTTGAGGAGGATGCCAAGCTGAACACGGGGAAGATCACATTCCAGAGCATCATCCTCCTGCTCGGCGTCGCTCTCGTTGTCTCTGCACTCGGTGCGAACGTCGGAAAGACGCTCAATGCAGCCGTACCGTTCTTTGACAAGGCAACGTGGACGATTCTCTTTATCACGGTGCTCGGTCTGATCGGCGCTGTCTCGCCGCTCGGACGCGTGGCGGGCTCGGCGGAGATCTCGAATGTACTCCTCTACTCCGTGATTGCCCTCCTCGCATCGCGCGCCTCCCTGCTGGAACTGGGCGATGCACCGTACTGGATTTTGACGGGGTTCATCATCCTCGGTGTTCACTTTGTCCTCATGTTCTTCCTCGCACGGCTTTTCCACCTCGACATGTTCACGGCGTGCGTGGCTTCACTCGCCAATATCGGCGGGACGGCATCCGCGCCTGTGCTTGCCGGCACCTACTCGGGCTCACTGGTTCCCGTCGGCATCCTCATGGCGCTGATGGGTTACGTGATCGGCACACCGTTCGGCATTCTCGTCGCGCATATTATGGAAATGTTTGCGGGGTAAATCTCATATCACGGATCAAAGGCATGCAGAAGGATTCACTTTCTGCGTGCCTTTTTTATGAAGGAGATCTGTCTGCATTGTCGAATTAGAACATCATGAATCTTTTTGAAGAGGTGACGGAATGATCAAAAAGGGAATCATCCTGGCAGGCGGCTCAGGGACGCGCCTTTATCCGCTGACGAAGGTCGTATCGAAGCAGCTCATGCCAATCTACGACAAGCCGATGATCTACTATCCGTTGAGCACGCTCATGCTTGCGGGCATACGGGACATCCTCATCATCACGACGCCGAGCGACAGTGAGCTCTATCAGAGCCTCCTCGGTGACGGGAGCCAGCTCGGTATCGCCATCTCGTATGCCGTACAGCCAAGCCCTGACGGACTGGCACAGGCATTTCTGATCGGTGCAGACTTTATCGGCGGCGAGGGATGTGCGCTCGTGCTGGGGGACAATATCTTCTACGGCTCGGATTTTGCACAGGTACTTCAGCAGGTGGTACGGCACGACACGGGGGCAACCGTGTTCGCCTACTATGTGTCCGATCCTGAGCGGTACGGCGTCGTCTCCTTTGACGCGGACGGAAAAGCACTCTCGCTGGAGGAAAAACCAAAGCAGCCGAAGTCCAACTACGCTGTGACAGGACTCTACTTCTATGACCATGACATCGTTGACATCGCGGGCGCAGTACGCCCGTCGGCACGTGGGGAACTTGAGATCACCGATGTGAACATCGCCTATCTTACGGCGAAAAAACTCCGTGTGGAGCGGCTGCGGCGCGGCTATGCATGGCTGGACACGGGGACGCATGAGTCCCTTCTGTCGGCGGCGACATTCGTCCAGACCATCCAGGCGCGTCAGGGACTGAAGATCGCCTGCATCGAGGAGATCGCCTACCGCATGGGCTATATTGATGCCGAGCAGGTGCTCCGTCTCGCAGAGCCACTGGCAAAGAACGAATACGGTGTGTATCTGAAACGCATTGTGGATGAAATGTAGAGGGATAGCATGAAAGTCATTGAAACGGCACTGCCCGGCGTTGTCATCATAGAGCCGCAGGTATTCGGCGACGCGCGCGGCTGGTTTATGGAGAGCTGGTCGGCAAAAAAAATGGAGGATGCGGGGATTCATGTCGCATTCGTGCAGGACAATCACTCCTTTTCGGCACAGAAGGGGACACTGCGCGGCCTGCACTATCAGCTGAACCCCATGGCGCAGGCGAAACTCCTGCGTGCCTCGCGCGGTGCGATCTTCGACGTTGCCGTTGACATCCGCCGCGGCTCCCCAACCTATGCACAGTGGGTGGGGGTGGAGCTCTCTGCGGAGAACTATCGCCAGCTCTTCATCCCGCGCGGCTTTGCCCACGGGTTCATCACGCTGACCGACAATGTGGAGGTGCAGTATAAGGCGGACAATCTCTATGCACCGGACTGTGACGGCAACATCCGCTGGGATGACCCGGCAATCGGTGTCGCATGGCCGCTCACACCAACCGTCCTCTCGGAGAAGGACGCCGCCGCTCCGCTCCTTGCAGAGCGCAGTGAATTGAACTTTGTCTATGAGGGATAGTATAGTGATTCCCTAAGTTGACACAGCATGGAAGAAGTACTATAATAAAAGTACAAGGGGAGCCGAAAGGCTGAGAGTGGATTCGATCCTGACCCATAACCTGATTTGGATAATGCCAACGTAGGGAAATAGGCCTTTATTTTTAAGCGCATTTGAGCGTCATCCATTTCATTTTGGGTGGCGCTCTTTTTGTGCAGGCAGGCCTCGTAAGGCGGATTGTGTGTGATTCGGACGGAACAGGCTGGGAAAGCGACGCAGCAGGAGGAAACAGTCATGCTGGAAAGCTATTTGGAAAATGTAAGAGAGAATGCACCGCTCGTGCATAACATCACCAACTATGTGACCGCAAATGATGTGGCGAATGCCATTCTGGCGGTTGGTGCAAGCCCCATCATGTCGGATGAGCCGGAGGAGGCCGCCGACATCACACGAATTTGTGACGGGCTGAACATCAATATCGGCACACTGCACCAGCAGTCCATCCGCGCGATGCATCTGGCCGGAAAGCATGCCATGGAGCTTGGGCATGCACTGCTTTTGGATCCGGTAGGCGCGGGCGCATCGAAGCTGCGCACCGAGACGGCAGCCGCTCTTATGGAGGAACTGCACTTTACGGCAATTCGCGGCAACATATCGGAGATCAAGGCACTATGTCTTGGCAGCACGACGACAAAGGGAGTGGACGCAGATGCTGCGGATGCGGTCACTGAGGCGAATCTGGCGGACATGATCGAATTTGCAAAGTCGTGTGCCCAATCATGCGGGAGTGTTATCGCCATTACCGGTGCCATTGATTTGGTCGCTGACGCAGAGGCTTGCTATGTCATCCACAATGGGCGCAAAGAAATGAGTAGCATTACGGGAACGGGGTGTCAGCTCTCCGGTGTAATGACTGCTTTTCTGGCGGCAAATCCTGGACATACGCTGGCGGCTGCGGCCGCCGCTGTTGCTGCGATGGGACTCGCCGGCGAGATTGCGATGGAGTATATGACAGAAGGTGATGGAAACGCCACATATCGGAATCGAATCATCGACGCGCTCTATCATATAACAGCGGAGCGTATGCATCGAGGAGAAAGGATCGAAATCCGATGATACGGCAGCGCGTGCAGACGAAGGCTCCATGCGAAACGAGCAGGGACGACAGGAAAGAAGATGAATGAAATGGCTGTGAGGAAAGAAGACCTTCTCCTATACGCGGTGACCGATCGTCGCTGGCTGCATGGGGGAAGACTGTATGATGCGGTAGAACGTGCGCTGCAAGGAGGTGTGACATTCCTTCAGCTGCGTGAGAAAAGCGCAGGGACAATGCCCCGCGCTTCCTTGCTGCAAGAAGCACGGGAGCTTCGCTTGCTTTGCCGGCGTTATCGTGTTCCCTTCGTTATTGATGATGATGTGGAGCTGTCCATGGCAATCGGCGCCGATGGCGTCCACGTGGGACAGAGCGATATGGAGGCAGGTACAGCCAGACGACGCATAGGGAAGGACAAGATTCTCGGCGTTTCGGTACAGACGGTAAAGGAGGCAAGGATTGCCGCAGAGTGCGGTGCCGATTACTTGGGGGTGGGAGCTGTATTTCCTACCAACTCCAAGGAAGATGCAGAGATCGTTCGTTATGAGACGCTGAAAGAAATATGCTCTGCGGCAGCCGTTCCCGTTGTCGCAATCGGCGGCATCAACGATGAAAACGTCATGCAGCTTGCCGGCAGCGGTATTGCGGGAATTGCCGTTATCTCAGCGATCTTTGCCAAGGAGGATATCCGCCTTGCAGCGCAGCGCCTGCTGCACAAGGTAAAAGAAGCAACGGGCAGATAGGGAGGAAAACGGGATGAAAACTGTACTGACCATCGCCGGAAGTGACTCCAGCGGGGGAGCCGGCATTCAGGCCGACCTCAAAACAATGACGATGAACGGTGTGTTTGGCATGAGTGCCGTGACAGCACTCACCGCCCAGAACACATGCGGTGTGCGCAGCATTTTGAATGTTTCCCCGGAGTTTCTGGGGCAGGAGCTGGATGCCGTTTTTTCAGATATTCGGCCGGATGCAGTGAAAATCGGCATGGTATCTGATGGGGCGCTGATCCGCATCATTGCAGATCGCCTAACCCATTATGCGGCGGAGCACATCGTGCTGGATCCGGTCATGGTTGCCACCAGCGGGGCAAGACTGATTGAGGAGAAGGCGGTGGAGACATTGACGGATCTTTTGATTCCGCTTGCCGAGGTGATTACGCCGAACATTCCGGAGGCAGAGGTTCTTAGCGGGCTTGCGATCACAACGGAAGCGGATATGCGTGAGGCTGCCGCATCCATAGCAAAGACCTTTGGCTGCAGTGTTCTCGTAAAGGGAGGGCACAGTCACAATGATGCCAACGACCTCCTTTATGAGCGAGGGACGGTTACGTGGTTTCAGGGAAGAAGAATCGACACACACAACACGCACGGTACGGGCTGCACACTATCCAGCGCGATTGCCGCAAACCTCGCCAAGGGCTTTGACCTGCATGAATCCGTAGGTCGGGCAAAGGAATATGTTTCCGGAGCCTTGGCAGCTATGCTTGACCTCGGAAGGGGCTCTGGTCCCATGAATCACGCATTCGACTTGCACGGCAGGTTTTCAGAGGGGATGTAAAGGATGAATGAGAAAGCAAAAAGGCGTAATTTGTTTGGACATGGCTTGCTCTGGTTCGGTGCGGGCGTCTCTATTGCGGAAATTTTGACAGGGACCTATCTGGCACCACTTGGATGGGAAGCAGGCATGACAGCAATTGTGCTGGGGCATCTGATTGGCGGTGTCCTTTTTTTCCTGACCGGGCTGGTCAGTGCCAGAAGTGGAAAAAGCGCCATGGAAACGGTGAAGATGGCCTATGGCCGCTATGGCGGCGCATTTTTTGCGATGCTGAACGTGTTGCAGCTCGTTGGCTGGACAGGCATTATGATTTATGATGGAGCTTTGTCCGCCACGGGCATCTGGCCGATAGGAAACTGGGTCTGGTGCGTGGTGATTGGCGCACTGATTGTACTGTGGATTGTGGTGGGAGTCAGAAATTTTGGCCGGATGAATACCATCACGATGACAGCACTCTTCATCCTGACGGTGATCATGTGCATTGTTATTATGGAGGAGACCGGTACAGCACCTTTCTCGTCCGAGGTGATTTCCTTTGGAGCCGCACTGGAACTGTCAGTGTCCATGCCGCTTTCGTGGCTGCCTGTGGTCGGCGATTACACAAAGGACACCGAAGAGCCGGTCAGGGCGGCTCTTGTCAGCACGCTTGTATACGGTCTCGTAAGCAGCTGGATGTTTTTGATTGGCATGGGCGCGGCAATTTTGGCGGGAACCGGTGACATCGCCCAGATCATGCTTCGCGCAGGGCTTGGCACGGTGGGACTCCTTATTATTGTGTTTTCCACGGTCACCACAGCATTCTTGGATGCCTTCTCCGCCGGGATTTCTGCGGAAGCTGTGCGGACGGCTATGGGACCAGACGGCGAGGGAAAAGGGAAGCAGATGGCCGTATTTGCGGCGACAATTGGGACAGTGGCGGCCATTCTCTTTCCTATGGATGACATTACTGGGCTTTTGTATATGATTGGATCCGTCTTTGCCCCCATGGTTGCTGTTCTGCTCGGAGCGTTCTTCGTTCTGAAAACGGATGCTCAGAACAAGGCGTGTGATTGGCGTAACATATTCGCGTGGTTGGTGGGATTCCTCATCTATCGACTGCTTATGGATGTTGATTTGCCCATTGGATACACACTGCCGACGGTCCTCATCACGTTCGCGCTATCCGTTGGGCTGAATAAGTGCGTCAAAGCGTAGGTACATCTTTTTTGACGAAAAGCGAAAAAAACGAAAAAGAGGGGTTGACGGGACTGGTGGCGTGTGTTATATTATGACAGTCGCGCCGATGAGAGCGGCGGGCGAGCGAAAGCAAGCCCGAGCACTAGAGCGGCGCAGGATGTACCCTGAAAACTACACAATGCAAAACAGTTAGATTTCGAATTTTCAAATCTAACAAGCCAGATGCAACATCGTTGTGAAGGTGGAAACACCTTCGGTCAACGAACACAATTCTTTTACAAGAATGACATTTTGAGCCAACAGGCTCTCAGATAGACTACGGTCTTTTATGGAGAGTTTGATCCTGGCTCAGGACGAACGCTGGCGGCGTGCTTAACACATGCAAGTCGAACGGGATGATCTTAAAGCTTGCTTTTAGAGAATCTAGTGGCAAACGGGTGAGTAACACGTAGACAACCTGCCGACAGGATGGGGACAACATTCCGAAAGGAATGCTAATACCGAATGAAGTCAGAGGAGGGCATCCTTCTCTGATGAAAGATGGCCTCTGAACATGCTATCACCTGTTGATGGGTCTGCGTCTGATTAGCTAGTTGGTGAGGTAACGGCTCACCAAGGCGACGATCAGTAGCCGGTCTGAGAGGATGAACGGCCACATTGGGACTGAGACACGGCCCAGACTCCTACGGGAGGCAGCAGTGGGGAATCTTCCGCAATGGGCGCAAGCCTGACGGAGCAACGCCGCGTGAGTGAAGAAGGTCTTCGGATCGTAAAGCTCTGTTGACGGGGACGAACGTGCCTAGTGCAAATAGTATTAGGTAATGACGGTACCTGTCGAGGAAGCCACGGCTAACTACGTGCCAGCAGCCGCGGTAATACGTAGGTGGCGAGCGTTGTCCGGAATCATTGGGCGTAAAGGGAGCGCAGGCGGGCCGGTAAGTCTTACTTAAAAGTGCGGGGCTCAACCCCGTGATGGGAGAGAAACTATCGGTCTTGAGTACAGGAGAGGAAAGCGGAATTCCCAGTGTAGCGGTGAAATGCGTAGATATTGGGAAGAACACCAGTGGCGAAGGCGGCTTTCTGGACTGCAACTGACGCTGAGGCTCGAAAGCCAGGGGAGCGAACGGGATTAGATACCCCGGTAGTCCTGGCCGTAAACGATGGATACTAGGTGTGGGAGGTATCGACCCCTACCGTGCCGGAGTTAACGCAATAAGTATCCCGCCTGGGGAGTACGGCCGCAAGGCTGAAACTCAAAGGAATTGACGGGGACCCGCACAAGCGGTGGAGTATGTGGTTTAATTCGAAGCAACGCGAAGAACCTTACCAGGCCTTGACATTGACTGAAAGCGCTAGAGATAGTGCCCTCTCTTCGGAGACAGGAAAACAGGTGGTGCATGGCTGTCGTCAGCTCGTGTCGTGAGATGTTGGGTTAAGTCCCGCAACGAGCGCAACCCCTGTTCTTTGTTGCCATCACGTAAAGGTGGGCACTCAAAGGAGACTGCCGCGGAGAACGCGGAGGAAGGCGGGGATGACGTCAAGTCATCATGCCCCTTATGGCCTGGGCTACACACGTACTACAATGGAACGGACAGAGAGCAGCGAACCCGCGAGGGCAAGCGAACCTCAAAAACCGTTTCCCAGTTCGGATTGCAGGCTGCAACCCGCCTGCATGAAGTCGGAATCGCTAGTAATCGCAGGTCAGCATACTGCGGTGAATACGTTCCCGGGTCTTGTACACACCGCCCGTCACACCACGGAAGTCATTCACACCCGAAGCCGGCGCAGCCGTCTAAGGTGGGGAAGGTGACTGGGGTGAAGTCGTAACAAGGTAGCCGTATCGGAAGGTGCGGCTGGATCACCTCCTTTCTAAGGATTAAGATGAACTACGGTTCACAATCTTAGGTCGGTCATTTGGCTAAAGTTTTGCATTGTCTAGTTTTGAGGGCGCATCTACTGGAAACCAACGATTTGTTGGATAGTCGATGAAGCTCTTATTGTTCACTGAAAACTGCACAGAAGAAACAAGAAAATCTAAACATGGGAGATATGGTGAACTCATGTCACGATATTTTCCACACTGAAAGATTTTCCCAAGCAAATTAGGATAAAGCGAAAATACCTTAATCACTAAGATGAGTTCTGCGCCAATGTGAGATTGACGCCGAAGATTCTGCCGAATGCAAGGAGGCACAAGGAAACGTAGTTCGCTACGTTGACTGAGCCGACACAGCAGACGGTAGGATATGCGGTGTCCCTAACATCGAAGCGGAACGTTAAGTCAAGTGAAGAAGGGCATACGGCGGATGCCTAGGCGTTTCGAAACGAAGAAGGACGCGATAAGCTGCGATAAGCCATGACGAGCTGCAAGTAAGCTGTGACTCATGGATTTCCGAATGGGGCAACCCGGCAAGAGTAACGTCTTGTCACCCTATCCTAGAGGTAGGGAGAAAACACCCGATGAACTGAAACATCTAAGTAGTCGGAGGAAAAGAAATCAAAGAGATTCCCTGAGTAGCGGCGAGCGAAACGGGAGGAGCCCAAACCGGAGGACTTCGGTTCTCCGGGGTTGCGGACCTGCAACAAACTGGACACTTTAGTGGAAGCATCTGGGAAGGTGCGGCAAAGAGAGTGAGACCCTCGTACACGAAAGAGTGAAAGGCGTGCAGGGATCCAGAGTACCACAGGGCACGAGGAACCCGGTGGGAAGCAGGGTGGACCACCATCCAAGGCTAAATACATCGAAACGACCGATAGCGAAAAGTACCGTGAGGGAAAGGTGAAAAGAACCCCGGGAGGGGAGTGCAATAGAACCTGAAACCGTATGTCTACAAACAGTCGGAGCACTTTACATGTGCGACGGCGTGCCTATTGAAGAATGAACCGGCGAGTTAATTTATGCTGCGAGGTTAAGCGGGAGACGCGGAGCCGAAGCGAAAGCGAGTCTTAAGAGGGCGGAAGTAGCATGGATTAGACCCGAAACCACAGTGATCTATGCATGTCCAGGTTGAAGCTCAGGTAAAAATGAGTGGAGGACCGAACCCGTGCGTGTTGAAAAACGTTGGGATGAGGTGTGCATAGGGGTGAAATGCCAATCGAACGTGGAGATAGCTGGTTCTCCCCGAAATAGCTTTAGGGCTAGCCTCAGGCGAATCACCATAGAGACGGTAGAGCACTGATCGGGCAAGGGGGCGTAAAGCCTACCGACCCCAGTCAAACTACGAATGGCTCATATGGGCAGCCTGGGAGTCAGAATGCGAGTGATAAGACCCGTATTCAAGAGGGAAACAGCCCAGACCGCCGGCTAAGGTCCCAAATGCTGTGCTAAGTGGAGAAGGATGTAGGACTTCGAAAACAACCAGGATGTTGGCTCAGAAGCAGCCACCATTAAAAGAGTGCGTAATAGCTCACTGGTCGAGAGGCCCTGCGCCGAAAATATCCGGGGCTCAAGCACAGAACCGAAGCCGCGGCAGGGTGTACTAAGGTACACACTGGGTAGGGGAGCGTTCTTATCTGGACGAAGGCAGACCGGAAGGACTGCTGGACGGGTAAGAAGTGAGAATGCCGGTATGAGTAGCGAAACGACAGGTGAGAATCCTGTCCACCGAAAGCCTAAGGAATCCCGGGCAACGCTCGTCGTCCCGGGGTAAGTCGGGACCTAAGCCGAGGCGAAAAGCATAGGCGATGGACAACTGGCGAAAATTCCAGTACCGGGCGTCTTCGTTTGAGGATGGAGTGACGCAGGAAGGAAGCTGAGCGCGCGACTGGTAGAGCGCGTCGAAGGCGGTAGGCTGGTATGGAGGCAAATCCCCATACTACAAGGCCGAGAACCGATAGATAGGAAAGACTACGGTCAATCTGAATTCAGCTGCACTACACTGCCAAGAAAAGCTTCTAACGAGAAGACGTCCGCCCGTACCAAAACCGACACAGGTAGGCGGGGAGAGAATCCTAAGGTGCGCGGGAAAACCCTCGTTAAGGAACTCGGCAAAATGCATCCGTAACTTCGGGAAAAGGATGGCCGCTGATGGTGAAGACATTTACTGTTGGAGCTGTTGGCGGCGGCAGAAAAGAGGCCCAAGCGACTGTTTACCACAAACACAGGTGCCTGCGAAAGCGCAAGCTGAAGTATAGGTGCTGACGCCTGCCCGGTGCAGGAAGGTTAAGGAGAGTTGTTATCCCTTGAGGAGAAGCAGCGAACTGAAGCCCCTGTAAACGGCGGCCGTAACTATAACGGTCCTAAGGTAGCGAAATTCCTTGTCGGGTAAGTTCCGACCCGCACGAAAGGCGTAACGATTTGGGCACTGTCTCAACGAGGGACCCGGTGAAATTGAAATACCTGTGAAGATGCAGGTTACCCGCGACTGGACAGAAAGACCCCATGGAGCTTTACTGCAGCTTGGCATTGGTCTTTGGCATATAACGTACAGGATAGCCGGGAGACTGGGAAGATCGATCGCTAGATCGATTGGAGTCACCGTTGGGATACCGGCCTTTATATGCTAAGGATCTAACCGGAATGTTAACAGCATTCGGGACAGTACCAGGCGGGCAGTTTGACTGGGGCGGTCGCCTCCGAAAGAGCAACGGAGGCGTCCAAAGGTTCCCTCAGCGCGGACAGAAATCGCGCGCAGAGCATAAAGGCAGAAGGGAGCTTGACTGCGAGACTGACGGGTCGAGCAGGTACGAAAGTAGGGCTTAGTGATCCGGTGGAAAGAGAGTGGAATTGCCATCGCTCAACGGATAAAAGCTACCCTGGGGATAACAGGCTAATCTCTCCCAAGAGTCCATATCGACGGGGAGGTTTGGCACCTCGATGTCGGCTCATCACATCCTGGGGCTGAAGCAGGTCCCAAGGGTTGGGCTGTTCGCCCATTAAAGTGGTACGTGAGCTGGGTTCAGAACGTCGTGAGACAGTTCGGTCCATATCCATCGCGGGCGTAAGATACATGAGGGAGGCTGCTCCTAGTACGAGAGGACCGGAGTGGACGGACCAACGGTGTACCGGTTGTCCTGCCAAGGGCACGGCCGGGTAGCTGCGTCCGGAAGGGATAAACGCTGAAAGCATCTAAGCGTGAAGCCCGTCCCGAGATGAAGTATCTCATTCCTATAAGGAAGTAAGACCCCTTGAAGAAGACAAGGTAGATAGGCTGGATGTGGAAGCACAGCAATGTGTGCAGCTGACCAGCACTAATCGGTCGAGGGCTTGACTACATTCTAAGGTAGTTTTACCCAATACATTTGCAAGGAAGTTTCTTCTGTGAAGTTTTGAGTGAGCAAGACTCATTCAACAAGATGCGGTGATGATGCCTGGACGGTTCCACCTGTTCCCATTCCGAACACAGTAGTTAAGCGTCCACAGGCCGAGGGTACTTCGTTGGAGACGACGTGGGAGAGTAGGTAATTGCCGCAAAAACATGAAGCTGTTGTACGATGACAATATGGTCTGAGTACAGCAGCTTTTTCTTATTTTATTAATGAAAGACAATCTCAATTATAGGTTTTGTTTATCGTTCGTACTGGAAGTTATTGACTTTTTATATGAAAGCACCTACAATGTGAAATGTTAATCCCGAGTATTTTTGTAAGGATTCAATACAGACGTAAATTTAAAACCTAAGGGAGTTTTTATGATGACAGATACATTGCTGCAGATCACCGATCTCCATGCCGGTGTCGAGGGCAAGGAAATTCTAAAGGGTGTCAACCTCACGGTACGTAAAGGGGAGGTTCATGTTATCCTTGGCCCGAATGGGTCGGGCAAGTCTACGTTGATGAACGTGATGATGGGACATCCGAAGTATGAGATGACCCACGGGCGCATTGTCTTTGATGGGAAGGATATTTCGGAGCTGCCGTCCTATGAGCGTGCGCGTGACGGGCTTTTTCTCGCCTTCCAGACACCGGAGGAGATTCCGGGGATCACGGTCGAGAATATGATCCGCACGGCGCGTCAGATGATTACAGGTAAGAAGGAGAAGCTGCTCGCCTTCCGCAAGGAACTGAATGCGATGATGGCAGAGCTGAAGATTGATCCGAGCTATGCGCAGCGTTACCTGAACGTCGGTTTCTCCGGCGGCGAGAAAAAACGCAGCGAGGTTCTGCAGCTGCTCATGCTCCAGCCGAAGCTGGCGCTTCTCGATGAGACGGACTCTGGGCTCGATGTCGATGCAGTGCAGATTGTCTCTGAGGGCGTTGCAAAGTTCCATACGGCTGAGAATGCCTGTCTGATTATCACGCATAACGCACGCATCCTCGATAAACTGAAGGTGGATTTTGTCCATGTGCTCGCCAAAGGCGAGATCATTCGTGAGGGCGGCGCAGAGCTCGTGGAACAGATCAATGCGGAAGGCTTTGCCCATATCCTTGCAGAGCACGATAGAGTGGGGTGAGCAGGAATGGGGGATTTTGTACCAAAGAAGAAAACCCAGATCGACGATATCGAGCGTACGATCTATGATATTACGAACGAGGATCGCTCTGCGTATAAGTCTGCGTCGGGACTGACGGAGGAGATCATCCGCGATATTTCTGCACGCAAGCACGATCCTGCATGGATGCTTGATTTCCGCCTGAAGGCGCTCAAGGTCTACCATGAAACACCGATGCCAGCGTGGGGGCCGGATCTGTCGGCGCTGAACATGGATGAGATCGTGACCTATGTCCGTCCCGATGCGAAGATGGTCGGCGACTGGAATGAGGTTCCCGAGGACATCAAGGATACGTTTGACCGTCTGGGGATTCCCGAGGCGGAGAAGTCCTCGCTCGCGGGCGTCGGAGCACAGTACGACTCCGAGGTGGTCTATCACTCGATTCAGGAGTCGCTCGTGAAGCAGGGGGTCGTCTACACGGATATGGAGACGGCACTGCAGGAGTACGGCGATATTGTTCAGCAGTACTTTATGACGCTTGTGCCGCCGAAGGCACATAAATTTGCTGCACTGCACGGTGCGGTCTGGTCGGGCGGCTCTTTCGTCTACGTGCCCGAGGGGATTCAGGTGGACATTCCGCTGCAGTCCTATTTCCGTCTCAATGCAGCAGGGGCAGGGCAGTTTGAACATACGCTCATCATCGTGGAGAAGGGCGCCAGCCTGCATTTCATCGAGGGATGTTCTGCGCCAAAGTACAATGTGACGAATCTCCATGCGGGCTGTGTCGAGCTGTTCGTCAAGGAGGGGGCGCGTCTGCGCTACTCGACGATCGAAAACTGGTCACGCAACATGATGAATCTCAACACGAAGCGCGTGAAGGTGGAGAAGAACGGTGCTGTGGAATGGGTCTCCGGCTCGTTCGGCTCACACGTCTCGATGCTCTATCCGACGAGTATCCTGCAGGGGGAGAATGCGACCTGTGAGTTCACGGGGATTACCTTTGCCTCGAAGGGGCAGGAACTCGATACGGGGGCGACGGTCATCCTCGATGCGCCCAATACGTCAGCAAATATCAGCACGCGCTCGATCTCAAAGTCGGGCGGTGCCGCGATCTATCGCAGCGGGGTCAAGGTGACACCGCGTGCTGTCGGGGCAAAGTGCTCCGTCAACTGTGAATCGCTGATGCTCGACTCCGCGTCGCGGAGCGATACGCTCCCCGTGATGGATGTCGCCTGCGATACGGTGGACATCGGACATGAGGCGAAGATCGGCCGCATCAGTGATGAGGCGATCTTCTATCTGATGAGCCGCGGCATCGACGAGGAGGAGGCGCGCGCGATGATCGTGCGCGGATTCGTTGAGCCGATTGCGAAGGAACTCCCGCTTGAGTATGCGGTTGAGATGAATAATCTGGTCAATATTGAATTGGAAGGGGCGATGGGATGATGGCAGCAGCCAATGGATTCAGCCGCATCCCTATGCCGACATGGCGTTGGCTGGGGGTCAACGACCTGCCTGTGCCCGATGGGCTCACACTGCCTGCTGCACCAATACAGCTCTCCGCAGCGGCAGGAGAATGCGTGCATCATGTGGTGGAGCTGCGTGAAAGCGGTGCACAGGAGATTGAGGTAACGGTTGCCGACGGTGCAGAGCTGTCGCTGACCTATATCCAGCTGGCTCCGACAGATGCGCCTGCCGCTAGCCGGATCCATGCGGCGGTGGGAAAGGGAGGCCGCTTTTCCTGTACCCTCGTCGAGGCGGGCGCACAGCATACCGCCTCGGAACTGCAGGTGACACTCGCAGGCGATCAGGCGTGTACGGATGTATGGGGGCTCTATTTCGGTGATGATGAGCGCAAAATTGATCTCAACTATGTCATCCGTCAGGAGGGGCAGCACACGGATGCCAATATGCAGGTGCGCGGCGCGCTTCTCGGGCACTGTGTCAAGAACTTCCGCGGAACGCTTGACTTTATCCAAGGCGCGCGCGGTTCGGTCGGCAAGGAAGATGAGGAAGTAACGATTCTTTCCCCACATGCACGGAACCGCAGTGTCCCGCTGATGCTTTCCCATGAGGGAGATGTAGACGGACACCATGCCGTCAGCATCGGGCGGATGGATGCGGACAAGCTGTTTTATCTGATGAGCAGAGGGCTCGACGAGCGTGCGGCACAGCAGCTCATCGTCGAGGCATCCTTTGCCCCCGTGCTGGAGCGCATCACGGATGAGAACCTGCGCACGGAGATTGGAGACTATTTGGAGAGGAGACTGTTGGGTGGAACGCAAGGTGAATGAGTATCTGCGGGATTTTCCCATCCTGCAGACGAAGATGAACGGCCGTCCCATTGTTTATCTTGACAATGGCGCAACGACACAGAAGCCAGAGACGGTCATCCGCGCGGTCGCTGACTACTGTACGTACTGTAATGCGAACCCGCATCGCGGCGCGTATGAGCTCTCGGTCAAGGCGACAGATATCTATGAACGGGCACGTGTGCGCACGCAGCAGTTCATCGGTGCGGCGCGTCCGGAGGAGGTCGTATTCACAAAGAATGCGACGGAGGCACTGAACCTCGTAGCGTACAGCTTTGGCCTTGCGAACGTTCGTGAGGGGGATGAGATCGTCATTACGATCTCGGAGCATCACAGCAATATCGTTCCGTGGCAGTTCGTAGCAAAGTCACGCGGTGCTGTGCTGAAGTATATCTATCTGGGCGAGGACGGAAATCTCTCCGAGGCAGATATAGCGCAGCAGATTACGGAGCGAACGAAGATCGTTGCAGTGACGCAGGTATCCAACGTGCTCGGTCTCGTCAACGATGTGCGCGCCGTTGCCGACTGTGCTCATGCGGTCGGTGCGGTCGTCGTTGTCGACGGCTCGCAGAGCGTACCGCACATCAAGGTGGATGTGCAGGCGATGGATGCGGATTTCTTTGCGTTCTCGGGGCATAAGATGCTTTCCCCGATGGGTATCGGCGTCCTTTATGGAAAGTACGATATACTCGATGCGATGCCGCCGTTCCTCTTTGGCGGAGACATGATCGACTATGTCGGCGAGCAGGAGACGACGTTTGCCGAACTGCCGGCAAAGTTCGAGGCGGGGACGCAGAACGTCAGCGGTGCATCGGGACTGATTGCAGCGATTGACTATCTGGACAAGATCGGCTTTGACCGCATCGAGGCGATAGAGCGCGATCTTCTCAGCTATGCACTGCCGCAGCTGCGTGAACTGCCCTTTGTGGAGCTCTATGGATGCGATTCGACCCGTGGAAATAAGACGGGCATCATTACATTCAACGTCAAGGATGTCCATCCGCATGATGTATCGACGATTCTTGACAGCTACGGCGTTGCGATTCGCGCGGGACACCACTGTGCGCAGCCGCTCATGCGCTATCTCGGACAGAACGCTACCTGCCGCGCGAGTTTCTACCTCTACAATACGCATGAGGACATAGATCAGTTTATCGCGGCGCTGAAAAAGGTACGGGGGGTGCTCGGCTATGCCGACTGAAAACACAGCTCTCGGCGATCTCTATACAGAGGTCATCGGCGAGCACAGCCGCTCGCCCGAGAACAAGGGCGAGCTCGCAGCGGCGACCGTGCGTGAGCGCGGACATAATCCGAGCTGCGGCGATGAGATCACACTCGAACTCCAGATTGAGAACGGCATCATCAAGGATGCCGCATTTACTGGAGTCGGCTGCGCTATCTCACAGGCGAGCACGGACATCATGATTGACCTCATGCGCGGTAAGACCGTGGAGGAGGCACAGCGCCTCGCCCAACTCTTCACGTCGATGATCAAACGCGAGGTGACAGACGATGCCGCACTGGAGGAGCTCGATGAGGCAATCGCGCTCAAGAACATCTCCAACATGCCCGCGCGCGTCAAGTGCGCGGTGCTGGCATGGCATACGCTGGAAGACGTGCTGAAGAAGGATCGGTGAGATTGAAAGAGGACTGTTTTGAAATAATGCGTTCGAAGCGGTCCTCTTTCTGCTGATTGGATTCCTTTACAATAATGCGCATCGAGTACTTGCGGACTGCATAAAAACATGGTATACTGTCCCTTGTCGCGTGAGTGCGTATTTCGTGCGCGCTCGCAGAAGAATAACTCTGCCGCTGCAAAACGGCGGCCATAGACCAAAGAGGAGGTGATTTCGTGAGATTGTACGAAGTCATATTTATTGTGAAGCCGATGGAGGAAGATGCGACAAACGCCGTCATCGAGAAGTTCACAAAGCTCATTCAGGCAAACGGCGGTAAGATCGAGAAGGAAGACCGCTGGGGCAAGAAGCGTCTCGCCTATGAGATCAAGGACATGACCGAAGGATACTACGTTCTGCTGTACGTCAATGCAGAGCCTGCCTGTGTCGCTGAGTGCGACCGTGTGATGAAGATCACCGACGATCTGCTCAAGCACATGATCGTCCGCGCAGACGGCATCGAGGAGTAAGGGGCGTACGGAGTCATCCGTACGTTCTGTATGCGTGACGGGATTCATTCAGGAGAGAGAAACCCATGAACAGAGTCATACTGATCGGTCGCCTTGCGCGCGACCCTGAGATTCGCTACACACAGAGCGGCAAAGCATTTTGCCGTTTTACGGTGGCGGTTGACCGCCGCTTCTCGCGTGCAGCACAGCAGGAAGGCCAGCAGACGGCTGATTTCATCCCCGTGACATGCTGGGAGAAACTCGCCGAGATCTGCGGCAACAATCTCACCAAGGGACGCCGTATCGGCGTCGAGGGGCGCATCCAGGTGCGCAGCTACGACGGCAGCGACGGACAGCGCAAGTATGCGACGGATGTGGTGGCAGACAATGTGGAGTTCCTTGATTCCAAGAATGCCGGCAGCTCGCAGGGCGGCTATGACGCATCTGCGCCGCGTTCTGCCGCACCCGCTGCGGGCGGCGGAGCTGCACCGGATATGATGGGACCCGTCATTCCCGATGACGATATTCCATTCTGAGCATGAAGATGATCGAAATATCCTGAAATGAGGAGGGACAGCGAACATGATGAAACGAGATCGGGGCCGCAAGCCTCGTCGCAAGGTCTGCTCGTTCTGCGTGGACAAGGTAGACCATATCGACTATAAGGATGCCGCAAAGCTGCGTCGCTTTACGACGGAGCGTGGCAAGATCCTGCCGCGTCGCATTTCCGGCAACTGCGCAAAGCATCAGCGTCAGGTGACGCTTGCCATCAAGCGCGCGCGCAATATTGCGCTTCTTCCGTTCACAGCGGAGTAAACGGATCGCATGACCGCACCTTCGGGTGCGGTTTTTTGTTGGCATCTAAGGAATCACTGATAAATTCAGCCACGCCATCTTGACACATCTTTTTCGCCCGTACTTCGGCGAAAAATCCTCCACAGAGCACCACTCTGCGTCCGGTTTTCCACCTCGTTCGGACGAAAAATCTACACCAATCTGACGGACTTCATTTTATCAGTGATTTCCTAAAACATCCTTAACGCAGCTATGTTACTGTATAGGCACTGTAGTAGTAAGAAAGGAGCAACGTATGAAAAACAAGAAGTATATCGCCGGAGTGCTGGCCCTTGCCCTGGGCCTCGGCATTGCAGCACCGAGTGCAGAGGCTGCGCCGGCAGTTCAGTCGCTCGATTACATCAACGGGGCGACGAATGAGTACAGCTTCCGCATGAAGGAAGAGGCTCGTGTCCATGAGCAGAACGTGCGCAAGATCCGCTTCGAGTTCCGTCGGGACGGCGATCAGGAGAAGTATGATCGTGCGATGAAGGAAGAGCAGCGGCGTCACGACCGCGCGGTAAAGCAGATCAAGCGGGACTACGATCAGCGTACGCCATGGCGTCGCTAAGGATATGAAACAGCCCTGCAAGGCAAGATTATCTTGTCTTGTAGGGCTGTTTTATCTATATGCGTCTAGGAGTCTCTCGACCTTCGCCGTCAGTTCTGCAATGCTGTGACGCCTGCTGCGCGCGCAGTCCGAGGTGGAGGCTATGCGTATTTTCGGACTCGGTGATATGCGGGCAGAGACGGGGCGCATGGCGGGCATATCAATCATTCATTCCCTTATTACAAGGATATTATTCCTCATCATTGAATTTATTTTCCAAGAGCCGCATAAGAGCAGCCTTGTCCGGCAGAACAAGCTCATACTTACTGGCGAAAATCTGCGTATTGTCCTCCGGCAAGGTCATCTCCACTACAGCATTGTTCTTCTCCTTGCAGAGCAGAATAGCAACGGTGGGATTCTCGGTCGCCAGTTTCACCTTGCGGTCATAGTAGTTCACATACATCTCACGAGAAAGTGCCAACCGCTCATAGAGAGCAGAGTTGAACTGTCGCTTCAACTCGCGCAGACTCCATCGCTCGTTTGTAGCCTCATTTTCATAGAATTTGCGTTCCTTGTCATTTGTGATGCGCATGAGAAACAAATAGTGTGACCAGCTCAAAGTGAATTGCGCAGATAGCGTCTGTAAATTGGTCGGCGACAGTTCAAAAATCCGAGACGGTGTTTCGGATTTCTGCGCGATCGATTTCCGAGACGGTATTTCGGAAATCACCGCTGTCTATATTTGCTAATTCTTTGCTCATACTCACACCTACAAAGTAAAATGCCCTCGAGTGTGCACAAAAACATCGGCTTCCTTAACTACTGAAAGAGAACTTCCTTTTCTACTTTTGCAGCTCAACAGTGTCAATCACCGTTCCATCCAGCGCCTCACAGGTGATGCGGAGATGGTGTGTATCTGCCTCCAGAAAGAGGTAGTTCGATGGTGCGGGATTCGCGGAGGCGGCGAGGTCGTAGGACTCGGGCGGGACATCGAAGTACTCGTTGCCACCCGGCCCGCCGAGGAGATAGAGCGTTCCCTGTGTGTCCGTCTGCCCTGCGCGGATCTGACGCCGCCGATAGGCGTGGACGTGTCCCGTGACAACGAGGTCGATGCCGCATGCATCGAATGTATCCATAAAGACACGCCCCACGTCACTGATGCCGTGCTGCGTCTCCTGTACGGTCTGATACTCTCCATAGGCGAGAATGTCCTTGTGCATGAGGACGATTTTCCATGGGGCGGAGGATGTCACTGCATCGCGTTTCAGCCAGGCGAGCTGCTCCTCATTCAGCGCCGCACCGCGTGCGCCGCACTCAAGGAACTGTGTATCGAGGACGATCACGTGCACGGCACCGAGATCGAAGGAATAATAGTGCCCGCGAAATGCCGTGCTGCCGTTTTCGGGCAGGGCAAAGGTCCTGAGATAGCGCAGCGGCAGGGTGTCTGTCCACGCGAGGCTGTAATACTCGTGATTGCCGAGCACGGGGACATGAGGTGCGCGTGCGAGCGGCGATGGATTCCCCTCCATCGCCGTGAAGAAGCTGTCCCAATGCCACGTGGATTCGCCGTTGTCTGTGAGGTCACCGACGAGTGCGGCAAAATCTGCATCGCTGTGACGCCGCCATGCTGCCTGATAGAGGCTGTTCCAGACGCTGTAATCTTCCCCACATTGGCTGTCCGAAAAGAGCAGAGCGTGCACGGGCGTACGGACTGCATGTGGAGCAGATAGGGGAATCCAATCGGATGTCCCTGCCGTATGCGTGACACGGTAGGCACCGCCGCCAGCAGGCAGAGGGATCTCTGCGTGGTAGACGAACTGCTCTGTGTCGTCTATGGTGAAATGCGTGTAAGAGGGGACGAATGCCGTGATATGTCCGTCTCTTCCGCTGCGCAGCTCGACATGTGCGCCGCGCAGGAGAGTGGACGCGTCCCACTGGATCATGCGCGTGCTGCTTGGCTGTGCCGTAATGATCTGACGCAGGTGGCGGATGCCGTCTGCTGCGGCTGCGGCACGAGATGAAAAGAGACCGCCGAGTCCCATTGTGAGAATGGACTGAAGGGCGGTCTGAAGGAAATGGCGTCGTGTCATGATTTTTTCTCCACATCCTGCCCAGCAGTTTCCGTGCGCATCATGTGTCGTTCAAAACGGATGGCGGTGTAGATGAGAATGGCTGCGCAGATAACGACAATGACTAGGCGCGTCTTATCCTCCTGCTGCATGATGAGGTCGTGCCCGATGATTGCCTCGATGCCCGTCGAGGGGAATTTTCCGACGAGAGAGGCGAGGACGTAGTCGCGCAAGCGGATCGAGGAGAGGGCACCGACGGCATTCATGATAGCGGAGGGCAGGTATGGCACCATGCGCCCGATGAGCATGATGATGAAGCCCTTGCTGCCGCTGTAGTGATCGACCTTTGCGAGAAAGGGGCTCTTCGCGATCGCCTTTTCCGCCGCATCGCGGAAGTAGAAGCGCATCAGCACGAAGGCGACCGTGACGCCGACGGTCTCTGCGACACAGGACAGAATGATGCCGGGGACAATGCCGAATAGGATGACGTTTGCCGTCGAGAAAATGACGGCGGGCGGAAAGCCAAGTGCATTGGTAAAGAGGGTGAGCAAAAAGGCGAAGAGGACTGCTCCATCACCGAAGGTGTGGATGTACTCCACCGTCGCCGGAATATCACCGCTGGCAAGCAGGGTGAAGAGCGAGGGGAGAAACTGCGGCGCAATGAGATGGATGATGACAAAGAGAAGGATGATGGCGAGCGCCGCACCGAGTTTGAGGATGCCCATGCCCTGTGGTCGTTTCACGTGAGTACCTCCTCCTGAGGGGGGGTCAGTTCATAAACAGCATGGCGAATGCGCCGAGAAGCAGGGCAAGACTAAAGCCCTGCATAGCGTTCGCAATGCTTTTGCCGTAGGCAACGGAAAAATGTGCTGCGATTTTGCGCAGCTCGAAGATGAGGAAGGACAGACAGAAGAAGACGAGAGCCGTGTCGTCCTGTGTCCACCCATAGGCGAAGATCAGTGCCGTGAGGACGATGCCGGTCTGCTCCCCGCGGGAGAAGAGACGCTGCGGCTCTTGTGCCCGCTCGCGCTCGTCGATCTGCGCGCGGGTCAGCGGAATGCCCATCTCGTCCATTTTTTCCTGATCGCGGTCAAACCACCGGTAGTGGAACCCCATGGATCTTCACCTCCATCGTTTGTTTGGGCTAATTGGATGCGATGCGCCGCTGCGTCGGCAGATTGCCAGGTTTTGGTAGGTCAGGACGCTTGTTTGGACGCAACGACGGCTTCTCAGGCGCAGGCTGTACGGGCGGATTGGGTGCGCTCGGCGTGGGATGTGACGGGCGGCCGTTCTTATTCTGCGCCGCCTCCATACGCGTGCGCATGCGTGCCCGCTGTTGTTCCTGCTCCGCACGCTCCTGCTGCATGATGCGCAGGCGCTCCGTCTGCAGCTCATCCGAGCCGTAGTAGACGCGTGCCTCCTCCACGATCTCCGGCAACTCTGCATAGAGATAGCGGCCGGGACAGGCTGTCGCGTTAAAGTCGCGGTGCCCCTTTACCGTGACGCCCCAGATGGGATCCAGCTGATAGACGGTGCAGAGTGCGGCGATCAGATGCGCGGCGCTGTGTTTCTGTGCCTCGGTCGGGACAGCGTCCTCGAAATTTCCGACGATGTTGATGCCGACGGTATGTCGATTCTCGCCGTAGACATGTGCACCGACGGTGCCCATGGGGCGTCCCTCCTCGATCGTGCCGTCCTTGCGGATGAGAAAGTGGTAGCCGATGCCCGCCCAGCCATTGTGCAGATGCCACTCATGGACAGTCGCAGCGGAGACATCTGCGTTCGTGTTGCCGATGTGATGAATGACGATGCAGTCCGTGACAAAGCGGTTTTCGAGTGCGCCAAAGGAGAGATACGTCGGCTTTATCGTCACGCCCGGAAGGGCGGAGGGGATGTACCATGATGCTTCTGCTGCATCGGGGAAAAAGGGGAAAAGGGCTGCACCGATGCCGACGAGGGTCATGCGGCGCAGAAAGTCTCTACGGTTCATGTGGAATCTCCCGGGAAATGATCGTGTGGTCGTGGATGCGCAGCTCCGTCTCATGCAGCGCATAGAGGGTCGAGCGATGCCCGACACTGATGATGCCCGACGCAGGAAGCTCCTGTCGGAGCAGCTCGTACAGGGCGCGTTCGCGCGGCTCGTCGAGGGCGGACGTTGCCTCGTCGAGAAAGATCCAGTCGGGGCGAATGAGCAGGATGCGTGCAAAGGCAAGACGCTGCTGCTCACCGAGCGACAGGATACGGCTCCAGTCGTCCGTGTCGGATAGGCGCGGTGCGAGGTGGGGGAGTCCGACCTGCGCGAGCACGCGCGCCATCTCCGTATCGGAGGCGGCCGCCGTGCACGGGTAGGAGAGTGCGCGGCGGAGTGTGCCGAGCGGCAGGTAGGGATGCTGCGGGAGGAAGAGGCGCGACGAGCGCTCAGGCATCGTCACAGTGCCACTGCCCGCGAACCAGATCCCTGCGACAGCGCGCAGGAGCGTGCTCTTGCCGACGCCCGACTCCCCCGTGACGAGCACGCGGCTGGCCTCTGGCAGGGTCAGTGCGGAGACGGCAAAGAGCTCCGCACCGTGCGGGAGCGCGACGTGCAGATCACTGAGACGCAATGCGTCCTCCGCATCGTCCTCGTGGACGATCATGGGCGGAACGGCAGCGGCCTCGTTGATGTGCGCAGTAAAGCCCGACAGTCGCTGGATGACGGCGGACAGCTCAGCGATGGAGCTGTAGGAGTCAACGAAGAAGGACAGCGCATCCTGCACACGGCCGAATGCCGAGATGGTCTGCATCAGACCGCCAAGGGCGATCTCGCCCGCATAGTAGCGCGGCGCCGCCATGATGAGCGGAAAGATGATGGCGAGCTGCCCATAGCCGTTCACGTAGAAGTTCAGCAGCTTCGTCCGTCGCATCAGCCCCCAGTAGTTTTTAATGACATAGGCAAAGCGTTCCTTGAACCCCTGAGCCTCTGCCATCTCGCCGCGATAGAACGCGATGCTCTCACTGTTCTCCCGCATGCGCATCATGCTGAAACGGAAATCCGCCTCGTAGCGCTGCTGATCGAAATTCAGTCGGATGAGTTTACGCCCGACCAGATGGACGAGGACGCTGCCAACGCCCGCATAGAGGAGGGACAGCCAGAACATATAGCCGTAGATGGTGAATGCCTCACTCCCGATGGGGACGGTGAGCGCCCCAGACAGATTCCACAGCACAACGGCAAATGCGCCGAGCGTCGTGAGCTGTTTCAGTGCGCCGACGAGGAGCGTCAGCGTCAGCGTGACGAACTGGTTGATGTCCTCGCTGATGCGCTGGTCGGGGTTGTCCGTGTCGCTGCGCAGTACCTGCAGACGGTAGTAGACCTGCCCGCGCATCCAGCGCGCTAGATACTCCTCCGTCATCCATGTGCGCCAGTGGATCGTCAGCATCTGCCGCAGATAGACGGCATAGACGGCAATGACGATGTAGAGGAGGGCAAGCCCCGTAAACGTGCCGATGAGCGGCCAAAAGGAAGCCCAGTCATACGCTTGGAGTGCATCGTAGAAGTTGCGGTACCAGTCGTTGATGCGGACGAGCAGATAGACCATAACGAGATTGAGCACGATCACGGATGCAAGCAGTCCGCGCGCTTTCCACTTTTCCGCAGAGCTCCAATATCCCTTGAACAGCTGCCAAAAGCCACGGATGAGGGGCAGTTTCACACCGTATCCTCCTTTTTTGAACGAACGGTATTTATTATAGTATTTTTTCATCAGAACCGCAAGGGAGCGCATCGGGAAATGAAAGATGCTATCATTGACGGATACATCAATATATAGTAGAATACAGCCGTATCAACTATATGGTTATCGAGCGGAAAGGACTTGCCATGGATTCTGTCGCGCAGGGCATCACATTTTTTAAGCAGGGCGGCATCGTCATGTATTTCTTGGCGATTGCGTCCATTTTTGTTGTCTTTATTGGAATCGAGCGCGCATTTTACTTTGCACGCGCGGATGCAGGACGTGCGTTTGCGCACGCCTTCATGCTCCATATTGCCAATGCTCGCTATGCGGAGGCGCTTGCCCTTGCACGCGACCAGCGCGGCGCGATTGCCGACATTCTGTTCAGTGCGATCACCAAGAACAGCGGCCGCGCCGACCGGATGAGTGCCTACATGGAGATCCAGTCCGGCATCGCCCTCTCCAAGATGCGGCGGCGCATCTACTACCTGAGCGTGATCGTGACGATGGCGCCGCTCCTCGGCCTCCTAGGGACGATCAGCGGCATGATTACGACGTTCAGCGTATTCAACATCCAGGCGGGCGAGCCGGCGGCGATCACGGGCGGCATCGGTGAGGCACTGATTGCGACGGCGATGGGACTCTGCGTTGCCCTCGTTGCCCTGATGGTGCATGCGTATTTCTCCCAGCGGATCGAGAACATCGTCACGGATATGGAGATGTGCTTTTCCGCTGCTGAGAGCAGTCGTCTCGCTCTCGCCGACGCTGCCGGCGTCACGGCGGACGATGCAGCGGAGGGGGCGGCACAATGAGACTGCGTGACCGCAGGGCATTCGGAAAGCCTGAGGTCGTCATCATACCGATGATCGACATCATGTTCTTCCTGCTCGTCTTCTTCATCATGAGTACACTCTACATGGTCAACGTCAAGACCGTGGATGTAAATCTCCCCAAGGCGCAGTCGGCACAGACCCAGCTGAACGTGACCTATCTCGTCACAGTGCGCAAGGATGGCTCACTCTGGCTCGAGGATCAGCCGATTGATGCGGATACCCTCGTGCAGCAGGCACGCATGGAGTCACAAAAAAATCCGCGCTTTGCCGTCGTCGTGCGCGCGGATGGAGATATGAACTACAGCGGCGTTATGGAGCTGCTGGATCGCTTCCGCCAGGCGGGGATTACGCGCTTTGGACTAGCAGCGCAGTAAGGGAATAGGAACAGGGGCTGCTCTGTACGATTTCGCTTCGTGCAGCAGCCCCTATCTTTATGGCATCTTTCGTTCCACCACGGGCGCAGCCTCCAGTCGCACCTCGAACGTGCGCGGCCACGGGTAGTACGCTGTGATATTGCTCCGCACGACCCGCAGCATCATGCCGTTTTGGATCACGGGCGTGCGGAATGCGGCGGTTGATTCATAGCTCCTCATGCGCCGGCTCAGATCGTTCATCAGGAGATCGTTCGCCCAGCGCCAGTTTCGCGTGAGATCGAGATCGGCACTGTTCGCATAGCCCGCACGGCGGAGCGCGTCGTTCACGCGGTCAATCGTCTCCTTGAGGTAGAACTCGTCCTCTGCCATGCGCCCTGTGAGAAAGGCGAGATTTGCAGCGGCGGCGCGTTCCCGCTCCTCTGCTGTCGCGGCATTTTTCATGGCGCAGTGGTAGAGAACGGCCTCCGCGAGTGCCGTACCGATGGCGTTGCTCGCCGTATTCCACCCCGCGTATGCCGTCAGAGCGTTCACAGGGACATCTTTTTCAGTCAGCATGGGGAGCAGCGTCTCCTCCGCGCGGAAATGGCGCGAGAGATCGACGAGTGCGACGGATTTTCCTGTGGAAAGCATCCGATGGATCGCAGCGGCAGAGGGCGTGCGTGTGCCAAGCGTATCCGCGTCACTGTCGCCCGCCGCGATGAAGAGGGTCAAGTCGCTGTTCGCATCATCCGGTGCGAGCGTGCCGCCGAGCATGGCGATCTTCTCTCGTGCCGTCACATCGTTCGAGACCGCCATAAAAGGAAAGACAGCGTCTGCCATATCGTCACGCGCATAGCGGAGTGAAATACGTGGAGGAGCGCCGCCGCGCGCACGCAGATCATCGACGGCCATCCGCGCGAGCATTGAGAGCGCGATCTCATCCGCCCCGTGCACAATCATCGCCCGCTCCGGGGCGATATTTTTTTGTGTGAGCAGGGCGGAGAGCTCCGCCTTTTTCAGATTGCCGACGGAAAACTCCTCGCCGTCGTCCTGCCCGAGCACAAGGCGCGTGAGCGTGCCCTCCTCGGTGAGCGTAATGAGCATGGCGGCGAGTGCCGTGCTCTCGTCGAAGTGCGCAAGATACTTTTGCAGATCCGCATCGGGGATCTCGGCGCGCAGACGTGCCATTTCCTCCGCATCGACCGGCAGACCCACGCCCGCGCGCCCTAGGAGACGTGCATAGGAGAGGAGCGCGCGCCGCTCACGCCAGCCCTCGATACCGTCCTGCGGGATCGCGCGCGGCAGAATATAGAACGCGTGCAGGGGAACGTCGGGATGCGCTGCGTGCAGGTCACGGAGATACGCGGCGAGCGCATTGATGTCCTCCGTCGAGATATGCGCCTCGCGTGCGGCGAGAAGACCGCCCGAGAGCAGCTGATCGACCGAGAGAATGGCGGCATCCGCCTCATGGATATGCGCAGCCCCCCAGCTTCGCATCGCTGCCGTGTCGCCTGCCATGGAGTAGTAGTCCATCAGCTCGGACGGCGGCGTCATGACCTCCTGTCCAATGATTTTGCCGCCGTTTACGACAAACGCCCCGCACGGCGGACGCGAATCGAGTGGGACGAGCAAAATGGGGCGCCGCACTGCCCCATCCTCCATAGCGGCGGAGAGCGGCTGCCACTCTCCCGCGTATATGGGATGGAAGGCAAAATGAAAAAGGAGGAGGGAGAGCGCGAGAAAAGCGGTGACCATCTCGAAACTTTGCTTCATGCAGAATCCCCCTTCGTTTGCTTCATCAGAAGTATTTTACTGGATACCGCGCTGTTCTGCAATCCGTTGTTTGCTGTAGAAGCAACAAGCCGTTCGGAAAGGTGCAGGGAAAATGGGACAAATTTGTGTACTGCGACCGCTTGAGCATAGCAGATAATATGAGAATCTATTTCTTGCCTATTGCGTTAATTTTAGATAAAATAAGAGATAACTTAGGGGGGGTGCGTTCATGAATCAGAATATTGCAATTAATTTTTTCAGCCCGGTACGATGCGAAAAAGATCCCGATGCGGAAACCGGGCTGCAGATTTCTGTTGTTAGAGAAGGTGCTTTTGTACTGGAGGTGGGAAGTGAGCTGTTCCCGGGATTCCAGACGAACGAAGCACCGCTTGCGAATGTGGTCGATCTGCTGGCACAGAAGGGGGAGCGTCTACACCGTGTCTATTGCCTCGTAACGCCGCAGTGCCTCTCGGCGGAGATGGGCGGCGAGGATAGAGGCCTTGTGGTCGAGGAGCACGGAGAGCGCAGCGAATACCCCAGTCAGTTCGAGTTCTGGTGCAGTCGGATGAAACGACTGCGTCCTGCGCTCGCGGAGACGGACTTCATACCGATACTACTCCACTATCATGAGGATACACTGATCGAGGACATCGAGAGTCAGGTCGCATCTCTGACCGAACGCATCAAGGCAGATGCCGGTGGATTCGCCGAATGGCATGCCTGTCACATCTATGCGGATATTACAGGCGGGGCACGCTATGTCACCATGATGATGACATCCGTCATGCAGTTTTTGCAGTATGACGGAATGCGTGTCGAGAAAATGATCTATGCGGATTTCAAGACATTGTCGCTTGAGAACCGCATATTTGATGTGCATGGCACCATTGATGTCTATAAATTAGTCGCGGGAGCGGACGCATTCGTTTCCTATGGCATTTCCCGGACGATTGAGGAGTATTTTGACTACGATGCAGAAAGCGGCACCTCCGGCAAGCCGATCAGCGACGCTCTCAAGGGCGTGCTTCGTGCCATGCACACGTTTTCGGATGCCATCCAGATCTGTCAGACGGGCAATATCCCACCGGCGCTTTCCGCACTGAGTACAGCGATTACGATATTTTTGGATGTGCCCGAGGAAGACCGTACGGTTGACGATCGTATGTTCATGCAGATCATCGATACAATCACCGAGGGCTATGGCGAATTACTTGGGGAGACAGAGGATGAAGCGGCGCGGTATGTGCTGATTATTCGCTGGTGCATAGATAAGAGGTTGCTTCAACAGGCAATGACACTCGCGACCGAGTGGATTCCCGTGTGCTTCGTCCGGCAGGGGATCGTCTATCCTGTGTCGGCGTACATGCCTTGCGCGGAGCGGGCGGTAGATCGGATGCATCCCGGCTGGATGCAAAATTTTATCATAAATTCGACACAGTATTGGAATGCGATACAGAAGATGTGCGTCGATACCTACAAGCCTATACTTGCGGACGCGTTGGAACGTGGGATTGTTCCGGAGGGGGCACCGTCGCTTGTCCTCTCTTATTGCAAGTTGGGGCAAACCTTTCAGCATTTGCGCGAAAATCCAGCGGAGATACGGACTCTTCCGGAGGACGTTTTGTGGCTGTATGAGCTTGTCTGTGCGCAAATTGAGAAGGAGAACACTGGGCAGAGGTGGACGGTTCCGAAACTTTTACAGGACGCCACAGCATGGGATCGGATCAAATCGAAGCTGCTTAACAGAATCTTAGAGAAGAAAAACAATCCACTTGTATTCCGATTGCTGGGGATTCAAAAGTGCAAATTCCCATCCGGAAGTTCTGACGACCTAGATCGGCGTTGGGCAGCGTGGGCGGATACATGGACCAAGATGCTGGAGACCATGGGTATTGTGCAGACAGACTGCGGCAGGGAGCCGATGCTGTCCTGCCTGCGTTCGTACTTCTACTTGCGTGAGCAGCGCAATCAGGTCAACCATGCGACCGCAGAAAATACACTGGGGCGCAGGGAGATCGACGGCTTGTTGGACAATGTACTGGAAGAACTTTCTGCGGCAGCATCGAATTCACAGGAGGAGAGGTAATATGCGGACGAACATCATGCTATGCTTCTTGAGCGATGTCAAACTCGCTCGGGATACGGGTGCAATATCCGTTGCAGACTACCAGAACATCGGCGAAAAAAAAAGATGCCATACGACAAACGAATCTGCCGTCCGCTATCTTCTGAGCGGAGCGCATGAGCCCGCAGACCGACTGTCACGCCTCTTTCTCGTGCGGACAAACAAGGTGGCGGGTGCCATTCAAGGGTATAACGCCACGCATGACTGGGAGCAGACGCACTATGACTACTTTCTGCACCGGATATCGGATATCGTGCCGCACGCGGAGCAGATCACTGAGGCGATTGACTTTGACGAGAATGAGCCGATAGAGGAAAATATGAATGCGCTCATCGACGTCGCCTCTCATGTGCGCCGCTATGCAAATGACATAAGCAAAGATCATCCAGACACAGAGATTATCCTCCATGTTGACGTTACAGGTGGGCCGCGCAATGCCTCCATGATCCTCGTCGCGCTCATGCGGCTGCTCCAATATGAGAACATCCGCATCGGCAAAGTCCTCTACTCCGATTACAACAAAAAACGAGTTGAGGAGGTCAACCCACTCTATTCCTTCTTCGACCTCGTCGCAGGGGCGGAGGAGTTCGTCCGCCACGGAGAAGTCACAGTGATGAACCGCTTCTTTGAGCAGCGTGAAAAAAGTCAGGCACTCCGAGCACTGCTCGCGTCGATGCGTAAATTCGCTGAGGAGCTGAAACTCTGCCACTATGGCGATCTGCGCGATGCGATTGTGGAACTTCAGCGGTCGATCACAGAATTTTCATCCGCCGCGACGGGCAATGCAACGGCGGAAGCAAAACAGAGTGATGAACTCATGCATCAGATGCTCGGGCGCATCGAGGAGGACTATGCGAAGATCCTGAAGGAGGAACTTAACGACATCGCGCTCATCCGTTGGTGCATTGCGCATGACCTTCTACAACAGGCAATGACGCTCGTTACCGAGCGCGTCCCGGAGGCACTCGTAACGTCCGGCTTTCTATCCCTGTCGTCCGAGGAGGTGCAGGCGCTATTTGAATGCAAGCTGGAAGAGGACTCCATGCATCGGAACAGAGGGGTCTTTCTGGTCACTGAGTTCAAGTGCAAAAACATGAAGAATTTTCAAAAGGCGAAAAATGAATGGCGAGAAAAACGACAACGGTTCTTTAAGGAATTTCGGCAGGAAGTGACGGAGGATAAAATTAACGAGTTTGTTGATGGGAGACTCTCAGATCGTTTCGAGGTTCGTCTGAAAGATGCGGAGACGCTGCGCGCCTTCCTCCTGTGGCTGAATCGTATGCGCAGCCCTGAGAAGTGCAGTTTACAGCATACAGAACATGGCCGTACGTATCTGGAACAGATCAAACCGATATACATAGACGCCACGAAGGGAGACTGGGATGCTTTGCTTGCCAATACAGATAATTTCGTTGTAGCAAAGCTCATTAGAATCTTGGGCAGCCAAGACAGTAACTGTCCATTCCTTGACATTGAGTGGAGACCGGGGGCATGTCGGCTGTATGAGGCAGGAATCGAGCCGAGGGATAAAAATCTCGCAGAGGATATTCTCGACAAGTATTTTGTCATCAAAGATGAGCGCAACCATACCAATCATGCGCGCGCGGAAAAGGGGCGCATGGCGGTGGACAGCCTCAAGAACATCATGGAGCAGATCCTAACAGACACCGAGATCGCGTGCCGCATGGCAAAGGAGCAGGCATGATGGAATTCATCAACCACACGAACCACCCCTCCTCGCGTTGGGAGGAGGGGCAGAGACAAGCCGCAGAGGCGTATGGAACCATTGTCGATCTTCCCTTCCCGCGCATCCCCGCCGACTGGGACGCGCAGGCGGTACACCGTCTGGCAGAGGAAAACGCGCAGGAGATTCTCGCGCGAAAACCGATGGCGGTGCTAGTGCAGGGTGAGTTTACCTATACCTTTGCCCTCGTATGCCTGCTGAAAGCGGCAGGAATTGCCGTCCTCTCCGCGTGCAGCGAACGCCTTGTACGCGAGCGCACGGATGAGAACGGGGAGATCGTACGCGAGTCACGCTTTGTATTTCGCCGCTTCCGCGCCTACTGATTGCAGGTACCCCTCTGCATAGAGTACCTGTGCCCTTAGGAGGAAAATATGTTAGGCATCCTTGTCCTTCGCCTGCGCACGGAGCGCGGCGGTCATTACTCCATGTTCCCCGGCAAGCTGCTGCACGGAGCGCTCTTTCGCTGCATTGCCGCATACGATCCGGCGTTCGCGAGCGAGCTCCACGCACGGAAGATGAAACCCTTCACCATCGGTTTTTTTCAGCGCACCGGCAGAAGTGCCACAGCCGTCCTCCGCGCACAGGAGCTCAACGAACCGCATTATGCGGAGGGGGAGGAATTGCTGCTGCGGCTGACGGCACTCGACGAGAACGTACTTGCGGCACTCCTTCGGATTTCGCCCGGAACAGTGCTGGCGGTGGGGCAGCTCTCCTTCATCGTCGAGGAAATTCTTGCCGACGGACGGGAAAACACGGGCATCATCGCGGAGGAGGAACTGATCGCTGCGGCACTTTCGGCGGAGGATGCGCAGAAAATACGCGTTTCATTCCGCTCGCCGACCGTCTTTCGCGTGGACAAGGACGACTGTGCCGTCCCGCGTCCTGCGCTCATCTTCGCCTCCCTCGCGGACAAGTGGACATGGCAGGGGCTTCCCTTTGCCGTGGACAAAGACATCGTACGCATGGTCGCGGCGAAACTCATACCGCTGGACTGGCGGGGCGCGGGTGTCAGGATTCGTCAGAGTGAGCGCAAAACGATGCCGGGGTTCACAGGGACATTTGCGTTCAGCATCGGACGACTCTCCGCAGAGGAGCGGGAAATCATCCTCCTGCTCGCGCAGTTCGCTCCGTTCTGTGGCGTAGGGCGCCTGACCGCACAGGGCTTTGGGGAGACCACCGTGGCACTCGGATAAAAATAAGGATTGTCTTATAGAATTGTTATCAAAGATAAAGGGAAAAAGAGTAGAAATGCCGAAATAGAATGTATTCTATATTGAGGAGGTCGAGCTATGCAGTACAAGGCAATACTCTTTGATACGCGCTCCATACAGAAGTACATCTTCTCGAGCAATCAGCTCAAGACAAACATCGGTGCGTCCTATCTTGTGGAGGCTGTCTTCGAGGAGATACTTCTGCCGGCAGTGCGTGAAATCCTAGGGGCGGATACACTGGATGACATGTCGTGGAAGCGGCCGGAGGACACCGATTGGTCGTCCATGACAGCAGCGGCGCGTGTGGGCTACATCGGCGGCGGCAAGGCACTGCTTCTCTTTGCGGAGCATGTGGACGACGACATCCTGACCGCCGTCATCGCTGCGTTCACGAAAAAGCTCCTGATCCATGCACCCGGGCTTCATACCGGTGCGGCGATCGGCACACTCGAACTCGCGGCGGACGGACGCTACATTGGAGCGGAGCGGCTGAACCCTCTTTTCGACCGACTCAAGGAGGGGCAGAACACCGTATTTCCGGCAGTCAACGTACCCTACACCGGGCTGACCCTTGCATGCAGCGAGACCGGGGAGACGGCAAACGCATGGGTGGGAGGTCGCTTCTGCTCGTGGGAAGTCGCCGCCAAACTGCATCCCACATTCCCGTCGGGAAGTGGAGAGGCGGATGTGCAGCAGGCACTCATGGACAAACTCATGACCGCCTTCACGCCCGAAGAACAGGAACAATTTATCGGACGCTATGACTTCCCCGTCGAGTTCGCCCGCCTTGGACAGAAAACGCCGAAGAATGATATTGCCGTCGTGCATATCGACGGCAACAACATGGGGCGGAAATTTCAAGGCTGCGAAACACTGACCGCATACATCCGACGTTCGCGTGGCATCCGTCACGATACCCTTGCCGCCTTTGCCGCACTCGTCAAACACATCGTGGAGCATATTGACCGGTACAAGGACAGTCTCGATCTCAGAGACGAGCATGGGCTCTGCACCCTTCCCGTTCGTCCTATTGTTCTGGGCGGCGACGATATGACCTTTGTCTGTGCGGGCAAGGCTGCCGTGGAGTTTTCGGCATTTCTGATGCAGCACCTGATGGAGAAAAACATTGCCTCCTGCGCCGGCATCACCATCATGAACACCTCATACCCGTTCTTTCGTGCCTACGAGATGGCAGAGGAGCTATGCGGCGCAGCAAAGAACGAGATGCGTGCGTTGGAACGTACGGCAGGACACGAGGTGGACTCCTGCTGGCTCGACTTTGCCATCCTGCACGGCGAGCAGCCGCCGACACTGGAACAGTTCCGCGCACGGGAGTATCGCGGTGCGCGCGGGGATCTGCACTTTGGCCCATACCGCGTTGATACGGACGGAGCGGGTGCGACGGACGAGCGGCACATCACCGCCCTCCTTGCGGGCGTACGGGGGCTGCGCGGGCTTCCGCGGAACAAGGTCAAGGAACTGCGGCGCGTCCTTGCCTATGGAAAACACGAGCAGCAGCAGTTTATGACACAACTAGGTCATCTGAACCTGCAGCTGCCCGATGTACCTGCATGGCATGCCTACGCGGAGAACCTGTGGGAACAGGAGCGCACACCCTATATGGATGCGATTGAACTCATGGACTATGTCATGGATGGGGAGGTGTAGTTATGGCAAAGAACCGGAATAAAGACGGCAAAACAGGGCAGAAAAAAATCAAGTATGGAAAGAAAGAGCCAGTTGTCCGGCCGAGCGTCCAAGAGACGGATGAACCGCAGATACGGCAGGCCGACATCGTAGATCCGTTTGCCATGGTACAGACACAGCCTGCCGGCCTCGGAGATATCGACCCCGCTGCCCCGATTCGCATCCACATCCGAACCTTCTCCCCGCTCCATCTCGGTACGGGCTACGCGGATATCCACGTCGATGCGGACGTGGTACAGGATGATGTCGGACTGCCGTATTTCCCCGCCAAGCGGCTCAAAGGACTGCTCTATGAGAGTGGCTGCGAGGTTGCAGAGATGGCAGAGACGGCGGAACTCGACCTCTTTGACAGGGCGGCGCTCGATACACTCTTTCAGCGCGGACGTGTGGGGCAGGTGCAGCTCATCCTACACAACCTCTATATGGAAAAGTACGAGGAGATCCATGCAGATCTCAAGCATCTGGAGGAAAAGTATCCCTCCATCTTTCGTCCGGAAGACGTCCTCGGCGTCTACGCGAACCTGCGCTGGCAAACACGGATCAACCGTGAGACGGGCATAGCAGAGCAGACCACACTGCACAACATGCGCGTCATCGAAAAGGGGGCAGAGTTCAGTGGAGAAATCCGGCTAGTCAACGCAGACATAGAGCATCTGTGCATCCTCGCCCTTGCCGTACGTAACCTCTCGCAGTGCGGCGGAAAACGGACACGCGGATTTGGCAGGATCGGATGTACCCTGCGGCAGAACGGCAAAGACATCGTACCTGCGCTCATAACGAAGGCACTCGGGCGTCAGGGGCGGAAAGGGGGCAGACGCTGATGCAGATGATGAAGGTTCGTATCCGAACAAAAGCACCGATGATCCTCTCCGCACCGGGACATACATCCGTCATGACCGCGACGCAGGACAGCTTCAGTGGCTCCGTACTGCGCGGCATCTTTGCCGCACGCTTCATCAAGGCTGCTGCGCTTGGGAATGCGGCGCATGAGAATGACGACTTCATGCGCCTCTTTTATGGCGGCCTGCGCTTCGTTGATGCCTATCTCGTCGAGCCTCTGACACAGACGCGCGCAATCCCGCTGCCGCTCTCCGTGCAGCGTTCGAAGGACGGCAGTGCGATCTGTGACCTCATGTACGGAGAGGCTCCGCGCGATGGGGGCTTCAAGAGCATGCGGGGCTTTGCCGCCGTCTGCGACAAAGGACTGCATCCCGTCGCCGTGCAGAAGGAGATCCGTCTCCACATCAGCCGCAGTGATCTGAATGGCGGCAGCGGCAAGGAACGTCTCGCCGGCAGGAGCATGGACGGCGGCATATACAACTACGAAGCGATTGCGCAGGGGCAGAGCTTTGAGGGACTGATCTGCGGCGCAGAGGAAGAGCTACGCCTTCTCTGTGGCACCATCGGCACAGAGACATTCTCTTGCTGTGCAGGACGCTCCAAATATACACAGTACGGACAATGCGAGATCACCGTGATGCCGGCAGAGGATATACTCCCGCCGCCCATCCCGACCGAGGAACGCTTCTGCCTCCGATGCGAGACACCCTTCCTGCCGCATAGAGCCGTGCCGGGGGATGCACGCTCCATGCTCGACGAAGTCGTCGACGCGCTCAATGCAGGGACAGATGGCGGCTTCCTACTGGCAGAGGAACAGCGCAGCATCTATGCACAGGCGGAGGACATTGACAACTTTGTCGGCGTATGGGGAATGCGCCGCCCACGCGAGACGGCGCTCAGCGCGGGAACCGTGTTTGCCGTCCGAAAAACAGGCGGCTGGCAGCCCTGTGACATGGAGGCGGTGAACGCCATCCTGTACAGCGGCGTTGGGCGCCGCACAGAGGAGGGGTTCGGACAGCTGCGCATCTGGGACGGCAGGGGGCTCTGCTGCATCGCGCAGGACCCGCCCGCACCCACAGCACGCGAGCTCTGCACAGAGAGCAGACGCATCGCAGAGCAGATCATCCTCGCCCACATCATCGAACAGATCCGCGTGCTGGCGGCAGAGGATGCAGGGCGCGCCCGCAGGACATTCCCTCCCAATGCATCTCACGCATTTGCACGCCTAGACAGTGCTCTCGGCATACGCCCGCAGGGCGCATGTGAGCGTATACGGCAGATCGTATGGGAGACGAAAAAAGAAACGCCGCTCGGCAAAATGCTGGAGAACGTCAGGGTCGAAGGGCGTCCCCTCCGATCCTACCTCGGAGAGATCATACACGAGGAAATGCCCTATGCTGCACGGGAGCGACAGAACGTCACCGCAGATCAAGACCTCATCGACGCAGGAAAAGAAATCGGCGTATGGGGCGGCACGGTGGCACTCCTGAAGCAGGAAGAAGTGTTTTACGCATACTGGCACACATTCTTCCGCTTTGCAAGAAAAACGGCAGGAAAGCCGGAGAAGGGGGGCGAAAGCGCATGAATACGAACGTGAACCCAGCGCAAATACTGGGACGCATTACCGTGCGAGGCAGACTGCACCTTGCGGCGCCGCTGCTCATCGGCGAAGGAGAAAGCGGGGAGGACCGGAACGATCGAGACATCCACGTCCTGCGCAGCAAGGCCGGTGTGCCGTTCATTCCCGGCACATCGCTGGCAGGAGCGCTGCGCAGCTTCATCGAAGCAGACACCCCATGTGCGGCAGACATCCTGTTCGGTACAATGCACCGCACCGGTGGGGAGAGCGTATGCGACGAGCGTCAGAGCGCTGTCTCCCTCTATGACGTAGAGCTCAACGATGCAGTGATCGGATCCCGTGATGGCGTCCACATCGACGACGTGACAGGAACGGCAATCGACGCACATAAATACGACTATGAGATTGTCGAGAGCGGGGCAGGCGGCCCATTCTATGCCGAGATCCTCCTGCGCCGCGTCCATCAGAAAGACGAGCACACGCTGAAAGAGACACTTCTCCGCCTGAGCGAACTCCTGCGCGGCGGCTTTCATGTCGGTGCGCTCACCACCAAGGGATTTGGCCGCATGCAGCTGCGGGATATGGTCGTGGACTGCTACGACTTCCGCAGGCCGGAGGACACCATCGCGTGGCTCTCGCCGAAACGTGGCAATGCCGCTTGGCACATGGCGTATGACGATGCAGCGCAGATAGAACCGCCGCCTGCGGATGGCGACTTCGTCATCACGGCGGACTTTGCACTCACCGGTGCACTGATCGTGCGTGACAGTGTGGATCCACTAGCGGCGGCGGACGGTGAGAAAAGCCCTGCCGCCCGCATGAAGACGAATGCTGCAGGGCAGAACATCATCCCCGGCACAAGCCTCAAGGGCGTCCTGCGCCATCGTGCCGCATACATCCTACACGCATTGGGAAAAGAACAGACACAGGCGGAGGCCTTCATCGACCACCTCATGGGGACGACGGCCGCCCGCGGCCGCTTCATCGTCGAGGAAGCCGTCGTCGACGCCGAGATGCACACACAGATGCGCAGCCGCATCGACCGCTTTACAGGTGGGACGATCCCGTCCGCACTCTTTTCTACCGCGCCGGTATGGCGGGAGAAAGACGGGGGACGGTCCGTCACCCTCCGCTTCGGCGTGCGGCAGGCAAGTGAGCAGGAGGCAGGGCTTTGCATCCTCCTCCTCAAGGACCTCTGGCTGGGGCGTGCGGCAATCGGCGGGGAGAAATCCATCGGCCGCGGCACACTGGAGGGACTGCACGCCGTCATCCATTACCATGGGCGCTGTTACGAGCTCACGCAGGGACAAAACTTTGCGGCGGACACCGTGCAGACCCTGCAGGGATATGTGACTGCACTGTGCGAGGAGGATGCGACATGAGCGAGGAAAAGAAACAGAAAATGCGCTGCATTTGTGCGGGAAAAAGCGCAGTGGAGATCGTCGACATCCCTGCCTCAGCGGAAGAACTTTCCCGCGAACTTACACGACGGAACGTCCGGAAAGCGACCGTCATACTCTGGCAGGTGAACGAAATACGCTGTGGGACATGGCAGCAGGGCACATTCTCCTTTCCCGATGAGGCGCCCCTGAACACGAAACTGCTCATCGAACTCCGCATCTTCAACGAAACGAGCGAACTCCATCTGCAGCGCGAGAACGACCGACTCATCGGACGCTTTCGCATCGACGAGGAGGGCGAGGCGGCGGAGTACGTCGACACCCTCGCACGTTTCTGGGGAAGCAGGAGCGACGCCGCGCGGGAAGAGGAGCAACACAGCGCATGGATGACCCTGCGCGACCCCGAGCGCAAACTGAAGCTGACCCTGCCAAAAATGGAGGACAGTACAGAGAACCCCGTATATGTCGGACTCGTGACGCGCAGCTACATCGGCATCCATACCACAGGACAGGCGGGGTATGTCGATCATCGGTACTGCCGCATCACAGCGGCGGATATGGAGGAGGAGACCAATGGCTAAGGACTACGATACGGCAACAGCACCGTACAACTTCGTATCTCTGCCGCAGGGCGTACTCACCTCGCCCATCGAAGGGGATGCCATGAGCGATGCGGAGCGCGTCGAGAACTATCGCGCCCATGTTCTTGCAAAGGGACGCCTCAGTGGCCGAATCGACCTAGAGATCAAGACACTGACACCCGTCTTTATTGGCACAGGCGTCGATGCGGGGAACGCCGTCGAGAACTTTTTCGCGCCGACGGGCATCCCCATCCTCCCGGGCAGCTCACTGCGCGGCATGATCAAAAACCTCTTTAAGATCGTCACCTGCAGCGCCATGCGGGCGGGCGAGGACTATCACGATCAGGTGCTCTACTTCCGCACCATGGCAGATAAAAAGGACAATATGCGCAAACTCTACACGACGGAGATGGCGACGACCGTTCGGAAGGGGACGAACACCATATCCGAAACCAAGGCAGAGGCGGGCTATCTCGTGCAGCAGACCGGCGACGACGGCTACTATATCTGTCCGGCGGAATTTGACATCATGACCTACGGAGGGGGCAGACAGCCGGAGAATGAAGTCCGCTGGGGCGAACCGGGGAGTGGACGGGCGGACTGCCATACGGGGCGGATGTCGAAGAAAGGTACCTATACCCGCCATCGTGACCCGGACTGGACGCAGCGCATCCCCGTCCCCGACAACGTCGTGCGGGCATATCGTGAGGACAGCAGCCGCAAGGGCGTCGAACTGCTGGACGAAGAGAAGGGAAATTTTTGTGCAAAAAAGGGGAATGCCGCAGCGTCCTTCACAGGATGGGACGACATCCACTTTGTTGCCCCCTGCTTCTACAAGACAGATGCGCAGGGGGAGATTGCACATTTTGGCTTTGGCAGATTTTATCGCATTGCCTACCACATGAGCATCGGGGATCACGTCCTGCGCATGGAGAGCGATCGGATCGACTACACCGATGCCCTCTTCGGACGCCGGGAAGAGCGGGAACATGCGCGAGTGGGAAGGGAGCAGACGAATCGCCGCAGCGGGTGTAAAGAACTCTGGGCGAGCCGCCTTGCCTTTGCCGACGCCGTGCCGAAAGAGACCCCGCGGACCGAAGCCCCGCACTTCCCGCAGATCCTCAGCGCACCGAAACCAACCGCCGTACAGCTCTACCTCGAACAGAAAAACGGGGCGGATCGGCTTGCCCATTGGGACTCTGCGGGCGTCCCCATTCGCGGCTACAAACTCTACTGGCATCAGAAAAATGGGACAGCATGGATGAACAGAGAACAGGATCAGCCGAACACACAAACCAAGTGCAAGATCCAACCCGTGGCCGCCGGAAACACATTCTACGGCAGCATCCGCTTCGAGCGCCTGTCCGAGGATGAACTCGGTGCGCTGCTCAAGGTACTCTGCCTGTGCGACGGACACCTCCTCTGCAAGATTGGCAAGGGGAAACCCCTCGGACTTGGCAGCATAGAGATCACCCCGCGGCTATTCCTCACCGACACAGAGGACTCCTACCGCAGCGCCTTTGATGGAGAGGGCGGCTGGAATACCGCAGAGCGGGAAACCGAGATGAACGCCTACATACAGGCGTTCGGGAGAGAACTGGATCGTCTCGGTAAAGACGTACGCGCACGCTATGACAAAGCGCAAAAGGAACTCGTCCACCTCCTCCGATGGGATCACACGAAAAAACCGAAATGGGAGGAAAAAATCGCACAGATGACCATTGGACAAGGGGACAGACGGTTCCAAGGACGCGCGATACTGCCAACCGCACTGGATGTAAAGGAAACACTGATAAAATGAGGTCTGCCAGATTGGCGTAGATTTTTTCGTCCGAACGAGGTGGAAAACCGGACGCAGAGTGGTGCTCTGTGGAGGATTTTCCGCCGAAGTGCGGGCAAAAAAGATGCGTCAAGATGGTTGTACCGAATTTATCAGTGCTTCCTAAAGTAAAGGACGCAGTGGAAGGGCTGCTTACAGCGATATCGCCGACATAATGCCAAGGGGGGTGCTGCACGAAGGCTATAGAGTGCAGCGCCCTCTTTGCATGGGCAAACACTTGTCATTTGGCGTAGTCTCTGCTATGATATAGACGGTGCAAAGAACGAAATGGAACGTCGTGGAGATGTGCCGCAAAGCCGCATAACACCGTCGAGACTTTCCAATTTGCTCATGGGCGTGCTAGGTGCTGATCGCGCAAGGGATTGCGCCGGAGAGAGCAGCTGAACAGGAACAGATATTTTACATATTTTCCGTCAGAACTCTCAAATTTCCGGAGACTTTCCAAAAGGGCTTTTTCTCCCTAGGTGGACAAGAGCTGCGAGCGACGAAGCTGCACCACCCACAAAGCCGCGTGCGGCATTGAAACTACGGGCGGCTGCATGACCCCTCGCATTTATGAGGCTGCACCACCCACAAAGCCGCGTGCGGCATTGAAACCTTATGGCGAGCATCAAACTCGATAGAGCGAACAAGCTGCACCACCCACAAAGCCGCGTGCGGCATTGAAACGAAGATTGTATTCGGCTCAGAAGCAGGGAGGTCTGTAGCTGCACCACCCACAAAGCCGCGTGCGGCATTGAAACAACACATGTCCTCGTCTAAAAATCTTACCAATGTAGCTGCACCACCCACAAAGCCGCGTGCGGCATTGAAACAACTCCAATCAAAAGATTGGAATATCGGCATGCTGTTGCACCACCCACAAAGCCGCGTGCGGCATGAGCGCCCCTATCGGCTCGCTGTGCTCGTCACTTACTGACCTGTCCGAGAAGCAAGCCCATAGGGCACAGCTGAACGGGAAGCAGGTCGTATGGGAAAACGTCCCAAGAACACGAGTAAAACGAAGTGTGATTGGCAGACGTTGACCGCTCCCCCGCATCGGCGGGGGAAGCTAATATTGCGTGATTCTGCGAGAAAACGGCGCGTAACCAAGCCTCCCCTGCGCGAGCGGGGGAGGGGGACCACGAAGCGGTGGTGGGGGCGAAAGGGAATAGCCGCGTGCGGCATTGAAACAGCTCCCGAACAGGCGTAAATGTCCGCTCGAACGTCGCTGCACCACCCGCAAAGCCGCGTGCGGCATTGAAACTATACGTTAACCTCGTGGGGACAGAGGTTAACATAGCTGCACCACCCACAAAGCCGCGTGCGGCATTGAAACTTATCTACAGAAAACTCTGTAGAAAGGCATTTCTTGTTGCACCACCCACAAAGCCGCGTGCGGCATTGAAACAACTCCTTGCGCACGAAACACATAGTCTCGGCGATGTTGCACCACCCACAAAGCCGCGTGCGGCATTGAAACCTTTTTGTCCTCTTAGCCGTAAAGAGGACATGGCTGCACCACCCACAAAGCCGCGTGCGGCATTGAAACTCAACGAGCCCGTACTCCCCCTTCAGGAATGTGATGTTGCACCACCTACAAAGCCGCGTGCGGCATTGAAACAAGCTGACCGAGAGCAGGTCAAGGTCTTTGTCGAAAGGTTGCACCACCCACAAAGCCGCGTGCGGCATTGAAACCAGCCCCTTGATCTCGTCCGCGACCATCATGTGCGGCTGCACCACCCACAAAGCCGCGTGCGACATTGAAACTATAAAGCTCGTCTTTGACGAGTTCCCGAACGGGTTGCACCACCCACAAAGCCGCGTGCGGCATGAGCGCCCCCATCGGCTCGCTGCGCTCGCCACCTCCCCCGCATCGGCGGGGGAAGCTGATATTGCGTGATTTTACGAGAAAACGGCGCGTAACCAAGCCTCCCCTGCGCGAGCGGGGGAGGGGGACCGCGAAGCGGTGGTGGGGGCGAAAGGGAATAGCCGCGTGCGGCATTGAAACAACGTAAGCAGACATAATCGAATCCCTCCTCGTGCGCTGCACCACCCACAAAGCCGCGTGCGGCATTGAAACATCCTTTTTGTCCTCTTAGCCGTAAAGAGGACATGGCTGCACCACCTACAAAGCCGCGTGCGGCATTGAAACCTGCCACAGAGACCTGTGCGCGAGCCACAACTCCGTTGCACCACCCACAAAGCTGCGTGCGGCATTGAAACCCTTGCACAGCGGCTCGAACTTCATGACCTTCTGGTTGCACCACCCACAAAGCCGCGTGCGGCATTGAAACAAGTTCCCGACAGGGATGAGGTCGCTAACTTCGAGTTGCACCACCCACAAAGCCGCGTGCGGCATGAGCACCCCTATCGGCTCGCTGCGCTCGCCACTTACTGACCTGTCCGAGAAGCAAGCCCATAGGGCACAGCTGAACGGGAAACAGGTCGTATGGGAAAACGTCCCAAGAACACGAGTAAAACGAAGTGTGATTGGCAGACGTTGACCGCTCCCCCGCACCGGCGGGGGAAGCTAAAATACCGTAGTCCTTCACGCTGGACGGACTTTTGCAGCCCCCAGCGTCCTGCGCATCGGGGCGAGAAGCCGAGATGCCGTAAATGAAAAGCCTCCCATGCGCGAGCGGGGGAGGGGGACCGCGAAGCGGTGGTGGGGGCGAAAGGGAATAGCTACATGCGGTGATCTGCTATGAAATACATCATTTGCTATGACATCAAGGAGAATGCAATTCGTGCTCGTGTTGTAAAATGCCTTGAGGCATGGGCTCTGCGCATCCAGTTCAGTGTGTTTTCCGGCAATTTTTCGACTGCCGAAGTTCGAGCGGTGCAGGAGGAGTTGCTGCATATCATAAAGGCGGCGGATCGTCCTCTCCTCCTCATCGTTCCTGTCTGTAAGGCATGCGAGAAAAGTATATGGATGCACGGTCAACCACTGGAAGAGGATGTTCCCTTTCTCCTCGTCTAAGGAGGCTCATCTATGCCCGTCCTCTATCTCATTTCACCGAGAAGCTCTGTGCGTAAGTGCGGCGGGCGGCTGATCGTCGAGAAAGAGGAGGCGATCGTTGCCCGTGTGCCGATTCGCATGGTTACCTCTGTTGTGGTCGGCAGGCTGGCGGCTGCGACATTGCCGGCACTATTTGCTTGTATGGAGGAAGGCGTTCCGGTTTTCTTTGTTGATCGACGGTGCAATATTGTCGGTCAGTTAGCAGGGGAGCGGATGACGTTCTCTATGCTTCGCTGTCAGTTTGTATATGCGGAGGATGAGGCGCGTTCTCTTGCGCTCGCCAAACCAATAGTTGCGGAGAAGCTGCGTGGGCAATATCGTCTGCTCAAGATGTATGAGAAGACGGTGGATGATGCGCGTATCGCAAAAGCTCTCCGCATCGTTAAGCCAATGTGGGCGAAAATTGCGCGTGCGGATACTGTCGATGCGCTGCGCGGGATGGAGGGAACGTGTGCGCGTGCCTATTTTGCGGCGTTCTCTGCATTGCTTGATGAAAAGGTGTGGGGATTCCATGGGCGCGGTGGGCGTCCTGCACGCGATCCTGTCAATGCACTGTTGAACTATGGCTATGCGTTTTTGGAACGGGAGGTGCGTCTTGCAGCTGTCGGGCATGGACTAGATGTGCGGATCGGGTTCTTTCACGCGATAGATGGGCGGCGCACGAGTCTTGTCTTTGATTTGATGGAGCCATTTCGTGCCTCTCTGATTGACCGCTTCGTTCTTTCACTTCTTCGCAAGGGCAGTCTGAAACCCGATGATTTCGAGACGACGAAGAAGGATGGCTGTCGTTTGAACGACGATGCCCGTCATATTTGGTATGAACGCTATGAGGGATATATGGAGAAGGACTATCAGGAGTATGAAGGGAAGACGCCGCGTGCCTACATTGATTCCTATGTAGAGGCGTTTGCACAGAAGCTTCAACATGATCTGTGAGATATTGTTGTCGATAGAGCCGGAGCGAGTTGCATCGTTCCGGCTTTTTACGTGGGGCAAACACTTGTTATTTGGCGTAGTCTCTGCTATGATATAGACGGTGCAGAGAACGAAATGGAAAGTCGTGGGGATGTGCCGCAAAGCCGCATAACACCGTCGAGACTTTCCAATTTGCTCATGGGCGTGCTAGGTGCTGATCGCGCAAGGGATTGCGCCGGAGAGAGCAGCTGAACAGGAACAGATATTTTACATATTTTCCGTCAGACATCTCAAATTTCCGGAGACTTTCCAAAAGGGCTTTTTCTCCCTAGGGGGAAAAGGGCTGAGAGCGATGAGGCTGCACCACCCACAAAGCCGCGTGCGGCATTGAAACGTATCAGGGACGGCGCGGTGAAGCTCAAGGCGATGCTGCACCACCCACAAAGCCGCGTGCGGCATTGAAACCAAAACGCGGGATAAGGGACGCGAGTGCGCCGTGCTGCACCACCCACAAAGCCGCGTGCGGCATTGAAACGGCACAGTGGGTCAACGTGGGGCACGTGATCCCCGGCTGCACCACCCACAAAGCCGCGTGCGGCATTGAAACTTCTTCAACGTCTCATCGTCCGCACCCTCGACCCTCGCTGCACCACCCACAAAGCCGCGTGCGGCATTGAAACAAAACGGCTCGCGCGGTTTCGAAATCCTCCTTGCGCTGCACCACCCACAAAGCCGCGTGCGGCATTGAAACCGCAAACTTCACGTGAGATAGATGAGGGCTTATTTGCTGCACCACCCACAAAGCCGCGTGCGGCATTGAAACTTCGTGATGTGGCAGTAATGGCAGCGCGTGGTGAGGCTGCACCACCCACAAAGCCGCGTGCGGCATTGAAACAGCTTTTCTTTACAGACGCAAAGGATATGATAGAGCTGCACCACCCACAAAGCCGCGTGCGGCATTGAAACTCGAAGTCGAGGTGGAGGAATCCGCGCGCCCGATGGGGCTGCACCACCCACAAAGCCGCGTGCGGCATTGAAACCTTTGCCTCGCACCATAGGCTCGTCGGCGAACAGGCTGCACCACCCACAAAGCCGCGTGCGGCATTGAAACCTCAATCTCGCCAACAAACAGCGACACCGAGTGTTGCTGCACCACCCACAAAGCCGCGTGCGGCATTGAAACTCGAAGTTGCGGGCACGAACTTCGCCCAACAGTGCGGCTGCACCACCCACAAAGCCGCGTGCGGCATTGAAACCAGGAAGAATACACCCGAATGGGTTTGAAAACTTTGGTTGCACCACCCACAAAGCCGCGTGCGGCATGAGCGCCCCTATCGGCTCGCTGCGCTCGCCACTTACTGACCTGTCCGAGAAGCAAGCCCATAGGGCACAGCTGAACGGGAAACAGGTCGTATGGGAAAACGTCCCAAGAACACGAGTAAAACGAAGTGTGATTGGCAGACGTTGACCGCTCCCCCGCATCGGCGGGGGAAGCTAATATTGCGTGATTCTGCGAGAAAACGGAGCCTAACCAAGCCTCCCCTGCGTGAGCGGGGGAGGGGGACCGTGAAGCGGTGGTGGGGGCGAAAGGGAATAGCCGCGTGCGGCATTGAAACCTCCTCGTGCCATTTCGGCAACTCTTGATACGTTGCTGCACCACCCACAAAGCCGCGTGGTGCGGCATTGAAACATTCTCTACGCCGAAAAGACCGAGAGCGAGATTATAGTTGCACCACCCACAAAGCCGCGTGCGGCATTGAAACATGAGGTTGCGAACAACCCTGCGGAACTGCCGGCGGCTGCACCACCCACAAAGCCGCGTGCGGCATTGAAACCATCGCTTTCTCCACATCTTTACGAGTGAAAAAAGCTGCACCACCCACAAAGCCGCGTGCGGCATTGAAACGGTCTTCTGTTTTTCTTTTTCATGGAGAAAACCTCGCTGCACCACCCACAAAGCCGCGTGCGGCATGAGCGCCCCTATCGGCTCGCTGCGCTCGCCACTTACTGACCTGTCTGAGAAGCAAGCCCATAGGGCACAGCTGAACGGGAAACAGGTCGTATGGGAAAACGTCCCAAGAACACGAGTAAAACGAAGTGTGATTGGCAGACGTTGACCGCTCCCCCGCATCGGCGGGGGAAGCTGATATTGCGTGATTCTGCGAGAAAACGGCGCGTAACCAAGCCTCCCCTGCGCGAGCGGGGGAGGGGGACCGCGAAGCGGTGGTGGGGGCGAAAGGGAATAGCCGCGTACAGCGTCCTATGTGGAGGCGTTTGCCCAGAAGCTTCAACAAGATCTGTGAGATGTCGTTGTCAATATCGCCGGAATGAGCTGCATCGTTCCGGCTTTTTGCTGCGCGAATTTCTTCTCCTCAGAGCGGCAGCCGCTTTTTTCGTTTCGTGTGATACGGGAAGCAGGTTGAAATGCGAATGCGAATTGTGGTAAAATAGGAAAGTCTAATGACTGGCAGGAGGAATGCGATGCGGATCATCACGGGGAGCGCACGCGGTACGCGCCTGAAATCTCCTGCGGGGGATGGGACGCGCCCGACCGCCGACCGCACGCGTGAGGCACTTTTCAGTATGCTCGGCAGCCGCGTGATCGATGCGCGCGTGCTCGATCTCTTTGCGGGGACGGGGGCGCTCGCGCTGGAGGCACTCTCGCGCGGAGCGGCGTCCGCCGTGCTCGTCGACCGCACGACGCATGCCATTCTCGCGGAGAATGCGGCACGCACGAAGCTCGCGGAGCGCGCGGAGATCCGCCGCGGCGATGTCTATGCCGCCGCCGCAGAGCTCGCGCGCGAGGGGCGTACCTTCGACCTCATCTTTGCCGATCCGCCCTATGCGCACGGGGACAATGCCCGCGTGTTGGAGGCGGCGGCACGCGGCGCGCTCCTCGCGGCGGGCGGTCTCCTCGTCCTCGAACAGGGGGCGGGAGAGGAGATCGTTCCGCAGGCGGGGGCACTCCGCATGATGCGCGAGCGGCGCTACGGTGCGGCGCGGATCTGTTTTTATGCAGAGGAGGAGCAGGGATGAGACGGGCGGTTTTTGCCGGGAGTTTCGATCCCGTAACGACGGGGCACATTGATATTGTGGAGCGTGCAGCGTCCATGTTCGATGAGCTCATTGTCTGCATTTTCCACAATGTCGCCAAGGAGGGATGTTTCCCTCTGGAGCAGCGCGTCGAGTTTCTCCGCACGGCGACGGCGCATGTGCCGAATGTGCGCGTGGATGTGTCCTCCGGCCTGCTGACCGACTATATGAGGCGGGAGGGGGCACACGTCGTGGTGCGCGGCCTGCGCTCGGTGAAGGACTTTGAGTATGAGGAGAATCATGCGGCGATGGTGCGCCACCTCATGCCCGAGAGCGATACGATTTTTTTGCTCACGCGCCCGGATCTGACGTTCATCAGTTCCTCGGGGGTGCGCGAGCTGATCCGCTTCCGTGGGCCGGTGCAGGGGATTGTCCCGCCGCCTGTGGAGCAGGCGATTCTGAAACTGTATGAAAAACCCCGACGGGGATAACGTGCCGTATGGCGCGCAGGAAAAGGAGCTAGATTTATGGCAGTAACGGATACGCTGAAGAAACTGGAAGACCTCGTTGCGGATGCCTCGCATCTTCCCTTTAGCGATAAGGCACTGGTGAATGATGATGAGATTGTGCATCTCGTGGAGGAGCTGCGCATGGATCTCCCCAAGGAGTTGAACCGTGCGGCGGAGATCATGCAGGAGCAGGAGGGGATCATCGCCCGCGCCAATGAGCAGGCGAAGAATATCGTCAGTGCAGCTGAGGCGCGCGCCAATCAGCTCCTCGAGGAGAGCGAGATCGTCATCCAGGCGAAGGAGCGTGCGCGGGCGATCATGCAGCAGTCGCAGGATCAGGCGCGCACGCTGATGGAGCAGTCGCAGGCGAATGCCACGCGTCTGCAGAGCGACGCGGATGCCTACGCAAATCAGGTGTTTGAGCAGCTGATCGCCCACGTCGGCAGTACGTTCAAGGGCGTCCAGCAGGCGGAGGCCGGACTGAATCAGGCGCTCAATGTCCTGCGCACGGCCAAGGCACAGATGAATGCGCCGCAGGGCGACGGACAGGAACTCTGAGCAGCATGAAAACCAGCCTTGACAATGGGGAAAACCACCGCTATAATGTGAAAGGTCATGCGTCATGATGAAGCTGGATGTCGCCGCTTTGGCATCTGCTCCGGGGGAAAGCCGTGAATTCACATTTTCGGTGACGCCGGAATCTCTGGATCTCGGGGACAGCACCGTTGCCTATCGTGGGGCGGTGCATGTTGAAGGAACGGTGATGGATACCGGAACGTCCTTCCGTATTGTGGGGACGGTGCGGGCTGTCCGTGCGTTTGTCTGTGACCGCTGTCTTGCCGAAAGCGAGCGGGAAAATACGTATGATTTTTCTGAGGACTATGCGAAGACTCCGGGAGAAGCGGATGAGACGGAGGGCTACGATGGTGAGACCATCGTGCTTGACCCGCTCGTGCGCGATACCCTCCTTGTGGCTGAGCCGCTGCGTGAGCTGTGTAAGTCTGACTGTAAGGGGCTCTGTCCGGTTTGCGGACAGAACCTGAATGAGGGGACATGTACGTGCAATACGTTCGTCCCCGATCCCCGACTGGCGGCTTTAGAGAGCCTGCTCAAGAACGATTAAGGAGGTGTATCCAAAGTGGCAGTACCAAAGAGAAAGACCTCGAAGGCACGTCGCGACCGTCGCCGTGCCAACTGGAAGCTCGAAGCACCGCACTATGTATCGTGCCCGCAGTGTCATGAGCCGAAGCTCCCGCATCACGTGTGCATGGAGTGCGGTTACTATGACGGAAAACCTGTGGCCGAGGCGGCTGAATGAGGATGAAGCGAACAGCTGCAAGAAGTCGAAAGGCTTTTTGCAGCTGTTTTTTTGCGATTTTCTCTTGCTTTTCTTTTTAGTACCTAGTATAATGCTTTCATACTGATAGCAGTAGGTGCTAAAGTGATAGTGAAGCGAGAGGAGGGAACGGCGCGATGACGGAGAAGAAACGACGGCGTCAGGAGTCGTTGGTGCTTGCCGTGCGCAAGGAGCCGTTCCTGACCGATGAGGCACTGGCGCGGCGGCTCTCTGTGAGCGTGCAGACGGTACGGCTCGACCGCACAGAGCTGGGGATCCCAGAGCTGCGTGCCCGTGTGCGGACGCTCGCCGAGAATGCGCGTGAGAAGGTGCGCGCCATCCCGCATGCGGAGGTGGTCGGCGATCTGCTGTCCCTTGAGCTGGGCGTGCGTGGGACGTCGGCGCTGAAGGTGACGGACGATCACCTCTTTGCCGACTCGGAGATCGCACGCGGGACGGCGCTCTTTTCACAGGCAAACTCACTGGCACTTGCGATTGTCGATGCGCCGCTCGTGGTCACGGGGGTCGCGAACGTCAAGTATAAAACCCCTATCTACAAGGGGGATACGGTCATCGCACAGGCGGAGATCGTGAAGATACGCGGCAATAAAATTTTTGTCTGGGTCAAGACCTACCGTGATGGGCGGGAGGTCTTCCGCGCCAAATTTATCGTGGTTTCACTCGGAAAATGAGGACGACAGGGGAGAAGGGAGTGCAGGATGCGTATAGCAGTTGATGCGATGGGCGGCGATTTTGCGCCGAAGGAGATTGTCCGTGGGGCGATTGATGCGGCGAAGAAATACGACTGCGAGATCGTACTGGTCGGCGATGAGGCAAAGATTCGCGCGGAGCTGGGCGGAGCGGATACGGATGCCCTGCATATCTCCATCGTCCATGCGGCGGATGTGATCGGCATGGACGAGGCTCCGGCGGAGGCAGTGCGCTCCAAGAAGGACGCCTCGATTGTCGTCGCTACGTGCATGGTGAAGGATGGAGAGTGCGACGCCGTGTTTTCCGCGGGCTCGACGGGTGCTGCGGTCACGGCGGCACAGCTCATCCTCCATCGCATCCGTGGGGTCAGCCGCCCCACGATCGCAACACCGATGCCGACCCCGGACGGTGTGACGCTAATGCTGGACTCGGGCGCCAACGTAGACTCGAAGCCCGAGCATCTGGTGCAGAGCGCGGTGATGGGCTCGCTCTACGCCCAGTATGTCTTCGGCGTCGAGCGTCCGCGCGTCGGCCTGCTCAACATCGGCGAGGAGGAGACGAAGGGGAATGAACAGGCAAAGGAGACGTACCCGCTCCTGAAGACCGATCCGAATATATACTTTTGCGGGAATGCTGAGGGGCGCGATGTACCCAAGGGGAATTTCGATGTGGTCGTCTGTGACGGCTTTGTCGGAAATGTCGTGCTGAAGTTCGCCGAGGGGCTTGCCAAGACGATTCTGGGACTGATCCGCGAGGAGATTCGCGGGGCAGGCCTGATGGCAAAACTCGGCGCGCTGCTCCTCATGCCGACCCTGCGGCATCTGGGCAAGCGCCTCGATGTCCGTGAGTACGGCGGCGCGCCGCTCCTCGGCGTGAACGGCTGCTGTGTGATCGGGCATGGCTCTTCGGACGCAAAGTCCATCGCGAGTGCGATCGGTGTGACCGTCAGCTATGTCAACGGCAAGGTGCTCGATCAGATTCGCGATGCACTCGCAAAGGATGAGGAGGAAACAGGCCGTGTCTAAGATTAGTGCAGGCATCCTCGGAACGGGGTACTATGTCCCTGAACGGGTGCTGACGAACTTTGATCTGGAGAAGATGGTGCAGACGAACGATGCTTGGATCGTTGAGCGGACGGGCATTCACGAGCGACGTATTGCTGCACCGGATGAGCCTGTCTCGGCGCTGGCACAGCGCGCTGCCGAGATGGCGCTTGCCGATGCCGGTGTTGCGGCAGAGGATCTCGATCTCATCATCATGGCGACGCTCACCTCCGACCGCATCATTCCCGCGACGGCGTGCGTTTTGCAGGATCGCCTCGGCGCGAAGCACGCGGCAGCGTTTGATCTCTCGGCGGCGTGCTCCGGATTCGTCTATGCTGCGTCGATCGCGGCGCAATTCATCGAGAGCGGCGTCTATCGCCACGTCCTCGTGATCGGCGGCGAGACCCTCTCGAAGGTCATTGACTGGACGGATCGCAACACCTGTATCCTCTTTGGTGATGGAGCGGGGGCGGCGGTCTTCGGGGCGGTCGAGGACGGCTACGGCATGCGCGCGTTCGATCTCGGCAGCGACGGCTCGGGGGCAGATGCCCTCGATATCCCGTCGAGCGGCAGCCTTTGTCCCGTTACGCCGGAGACGATTGAGCAGCGGCTCAACTTCGTTCACATGGACGGCAAGGCGGTGTTCCGCTTTGCCACCAAGGTCATGGGAAAGACCGTTGAGACATCCCTCCATCGTGCAGGGATGGAGCGGGAGGAGCTGGACTATCTCGTTCCGCATCAGGCGAATATCCGTATTATCCAGGCGGCAGCCAAGCGATTGGCGATGCCGATGGAAAAAGTTATTATAAATATTCATCATTACGGCAATATGTCTGCCGCGTCCATCCCTGTCGCCCTCGCGGAGGCGGCGCACGCACATCGGTTCAAAAAGGGAGACAATATCGCCCTCGCGGGGTTCGGTGCGGGACTCACATGGGCATCGTGTATTATGAAGTGGGCGAAGGAGGAGAACGGTTAATGTTTGAACATAATCCGATCTGTCAGATGCTTGGCATCAAGTATCCTATTTTTCAGGGAGGCATGGCGTGGATCGGCACAGCGGAGCTTGCCTCCGCCGTCTCCAATGCCGGCGGGCTAGGACTCATCGGCGCAGGTCACATGCCGCCCGACGCACTCCGCGCCGAGATTCAGAAGGTCAAGGGATGGACGGATAAGCCCTTCGGTGTCAATGTGATGCTCATGAGTCCGTTTGTCAAAGAGGTCATGCAGGTCGTCCTCGAGGAACGCGTGCCGGTCATCACGACGGGCGCGGGCAATCCCGGCGAATACGTTCCCGCACTCAAGGAAATCGGCTCGAAGGTCATTCCTGTTGTCGCCTCTGTGGCACTTGCACGCCGCCTAGAGCGTACGGGGGTCGATGCTGTGATCGCTGAGGGCACGGAGTCCGGCGGTCACATCGGCGAGATCACGACGATGGCACTCCTGCCGCAGGTGGTGGATGCGCTCCACGTTCCCGTCATCGGCGCGGGCGGCATCGGTGATGCACGCGGTATGGCGGCGGCGTTTGCCCTTGGCGCACAGGCGATCCAGATGGGGTCGCGCTTCGTCTTGAGCACGGAGTGTATTGCGCATCCGAACTACAAGAATGCCGTTCTGAAGGCAAAGGATCGCTCGACGGTCGTCACGGGACGCTCGCTCGGGCATCCTGCGCGCGTCCTCCACAATAAGCTCTCGCGCAAGTACGAGGAGATGGAGGCGGCGGGGGCGTCGCACGAGGAGCTCGAGCAGCTCGGTGTCGGCAGTCTGCACCGCGCCACCCATGAGGGCGATGTCGAGAACGGCTCGGTCATGATCGGTGAGATCTCGGGCATGCTCTCGGACATCAAGCCGGTCAAGGAGATCATCGAGGATATTGTGCGGGATCTGCCGGGCGCGATGGATGCCGCACGCAAGGTCTGTGACTAAGGAGTACCAGAATGGGAAAACTTGCATTTTTGTTCCCGGGACAGGGGGCACAGGTCGTCGGCATGGGCAGAGACTTCTATGATGCCTATGACCTCGCAAAGGAGCGTTTTGCCGAGGCGGATGAGGCACTCGGCTACTCCATCAGCAAGCTCTGCTTTGAGGGCCCTGCGGATCAGCTCCAGCTGACCGAGAATACCCAGCCGGCCATCCTCACCGTCTCCGTGATTGCGGCGCAGCTGCTGCAGGAACGCGGCGTTTCCCCGGCGATCGCGGGCGGACATAGCCTCGGTGAGTATGCAGCGCTCGTTCTCGCGGGTGCGCTCTCCTTCCGTGACGCCGTCGTGCTCGTGCACAAGCGCGGTGCCTATATGCAGGAGGCTGTGCCCGTGGGCGAGGGCGCGATGGCGGCGATCATCGGTCTGGACGACGCGACGATCATCGACGCCTGTGCCGCAGCAAGTGCACAGGGAGCGGTACAGGCCGTCAACTTCAACTGCCCCGGGCAGACGGTCATCGCCGGTGCCGAAAAGGGCGTCTCTGCTGCGGTCGAACTGCTCAAGGAGAAGGGCGCAAAGAAGGCGGTCATTCTCCCCGTCTCCGCACCGTTCCATTCGACGCTCATGGCACCGGCGGCAAAGAAGCTCGCCGCAGAGCTCGACAAGGTGGCGCTCCATGACGCAGCGTTCCCCGTCGTCTCGAACTATACGGGCGGACTGCAGCAGACGGCAGCGGAGATCAAGGAGAACCTCGTCGCGCAGGCGGATCATCCCGTGCGCTGGATCGCATGTGTTGCGACGATGCGTGACTTCGGTGCGGATACGTACATCGAGTGCGGACCGGGCAAGACGCTCGCAGGCTTCAACAAGCGCATCGACAAGACGCTGACGAGCATGAACGTCGAGGACGAAGCATCTCTGCAAAAAACACTTGACACACTTAACAAGTAATGATTAAATAAATTCGTTATGATGAAGGAGGGCTTTCATGCTTCTTGATGGGGAAATTGCTCTTGTTACGGGCGGATCCCGCGGGATTGGACGTGCGATTGCACTACGTCTTGCCGAAGAGGGGGCGAAAGTCGCGATCAACTATGCCGGCAATCAGACGGCTGCCGAGGAGGTCAAGGCGATCATCGAGCAGCACGGCGGTACGGCGATGATCGTTCAGACCGATGTCTCCGACAGTGCGGCGGCGGCCGAGATGGTCGCACGCGTGCATGAGGAGCTCGGCGGGCTGGATATTCTCGTCAACAACGCGGGCATCACGCGCGATACGCTCCTTGTCCGTATGAAGGATGAGGATTTCGATGCCGTCATCAATACGAATCTCAAGGGAATTTACGCCTGCACGAAGGCCGCTGCCAAGTTCATGACGAAGCAGCGCAGCGGACGTATTGTGAATCTCTCCTCCGTTGTCGGTGAGATCGGAAATATTGGACAGACGAACTACGCTGCTGCAAAGGCGGGCGTGATCGGCTTTTCCAAGGCGGCGGCAAAGGAGCTCGCCGCGCGGCATGTGACGGTCAACGTCGTTGCGCCCGGCTTCATCGACACCGATATGACGGCTGTCCTGAAGGACAGCATCCGCGAGAAGCTCATCGAGGGCATCCCCCTCGGAGCACTCGGCAAACCGGAGCATGTTGCCGATGCCGTTCTCTTCCTCGTAAGCGATGCGGCATCGTATATTACCGGCCAGGTACTCAACGTAGACGGCGGCATGGTGATGTAGCATATAACATCTTATTTAAAGGAGGTGAGAACACATGGCAACGTTTGACAAGGTTCGCGACATTGTCGTTGAGCAGCTTGGCTCGGAGGCTGATGAGGTCACCTTGGAGTCGACGTTTATTGACGATCTTGGTGCTGATTCCCTCGACATCGTTGAGCTCATCATGGCATTTGAGGAAGAGTTTAACGTCGAGATCCCTGATGAGGCTGCTGAGAAGATCAAGACGGTTCAGGATGTCGTCAATTACATCGACCAGCACAAGTAATGGACTGCGGCCGCGCTGCGGCACTGCACCATATCGGTCTTTTTGGGAAATCCCGTGACAGCTGAGGCGCACGGGATTTTTCTCAAAAGGCGGAATTAATTATGTATAAAACCAGGGCTTCTGTGTGCCCTGCATGAATAGATCCGCCTTCCATCCGGCGGTACCAATGAACAGCAATGGGTGGAGGGGGAGCCGAAACTTCTACGGAGAGACCTGCCGGAGGCAGTGCACTTTCCCGATTGGAGGGCTTATATGAGACTACCCGAGGTGAGGATCGGCAAGAAGGTTGCCACGATCCCCATCATTCAGGGCGGCATGGCGATTCGCATCACGACAGCGCGTCTCGCTGCTGCCGCTGCAAACGAGGGAGGGATCGGGCTCATCGCAGCATCCGGCATGAAGCCGAAGGAGCTGCGCTATGAGATCCGGCTCGCACGCTCACTTTCTCCCCATGGGATCATCGGCATCAACGAGATGGTCGCGGCAAAAGACTTTGCTGATGCCGTTAAAATTGCCATCGACGAGGGCATTGATCTCGTCGTCGCAGGCGCTGGATTCTCCCGTGATATGTTCCAGTATGGCAAGGAATCGGGGACGCCGATCGTGCCGATTGTCTCCTCGGCCAAACTGGCGAAGATATCCGAAAAACTCGGTGCGGCTGCCGTCGTGGTCGAGGGCAAGGAGGCAGGCGGGCATCTCGGTACGGATCAGTCGGTGCGCAGCATCATCTCCGATGTCCGCGCCGCTGTGAAGATCCCCGTGTTCGCTGCCGGCGGCATTCTGACGGGACAGGATATTGCCGATCTGCACAAGATGGGTGCGGACGGCGTGCAGCTCGGCTCGCGCTTTGCTGCGAGCATTGAGTCCAATGCGGCACCGTCGCTGAAAGAGTACTATCTGAAGACGAAGCAGGAGGACGTGGTCATCATCCACAGTCCCGTGGGGCTTCCCGGGCGTGCTGTGCGCACTCCGTTCTCCGCGCGGATCATGAAAGGACCCGTCCCGCCGAAGGTCTGTGACCACTGCCTCAAGCAGTGCGATCACCACTTCTGCATCATCCGTGCGCTCTCGCGTGCACAGCAGGGCGACGTGGAGACGGGACTTGTCTTTACCGGCGAGTTTATGCCGCGTATTGATCGGATTATGAGTGTTCATGAGATATTTGAGGAGTTGAAACAGCAGCTCGCAGCAGCGAATTAGCGGAAAGGAGTCGGTTGGTTTGAAACAGAGGATAGTCGTTACGGGGGTCGGCCCGATCACACCGATCGGCATCGGCAAGGAGGCGTTCTGGGATGCGCTTCTCGCAGGAAAGAACGGCATCGACCGCATCACCCGCTTCGACGCGACACGCTACGCCGCGCAGATTGCCGGCGAGGTCAAGGATTTTTCCATTGACGGTTACATCGACAAGAAGGAAGCCAAGCGCATGGATCGCTATGCGCAGTTTGCCGTCGTCTCGGCGGGCATGGCATTGAAGGATGCGGGGCTCGATCTCGATAAGGAGAACCGTGACCGCATCGGCGCCTATGTCGGCGCGGGCATCGGCGGCATCGAGACGATGCACAGCACCTATGAGCGTCTCTTTGAAAAGGGCCCCGAGCGTGTCAGCCCCTTTTTCATCCCCATGATGATCGCCAACATGGCAGCGGGGCAGGTTGCGATCAACTACGGTCTGCACGGCCCCGTGTCCTGCATCGTGACGGCGTGCGCCACGGGCGCGAACTGTGTCGGTGACGCCTATCGCGTCATGCAGCGCGGCGAGGCGGATGTCATGATCGCGGGCGGCACGGAGGCGAGCATCTCCGAGGCGGCGAGTGCGGGCTTTGCGGCGATGAAGGCGCTCTGCACGGATCACAATGACGATCCTGCGCACGCTTCGCGTCCCTTTGACAAGAACCGCTCGGGGTTCGTCATGGGCGAGGGCGCAGGGCTGGTCGTGCTCGAGACGCTCGAACACGCCGAGGCGCGCGGTGCGCATATCTACGCAGAGCTTGTCGGCTACGGCTCGAACTCGGACGGCTATCATATCACGAGCCCGGCGCCGCACGGCGAGTATCAGGCAAAGTGCATGCAGCTGGCACTCGATGATGCAGGGCTGCGTCCCGAGGACATCGACTATGTCAATGCACATGGCACGTCCACGCACATGAACGATCTCTGTGAGACCGAGGCGATCAAGACGGTCTGGGGTGCGGCGGCGAAGGATGTCGCCGTCTCCTCGATCAAGTCCATGACGGGACATCTTCTCGGAGCGGCAGGCAGTGTGGAGCTGATCGCGAGCGCTCTTGCGGTGGAGAACGATATGCTCCCGCCGACGATCAACTACGAGACGCCGGATGAGGGGCTGGATCTGGACTATGTGCCGAACAAAGCACGCGCTAAGACAGTGCGTGCGGCGATTTCCAACTCGTTCGGCTTCGGCGGACACAACGCCTGTCTCGTCGTTAAGAAATACGCGAAAGAATCATGACATATCCGATAACGGAAAAAAGGCGCGCGGAACTCGTGCGCCTTTCTGCGTCCCTCGGCGTAGATTTTGCCAATCTCTCCACCCTCGACGAGGCGCTGACCCATCCCTCCTATGCCAACGAGGCACGGGGACACGCAGCACATAACGAGCGGCTGGAGTTTCTGGGCGATGCCGTTCTCGAGCTCGCGATCAGTACGTATCTCTACGACGCCTATCCGCACTGTGCGGAGGGGGAGCTGACGAAGATGCGCGCGAGTCTCGTGCAGAGCGAGACGCTCGCACGGCTGGCGCGCCGGCTGCATCTCGGAGCACATCTGCGCATGGGGCGCGGCGAGATGCTCGGCGGCGGAGCAGAGCGGCAGAACAACCTTGAGAACGTCTTTGAGGCGGTGATCGGCGCGGTCTACCTTGACCGTGGCTGGGATGCCGCACGCGCCTATGTGCAGCGTCAGTTTGCCGACGAGCTGCCGCATCTGCGGCAGGAACACGTCGCACAGGATTACAAGACGATGCTGCAGGAATACGTGCAGGGACATGATCATGAGCCCATCGCCTATGAGCAGGTTGCTGAGAGCGGCCCCGATCACGACAAGCGTTTCACGATGCGCGTCCGCATCGGCACAGCACCGTTGGGTGAGGGGACAGGACGCAGCAAGAAAGAGGCAGAGCAGCACGCTGCGGCGGCAGCGCTGGAACGTTTGAGGAAACGGTAAAAATACGGTGAAAGCATGCATCAATCTTGAGGAAGCACTGATAAATTCGGCACTACCATCTTAACGCATCTTTTTCGCCCACTTTTCGTTAGCAAATCCTCCACATAGCCTTTGCTATGCGTCCGGTTTGCTGCCTCAATCGGACAAAAAATCTACGTCAATCTGGCAGACCTCATTTTATCAGCGATTCCTTGACTTTTGCCATGGATTTCGATAAGATAAACTTACTATGGCAGGGATTCCGACGATGGATACCTGCCCTTCTTCTATGAAGGACTGAAGCATTTTGTACCTCGTTGCGGGAAATGGGAAGAGGAGGTTATTCACTTGTTTGAGATGAGGAAAGGACTTGGCGTATTTGCCGCCGCTGCGCTGGCACTCAGCGTGGTGCTCACGGGCTGCGGCGGAGAAAAGCAGGGGGGCGCACGTCCCACTGCCGTCAAGGCGATGAATGTCCTGCGGCAGGACGCGCCGCTGACGCACGTCTATGCCGGACAGATCATAGGCACGGACGAGGTGAAGATCCAGTCGCGCGTCTCCGGCAACATCGTGGAGAAATACATCACCGGCGGCCAGCCTGTACGCGCGGGACAGCCACTCTACCGCATCGACGCGCGCCAGTATGAGAGCGCACTCCTGCAGGCAAAGGCGAACCTCGCACAGTCGGAGGCGACGCTCGCCAACGCGCGCATGGATCTCGACCGCTACCAGCAGCTCTACGCAAACGCGGCGATCTCAGAGCAGACCGTGAGCAACCAGCAGGCACAGGTGAATGCCTATGAGGCTGCAGTTGCGGCGCACCAGGCAATGGTGCAGCAGGCGCAGGAGAACCTCGACGATACGACGATCTACGCACCGATGTCGGGGCAGCTCTCCGTCGATGATGTTGCCGTCGGCACCTTTGTGTCGGCAGGTTCGACAACGTTGGTCTCCATGGGCACGTCGAACCCCATCTATGCGAAGTTTAGTCTCTCAGAGAACGAGTACCTGAATTTTGTCGAGCAGGCGGTACAGCAGGGCGGTATCGGCTCTGTCGTAGTGACGCTGACTCTCTCGAACGGCTCGAAGTATCCGATCACAGGGCATATCGTTACGTCTGATCGCGCACTGACGGCACAGACGGGCACGCTGACGGTCAAGGCACTCTTTGACAATCCGGATGGACTCCTCCTGCCGGGGATGTTCGCGCGCGTCACGCTGATCGGCGATACGATTCCGAATGCACTTCTCGTTCCCGAGCGTGCCGTGCAGCAGCTTCTCGGCAAATCCTTCGTTATGGTTGTCGGCGCAAACAACAAGGCAGAAGCTCGCACGATCACCCTCGGGGATAAGATCGGCAGCTACTATGTCGTGAAGGACGGTCTGGATGCCTCGGACACGGTCGTTGTCGAAGGGCTCACGACACTCCAGGAGGGCGGCGATCTCGCGGTGACGATGGTGACGCCGGACGATATGGGATTCACGCTTGAGGGAGATTCCTCTGACTTTAATGCGAGCGCACCGACGCCCGCGCAGTAAGGAGGAAATCCGTTGGCAAAATTTTTCATTCACCGACCGATCTTTGCGATTGTAATCGCCCTGATCATTGTTATCGTCGGAACGCTGGCTGGGTTTTCGCTGCCAATTGCGCAGTATCCGCAGATTTCTCCGCCGACGGTTTCGGTGTCGGCATCCTATACGGGCGCGAGTGCCGCCGTTGTCAATGAGACGGTCGCACAGGTCATCGAGGAGCAGATCAACGGCACACAGGGAATGGACTACATGAGCTCCACCTCTGATGATACCGGACGCTACAGCCTCTCTGTCACCTTTGATGTCGGTACGGACGGCGATATGGACGCGGTCAAGGTGCAGAACAACGCCGCCGGTGCCAACGCGAGCCTGCCCTCCGCGGTGCAGTCTGCAGGGGTCACAACGCGTAAATCCTCGGGGCAGATGGCGTACTTTCTTTCGATGTACTCCGAGGACGGCAGGTATGACCGTGCCTTTATGAAGAACTACGCGACGCTCTACTTCCTCGATGCGATCAAGCGCATCAGCGGCGTCGGCGACGTGCAGGTCTTTGGCGCGGACTATGCGATGCGCGTCTGGCTGAATCCCGACCGCCTCGCTGAGCTCGGACTGACCGTCGCAGACATCACGGCGGCGATCAAGGAGCAGAACGTGCAGGCTCCTGCCGGAACCGTCGGCGGTATGCCGGCAGAGAATGGGCAGGAAAAACAGTTTACGGGCAAGGTGCAGGGACGCCTGACGACGCCGGAGGAGTTCGGCAACGTCATCATCGCCTCGGGCAAGGACGGCTCGTTCGTCCGCCTGAAGGATGTGGCACGCATCGAGACGGGCGAGCGGCAGAACAATATCGTCGCGAAGTTCAACGGCTACCCTGCCGTCGGTTTCGGTATCCGGCTCACCTCGGATGCGAATGCGATGATTACCCTTGCCGAGGTACGCAAGGTGCTTGCGGAGGCGGAGAAGACGTTCCCGCCCGGGCTCAAGATGAAGTCGGTCTTTGACAGCACGGACTACATCAATGCCTCCATCAAAGAGGTTGTTCACACCTTCGTCGAGGCACTGCTGCTCGTCGTGCTCGTCATCTTCGTCTTTTTGCAGAGCTGGCGCGCAACGATTATCCCGCTGCTCGCCGTGCCGGTCTCGCTCATCGGTACATTCGGCACATTCGTCCTCTTGGATTTTTCCATCAATACGCTGACGCTCTTTGCGATGGTGCTCGCCATCGGTCTCGTCGTCGATGATGCCATCGTCGTTATTGAGAACGTAGAGCATCACATGGAGAGCGGACTCTCGCCTGTGGACGCAACAGAGCGTGCCATGGCAGAGGTACAGGGGCCGGTTGTGGCGATCGCCTTCGTCCTTGCGGCTGTCTTTGTCCCCGTCGCCTTCTTGGGCGGCATGATGGGCGTGCTCTACAAGCAGTTCGCTCTGACCATTGCGATCGCGATGGCACTCTCCGCCTTCGTTGCCCTGACGCTGACGCCCGCACTCTGTGCGCTGATGCTGAAGCCAAAGAAAGAGAGCGATTCGGAAGGAGTACTCGACCGTTTCTTTGCTTGGTTTAACCGTGTCTTTGACCGTACGCGCAAGGGCTATGTCGGCATTGTCTCAAGATTCATCCGCAAGGCGCGCACGGCCGTCGTATTCCTGCTCATCGTCTGCGGTCTGACTGCCATCATCTATCGCAACCTTCCATCTACGTTTGTCCCCGATGAGGATCAGGGCCATCTGCTGATCGCCATCCAGCTCCCGTCCGGGACATCCACGAATCAGACGCAAAAGGTTGTGGACAAGATCCAGCAGGCGGCGCAGAAGGAGATCAAGGGGCAGGATGCCGTCATGTCGATCAACGGCTTTGACATTCTCGCCGGCGGTGCAAACTCCAACGGCGCGGTTGTCTTCGTCGGTATGAAGGATTGGTCGCAGCGCCCTGGGATGGGCGAGTCCGTCGCCGCCGCCGTCGGAACGATGTTCCGCGTGGGGGCAATGGAGGCACCGGAGGCAACCGTCGTCGCCATCAACCCACCGGCACTGCCGGGACTCGGCAATGTCGGCGGCTGGTCGCTCCAGCTGCAGGATATGAGCGGTCACTCGGATACCGAGCTGAACGACATCGTGAATGCTGTTCTCGCCGAAGCGCGGACACGTCCTGAGCTGCAGGGTGTGCGTACCACGTTTAAGATCAATGCGCCGAGTTATCAGTATGAGATTGACCGCGAGAAGGTCAAAAACCTCGGTGTGCAGCTTTCTGATGTGTTTACGGCACTGCAGACCAACTTTGGCGGCTATGAGGTCAACGACTTTAATCAGTTTGGCCGCACCTATAAGGTCGTACTCCAGTCTGCAACGCCGTATCGTACGGAGGCAGAGGCGGCGAAGTTTATCTTTGTCCGCAATTCGGCGGGGGAGATGGTACCGCTCGATACCCTCCTGAAGCCGAAACTCACGACGGGTCCGACCCAGATCAGCCGCTTTAACGGCGCACGTTCGATCAACATACAGGGGAATGCGGCATCGGGATACAGTTCGGGCCAGGCGATGAACGCCATCACCGAGGTGGTGCAGCATCACATCAACTCCGGCTTCTCGATCGCATGGTCGGGACAGAGCCGCGAGGAGCAGAAGTCGGCGAACTCGACGATGCAGATTCTCGCGCTCGCACTGCTCTTTGTCTTCCTCTGTCTGGCGGCTCTCTATGAGAGCTGGAGCGTGCCGTTTGCCGTGCTCTTCACCGTGCCGACGGGCATCTTCGGTGCTCTCTTTGCCGAGTACATTCTTGCCGCGATCTTCGGGGCGATCGGCATTCCTGCACCGGGCTATCAGAACAGCGTCTACATGCAGATCGGTGTTATCATGGTCATCGGCCTTGCCGCGAAGAACGCCATCCTGATCGTCGAGTTCGCAAAGGTGCGCGTGGATCGCGGCATGGATCCGCTGAAGGCGGCCATCCAGGCGGCAGGACTGCGTCTGCGCCCGATCCTCATGACCTCGTTCGCGTTCATCATCGGCTGTCTGCCGCTCTGTATGGCGTCCGGTGCGGGCGCGGCGGCGCGCAACGGCATGGGTGTCGCCGTCGTTGGCGGAATGCTCTGTGCGACGGTGCTCGGCGTGTTCCTCATTCCAGTGTTCTACGTCATTGTCGACCGTATCTCGCGGATGTTCGGCATCAGCAAGAAAAATAAGACACGCACGGCGGACGATTATATGTAATCGCTGTGTGGTATGCAAAAAAGCTTCTGCACGAAGTTTTCACGCTTCGTGCAGAAGCTTTTTGCTGTCTTTATGCGGTAAATACAAACTGGACGAGGAACATATAGACCGCCGTTCCACCGCCGATGGAGAGAAGCATCTGACGGAATTTCAAATGCAGGAGTGCCGTGACGGCAATGGCAATCCCCTCAGGCAGGCCGTGCGTCCCGCTGAGGAGAGATACGTCCTTCAGGCAGTAAACGACGAGCATCCCGAAGACGGCGGCGGGGAGTACATTGCCGAGGCAGCGAACGAGCGGCGGCGTCGGTTTTTTCTCCGAGAGGAGGAGAAAGGGCAGTGCGCGCGTGAGCACGCTCGCGAGTGCACAGAGCCCGATTGTGATGCACTGCTCAGTAAAACTCATGCCGCTTCTCTCCTCTCGATGATGGGGCGCAGGATGAGGCAGCCGAGGAGGAGCATTCCCATGGTCGGCAGCATGAACGCATCCCGGCCGAACATTATGAGCGCGAGTGCAGCAGCGCCGATGCCGAGGATGCCCGTCAAATGCTGCGGGTCGTTCTTCCACTGCTCAATGAAAATCACGACAAAGAGTGCGGTCATGGCAAACTCAATGCCGGATGTGTTGATGGGAAGTGCGCTCCCGATCAGCCCGCCGAGCGTGGCCCCTGCGACCCAGTAGAGCTGGTTCAGAAGGGTGACAAAGAACATGAACCAGCCTGCGTCGATGTGCGGCGGGATCTTTGCCGTGTAGTTGATGGAGAATGACTCGTCACACATTCCGTAGATCAGGTATGGCTTTTTCCATCCCGTTCCACGGTATTTCTCCAACATGGAGATGCCGTAGAAGATATGCCGTCCCTGCACCATAAGGGCGAGCAGAAACGTTTCGAGCGGGGCAAAGGGAGCGAGGAGGAGTGCCGTGGCGATGAACTCAAGCGAACCGCCGAAGATGATGGCGCTCATCGCCATTGGGTAGAGAAATGAAAAGCCTGAGACGTTGGTATAGATGCCGTAGGCGAGTCCGAGGAAGAGAAAGCCTGCGAGGATGGGGACGGTGTAGGGAAAGGCGGCGCGCAGGGCAGCGAGCGGAACACTGGTCGACGCTTTCATGGCTGCCTCCAGTCGCACTCCTCTGCGTGTGCGGCGAGCACGCCGATTGCCTGCAGTGTCGAGTAGATCGACGTCGAGCCGACGAATTTCATCCCGCGCCGCTTCAAATCCTTTGTGATGCGGTCGGAGAGGGGTGATGTGGTGCGGAGCTCCCAGCTCTCGCGGATGGACTTCCCCTCGGTGAAGCCCCAGATATAGGCGTCGAATGAGCCGTATTCACGAACGATATCGAGAAAGACGCGGCTGTTCGTGATGCTCGCCTCGATCTTGCGGCGGTTGCGGACGATGCCCGCATCCTGCATGAGAGTATCTATCTTTCCTGCGTCGAATGCGGCGACGCGCTCCGGGTGAAATCCCTCGTAGGCACGGCGGAAATTCTCGCGCTTGTGCAGGATTGTCGCCCACGAGAGTCCCGCCTGAAATGTCTCCAAGAGGAAGAGCTCATAGAGTGCGTGATCGTCGTGGAGCGGGATGCCCCACTCCTCGTCATGGTACTTGATATAGATGGGATCCTCTGGATTGACCCATGCACATCGTCTGCATTTTTTCTCCATATATACACGCTCCATTAAGAAAAGCCGATGCCCCTAGGACTTCGGCCTTTGTCCTCTATTTCACTCTGAATTGCGATACGTCGTATTCTAGTAGGCTTGGAGTGCGTTGTCAAGGACAGCGGACAGCGCATCTTCCGTGCGATAGCAATAGATTCGATAGATTAGCGCATCATTTGACGTTATCCCACTAGCTTTTTTCTTGTTGTCCATGTATAATGAAAAAGATTCAAAATTTGATAGGAAAGAAAAGGTGGAGATTCGATGCGGATGAAAACGGCAATGAAGGCAGTTGCTCTTGGCGTCGTCGCCCTCGGGCTTCTGTCTCTCTCAGGCTGTGGGAAAAGTCAGCAGGCGAGCGGAGAGAAGACCTATAAGATCGGCGTCGTTCAGCTGGTGGAGCACAATGCGCTCGATGCGGCGAACCGTGGTTTTGTCGATGGCCTGAAGGCGCGTGGCTACGAGGAGGGGAAGAACCTCACGATCGACCGCCAGAATGCACAGGCGGATCAGTCCAATCTCCAGAATATCGCACAGCGTTTTGTCAGCGACAAGGTCGATCTGATCTGCGCGATTGCAACGCCCGCGGCACAATCGGTAGCAAATGTGACGAAGGATATCCCCATCGTCGGGACGGCGATCACGGACTATGTGAGCGCAAAGCTCGTCCAATCGAATGAGAAACCGGGCGGAAATGTGACGGGCACGAGCGATCTGAATCCGATCAAGAAACAGATCGACCTCCTTATGCAGCTCTACCCGAATGCAAAGGTCATCGGGACGGTGTACTCCTCGAGCGAGATCAACTCTGAGACGCAGATCAAGGCGATGAAGGAGTACGCGGAGTCGAAGGGGCTGACGGTACGCGCTGCGACGGTATCGACGGTCAATGACATCCCGCAGGCGGCACAGAGTCTGGTCGGTGATGTCGATGTATTCTATGAGCCGACGGACAATGTGATTTCCTCCTCGATCCCGACGCTCGTCAGCGTTACGGATGCGGCGGGCAAGGCAGTTATCTGCGCCGAGCCATACATGGTCACGGGCGGCTGTCTCGCGACCTATGGCATCGATTACTACAAGCTCGGCGTGCAGACGGGCGATATGGCGGCCGACATTCTCGACGGCAAGGCAAAGCCCGCAGATATGCCGATTGAGACGGCGCGCGACTTGACGCTGGTCGTCAGCAAGGGCAACGCAGAGCGGCTCGGACTGACGATTCCGGAGGAGGTCCTGAAGGATGCAACACTGGTGGACTGATGAATGGATGATGATGGGACGTTGATGCGGATGAATAATTGGATGAAATGTGCCGCTCTTGGACTGACGGCACTCGGACTTGTGGCGGCGGGCTGCGGACAGCAGGCGCAGCAGGGAGAAAAGACCTACAAGGTCGGAATTGTTCAGCTTGTGGAGCACAGCTCGCTTGACGACGCAAACCGCGGATTTGTTGACGGGCTGAAGGAACGCGGCTATGAGGAGGGGAAGAACCTCACGATTGACCGTCAAAATGCGCAGGCGGATCAGTCCAACCTCCAGAATATCGTTCAGCGTTTTATCAGTGACAAGGTTGACCTAATCTGTGCGATTGCAACACCGGCAGTACAGTCTGCTGCGAATGCGACGAAGGATATTCCCATCGTCGGTACGGCTGTGACGGACTACGTGAGTGCGAAGGTCGTCGCATCGAATGATGCCCCGGGCGGCAATGTGACAGGGACGAGCGATCTCGCGCCCATCGCGGAGCAGATTGACCTCCTGATGCAGCTCTATCCGAATGCCAAGACCATCGGAACGATCTACTCATCGAGTGAGATCAACTCGGAGATTCAGGTCAAGGCAATGACGGAGTATGCACAGTCCAAGGGGCTGACGGTGCGTACGGCGACGATCTCGACGGTCAACGACATCCAGCAGGCAGCGCAGAGTATGGTGAACGATGTGGATGTGTTCTATGAGCCGACGGATAATGTGATCGCATCGGCGATTCCGACGCTCACGAGCATTACGGATCCTGCGGGCAAAGGCGTGATCTGCGGTTACGTCGGTGGTGTTACGGCAGGTGCGCTTGCGACGAAGGGCATCGACTACTACAAGCTCGGCGTACAGACGGGCAATATGGCGGCGGATATTTTTGAAGGAAAGAAGCCGGCTGCGATGCCGATCGAGACGGCACATGACCTCACAGTGGTCATCAACAAGAAGAATGCAGAGAAGATCGGGCTGACGATTCCTGCGGATGTGTTAAACGGTGCGACCATTGTCGAGTAACAAGCAATCGACACAAAGAGGAACTATTGCATCCCCCCATCGGCTCGCCATGCTCGCCACTTCCCCCGTAAACGGGGGAAGCAATTTAGAAAGGTCGTAAAGCCTTCCCCGTATGACGGGGAAGGGGGACCGCGAAGCGGTGGAAGGGGCACAAGAAAGGGCTGTTATACGAGGTGAATACCTTCGTGCAACAGCTTCTTTTTACGGAGTTTGGGAGTGACATTATGGATCTCGTTGTAGCGACGGCTGCGCAGGGGGTTCTTTGGGGACTCTATGCACTGGGCGTCTATCTGACCTATCGCGTACTGGATATTGCCGACCTGACCGTGGAGGGCAGCTTCCCGCTCGGTGCAGCAGTCGCCGCCTCAATGCTGATGGCTGGCTATGCGCCGATCACTGCGATCTTTGCTGCCTGCATGGCGGGGTGTGCCTCCGGGATCGTGACGGGATTTTTCTGCACGAAACTCAAGATTCCTGCGCTGCTCGCTGGTATTTTGACCATGATCGGGCTATACTCCATCAACCTGCACGTCATGGGAAAGGCAAATCTGCCACTCCTGCAGCGTGAGACGCTGTTTACCCAGTGGAACATCTGGGGGCTTGATGCCTCGACCAATATTCTCCTCATCGGGACGGTCGTTGTTGTTCTTGCCATCCTGCTGACGTACTGGTTCTTTGGCACGGAGCTCGGGACGGCGATTCGTGCGACAGGCGCGAACCCTCACATGATCCGCGCAAACGGCGTGAACACAGATGTGATGATCGTCCTCGGACTGCTTCTCTCGAACGGGATGGTCGCGGTCTGCGGCGCCCTTGTCGCGCAGAGCAACGGCTTCGCCGACGTCGGTATGGGGACGGGCACGATCGTTATCGGACTTGCCTCCGTCATCATCGGCGAGGTGCTCTTTGGCACGCGCAGCTTTAAGAACTGGCTGATCTCCGTGGTGCTCGGCTCGGTCGTCTATCGCGCCGTCATCGCGATCGTGCTCCAGCTCGGCATGCAGCCGAATGACCTCAAGCTCTTTACGGCGATCCTCGTGGCGATTGCGCTCTCGCTCCCGCTCATTCAGGAGAAGTACCATGCAATGCGGAAGGGGGCAGAGTGATGCTGCAGATCGAGGATATTAAGAAAACATTTAACCCCGGGACGATTACGGAGAAAAAGGCGCTCTCGGGCATCAGCCTTCACCTTCGCCCCGGTGATTTCGTCACCGTGATCGGCGGCAACGGTGCGGGCAAGTCCACGCTGATGAATGCTATCGCGGGGGCGATTTCGGTCGATGCGGGGAAGATCTACATTGCGGGCGAGGACATTACGAAGTGGCCGGAGCACCGCCGTGCAAAGTTCATCGGACGCGTTTTCCAAGATCCGATGATGGGGACGGCGGCACGCATGATGATCGAGGAGAATCTCGCCATCGCGGCGCGGCGCGGGCAGACGCCGACACTCAAATGGGGCTCGACGAGTGAGATGCGCGATGTGTTTCGTGAGAAGCTCGCACGCCTGAAACTTGGTCTGGAGGATCGCCTTTCCTCGCGTGTCGGGCTTCTCTCGGGCGGACAGCGGCAGGCACTGACACTTCTCATGGCGACGCTCGTCAAGCCGAATTTGCTCCTCCTCGATGAGCATACGGCAGCCCTTGATCCGAAGACGGCGGCGAAGGTGCTGGAACTGACGCAGCAGATCGTCGCGGAGGATCAGCTGACGACACTGATGATTACGCACAATATGAAGGATGCCCTGCGCTATGGCAACCGCCTCATCATGCTGCACGAGGGACGCATTCTCTTCGATGTGCCGCAGGAGAAAAAGGAGGGGCTGACCACGCGCGACCTGCTCTCCATGTTTGAACAGGCGGCGGGCAGCGAGCTGGCGAGTGACAGCCTCCTGCTGAGCTAGGGATGCACGGATAAATTCGGCACAGCTGAATTAGCGTTGATTTTTGATCTTGCTTTGGTGCGAAATCCCGGTACCAGTGTGTAAAACAATAGGCAAACGATAGTTCTTAATTAAAACCTAACGCCCCTCACAAGACGTTTTAAAATCGCTCCGTTATAGTAATCAATGTAAGCGAGAGAGCGACGCAGGCATGCTGAACCAAACGCTTACGACCGATTCCGGTGAATCTCCTGCGGTCTTCCCTTCCGTAGGGTTCACATACATTCCCTACATTTCTTTCTCTCTATCGAAAAGCGTCTTCCGCTGCCCGGCGGGAGGCGTATTTTCTTTGCGTACAATTCTTGCCTTTTCGCTAATTCGTAGTACAATAAAAGGATGGATTCGAACGCATGAACGAGAGGAGGGAGCAATATGGTATGGGAGTGGAGGCCTGCAGACGGCAGGCATACAGGGGGGAATCTCTATGGCGATGAGGCAATCCCGCCGCAGCCGCCGGCGGAGAAAACACCGAAACTGCTCCGTGCCATGCGCTCTCTTGTCAAAACCTCGACGAACTTCTGGCAGTCCCGTTCCGAGCTTTTCCTCAAGCAGGCGCGTCTCATGGCGAACTACGAGGACGACTATGACTATCGGGGAACGGTCAATCAGTATTTCCCAACGTACGATTCGCTCACCGATCCCGAGCTGCGCGGGTATTTTGCTTGGCGGACGAAGGTGCGGCGCGGGGAGGTGGAGCGGCGGGGAATGTCCTACGTGTCGCTCTACGCCTATGAACTCCTGGCACTCGTTGGCTGCACATCGCCGATGGATGCCTATGAGCGCCTGCATATCTTCGGTCACGCCTATGGTGCTCTGGATCCGCAGATTCTGCGCTGCCTCAAGGATTGGGAGCGTGCGCTCATCATCTACTACGGGCTCAGTCCTGCGCTGTTGGAGGAGCATGATGGGGCGGTGCAGGAGCGCAGACAGGATGATGCTGTCTATGTGATGCTGCATCAAGAGGAGCATACGGCAGAGGAGATCATGGCGGCAGTGTGTACGCTTTCCTCGTATCGTTTGGAGCGCTCCAAACTTTATCGTGCACATACGGCGGAAGCGGATGCCATTGTTCTCCGCGTCCTTGCACGTGTCAAAGAATACTATGAAAAACACCGCATTTGCGATTTTTTCTCGGACTGTATCGCACATTCCTGTACGAGGTCGGTGGATCTCTTTGCGTCGGCCGTATTTCATCCGCCGCGCGCGGAGGAGGACCGCATCTATGCCGTGCATCCTCTGCGGCAGTATGAGTGCGCAGGCGGCGCATGGCAGCTGCATTCTTATGAGCGTACGGATGGTGCGGCGCAGCGTATCGGTGGGCTCCTGCGCGGGGTGGATACGCAGCTGCGCGAGCACTATGGGCTCACGGAGATTCGTCTGCCGCAGCTTCTAAAATGGCAGTGGAAGATCATCCGTGAGGAGACGGCAGAATTTTTCGCGGCACAGCGCGAGATCGAGGCACGCCGCGTTCATTTGGATTTCAGTCAGCTTGACCGCATCCGCGCCGATGCTGCTGTCACCGAGGAGCGCCTGATTGTGGATGAGGATGATGAATTGCTCCCCGTCGCAGGGGAGAACATATCACCTCTTATGCAGGAGCATTCTCCGCAACCCCCTGCAGCGCAGGATGCAGCGGCAGCGCCATATACGAATCCGCAGCAGCAGGATACACCGTCCTCGTCGTCCGTCGATCATGGCCTGACACAGGCGGAGAAGCGTCTCCTCTGTGCACTCCTCACTGGTGGGACGCTTGACTGGGTGCGCGCGGAGGGACAGATCCTCTCCGTGCTCGTGGACGGCATCAACGAGAAGCTGTATGAGGACTTTTCCGATACGGTGATTGAGGGCGAGCCGCCTGCCGTTGTGGAGGACTATCGTGATGAATTGGAAGGGCGGTACAGTCATGGCATCGAATGAAACGCGGAAGGTTCCGCGCCGCATCGCACAGACGCTCATCAATGCGCTCAAGGGGGGCGTTGTGCCGCGTGTCGGGCTTCCCTATATCACGGTGGGGCGTCGGCGTGAGATCGAGGCGCTCCTGTCGGATGTGGATATGATTGCGGAGGGCGGCGCATCCTTTCGTTTTATTATGGGGCGCTATGGGAGCGGCAAGAGTTTCCTCCTTCAGACCCTGCGCAGCTATGTGATGGCGAAGAATTTCGTCGTGGTGGACGCAGATCTCTCCCCGGAGCGCCGGCTTCAGGGAACGCGTGGGCAAGGGCTCGCAACCTATCGTGAGCTGATCCGCAATATGGCGACCAAGACGACGCCCGAGGGAGGGGCGCTCACCCTCATCCTCGACCGCTGGATCAGCCGAATCCAGCAGGAGACGGCGGACGAAACGCCGCCGGACCGTGCGAACTTCTCGGCGGCAGTGGATCGGCGCATCGCTGCGATGATTTACGGTCTGAATGATCTTGTCCACGGCTTTGATTTTACGCGTCTTTTGACGCTCTACTATCATGCTTACCGCGACGGTGACGATGCACTGCGTGCACAGGTAGCGCGATGGTTTCGCGGGGAGTATACGACCAAGACGGAGGCGCGTCATGCGCTCGGCGTGAATATCATCATCACAGATGATGACTGGTATGAGTATCTGAAGCTGTTCGCCGCATTTCTGCGGCAGGCAGGCTACGCGGGGATGCTCATCTTTATCGATGAGCTGGTCAATATCTACAAGATCCCCCATGCGATTACGCGCCAGTATAACTATGAGAAGATCCTCACGATGTATAACGACGCCATGCAGGGGCGCGCCAAGTATCTCGGGATGGTTCTCTGCGGCACGCCTGCCTGCATGGAGGATACGCGCCGCGGCGTATACAGCTATGAGGCGCTGCGCTCGCGCCTTGCCGAGGGGCGCTTTGCAGGCGAGCACCGCGATCTGCTCTCGCCCGTTATCAAGCTGTCACCCCTGACTCACGAGGAGATGCTGGTGCTGGTGGAAAAGCTGTCAGGCGTCCATGCGGAGCTGTACGGATACGAGACGACCGTCACGCAGGAGGATCTGGCGGATTTCATCCGCATCGAGTTCGGGCGTATCGGCGCAGATGACCATATTACGCCGCGTGAGGTGATTCGTGACTTCATTCAGGCACTGGATATCATCTATCAGACACCGACGCTCAAGATGGCAGATTTGCTCCTGTCGGAGAACTTTTCCTATGCCGCCAATGCGGTGGAGGGGGCGGAGGTCAGCGCGCAGTTTGCGGAGTTTGATCTATGAACGTGTTTGACCGCTATGCGCCCTGTGTCCGTGAGTACATCTACGGGCAGGATTGGCGCAGTCTGCGCGGGGTTCAGGTCGCGGCAGGCGAGGCGATCTTTGGGTCGGAGGAGCACGTCCTCCTCACCTCCTCAACGGCGTCGGGGAAAACGGAAGCGGCGTTCTTTCCGATCATCACCTTGCTGCTGGAGAGCCCTCCCAGCTCCGTCGGCTGCATCTACATCGGTCCGTTGAAGGCACTCATCAATGACCAATTTGAGCGGCTGACGCCGCTCTGCGCGACGGCGGGGATCCCCGTGCGGCATTGGCACGGCGATGTCGGCCAGACGCACAAGGCGCGGCTGATGAAGCATCCGTCGGGCATTCTGCAGATCACGCCCGAGTCACTTGAGGCGCTCCTCCTGCATCGGCATGCGGCGATCCCGAAGCTCTTCGGCGATCTGCGCTTCGTCGTGATCGACGAGGTGCATTCTCTCCTGCGCGGGGATCGCGGCGGGCAGACGCTCTGCCTGATCGAACGTCTTTCGCGTATCGCCGGTGTGCAGCCGCGCCGCATCGGGCTGTCGGCAACCATCGGCACGCCCGCAGAGACGGGGGCACTGCTTGCGGCGGGGACGGGGCGCGGGACGCTGGTGCCGGAGATCGCAGCGAAGGGAAGCCGATGGCGGCTTTCCGTGGAGCATTTCTACGTGCAGAACACGCAGGCGGGAGAAGGCCGTACGGATATTGATCTGCCCACCGCGCCGGATGCACCGACCGATATGGCACCGGAGGGGGCGGATCCGGGGATTGCCTATATCTTTGAGCATACGCGCGGGAAAAAATGTCTCGTCTTTGTCAATTCGCGCGAGGAGTGCGAGGCGGTGACGAATACCCTGCGCTCTTACTGCGAGCGCAGGCATGAGCCGGATCGGTTCCTCATCCACCACGGCAATCTCTCGGCTGCCTTTCGTGAGACGGCAGAGGCGCGCATGAAGGATGAGGAGAGCTGTCTCACGACGTGCACGACGGCGACGCTTGAGCTCGGCATCGACATCGGCAGACTTGAGCGCGCGTTTCAGATCGATGCGCCGTGGACGGTGTCGTCCTTCCTCCAGCGCATGGGACGGACGGGGCGGCGCGGGCAGCCGCAGGAGATGCACTTTGTCGTGCGCGAGGATGTTCCCGATGCACGCGCTCTCCTGCCTGCAGCGATCCCGTGGAAGCTCCTGCAGGGGATTGCCCTGATTCAGCTCTATCTTGAGGAGCGCTGGGTGGAGCCGCCGCGCCTTCATCGTCTCCCGTTCAGCCTCCTCTACCATCAGACGATGAGCACCCTCGCCTCCTGTGGCGAGCTCTCTCCACGCGCACTGGCGGAACGGGTACTCACACTGCCTGTTTTCGCACGCGTGACGCAGGAGGACTATCGCACACTCCTGCGCCATCTCCTGCAGGAGGAGCATATCCAGCGGACGGAGCGCGGCGGCCTGATCGTTGGGCTGGCAGGGGAGCGCGTCGTGCAGTCCTATCGCTTTTACGGTGTCTTTCAGGAAAACGAGGAGTACACGGTTCGCTGCGAGTCCCAGGAGATCGGAACGATTGTCACACCGCCGCCGGTCGGTGAGAAAATTGCCATTGCGGGGCATGTGTGGCGTGTACTGGAGGTGGACCGCAAGCGGCATCACGTCTACTGTGAAATGGTCAAGGGGAATGTGCCCGCGTATTTCGGCGAGTGTCCCGGGGACATCCATACGCATATCCTGCATCGGATGCGGCAGGTGCTCGCCGAGGATCTTCTCCCTCCGTATTTGCTGAAAAATGCCGCGGCGCGTCTCATGGGAGCGCGGAGGGCGGCACAGCATTCAGGGGCGGGGCGGGACGTGCTCATACCGCTCGGCGGAGCAATGTATGCACTTCTGCCGTGGCTTGGCAGCTATGCCTTTCTCGCGTTGGAGCGCTTTCTGCGGATCCGCTGTGCTGCGCGTCTTGGCCTGCGCGGGCTGGAATCCATGCGGCCGTATTTTATGCAGTTTACGATGAAGGCGTCTCCTGCCGACTTTTTCCGCATTCTCGCGGAAGAAGCTGCGGCAGACTTTACGCCGATGGAGCTTCTCTATTCGGATGAAGTGCCTGTGTTTGACAAGTACGATGAGTATCTCCCCGCGGAACTGGTACGGCGCGGATTCGCGGAGGGCGTGCTGCACACAGCAGAGATGCGGAAAACCGTTCTCTCGTGGCGGGGAGCGCGGATTGACAGTATTGCGCGTGCATGATAGAATGATTTCCATGCGGATGTGGCGGAACTGGCAGACGCGCTGGACTTAGGATCCAGTGCCGCAAGGCGTATGGGTTCGACCCCCTTCATCCGCACCATTTTGGCTTATCGGAACCGCTGACAGGATAGGGCTCAGCGCTTCCTTTCATTGTCCTCGTGGGTTCGCTGCAGGTTTATGCCGTCTTCTTTTCCTTGGCAGGACGAAGCCGCACCCATGGTGCACAGTTCCTTCCGACTGCAGTGCAGTCGGTATTTTTTTAGGGAATCACGGATGAAATGAAGCCCGTCATTTGTTGTATAGGAGTGTGAATCTTATGTCTGTTCTTGCTGCTTATGCTGTACCGCATCCGCCGCTCATTCTTCCTGCGATCGGCGCGGGACGCGAGCAGGAGATTGCGCACACCATTGACGCCTATCGTGAGGTCATGCGTGCGGCGGCAGAGCTCCATCCCGATACCGTCGTTGTCATCAGCCCGCATGCTGTCGTCTATGAGGATTACTTTCATATCTCACCGGGAGAGCGTGCGGAAGGAAATTTTGCGGCATTTGGGCATCCCGCGATCTCCGTCGGTGTCGACTATGACGAAGATTTTGTGCGGATGCTCGCCGCGACGGCGATGGATCACGATATTCCGGCGGGCACCCTCGGAGAGCGGGAGGCAGCACTCGATCACGGGACGATGATTCCGCTGGCCTTTTTGAGCGATTATCTCGGAGATGCGCCGGTCAAGGTGGTGCGCATCGGTATTTCGGGTCTGCCGGCATATCTGCACGCGCGGCTCGGTCAGTGCATTGCTGCCGTGTCGGAGCGGCTGGGGCGGCGTACGGTGTGTATCGCGAGCGGCGATCTCTCGCATCGGCTCAGTCCTGCGGCACCGAATGGTTTCGCCGCGGAGGGACCGGAGTTTGACCGCCTTTGTACGGCGTTTATGGGGGCAGGAGATTTTTTCTCCCTGCTGCAGATTCCGGGGAGCTTTGCCGAGACGGCAGGGCACTGTGGGCTGAATGGTCTCTGGGTGCTCGCCGGAGTGCTCGACGGCAGTGCGATAGAGAGCCGTCTCTGCAGCTATGAAGGCCCCTTCGGTGTCGGCTATGCAGTGGCTTCCTTTACGGTCACGGGAACGGATGAGAGCCGCGACTATACGGCACAGCTCGTTCGTGCGGAGGATGCGGCGATGGAGAAGCTGCGTGCATCGGAGGATATGTATGTACGTCTCGCGCGGGCGAGCGTGGAGCACTTTGTGCGGACGCATAGCTATGCCGCTCTGCCGCCGGATATGCCGGAGGAGCTGACGGAGGGACGTGCGGGGGTTTTTGTCTCCATCAAGAAATATGGCAAACTGCGCGGCTGCATCGGGACGTTTCTGCCCGCACAGCAGAGTCTCGCCGAGGAGATTCTCTACAATGCAGTCTCGGCAGCGGCACACGACAGCCGATTTGAGCCGATTGCCGTGGAGGAACTGGATCGTCTCGTCTACAGCGTGGATGTGCTCAGTACGCCTGAGCCGATCACGTCGGCAGAGGAACTGGATCCGCATGTCTACGGCGTTATCGTAAAAAGCGTGGCGGACCGTCGGCGCGGTCTCCTGCTGCCCGATCTCGCGGGGATCGACACGGCGGAGCAGCAGATCGCCATTGCACGGGAGAAGGCACACATCATGCCGAAAGAGCCGATTTCTCTCGCACGATTTACCGTTATTCGGCATCATTGAACAGGAGCATTTCGCCGCGGGAAAGGAGTATTTGCATGGGAGATAAGCCGGACTTTTCTTTTTGGAATGCCTGGTGGAAGGAGAAATTTCACGAACGCGTGGAGCACATACGGGCAAACCCGCAGGTGGATTATTGGGACAAGCGCGCACGGGATTTCTCCGCCATGCGCCGCAGCAACGATTATGACTACGGGCGGAAAACCTATGCGGCATTGCGGCACATTCTGAGCGCGGACGCGACGATGCTCGATATCGGCGCGGGACCCGGCTCCTTTATTATTCCCTTTGCCGAGAAGATCAAATTCGCTACGGCCGTGGAACCGTCGCATGAGATGGTCCGCCTCCTGCGGGAAAATGCCGCTGCGGCAGGAGTGTCCAACTATGCGGTGATCGAGGAGCTGGTGCAGGATCTTCCTGTCGGTGGGGCACTTGACCGTGCATTTGATCTCGTGACGGTGTCGCTCGTCTTCTGGATGTATGCGAATGTATGGCCGCTCATCCTGCAGATGGAGGCATATACGAAGGCATACTGCGCCATCGTGGCGGAGATCCCCGACAAGAAAAATCCGCGCTCGGCGAGCAGCTGTGACGTGGAGGAGTTCCAGATTCTCTACAATATGCTTGCTGCGCAGGGACGGTTCGCCAACGTGCATACGATTGACTATCGCTGTGAGCGCAGTATTGAGGATGAGCTGCGGTATCGGCTGCTCGCCTATGAGCAGTATGAGGGCGATGTCACGGATGCCGTGCGTGAGGAGCTGCACCGTGCCGTCTGCGCGGAGGCAAAGAACGGAAAATGCACTGTTGCAACGCGCTCGGCCGTGATTTGGTGGGATGTGCGGGAAATGCTCTAACAACTGCATCAAAAAAGCCGCCTCGCTGTCGTGAGGTGGCTTTTTCGTGCGTATTTTGCTTACTGTGCCGCGGCTGTCTCGCCGACCGTCTCGTTGAGCTTGTCGATGAGTGCGTCGATGTCGATGCCATGTGCCAGTGCGCCCTGCTCGATGTTTTCGAAATGTGCCGCCGCGCAGCCGAGGCAGCCCATGCCTGCGTTCATCAGAACCTCGACCGTGTCGGGGTACTTCTGCACAATCTCGATGATGCTCATATCTTTGGTAATTGCCATAATGACCTCCTATGGGAAAATACAGTGAAAAGAAGGAAGATATCCTTGACTTTTTCACATTATAGCACAAGATATAAAAATTGAAAGTACCATTTGCAACATATACGTCCATGCTGTGAAGAAAAGCGTCGGAAAACTGTGTTGGAATTGACCTGTGCATGGGTTGTGTGCTATAACATAACGTGTATATCTGTCATAACGTGTTTTGGAGGAATATCTGTGAGCAACCTTGAAGTCGGAATCGTCGGTCTGCCGAATGTGGGAAAAAGCACGCTGTTTAACGCCATTACGAAGGCGGGAGCAGAGGCGGCGAACTACCCGTTCTGCACGATTGAGCCGAACGTTGGCGTCGTGGCCGTACCGGATGCGCGTCTCAAGGTGCTGACGGATCTCTATCATTCCAAAAAGACGACGCCCGCCAGTGTGCGCTTCGTCGATATTGCAGGCCTTGTGAAGGGTGCCTCGAAGGGCGAGGGGCTTGGCAACAAGTTCCTCGAGCACATCCGCCAGGTGGATGCTGTCGCCCACGTGGTGCGCTGCTTTGAGAGCTCGGACATCACGCATGTAGAGGGCGGCATTGACCCACTGCGCGATATTGACATCATCGAGACGGAGCTGTGCCTTGCCGATCTGGAGGCGGTGGAAAAACGCCTGGCCAAGGTGACGAAACTGCTGAAATCGGGGAGCAAAGAGGCAAAGGCGGAGCATGCGGCACTGGAGCGCCTGAAGGAGGCACTCGATGCGGGGCGGCCTGCGCGCGAGGTGGAGCTCTCCGAGGAGGAGCAGGGGATCCTGCGCGATCTGAATCTCCTCACGCGCAAGCCCATCCTCTACATCGCGAATGTCGGCGAGGATGAGGCGGCGACGGCGGATACGGAGAATCCCTACGTGCAGAAGGTGAAGGAGTATGCTGCACGTACGGGCGCGCAGGTGGTGACAGTATCGGCGCGCCTCGAGGAGGAGATCGCCGAGCTCGATGACGAGGAAGCAGCGGCATTCCTCGAAGATCTTGGTCTTGCGGAGAGCGGGCTGGATCGCCTGATCCACGGTGCGTTTGCCCTGCTCGGCCTGCAGACATTCCTTACGGCGGGAGAGGATGAGTGCCATGCGTGGACGATTACGCGCGGAACGACCGCGCCGAAGGCGGCAGGAAAGATTCACACGGACTTTGAGCGCGGGTTCATCCGTGCGGAGATCGTGAACTATGACGATCTCATCTCGCTCGGCAGTGTCGCGGCAGCGCGTGACAAGGGTCTGGTGCGCCTTGAGGGCAAGGACTATGTCATGCGCGACGGTGATGTGGTGAATTTCCGTTTTAATGTTTGAGCGTAATTTCTGAGCACGATGAAAGGAAGTGAAGAGCATGGACGATACACCTTTGCAGCCTCCGCCGCATACGTGTATTTTGTCCTCCCTTCGCTGCGCAGCTATGATGCGGTGACAGCGGGGGAGGACGATCGGAAAGGAGCGTTCTCCCTTGCTGCAGATTTATAAATCCATGGAATCCGGCCCCTTGCAGGAGCTGTCACTCAAGACGCTGTCCAAAGGGGCATGGATCAATATCGTCAATCCGACGCCATACGAGCTGAAGGTCGTCAGTACCCTCACAGAGGTTGATCCCGATTTCCTGCGTTCCGCTCTCGACGATGAGGAGCGTTCGCATACGGATGTTGAGGATGACTCCGTCATGATCCTGACCAATGTCCCCGTCTATCGCGGCGAGGACAGCTACGACACACTGCCGCTTGCGATCATTCTCACGGATGAGCATGTCATCACCGTCTGTCTCGAAGAGACGCCCGTCATCGCGGAGTTCAACGAGCGGACAGCGAAGATGTTCCGCACGTACAAGCGGACGCGGTTCCTCTTTCAGATTCTCTATAAATCCGATGTGTTCTACCTGCGCTATCTGCGGCAGATCAGCAAGCTGACCGAGGAGATCGAGGATCGGCTGCGGCATGATATGAAGAACAGCGAAATCCTGCGTCTGCTGCAGCTGCAGAAGGGCCTGACGTATTTCAATGCAGCACTGCGCTCGAACGGAGCGGTGCTCGACCGCCTGATGCGCCTGCGGACGAATACCTCCCTCCATCATATCTTTCGCATGTATGAGGAGGACGAGGATCTCCTGGAGGATGTCATCATCGAGAATAAGCAGGCGCGTGAGATGGCGGATCTATACAGCACGATCTTGGCGCGTCTTGCCGATACGTTTTCGTCCATCGTCTCGAACAATCTGAACCTCGTGATGAAGTTTCTGACCGCAATTACGATTATTCTCGCCATCCCGACGGTAATCTCAAGTTTTCTAGGGATGAATGTGCCGGTGCCGTATCAGGATGATCCGACAGGCTTTCTGCGCGTGCTCATCTTCGCTGTCTGCGTATCGACGCTGGCGGTCTACCTGCTCTGGCGGAGGGATATGTTTTGATACGCGAAGCACAGCTGGATCGCGGCATCATCTTTGGTGATGCGCATACGGCGGAGTACGTATATATGCCGGGCAGCGAGGTCGGTGCGGAGCATCCGGTCTACGTGTACGAGAACGGTTCCGAACGTAGAGACATTGATCTCTCAGAGGCACTGCACCTCATCCGCGTGCGTGATCTGCGTCCGACCGCACATCCGCTCCTTGGCAGGACAAGCTGCTGAGAATGTCCCGCACGCTGCCCGAGCGGGACATCGTCCTTTGTGTATTCCGATAGGAGGTTTCCCATGTATCAGCATATAAAGCAATCCATTCAGGATGGTATCGCGCAGATCGTTATGGATCGTCCGGCGTCAAACAACGCACTGGACGCGCAGATGTTTCGCGATTTGATTGCGGCTGTGGAGCATTGTGATGCGGACGAAGCGGTGAAGGTGATCATCCTCACGGGTGCGGGCAAGAATTTCTCCGCAGGCGGCGACATCAAGGAGATGGCGACCTTTGAATTCATCAGCTATGAACTCTCCATGCTGACGGGGCAGGCGTCGCTTGCTCTGCGAAAGTGCCGAAAACCTGTGATCGCGATGGTGAACGGCACAGCGGCGGGCGCGGGCTGTGGGCTCGCGCTCGGTGCAGATTTTCGTATCATGACGGAAGGGAGCTGCCTGCTCACGGCGTTCTCGAACGTCGCCCTGCCCGGGGACACGGGCTGCATCTACCACCTGCATCAGATTGTCGGCCTTGCGAAGACGATTGAGCTCATGGCACTGAGTACCCCTGTCTTTGGTGAGGAGGCTCTGCGCCTCAGACTGGCAACGCGAATCGCCCCCGAGGGGAAACTGGAGGAGGAAACGCGTGCCTTTGCCATACAGCTCCTACGCCGTCCTCTTGATGCCATCGCCATGCAGAAACAGCTTTACTATGAGGTTTTTTACCGCGACTATATGGCATACAGCCGCATCGAGGCGGAAAATCTCGGGAAGGCGGGGGCCTCTCCTGATCATCGTGAGGCTGTGACGGCTTTCTTGGAAAGACGCGAACCGAGCTTTAATCAGAAGGAAACAGGAACGAAATAGGGCGTTCGGATGCTTGCATCATAAAAAACAATGATAGAACACCGTAATATCGGAGATACAAAGCACCTGTCTTGTTTACAAGGCGGGTGTTCCGTTGTATAATAAACGGAAAGTATAGAATTGATACTTCTCCATAGATATTGTTTCTCGTTCGACGGAGGGGAAGAAATTCTTTGCTCATGTGTATATATTTTAATATTCGATGAAGTGCAGAAGCATTTCTAGGGAATCGCTGATAAAACAGTCTCTCAGATTGCCGTAGATTTTTTGTCCGATTGAGACAGCAAACCGGACGCATAGCGAGAGCTATGTCGAGGATTTGCTAACGATAAGCGGGCGAAAAAGATGCGTCAAGATGGTCGTGCCGAATTTATCGGCGCTTCTCTAAAGAGAGGAGAGCAGTACTATGGCAAAAAAGATGAAGACGATGGACGGAAATACCGCCGCGGGCTATATTTCCTATGCCTTTACGGACGTGGCAGCGATCTATCCGATCACGCCCTCGTCGCCGATGGCGGAGTATGTCGACAGCCTTGCTGCCAAAGGAATGAAAAATATCTTTGGACAGAAGCTGCGTCTGATTGAGATGCAGTCGGAGGCCGGTGCTGCAGGTGCTGTCCACGGGTCTCTGCAGGCGGGTGCGCTGACGACGACCTACACAGCATCGCAGGGGCTTCTGCTGATGATCCCCAATATGTATAAAATTGCAGGTGAGCTGCTGCCGGGCGTGTTCCACGTCAGTGCACGCGCCATTGCCGCCTCCTCGCTGAACATTTTCGGCGACCATCAGGATGTCATGGCAGCGCGTCAGACAGGTGTTGCCATGCTCGCCGAGTCGAGCGTGCAGGAGGTCATGGATCTCTCTGCAGTAGCGCATCTCGTCGCCATCAAGGGACGTGTGCCGTTCATCAACTTCTTTGACGGATTCCGCACCTCGCATGAGATCCAGAAGATCGAGGTCGTGGACTATGCTGACCTCGCGAAGATCCTCGACTGGGATGCCGTTGAGGCGTTCCGCCGCCGTGCGCTCAACCCGGATCATCCGGTGGTGCGCGGCACGGCACAGAACCCTGATATCTACTTCCAGGGGCGTGAGGCGGTCAACCGTTACTATGATGCCATTCCTTCCCTCGTTGAGGAAGCAATGGCACAGATGGCAAAGATCACAGGCCGTGAGCACCATCTCTTTGACTACTACGGCGCACCTGATGCGGACCGCATCATCATTGCGATGGGCTCGGTCTGCCAGACGGCGGAGGAGGTCGCAGAGTATCTCAATGCACAGGGCGAGAAGGTCGGACTGCTGTCCGTTCATCTCTATCGTCCGTTCTCCGTCGAGCATTTCTTCAAGTATCTCCCGAAAACGGTGAAGAAGGTTGCTGTCCTCGACCGCACGAAGGAGCCGGGTGCCCTCGGCGAGCCGCTCTACCTCGATGTCAAGGCGGCGTACTATGGCTCAGGCATGGATCCCGTCATCGTCGGCGGCCGCTATGGTCTCGGCGGCAAGGATACGACGCCGGATCAGATTTTCGGCGTCTACGAGGAGCTGAAGAAGGACGAGCCGATGCACGGCTTTACGCTCGGCATCGTCGATGATGTGACGAACCGCAGCCTGAAGCCCGCACACAGCGATGTCAACCTCACGAAGGAGGGGACGACGGCGTGCAAGTTCTGGGGACTCGGCTCGGACGGCACGGTCGGCGCGAACAAGAGCGCGATCAAGATCATCGGCGACAAGACGGATATGTATGCGCAGGCATACTTTGCCTACGACTCGAAGAAGTCGGGCGGCATCACGATGAGTCACCTGCGCTTTGGCAAGTCGCCGATCATCAGCCCGTATCTCATCAACCGTGCGGACTTTATCTCCTGTTCGCAGCAGTCCTATGTACGTCAGTATGACCTGCTCGCAGGACTCAGAAAGGGCGGCACGTTCCTGCTCAATACGTTCTGGTCGGATGAGCAGCTGGATACGCATCTGCCCGCATCAATGCGCCGCTTTATCGCACGCAACGACATCCAGTTCTATACGGTGGACGCCGTTCACATCGCGCGTGAGCTCGGACTCGGCGGACGCTTCAACATGGTCATGCAGTCCGCGTTCTTCAAGCTCGCCAACATCATTCCGCTCGACGATGCAGTCAAGTATCTCAAGGATGCGGTTGTCACCTCCTACGGCAGCAAGGGCGAGAAGGTCGTCAACATGAACAATGGTGCGATCGACAAGGGCATCGAGGCGCTGCACCGCGTCAATGTTCCTGATGCGTGGAAGGATGCTGTGGACGAAGAGGTGCCGGTCAACGAGAAGACGCCTGCATTCATCACGAACGTCCAGAATGTCATGAATCGTCAGGAGGGCGACAAGCTCAAGATCTCCGAGATCCTCAGCATGGAGGACGGTACGTTCCCCGTGGGCGGTACAGCCTATGAGAAGCGCGGCACGGCGATCTCTGTCCCCGTATGGCGCCCTGAGAAGTGTATTCAGTGCAACCAGTGCTCCTTTGTTTGTCCGCATGCGACGATTCGTCCGATCCTGACGACGGACGAGGAGCTTGCGGCAGCACCTGAGGGGATGCAGTCTGTGAAGTCGCGTCCCGCAAAGGGAATGAACCTCACCATCGCCGTCTCGACACTTGACTGCCTTGGCTGCGGCAACTGTGCACAGGTCTGCCCGGGCAAGGCACTTGATATGACCCTGCTCGATGACAAGCTCCGCGATGCGCAGAAGTACTTTGACTACGGTGTCGATACGACGAAGGTCGCGGTCAAGAATGTCCCGATGAAGAAGACAACGCTGATCGGCTCGCAGTTCGAGCAGCCGCTCTTTGAATTCTCGGGGGCGTGCGCAGGCTGCGGTGAGACACCGTATGCCAAGCTCATCACGCAGCTCTTTGGAGACCGCATGATGATCGCCAATGCAACGGGCTGCTCCTCCATTTGGGGCGCCAGTGCACCTGCCATTCCGTACACGAAAAACCAGAAGGGCTGCGGTCCTGCATGGGCGAACTCCCTGTTCGAGGACAACGCAGAGTATGGTCTCGGTATGCTGCTCGGCACAAAGTCGGTACGTGAGTCGCTCGCTGCCGCTGTGACGGAGGCACTGGAGGCCAAGAAGGGCTCGGCGGAGCTCCAGGCGGCGATGCAGCTCTGGCTCGAAAAGCGCAACAGCGGTGAGGGAACGCGCGACCGCGCCGACCTCCTGCGCGAGCTGCTCGAGAAGGAGAAGGGGACGGACGAGCTCCTCTGCCGCATCTACAGTGACAACGACTACTTTGTCAAGCGTTCGCAGTGGGTCTTCGGCGGTGACGGCTGGGCATACGACATCGGCTACGGCGGTGTGGATCACGTGCTCGCCTCGGGCGAAGACATCAACATCATGGTCTTTGACACGGAGGTTTACTCCAATACGGGCGGTCAGGCGTCGAAGTCCACGCCGGCGGCGGCGATTGCAGAGTTTGCTGCAACGGGCAAGAAGACGAAGAAGAAGGATCTCGGCATGATGGCGATGTCCTATGGCTACGTCTACGTTGCCCAGATCGACATGGGCGCCGATCAGAATCAGGTGCTCAAGGCGATCAGCGAGGCGGAGGCATATCCGGGCCCCTCGCTCATCATTGCGTACTCGCCGTGCATCAATCACGGCATCCGCAAGGGCATGGGCTGTGCTCAGCTTGAGGGCAAGCTCGCCGTGGAGTGCGGCTACTGGGCGAACTATCGCTACAACCCGCAGCTTATCGAGACAGGCAAGAATCCGTTCAGCCTCGATTCGAAAGAGCCGGACTTCTCGAAGTTCCGTGAGTTCCTGCTGGGTGAGAACCGCTACATCAATCTCCAGCGCAGCTTCCCCGAGGCGGCGGATGCACTCTTTGAGAAGACGCAGAAGGACGCGGAGACGCGCTACAACAACTACAAGAAACTTGCAGGCAAGGCATAAGGACGTACCGGATTTTCTCGTACACTTTGCTGCTCCTGCGGAGAAAAACTGCCGTGCTGTCACGGCAGTTTTTACTTGACATATCATTAACATAGAAATATAATATGCAAACAATGTTTTTGGAGATCGCTGATCTGCTCAGTATCATCTTACCAGCGATTTCTTACATCTTGGGATATGGAGGAATTCTCTATGGCAGATCAACATAAACATACGCCTCATGATGAGGTGGAACAGCAGGCGCAGGCCGCGCTCTCTGCCGCGAAGCTCAGCGGGCAGAAGCGTCAGCTCGCGCTGTGGATCGCGGCACTCATCGTCGGTGGTATTCTTGGCTGGGCGAACGTGCCCGCACTGAACGACCTGTTCAGCTTTATCGCAACCGTCTTTACGCGCCTTTTCCAGTTCGTCGCCGTGCCGACGATTGCTCTTGCCGTCATCACGACGCTTGCCGCGCTTGGGACGAAGCGCGACACGGGGCGCATCTTTGCCCACGCCGTCACCTACACACTGCTGACGACGATCTGTGCGGCGGCGGTCGGACTAGCACTTTTCCTCTGGCTCGCACCTGCGAACCTGCCCGCCGATGTCGTCGGCGCGGGCGCATCGGATGTGCCGGGCAAGCTGGAGGGGCTGTCCTACTACGATCACTTTCTCTCCATCGTGCCGAACAATGTGCTCGCTCCGTTTGTCTCGGGCAACGTCCTCTCGGTCATGCTCGTTGCGGCTGCGGCGGGGCTCGGACTTGCCTTTGCCCCCAAGACGGAGAACCGTGAGATGCTCCTCAAGGGGATTCACGGTCTGCAGGAGCTGCTCTTCACGCTCATTCGCGCGCTGATCACTGTCCTGCCTGTGGGAATTCTCGCCTTTGCCGCACAGCTCGCGGCACAGATCGAGGCGGGTGTCATCATTGGCTCGCTCGGTGTCTATACCGCGGTTGTTATCGGCGGCAATCTGATTCAGTTCTTCGTTGTCATTCCGTTCTTCCTCGCTGTACGCGGCCTGAATCCCGTGCGCGTGTTCCGCCAGATGATGCCGGCGGTCGCGGTCGCTCTCTTTACAAAGAGCTCGGCAGGTACGCTCCCCGTGACACTCGCTTCTGCCGAGCAGCGTCTTAAGGCGCATCCTTCGGTGACACGTTTCGTCCTGCCAATCTGCACGACAATCAACATGAACGGCTGTGCTGCGTTCATTCTCGTGACCTCGCTCTACGTCATGCAGAATGCAGGGATGGAACTCTCGCTCGGCACGATGATCAGCTGGCTCTTTATCGCCGTGCTCGCCGCCGTCGGCAATGCGGGCGTTCCGATGGGCTGCTATTTTCTGACGCTCTCTCTCATGGCGTCGATTGGCGCACCGGTCGGGCTCATGGGGGTCATCCTGCCGATCTACTCGATCATCGATATGATTGAGACGGCGGAAAATGTCTGGTCGGATTCGGCTGTCTGCGCGATCACAAATCACGACCTTGAGGGAACTCTGTCGGACGAGGATGTGCCGGTTCCAAGCGTGTAAGTAAAAATATCATAGAACTGTTCTGCTGCGTGCGGAACAGTTCATTTTTAAAAAGAAGGAATCAGGCGTTCGCAAGTAGAATAAAAGAGGTATGGCAACACAGGAGTGGAGTTTTGCGACACATACAGCAGAGGAGCATCCTCATGAAAATACACGCTTTTATCGATGCAGAGAATATCAGTCAACGCCTGTTTATCGAGGGATGCAGCCGTCTGCAGGAAGATCATGAGCTCGTTCAGATCGATGTATTTGGAAAAGTCTGTCCCAAGTGGGCTGCTGGACACAACTACGTGCGCGCCTTCGTCGGAAAAAATAGTGCCGATACCTTTATGACGGCGGCCATTGTACGTGCAATTTACGAAGAAGCGGAGATCGGCGGGGTCGCCATATTTTCCCATGATCGGGATTTTCTGCCCGCCATCAAGGTAGTGACAGAACATAAGAAGCGCGTTTTTATGGTGGCGGCGCGTCAGATGCGTGAGGAACATCTCAAGCGGCTGGCGATCGACCTCGGACTGATTGACTGCATTGACATTGATCCCATGGGCGTCCACCTCGTATGTCATGCGATGCTTTCGTCCAAAGAGTTGAAAAAGTTGCAGGCGTATGATATGACGACGTGTTTTCTCAAGACACAGAGTGGGCTGCTCGAAGTCCCATTTGCACGCGGGATCGATATGAATCTCTTCTGCCGTCTCATCCCACTCACGGAGATACGGAAAGGGTATGGGAAAACGCGAAAAATGAAGGATATACTCGCCGAGAGTCACCTTTGTGTCCAACAGAATCGGGTGTATATCGACATAGATCGACTCTAAGGAATCACGGATCATCAGAGTTTTCCCGTTATTTACGGGGAAGGGGGACCGCATAAGCGGTATAAAGGGCACAAGAAAAACGGGCGAAAAAGATGCGTCAGGATACTTGTATGGAGTTTATCCGTGCTTCCCTAAGATATGAAAAGCCTCTGAAAGGAAATATTCAGAGGCTTTTCAGCGTTTTATCCTATATTTTTATTAATAACAAAATAAGGAGAGAACGTGATGATTTTTTACAGCAAAATCGCAGGATTGGCTCTTGGCATCAGTTTCCTCGGTATGACCGCTGTGCAGGCGTCGGTGCCGCAGGATGCGCTCGCTGCCGGCGGGATTGCATACGGTGCGTCGGAGAGCTATGTGCGCAGTATTTACGGCGCGCCGCGCGAGGTGGAGACGAAGTATGACTCCATGTACGCGGGCAGTCATGTGACCGAGTGGGAGTACGGCAGCGATTTTGACATCATCTTTGTGGACGGCGTCGTTCGGCAGATTGAGGTCGGTGCGCGCAACGGCATCTATACGCAGGATAACATCACGGTCGGCAGTGATCTGAGTGCACTGATTGCGGCATACGGGCAGCCGGATGTGATCCATGGGGACGACTACATCTACCGCGTGGATGGGGATAACAGCGTCGGTCTTACCTTTGAAATCGAGCACGGCCGCGTTGCCGAGTTCTGCGTGGGCACAATCCGCTGAGGGAGAGATGGTCGGTGAAGATGCGAAAGAACGCAATGTATGCGGGAATTGCCATCGCAGGAGCCGCAGCTGTTCTTACCGCCTATTCTATGTTTCCGGGCTGTGCGGAAGAACCGCAGGACGGTACGCATAGCGGACATGTACCGATTGCACGTGAGTCTGTCAAAAAGACGTTGATGGCGGATGATGCGGCAAAGCGTGAGGCACAGCTGCTTCGCCAGCACCGTACAGAGGAGCAGACCTCGGCCGTTCGGCTGGAACGCAAATCACTGCTCCTCGGCGGCATCGCGTATGGTGCGGGGGACGCAGAGGTACACGCCAGCTATGGAACACCGCAGGAGACGACATCGCAGAAATCCATGCGCTATGCGGGCAAGGATATCGTTGCGTGCAGATATGAGGATGGCCTTCTCGTCGAGACGGTGGACGGTACAGTGCGCATGGTGCGCGTACGGTCGCACAATACCATTGCCTCCGGCAAGGGCGTGCGCATCGGCACGCCCGTCGAGGAGCTGCGGCGTGTCTACGGCGAGCCGAGCATGATTTATGGAAAAGACTACATATATTTCTTCGAGGAGGATCCCACGGTCGGATTTGCCTTCTCCATCACGGACGATCACGTGTCGGAGATGCGGATGGGAGATCTGGGGCTTTGATGCGGCATGAACAGCACGTTGCAGTGTGGTTCATGCCGTATTTGCATTTGACGCTGTCTGCCTTTTTTGATATGATGCAGGGTATATTGCATAGCCCATGCGGGCAAGTGGATGAGGAGTGGCAAAGATGAAGCTGGTTGTAACGATAGTCGGACGGGATCAGGTCGGTATTGTGGCGATGGTGAGCGGGATTCTTGCCGAGCAACGCGTCAACATCATGAATGTGAACCAGAACATCATGGATGGTTTTTTCAACATGGTGATGATAGCCGAGATGCCGGATGATGCAGAGATCAAGCTCAAGGAGCTGCAGGAGATTCTGCGGAAGAAGGGCGAGGAGCAGGGACTCGAGATCAAGGTTCAGCATCAGGAGATTTTCCAGGTCATGCACAAAATTTGAGCAAGGAGCGGCAGATTGATTACATTTGAGAACATCCGTGAAACCAATCGGATGATTACGGAAAACCGCCTCGATGTGCGTACCATTACGATGGGAATCTCCCTGCGGGACTGCGCTCATCCGAATCTCGAGAAGTTCTGCCAGAATGTCTATGAGAAAATCACGCGCTCGGCGGAATATCTCGTTCAGACGGGCGAGGACATCGAGACGGAGTACGGCATCCCCATCATCAATAAGCGCATCTCGGTCACGCCCATCGGGATTGCAGCGGATGCGTGTCAGACGGATTCCTTCGTCCCTGTGGCGGAGGCACTCGACCGCGCGGGCAAGGCGGTCGGGGTCAACTTTATTGGCGGATTTTCGGCACTCGTCGAAAAAGGAATGACGCACGGCGACCGCGTGCTCATCGACTCCATTCCGCAGGCGATGGCAGCGACGGATATTGTCTGCTCGTCGGTCAACATCGGCTCGACAAAGGCGGGCATCAATATGGATGCCGTGCGCGAGATGGGCGATGTGATCAAGCGCACAGCAGAGCTGACGCGCGAGCAGGAGGCTCTTGGCTGCGCCAAGATCGTCGTGTTCTGTAATGCCCCCGGAGATAATCCCTTCATGGCTGGCGCATTCCACGGCGTTGCCGAGGGCGACCGCGTCATCAATGTCGGTGTCAGCGGTCCCGGTGTGGTCAAGCATGCCCTTGAGGATCTGAAGGGCGCGGACTTCACGGAGATCGCCGAGACGATCAAGCGTACGGCGTTCAAGATCACACGCGTGGGACAGCTTGTCGCGCGTGAGGCGTCACGCCGCCTTGGCGTCCCGTTCGGCATCATCGATCTCTCTCTGGCACCGACCTCGGAGGTCGGAGACAGTGTGGCGCGCATCTTGGAGGAGATGGGACTCGAGGCGTGCGGGGCACCCGGTACGACGGCGGCTCTTGCACTCCTCAACGATGCGGTCAAGAAGGGCGGCCTGATGGCAACCTCCCATGTCGGCGGCCTGTCAGGGGCGTTTATTCCCGTCAGCGAGGACGAGGGCATGATCGACGCCGTTCAGCGCGGCAGCCTCTCCATCGAAAAGCTTGAGGCGATGACCTGCGTCTGCTCGGTCGGACTGGATATGATCGCGATTGAGGGCGATACGCCTGCCAGTACGATTGCCGGCATCATTGCGGATGAGGCGGCGATTGGCATGGTGAACAACAAGACGACAGCGGTGCGCGTCATTCCCGTGCCCGGGAAAAAGGTGGGGGAGACAGTCTCCTTCGGGGGGCTCCTAGGCTACTCGCCCATCGTTCCCGTCCGCAGCGCCTTCAGTTCGGCGGCCTTCATTGCACGCGGCGGGCGCATCCCAGCGCCGACGCGCGCTCTGACAAACTGATGCGCGTCACGAAGGCAGTTAAGGCAGAGCAGCTGCGCATTCTGCGGTCCCTCTATCCAAATGCAAAGCCCGCGCTCACATTTCAGACGCCGTTCGAGCTCCTCATTGCGGTGATTCTTTCGGCACAGTGTACGGATGCGCGCGTCAATGTGGTGACGGGGCGACTCTTTCCAAAGGCAAATACGCCTGCTGCGATTGCCGCGCTCGGGCAGACTGCTCTCGAGGCGGAGATTCATGACTGTGGATTTTTCCGTATGAAGGCGAAGCATATTATAGAGACCTGTCATATCCTGCTGGATGACTACGGCGGCGCGGTGCCGGCGGACTTTGAGGCGTTGCAGAAGCTCCCGGGCGTCGGACGCAAGACAGCGAATGTCGTGATGAGCGTTGCCTTTCATACGCCTGCCATCGCCGTGGATACACATGTATTCCGCGTGGCGAATCGTCTGCGCCTTGCGGTGGGGACGACACCGCTCGAGGTGGAGAAGGGGCTGCAGAAGGCGATTCCGCGCGCGGATTGGAGTGACGCACATCATTGGCTGATCCTGCACGGCAGGCAGGTCTGCAAGGCACGCAAGCCGCTCTGCGATACGTGTGCACTCGCAGCGGTCTGTCCGAGCAGCACGGCATAGGATACGGGGGAGAGAGGAGGTATATGCGTGATCTATCGCAAGGCAAAATTTGACGATGTTGAGCCCATTTATCAGCTCGTGCGGGATTATGCGGCGCAGGGGGATATGCTGCCGCGCTCGCGCAATACGCTCTATGAGAACCTGCGCGATATTGTTGTCGCTGAGGAGAACGGCACTGTCGTCGGTGTCGGGGCGCTGCGCATCATGTGGGATCGTCTCGCCGAAGTGTGCATGATGGCGATTGCACCGACGCATATACGACAGGGGATCGGCGCAGAGATCGTGCGCCGCCTCCTCGACGAGGGGGATGCACTCGGCATTGAGAAGGTTTTTACCCTTACCTACAAGCCGGCATTTTTTGAGACCCTAGGCTTCCTCCGCATCAGCAGGGAGGAGCTGCCGCAGAAAGTTTGGAAGGAATGCATCGACTGCCCCAAGTATCCGAACTGTGATGAAATCGCCATGATAAAGGTATGACGGAGGTACACTATGATCGTCGTTATGAACGCAGGAGCTACGCAGGAGAACATCGACCATGTGATCGCCAAGATTGAGCAGGCAGGACTGCGCACGCATCTCTCGAAGGGAGAGGATCGTGTCATCATCGGTGTGATCGGGGACAAGCAGCTCATCTCGAGGCTCGAAATGAATATGATGGAGGGCGTCGAAAAGACGGTGCGCATCACGGAGAAGTACAAACTCGTTAGCCGTGAGTTCCACCCCGAGAGCAGCATCGTCTACGTGTCGGGCTTCCCTGTCGGCGGTGAGCAGCTGGCGATCATGGCGGGACCGTGCTCCGTCGAGAGCTACGATCAGGTCTATGATGCTGCGGTCAAAGTCAAGGCGGCGGGGGCACAATTCCTGCGCGGCGGCGCGTTCAAGCCACGTACGAGCCCGTACGACTTTCAGGGGCTCGGCGAGGAGGGGCTGAAGATCCTGCGCGATGTCGCGGATAAGACGGGGCTCCGCGTTGTGACGGAGGTCGTGGACAAGGACGACATCGGACTCGTCTCGGAGTATGCCGATCTCCTGCAGGTCGGTGCGCGCAATATGCAGAACTTCCAGATGCTCAAGGCACTTGGCAAGACGCAGAAGCCTGTGCTCTTCAAGCGCGGGCTCTCCGCGACGATCAGCGAGTGGCTGAACGCGGCGGAGTACATTGCGGCAGGCGGCAACGAGAACATCATCTTCTGTGAGCGCGGCATCCGTACGTATGAGACCTATACGCGCAATACGATGGATCTCAACGCGATCGCAGCACTCAAAGAGCTGACGCATTTTCCCGTCATTGCTGACCCCAGTCACGGGACGGGACGGTGGCAGATGGTGCGCCCGCTGGCGCGTGCCTCCGTCGCCGTCGGCGCGGACGGGCTCATCATCGAGGTGCACTGCCGTCCCGAGCTGGCACTGTCCGATGGCGATCAGAGCTTGATCCCGCGCAACTTTGAGATGCTGATGGATGAGGTGCGGCAGATCGCTCCTGCCGTCGGGCGGCGCGCATGACGCGGACGAAGCTTGCCATCATCGGCGTCGGACTGATCGGCGGCTCACTCGGGCTGTGCCTCAAAGAGGCTCTCGGTGACGAGATCTACATTACAGGGCTCTGCCGTTCGGAGCAGTCCATGCGCGCTGCGATGGACTGCGGTGCAGTGGACTATGCAGGGGCGGATCTGGCGAAGGTGGTCGGGGATGCGGACATCGTGTACCTCAGTCCACCCGTCCTCCAGATTGTTCCGATGGTACAGCGGATCCTGCCGTATCTGAAGCGCGGTGCGATCCTGACGGATGCAGGCAGTACGAAGGGCGAGCTCTATCGGCAGCTGCATGAGATCCTGCCGGCGGAAATCTACTATATCCCGGGACATCCGATGACGGGACGCGAAAAGAGCGGCGTTGCGGCGGCGACGAAGGATCTCTTTGCCCATAAGGCGTACGTCATCATCGATGATCCGGCCGTCCCGCAGGAGGTCAAGGAGCGTCTGATGGATGTTCTGCGCCTCACCCGTGCTCGATTTACGACACTTGATCTCGCACAGCACGACCGCTGTGCCGCGGTCATCAGCCATGTGCCGCATCTCGCGGCGGCAGCTCTCGTCACCCTCCTCAACCGCAGCGGGGATGATCTCTCCTCCTGCCTGAAGCTCATCGGCGGCGGGTTCAAGGACACGACGCGCATCGCCTCCTCGAATGCCGATATGTGGGCGGACATCTGCATGACGAACGCGGAGGCGATCACGGATGCCCTGCGCGAGCTGCAGACGATCATGGGGGAGGTCATCACGGCCATTGATGCAGGAGATCGACAGGCGATCCACGACTATTTTTCCGCTTCGAAGGCACGCCGTGACAGTATCCTCCACGATGCAGAGCAGAAATTTGATACTAATTAGTGGAAAATCTTCTCTTACCCCTTTTTTTTAGAACGTATATATGCTATGATATCAATAATAGTATGTATGCGGACCTGTCAGGGGGTATCACGGTGAAGAAGACAAGAATATCCACGCGGCGGCAGTCGGAGATCTTGGACTACATCAAGGAGTTCTTGGTGGAGAAGGGGTATCCGCCCTCGGTTCGTGAGATCGGTACGGCGGTCGGGTTGAAATCCAGTTCGACGGTGCACCGCTATCTGTCGATGCTCGAGGAGAACGGCATGATTCGCCGTGATGCGACGAAGCCGCGCGCGATCGACATCATGGGGGAAAATCCGTGGGGGCGTACGATCCCCGTACCGCTGGTCGGTGTTGTGACGGCGGGCGAGCCGATCCTCGCCGAGCAGAACGTGGAGGATGTATTCTCCTTCCCGCGCGGGCTTCTCGGGACGGCGGAGGATGTGTTCATGCTCCGCATCCAGGGGGACAGCATGATCAACGTCGGCATCTTCGACGGTGATTTCGTGCTCGTGCGTCAGCAGCCGACAGCGAACAACGGCGATATCGTCGTGGCGCTCGTCAACGGTGAGTCGGCGACAGTGAAGCGTTTTTTCCGTGAAAAGACCTGCATCCGCCTGCAGCCCGAGAATGATTCCATGGAGCCGTTCTACGAGACGGATGTCCAGATTCTCGGCAAGGTGATTGGGCTCTATCGTAATATTTGACAGGACACTGGGGAGCACTGTGTAAAATGCACGGTGCTCCCTTTTCATTTTGTCGGCAGAGTGTTATAATAAATCAGTTTTTCTTCGATAAAGGAATCACTGATAAAATGAGGTCTGCCAGATTGACATAGATTTTTTCGTCCGAACGAGGTGGAAAACCGGACGCAGAGTGGTGCTCTGTGGAGGATTTTCTGCCGAAGTGCGGGCAAAAAAGATGCGTCAAGATGGTTGTACCGAATTTATCAGTGCTTCCTAAATTTCTTGTTTTGACGGAGACGATGTATGGCGACAGAACTGCGCAGCGGATATACGACAGGTGCGTGCGCGGCAGCCGGGGTCAAGGCGGCATTTCTCTTTTTGCAGGGGAAGCCGTGGCAGGAGATTTCCCTCACGGCACTGGACGGAACGCCGCTGACGATTCCCGTCAAGGCGGTCACACGCACGGAGGACGGGATCTGTGCAGAGGTCGTCAAGTTCTCGGGCGATGATCCCGATATCACGAACGGCGTTTCCGTCTATACGACGATCCGGCTATGCGATGATGCCGATAGGATTGTGTTCCGTGCGGGCGAGGGGGTCGGCACGGTGACAAAGCCGGGGATGAGCCTTCCTGTCGGTGAGCCGTCGATCAATCAGGGACCGCGTGAGCTGATCCGACGCGTTGTTGCCGAGATGACGGGACGGGAGGATACCGGTGCAGAGGTGACGATTGCCATCCCGGCCGGGACAGAACTGGCAAAGAGAACGCTCAATCCCGTGCTCGGCATTGAGGGCGGCATCTCCGTGATCGGTACAACGGGCGTGCTTCGCCCCATGTCTGAGGAGGCGTTCAAGGACTCCCTTGTTCCGCAGATTGATGTAGCACGTGCGGCGGGGGAGGAGGTGCTCGTCTTTGTTCCCGGGAAGATCGGGCAGCGGATTGCCCTCTCTCTGGGGATTTCGCAGAAGGCGATTATCGAGACGAGCAACTTTATCGGCTTTATGCTGGAGCGCGCCGCCGAGCGCGGTACAAAGGGCGTACTGATTCTCGGTCATACGGGCAAGCTCGTGAAGATTGCCGCCGGTATTTTCCATACACATAACCGCATGGCGGATGCACGGCTGGAGACGCTCGCGGCGTATGCTGCCGCTGAGGGGCTCAGCCAGACGGATGTGCGCGCCGTACTGGCGGCGAATACGACGGAGGATGCCCTGGCGGTGATCGCGTCGGCAGGGCTCGCTGAGCGGGTCTGCGCGGTGATCGCCGCACGCGTGCGTATCCGTGCGGAGCGGTATCTCTTCGGGAAAATGAAGGTCGGTGCCGTCATGGTGAATTTCGCGGGGGAGATCCTCGGTGTGGATGAGCAGGCGCGGGCTTTTGCCGATGCCTGCGGATGGAGACTGAACGCATGAGACATACGATCACCGTCGTCGGCATCGGCCCCGGCGACCCCGCCTATCTTCTACCGCAGGCACGGGCGGCGATCCATGACGCGTGCGTCCTCGTCGGCGGGCGACGCGCGCTCGCCGATCTTGCTCCTGCGGGGGTGCGTACGCATGCGATCGGAGCGGATATTGTAGAGGTGCTGACCTTTATCCGGGATGCGCTCCGCGACGATGATGTGGTGGTCATGGTCTCGGGAGATCCCGGCTACTACTCGATGCTGGATGCTCTGCGGCGGACGTTTCCGCCAGAGCAGATGGCTGTGATCCCGGGCATCAGTTCGATCCAATTTGCCTTTGCACGGCTCGCCCTGCCGTGGCACGATGCGCGCCTGCTCAGTTTTCACGGGCGCGAGCCGCGGGCAGAAGAGCTCTCGCGTACGGCAGAGGCCGTGCTCGGGATGCTGACGGACGGGAAGCACAACTCGCAGACCATCGCGCAGCGGCTGCTCTCCTCGGGCTGGCGTGCAGATGACGTGATGTATATAGCGACGCGGCTTTCCTATGCGGATGAGAACATTGTTCGGACGACGCTGGGAGATGCGGCGCATGATGAGGGAATTGGGCACGGCGTGATTATCGTCTGTGCGGTGAAGGAGGATGATGCATGAATCTCGGCATAAAAGATGATGCCTTTGTGCGCGGAAATGTGCCTATGACAAAAGAGGAGATACGAATCCTCACGCTTGTCAAGGCGCAGATTGCCCCCGATGCTGTCGTCTATGATGTCGGCGCGGGAACGGGCTCGCTCTCGGTGGAGGCGGCGCATCTTGCACTGCAGGGGCATGTCTACGCCATCGAAAAAAATCCCGAGGGGATCACACTCATCAAGGAGAATGCGGCACGTTTTTCCACACGGAACCTCACGGTGGTTGAGGGGGCGGCTCCCGCCGCGCTGGACGGGCTTCCCCATCTCGATGTCGCCTTGATCGGCGGCAGCGGACGGCGTCTGCCCGAGATTCTGGACATCATCGGAACGCGGATGCAGAGCGGCGGACGCATCGTGGCAAATGCGATTACGATGCAGACGGTCGCCGCCTGTCTGGATTATTTCCATGCGCATGCGGAGCTCTATACCTATGAGGCTATACAGGTGCAGATCAGTCGGTTGGAACGCGTCGGCCCCTACGATATGGCAAAGGCACTGAATCCGATTTATATCATTACGGCACAGAGAAAGTGAGGAATACATGATTCATATTGTCGGTGCGGGTCCCGGTGACCCTGAGCTCATCACAGTGAAGGGCGCACGCTATCTGGCTGAGGCGGATGTCGTTATCTATGCCGGCTCGCTCGTGAACCCCGCACTCCTCGATTTCTGCAAGGAGGAGGCGGAGATCCACAACTCGGCGCACATGACGCTCGATGAGGTCATTGAGGTGATCGCGCGTGCGGAGACGGCAGGAAAGATGACTGTGCGTCTCCATACGGGTGACCCTGCGATCTATGGGGCGATCCAAGAGCAGATGGACGCATGGGAGAAGCGCGGCTTTTCCTATGATGTCGTGCCGGGTGTTAGTTCTTTCCTCGGGACAGCGGCGGCGCTGCGGCAGGAGTATACCCTGCCCGGCATCTCACAGACGGTCATCATCACGCGCAACGAGGGGCGCACGCCCGTGCCGGAGCGCGAGAAGCTGCGCAGTCTCGCTGCACACCATTCGACGATGTGTATTTTCCTCTCGATCACGATGATCGAGGAGGTGGCGGCAGAGCTGACAGCGGGCGGGTATGAGCCGACAACGCCTGTCGCCATTGTGCAGCGCGCGACATGGCCGGAGCAGAAGATCCTGCGCGGTACGCTTGCGACGATTGCGGAGCAGGTGAAGGCGGAGGAGATCGACCGCACGGCGATGATCGTGGTCGGCGACTGCCTCGATGCGGTGTATGAGCCGTCGCGGCTCTATGCTGCCAATTTCTCGCACATGTTTCGGGATGCAAAGCAGTGAGAGCGGCTGTCTTTGCCCTGACGGACGGCGGAGCTGCGCTTGCGGCGCGTCTGTGTGCCGCCCTTGACGGAGAGGCGCAGCTCTATTTGCCGGAGCGGCTGCGCGGCAGTACACCTACGGCAGGAGATACTGCCTATTTTGCCCATCTGTCCGCGGCGATGACGACGGCGTTTTCACGCTATGATGCACTCGTCTGTGTCATGGCGACGGGGATTGTCGTGCGTACGCTTGCCCCCTGTGTCCGCAGCAAACTGTACGACCCCGCCGTGATCGTCTTTGACGAGCAGGGGCGGCATGGAATCAGTCTCCTTTCGGGACACGTCGGCGGGGCGAATGATCTGACACGTACGCTTTGTGCGGCGGTGGGTGCGGATCCCGTCATCACGACGGCAACGGACGTGACGGGGGTGCTCGCTCCCGATGCCGTCGCCGCGCGGCTTGCCCTGCGCCCTGTGCCAAAGTCTGCCATACAGGTGCTGAATACGGCGCTCATGGCGGGCGAGGAAGTGCACTACGATATCGACAGTGATCTGCCGCAGGCTGCCTTCTATGAGGCGCAGCTGCGGGAGCAGGAGATCGGCGCACGGCTCTTTCGCGGCGCGGTTCCCCCTGCGGATGGAGCGAGCTGTCGCGTTGTCATCGTTGGGGCGGAGAATGTGCCTGCCGCTGCGGAGGAGCGGACGCTCTATCTTGTTCCGCGGCGCCTGATCGCGGGCGTCGGATGCCGTGCCGATATAACGGAAGCGCAGATTCTCCGTGCGTTGACGGAGGCATGTGGGATGATCGGACGGGAACCGTTTGCCATCGACCTTTTTGCGAGTACCGAGGTCAAGCGCAATGAGGCAGGGCTTCTCGCAGCCGCGCAGACGCTCGGCCGTGAGATTGTCTTTTTCCCGCAGGAGGCGCTTCGGCAGATGATTGAGGACTATGGTCTGACCGAATCGGATTTTGTGCGGAAAACAATCGGTGTCGGAAATGTATGTGAGGCGGCGGCACTCTGTGCAGCAGGCGCGGAAGGCGGCCGCATGGCACTCGGGAAAACAGTATTTGGGAAAGTGACGGTGGCACTCCTATGGGAAAAATAAGTGTTGTGGGCATTGGCCCCGGCAGTACGGATGATATGACCTATCGTGCACATCGCACGATTGAGGAAGCGACGGCCGTTGTCGGCTACAGCCGCTATATCCAGCTGATTGCCGATCTGGTCGAAGGGAAAAAGGTGCTCGATACAGGCATGACGCAGGAGATCGATCGCTGCCGTGCGGCACTGGAGGAGGCAGCAGCGGGGGAGAATGTCGTCGTGATCTCGAGTGGCGATGCCGGCATCTATGGCATGGCCGGGCTGGTGCTCGAACTCCTCATGAAGATGGATGAGGAGCAGCGTCCCGAATTCGGCGGCGTGATCCCGGGTGTCTCGGCAATGAGTGCGGCGGCAGGGCTCCTCGGCGCGCCGATCATGCACGATTTTGCCGTCATCAGTCTTTCTGACCTCCTCACGCCGTGGGAGCTGATCCAGGAGCGTGCGGAGCTCGCGGCGAAGGGAGACTTCGTCACGGTGCTTTACAATCCGCGCAGTCATAAGCGTGTCGGCCAGATCCAGGCCGTGCAGGAGATCTTCCTGCGTGAGCGCACGCCCGAAACGCCCGTCGGCATTGTGACATCGGCGAGCCGCGAGGGAGAGAACGTGGTGATCTCAACCCTCGGTGCGTTCACCAGGGAGGACATCAATATGTTCTCGATTGTGATCATCGGCAACTCGAAGACGAAGCAGAACGGGCAGTGGATGATTACGCCGCGCGGCTATCAGAAGCGGGAGCCGGGACTGTGATCTTCACGGCAGCGGGGACGCAGGACGGGCGTGCCGTCGTCCGCCGCCTCTGCGAAGCGGGATATGACGTGACAGCATCCGTCGTGAGTTCTTATGGGGAGCAGCTGCTCGAGGCGCAGAGTGCGGCAGGCGGGCATCTGACGGTACATGATACGCCGCTTGATGCGGATGAAATGACGGCGTATTTCAGGACGCACGGCGTTCGCGTCTTTGTCGATGCAACGCATCCCTACGCCGTCAATGTTTCGCGCAACGCCATGGCGGCGTGTGCGGCGGCAGATGTTCCCTACATCCGCTACGAACGCGATCTGAGCGATATCTCGTATGAGAAGGTGCATCTCGTACACTCCTATGAGGAGGCGGCGGAGACCGCGGCGGGCTTGGGGCGGCATATCTTTCTGACGACGGGCAGCCGCAATCTGGCGCGCTTTGTCCATGCAGCAGCGGAGTTTGACTGCGTGCTGACGGCGCGCGTTCTGCCGACGGCGGAGGTCGTGGCACTCTGCACGGAGCTGGGGCTGACGCCCGCGCAGATCATTGCGATGCAGGGGCCCTTTTCCCGTGCGCTGAACCGTGCCATGTACGAGAAGTACGAAGCAGATGTGATCGTGACGAAGAACAGCGGCACTGTCGGCGGGACGGATGCGAAGTTTCAGGCGGCAGAAGATCTCGGTCTGCCTGTCGTGGTGATCGACCGCCCCGTGCTTTCCTATCCGCATCTGGCCCATACGGCGGAGGAAGTTCTGACATTTGTTGCTGATATTTACGATAGAAAATAGGAGACCTTCATGGATTTTATCAAAGAGCCAATGACCATTGAAAATCGCAGCATGGAGCTGATCGCACCGCATCTGGCGGAGCTGCATCTCGACGAGCGTGAGACGAAGCTCTACTCGCGTCTCATTCACGCCTCGGGAGATGTGGGCTATGCGCCCATTACGCGCGTACACCCGCAGGCGATCGACGCGGCGATTGCCGCGCTGAAACGCGGGGTCGATATCTATACGGATGTCGAGATGGTGCGTACGGGCATCAACAAGAAGAAACTCGCCTCGTTCGGCGGTACGGTGCACTGCTTAGTGGCAGATCCCGATGTTGCCGCACGCGCAAAGGCGGAGGGGATTACGCGCTCAATGGTCGCCATGCGTACGTTTGGCAAGGATATGGACGGCAGTATCGTCGCCATCGGCAACGCACCGACGGCGCTCTTTGAGGTTCTGCGCCTGGTCCGTGAGGAGGGGATTCGCCCCGCCTGTATCGTTGGTATTCCCGTCGGCTTTGTCGGTGCGGCAGAGTCCAAGGCGGAGCTCGCCGCAAACGGCATCGTTCCCTACATCACGGTCGAAGGGTCGAAGGGCGGCAGTCCGATTGCGGCAGCGGCAGTCAATGCGCTGATGTATATGATCGACAACACCCGTCCCTGAGGAGCACATCATGCAGTGGAATATTCCGCGCATCGTGATCGCGGCAACGCAGTCGGGGGCAGGAAAGACAACGCTGACGGCAGGACTGCTTGCGGCACTGCGGGCGCGCGGCCTTTCCGTACAGTCCTTTAAGGTCGGACCCGATTACATCGACCTCGGCTATCATCGTATTGCAGGCGGGCGTACGGGGCATAATCTGGATACATGGCTCGTGCCCGAGGCACGGCTCGCGGAGATCTTTGTCCGCGAATGCCACGGCGCAGATATCGCCGTGATCGAGGGGGTGATGGGGCTGTACGACGGCGGCCGGCGCGGCATCAGTTCGACCGCCGCCATCGCAAAGGTTCTGGATGCGCCCGTGCTCCTCGTCATGGATGTCAAATCCGTCGGAGCTTCTGCAGCGGCGACAGCACTTGGCTTCCGCCGCTACGATCCGAACGTAAACCTCGCGGGTGTACTGCTCAACCGCCTTGGCAGCGGGACACATGAGGCGATGGTCCGCACGGCTATGGCGGGGATCGATATGCCCGTCTATGGGTCGCTGCGCCGCGATGCTTCTTTTGTCCTTCCTGAGCGTCATCTTGGCCTGACCCCCGTGGAGGAGCATGAAGCGCAGGCGATGATTCAGTGTCTTGGGGCATGTGTTGAGACAGGGCTCGACATCGACCGCATTATGGCTCTGGCGAATACGGCGCCGCCCCTTTCGTCTGCAGCGGGGGAGGAACTCCCGCCGCTGCATCCGTGCCGCATTGCCGTTGCGCGCGATGAGGCGTTTTCCTTCTACTATGCGGCGAGTCTCGACGAACTCCGTGCATGCGGCGCGGAGCTGGTGGAGTTCAGTCCGCTGCACGATACGGCACTGCCGGATGTGGACGGCATCATCATCGGCGGCGGTTTTCCTGAGATGTTTGCCGCAGATTTGGCGCGGAATACGGCGATGCGCTCTGCGATACGTGCAGCGTCGGAGGCGGGGATGCCCATCTACGCTGAATGCGGCGGTTATATGTATCTCATGCGCTCCATGGTGGATTTTGCGGGAGCAGAGCATGAGATGGCAGGGGTGTTCGCGGCGCGGGCGCGCATGACCGAACGCCTGCAGATGGTCGGTTACGTGGAGGCGGAGCAGACAGAGGATACGATACTCGGTGCGGCAGGGCTTATCCTGCACGGGCATGAGTTTCACTTTTCCGTCGATGAGACGGAGGCGGAAGAGGCGGATCGCCCCTTCCGCTTGACGAAACTGCGCAGCGGCGCGCAGTATCCAGCAGGACATCGTCGGAGTAATACGCTTGGCAGTTATCTGCACCTGCACTTTGCAGGATGCCGCAGTGCGGCGGAGCATTTTGTGGAGGCGTGTCATCAATGGGGCAGATCATTCTCGTAACAGGCGGCGTCCGCTCGGGCAAATCCTCGTTTGCCGAACGCTGTGCGGCGCGCTGCGCCGCAGAGAGCGGCACGGCCGTCGCCTATATTGCGACAGCGCAGATCTATGATGCAGAGATGCAGCTGCGCGTTGATCTGCATCAGTCGCGCCGTCCCGCAGACTGGACGACCTACGAGGCACCGTTTTCCTCTGAGAATGCCATACGGGAGGCGGGGAAGGCGCACGGCGTCATCCTCTTTGACTGTGTGACGATGTTTCTCAGCAACGATATGCTCCAGTATTCGGAGGAGGAACAGGAGCGCGACTCCTTTGCACGCCATGTCGAGGCGCGTATCAATGCGCTCATTCGTGCCGCTGAGGAAGCCGATGCGACGACGATTTTTGTCACGAATGAGGTGGGGGACGGGATCGTTCCCGCCAATCGCCTTGGGCGGCTCTATCGGGATATGGCGGGGCTTGCCAATCAGCAGCTCGCCCGCTGCGCGGCAAAGGTCTATCTCGTCACCTGCGGCATTCCCGTTGATCTAAAAAAACTGGCGGAGGCGGTGTAAATGGCAAAGAGCATCATGCTGATGGGGACGAGTTCCCACGTCGGCAAGAGCATCCTGACGACGGCACTCTGCCGTATTTTTTATCAGCAGGGCAAGCGTGTCGTGCCCTTCAAGGCGCAGAACATGGCGCTGAATTCCTATGTCACGCTCGATGGGCGGGAGATGGGAAGGGCACAGGTTGCGCAGGCAGAGGCGGCGGGACTCGCCCCCGAAGTCAATATGAACCCCGTCCTCCTCAAACCGACGGGGAACGCGCAGTCACAGGTTGTCATCATGGGCGAACCGGTCGGCAATATGAGTGCGCGGGAATACCACACGGGCTATTCGCTCAAGGCGTGGGAGGCCGTTGCGGTGTCGCTGGATCGCCTGCGTGCCGCGTATGATCTGCTCGTGATCGAGGGTGCGGGCAGCCCCGCCGAGATCAACCTCAAGGCAAACGATATCGTCAATATGCGCGTGGCAAAGCATCTCCGTGCGCCTGTCCTCCTGATCACCGACATCGACCGCGGCGGTGCGCTCGCCTCTCTCGTGGGGACGCTGGAACTGCTCGACGCGGAGGAGCGCGCGCTTGTCAAGGGGCTTGTCATCAACAAATTTCGCGGTGACGTGAGCCTCCTGACGCCTGCCCTTGACTTTTTGGAAAAAAAGACGGGAAAGCCCGTCCTTGGGGTCATCCCGCACATCGACGCGCTCGGCATCGACGAGGAGGACTCCGTCTCCCTCGACGAGCAGCACTATGGCGATGCGGCCGCCCTCGATGGACAGCTGTGCATCGCGGTCATTCGCACGCCGAAACTCTCGAACTTTACGGACTTTGACGCGCTGGCACACGAGCCGGATGTCGCGCTCTACTATGTGCGCACGCCCGAGGAATTGGGGCATCCGGATCTCATCCTCCTGCCGGGCTCGAAGAATACGACGGAGGATCTCCTCCACATCCGACAGGTAGGCCTCGCGGATGCTATTCGTACGTGCGTCACGGCGGGAACGCCGCTCTTTGGGATCTGCGGCGGTTATCAGATGCTCGGGGAGAGGATCTCCGACCCGCTCCATACCGAGTCGGAGCATGATGCGGTGGAGGGGCTGGGGTATCTGCCGCTCACGACGACCTTTGCCGCGCGCAAGCATCTGAGGCAGGTCACGGCGGACTGTGCAGCGTTTCCCTTCTTGGGGGAGAACATCTCTGTGCACGGGATGCGGGGCTATGAGATCCACATGGGCGACACCACATTTGCCGAGGAGGTATGCCGTCCCTTCCGCATCGTCCGTGCAGGCAATGCAGGAGAGTCGGTATGGGACGGTGCGGTCTCGGCAGACGGGCGAATCGCGGGCACGTATATCCACGGCATCTTTGACGACGATCATTTCCGTCGGGCAGTGCTCAATCGCCTGCGCGCGCGGCGCGGCATGGAGGAGCTTCCCATCCAGTACCGCTACGGGGCGGAAAAGGAGCACGCCTATGACCGCCTGGCTGCGACGGTGCAGCGGAGTCTCGATATGGATCAACTGGCGGCGATCATTGCGGCCGGAGATGCACGATGATCGCCTCGCCCATCGCCGCCATGGCGGCGTTTTTTCTCGATACGATGGCGGGAGATCCGCAGAACCGCCTGCATCCCGTCGCCTTTCTCGGGCGATTTATCGGATGGCTGGATCGGCACCTCTATCCATCCCATGGGGGAGACGACAGGAAGTTTGCCATGGGGACGCTGCTGGTGCTGATTGTCCTCTCAATTTCCTACGCTGCGGCGGAGGGGCTGATCCTTGCCGCGCGGCATCTGCCTGTGGCATGGGGGGCAGATGTCCTCGAAATCATCCTGCTCTATTTCTGTATCTCTCCACGGTCACTGGCAAAGGCGGGGCATGAAATCTATGCCCTGCTCGACGGGGACAACCTTGTGGGTGCACGGGTGCGCGTCGGCTATATCGTCGGGCGGGATACGGCGGAGCTCGACGAGGAGGACGCTGCGCGCGCGGCGATTGAGACCGTCGCGGAGAATACAGTGGACGGGGTCATCTCGCCGCTCTTTTTCTTTCTCCTCGGCGGCGCGCCGCTCGCCGTGCTCTATCGGGCAGCGAATACAATGGATTCCATGCTCGGCTACAAGAATGACCGCTATCTTTACTTCGGGCGTATGGCGGCGCGTGTAGACGATGTGCTGAACTATGTTCCCGCGCGCATCACGGGCATCCTCTTTGTGATGGCGGCGTTTCTCCTGCGCTATGATGCACGCAACGCACTCTTTATCCTGCGGCGCGACGCGGCGGGACATCCCAGTCCGAACGGCGGATATGCAGAGGCACCTGTGGCGGGCGCGCTGCACATTCGACTCGGCGGCATCAACTACTACTTTGGGCAAAAGCACTTCCGCGCCTATATGGGCGACGCCCACATGGACATTGCCCCCAAACATATCTTGGGCGCGATACGGCTCATGTATACGGTGACGGTTCTCTTTCTGCTCTTTGCCTATCTGTTCTCGCTCTATCGTTAAGGATCGGTTCTATGCATTCTTTTTTGATTGGCCTTCAGTTTCTCACACGGATTCGCTTTGTCCGACAGACGACATGGACGGCGGAGGACTTTGGGCGCAGTACGCGTTTTTTCCCGTTGGTGGGGCTCGTGCTCGGCCTGTGCTACATGCTTGCGGCGTGGGTGCTCATCTATTTTCTCGGGATGCGGTCGCTGACGTGTGTGCTGATCCTCATCCTGCCGATTCTTTTGACGGGCGGCATCCATGCGGATGGCTTTATGGATACGGCGGACGGCATCTTCTCGGGGCGGGAGCGCGCGCGTCAGCTCGAGATCATGAAGGACAGCCGTGCGGGCGCATTTGGCGTCGTTTCTTTCGTCATGCTCATGTTCGTGCAGTTTGCCCTGATCTCCGATATGCATCCGCTCCTCTTTGTGCCCGCACTCTTTGTCATGCCGATCATCGGCAGGCTTGCCATGGTGCTTGCGATCGCGCTCTTTCCGTACGCCCGTCCGGAAGGCGTCGGAAAGACCTTTGCCGATATGGCAGACCGACGCACTGTTCTCATCGCTGCCGTGACGACAGCGGTGTTTGTCCTGCCGTGGGGTGTGTTGGCGGCACTCTCGCTGCTCTTAGGCGTGCTCTTTGCACTTCTTCTCTGCCGCACGATCACCAACATCCTCGGCGGCGTGACAGGTGATGTCTATGGCGCGGTCACCGTATTGACGGAGACTCTGGTTCTCGCCGTATTTTCTCTGGCATCAACACATCCGAACATTTGGGGGTTATTATGGAAATTATAGCAAAGGCACCTGCGTCCTGTGGGGAGTTGATCGAGGGCGCTCTCGCGGGAACGCCGTTTCTCGTCACTGCACCGATCAGCATGTATGCGACGGCGACAGTTTCGGATGCGTTCACGGGGATGCATGGACTGGGAACGAAGGCGCAGGAAGCACTACGTCGGACGCTCGCCCACATCGGCGAGGAGGCGTTTCGCTTTGGCATCCGCCTGGAGACGGAGATCCCGCAGGGAAAGGGAATGGCGTCCTCGAGTGCGGATATAGCAGCGGTCTCCTATGCCGCAGCACGCGCATACGGACGGGAACTGACGGGACGCGAGATCATGGACATCGCCATCGCCATCGAGCCGAGTGACGGCATTGCCTTTGCGGGGCTTTCGCATGTCAGTCATACGACGGGGGAACTGTTCGGTCAGTACCATAATGTTCCGCTGCTCGGCATCTCCATCTTTGATGCGGGCGGTGAGGTCGATACCATCGCCTACTATCAGAGCAAGGGCAATGCAGGCGACCAGGACGACGCCTACCGCGCGCTGCTGCATACGGTCGATCAGGCATTTGCCGTGCGTGGGGCAGAAAAAGAGCGTCTCCTCGGACAGGCGGCGACTGAGAGCGCACGGCGCAACCAGCAGCACCTAGAAAAGCCGGAGCTGGAACGCTTCATCACGGCGGCGCAGAGCAGAGGGGCGCTCGGTGTACTGGTGGCACACAGCGGTACGGTGGTCGGTGCACTCTGGGCATCCGATCTGTCGACGGCGGCGATCGACGCGCGTACGCAACAGCTGGCACAGGAATTTTGCGGCACGTATGCCTTTATGCGTCAGGAACGGCTGATCTCGGGCGGCGTTGTCTGTGAGATTCGCGCATAGAAAATCATAGGAAGGGGAAGGGAAATGACGGAAATTATCATCATACGTCATGGGGAGACCGAGTGGAATAAGACGGGACGTTTTCAGGGACAGTCAGATGTGCCGCTCTCACCGGAGGGACACGCACAGGCGACACTGCTCGGACAGCATCTCGACGTCGACCATGCAGATGCGTTCTATGCAAGTGACCTCATACGGACGATGGAGACGGCGGCACCGCTTGCAGCGCGGCTCGGTCTGACCGTCGTCCCCGATTCTGCCCTGCGTGAACTTCACTTCGGGGCATGGGAAGGGCGCTTCTTCAGTGAGATCAACACCGAGGATCCCGAGACGCTGAAGCATTTTTACCGTGATCCGGAGCATGCGAACATCCCGGACAGTGAGGATTTTTCCGTATTCCAAAAGCGCATCGCAGGGCGCGTGCGCACGATCGCCGCAGAGCATCGCGGTGAGCGCGTCATCATCGTCTCTCACGGGGCGGCGATCCGCATTCTGATCGCTGACATACTCGCCATGCCGATCCGCTCGATCTGGCATGTTTCTCAGCTCAACACGGCGGTGAACTGCATCCGCTTCGAGGACGACGGTTTTGCTGTATTGACGCGCATGAACGATGTGGCACATTTGCGTGCGGGGACGGTACAATGAGCGTCCTTGCCGTCGGGCTTGGCGGTGCGGTCGGAGCGATTCTGCGCTTTTTGCTGGGACAGGTCGTGCCGAAACTCGGGAGCGGTTTTCCTCTTGCTACGTTTGCTGTCAACGTCCTTGGCTGTTTCGCCATCGGCGCCGTTGTCGGTCTGGCGGGACGTCAGAGCGGCCTTGACCCGCGCCTTGTCCTCTTTCTCCAGACGGGGATATGCGGCGGCTTTACGACATTCTCCACCTTTTCGTTGGAAACGCTTTCTCTCATCGAGAACGGAAAGCTCGCCGTCGCCCTTGCCTATATCGCGCTGAGCATCGTGCTCGGCATCCTTGCCCTCCTGCTGGCAAAGCATCTGGTGAGTGGGTGGGAATAGGGGCTGTCCAATCTCCGCCTTGACAACTGCCCTTTTCATATGCTATTATCCCGTAATGTAGGCGCATAGCCTGTTTGGGCGAAAGCCCATCCCCAACCGCACGGCGAGGTCATACAATCGGCGCTGCCGAACCGCAGCCGGCGAGTAACGTGATAGGGAGGTGTTTTCATGTATGCAATCGTAAAGACGGGCGGCAAGCAGTACAAGGTCGCTGAGGGCGATACCATTTTTGTGGAGAAGCTCGAGGCGGGCGAGGGCGAGGCTGTCGTTTTCGACCAGGTTCTGACCGTTGTCAATGGCGCAGATGTCAAGATCGGTCGTCCGATGGTGGACGGTGCGAAGGTGACGGGCAAGGTCGCGGCACACGGTAAGGGTAAGAAGATCCTGGTCTTCAAGTACAAGGCGAAGTCGAACTATCGCAAGCGTCAGGGTCATCGTCAGCCGTTCACGAAGGTCGTTATCGAGAAGATCGAGGGCTAATCCGTGATTTCGGTCAAGATCTTCGTGAATGAAGACGGGATGATCGACGGCTATGCTGTTTCAGGGCACAGCGGAACGGCGGCACGCGGACAGGATATTGTCTGTGCCGGCGTATCTGCGCTCACGCAGTCCGCGCTTCTCGGTATGATGGAGCATCTGCATCGCGCCGTCACTTATGACATTGCGAGCGGCAACCTCCGTGTGCGGCTCTCTGAACCGCCGGATGAACGCAGTGAAGCGATTCTGCGAACCATGTGGATGGGCCTCGCAGAGATTGAAAAGATCAGCCCGAAAGGCATTCAGATTCAGGAAGTAAAGGGGTGAACAATTTGTTCTCGTTTGATTTGCAGCTTTTTGCACATAAAAAGGGCGTCAGCTCGACGCGCAACGGACGTGACAGCCACTCGAAGCGCCTTGGCGTGAAGGAGCAGGCAGGCACGCATGTGACGGCAGGCAGCATCATCGTGCGCCAGCGCGGCACGCATTTCCATCCGGGGCACAATGTCGGCATCGGCAAGGACGACACGATCTTTGCAAAGATTGACGGCAAGGTTGCCTTTGAGCGCAAGGGACGCCATCAGCGTCAGATCAGCGTGTATCCGCTCGCGGGTGCAGCGGTCTAAGAGCACACGGAAGTTTGATATGCAGAGATGCCTGTACGCTCTAGTACAGGCTCTTTTAGAAGCTGTTTTCGCAGGTGGGTGCACTTGCGGGAACAGCTTATTGTGTAAAGAGGGAGGGACGTATGCAGTTTATCGATCGTGCCCAGATCACGGTGAAGGCGGGGGACGGCGGTCATGGAAAGTCCGCGTTCCGCCATGAAAAATTTATGCCCAAGGGCGGTCCTTCGGGCGGTGACGGCGGACGCGGCGGTGATGTAATCTTTCGTGCCGACCGCAATCTGAATACGCTGCTCTCCTTTCGCTATCGCCGCAAGTTCGTCGCGAAGAACGGCGAGAATGGTGAGTACAAGAACCAGTTCGGTAAAAATGCGCCGCCTCTCTATGTCGATGTCCCGCCCGGCACGATTGTGACGGACGAGGCGACGGGAGAGGTGCTTGCCGACCTCGCAGAAGTCGGGATGGAGGCGGTGATTGCACGCGGTGGACGCGGTGGGCGCGGGAATGCCAAGTTTGCCAACTCTGCTAACCGTGCACCGTCCTTTGCTGAGTTCGGCGAGCCGGGCGAGGGACGAAAGCTTCGTCTTGAGCTGAAACTGCTCGCCGATGTTGGGCTGGTCGGCTATCCGAGTGTCGGGAAGTCGAGCCTTGTTGCCTCCTGCTCGGCAGCACGTCCAGAGATTGCAGACTACCATTTTACGACGATTACGCCTGTCCTCGGCGTTGTCCAGACGGACTATGAGAAGAGCTTCGTCATGGCGGATATTCCGGGCTTGATCGAGGGCGCCGCCGATGGCGTGGGGCTAGGGCATGACTTTCTGCGCCATGTGGAGCGCACGCGGCTGATCCTGCACATTGTGGATGCATCCGGGATCGAAGGCCGTGACCCGGTGGAGGATTACGACAAGATCAATGCGGAGCTGGCACGCTACAGCGAGAAGATTGCACGGCGTACACAGTTCCTCGTCGCCAATAAGATTGATCTTCCCTCTGCGGCGGAGCATCTGCCGCGTCTGAAGGAGCTTGCTGCACGGGAGGGGCTCGCGTTCTTTGCGATCTCTGCGGCGACGCGTGAAGGCGTGCAGGAGCTGATCGATCGGGTCGGTGCGTGGCTGGACGCCTATGTCCCTGAGCCGGAGGCGGAGGAGGACGATGTCGTCGTCTACGATCAGAATGCGGACGATGACGAGAAGGTGACGATCTCACGCAACGATGCGGGCGATTTCGTCGTCTCGGGAAAGGCAATCGAGAAGTTGGTCGCCATGACCAATTTCAACAATGATGAAGCCGTGCGCCGATTCCAGTATATATGGCGGCTCAAGGGGCTGGATGAGAAGCTCCGTGCACGCGGCATCAAGGAAGGCATGACCGTCCACATCGGTGATATGGCGTTCGACTATCAGGATTAACGGAGGAAAGACGTTGCTGCGAAAATCACTTTCCAGTAAGCAGATACGAAAGCTGCGCTCCCTCGGCATGACGGAGGAAGCGGTCGTCATGATCGGCAAGGAGGGAGTCAGTCCTGCTGTGGTGGCATCCGCACGCGAGGCGATCAAAAAGCGCGAGCTGATCAAGGTGCGCGTTCTGCAGAATGCGCCGGAGGAACCGGCGGACGCGATTACCATGTTGGCCGAGCGCGCCGACGCCAATCTCGTTCAGGTGATCGGCAGGAACGGGCTCCTGTTCAAACGAAACTTTGACAAGCCGAGGATTGAGCTGTGAATGCGCGGACGCGTCTCTCCGAGGCGAAGCGCATTGTCGTAAAGGTTGGAACAAGTACGCTGACGCATCCCTCGGGCGGAATGAATCTGCGCCGCATCGAACATCTTGTGCGTGAGCTGATCGACGAGGCCAATCAGGGCAAGGAGATTCTCCTCGTTTCCTCCGGTGCAATTGCGGCGGGAATGAATGCGCTCGGCATGAAGGAACGTCCTGCAGCGGTGCCTGCGCGGCAGGCTCTTGCGGCGATCGGACAGGGATACCTTCTCCACATCTATGAGAAGCTCTTTCATGAGTATGGACGAACGATGGCACAGGTGCTCCTGACAAAGGAGAATGCGGCGCGTCATCATCAGTACATCAACTCGCGCCGTGCCCTTCTCGCACTGCTCGATATGCAGGTCATTCCCATCATCAATGAGAACGACGCCGTGGCGGTGGATGAGATCAAAATCGGAGACAACGACAACCTCTCGGCAGTTGTTGCAGCACTTGTCGATGCCGATGCGCTCATTATCCTCTCGGATATCGACGGGGTATATACGGCAAACCCGCGGACGGATGCATCGGCGCAGCTGATCTCCGAGATCGCAGAGATTACGCCCGAGATTGAGCATCTTGCGGGCGGGGCCGGATCAGCACAGGGTACGGGCGGGATGCAGACGAAGATCGAGGCGGCGAAGATTGCCCGCAATGCCGGTGCGACGATGGTGATTGCGCGCGGTGATGAGGACGGCATCATCCGCAACATTCTGCGTGGGGAGGAGATCGGGACGATCTTCCCTGCGCGTGAGGCACATCTCAGGACGCGCAAGAGCTGGCTCGCCTTTGGCAAGAAGCTCGCGGGAGAGCTTTCTGTCGATGCCGGGTGCGCGGCAGCGATGCAGCGCGGCGCGAGTGTTCTCGCTGTCGGTGTGACGGCAGTAGACGGTGACTTTGCCGCGGGCGAGATGGTGCGTGTGCTCAGCCCTCTGGGGCAGGAGATTGCCCGTGGGATCACTGCCTACGGCGCGGCGGATACAGCACGGCTGATGGGGCATCAGACACAGGAGTTTCAAGGTCTTGTCTCGGACGCATTACATGAGGAGATCATACACCGGGATAATTTGGTGCTGATGCAGTAAGGAGCGATGGCAATGATGGAGCAGGCAGTGCGGGCACAGGCAGAAGCGGCAAAGGAGGCATCCTATGCTCTTGCGGTGCTCTGCAGTGATGTGCGCGATGCGGCGCTGCATGCGATGGCGACGGCGCTGACGGAGCACGCGGCGGAGATCCTGCAGGAGAACGCCGCTGATGTGACAGACGCCGAGGCGGCGGGTGTGCGCGCTTCCTACATCGACCGTCTGCGGCTCACGTCGGAGCGCATTTATGCGATGGCGGAGGGGCTGCGGCTGACCGCAGCGCTTCCTGACCCGCTTGGACGGGAGGACTACGCTGTGCGCCGTCCGAATGGTCTGGAGATTCACCGTGTCCGCGTACCGCTCGGGGTTGTCGGTATGATCTACGAGGCGCGTCCGAATGTGACGGCGGATGCGATCGGGCTCTGCCTGAAGTCAGGAAATGCCGTGCTCCTGCGCGGCGGCTCAGATGCACTGCGCTCTAACGCGGTCATTGCCGATGTTCTTTCGCGCGCTGCCTATGCTGCCGGCATTCCTGCGGGAGCCGTTCAGATGCTCGCGATGAAGGAGCGCAGTGCCGTGGATGTGATGACGCATCTCACAGGGCTGCTGGATGTCCTCATTCCACGCGGCGGGGCCGGGCTGATTCGCCACATCGTGGAGAGCAGCAGTGTCCCCGTGATCGAGACGGGATCCGGCATCTGTCATATCTATGTTGACCGCGGCGCGGACCTCACGATGGCGTGTCGTATCGTGCGGAATGCCAAGGTTTCGCGCCCCTCGGTCTGCAACGCGGCAGAGACCGTGCTCGTACACCGTGATATTGCCGCTGCATTTTTGCCGCAGATGGCAGAGCAGCTGCGTGCCGATGGGGTGGAGCTGCGCGGCTGCGCAGAGACGTGTGCGATCCTCAGCGACGTGCCTGCGGCAACGGAGGAGGACTGGGCGACGGAGTACGGTGATCTCATCCTCTCCGTCCGTGTCGTCGCGGATATGGATGCCGCACTGCGGCACATCAATCGCTATGGGACGGGGCATTCCGAGGCGATTGTGACGAATGACATCCGTACGGCACATACCTTTCAGCAGAGGGCTGATGCTTCGACGGTCTATGTCAATGCCTCGACGCGATTTACGGACGGGTTCGAGTTTGGCTTTGGTGCGGAGATCGGCATCAGCACGCAGAAACTTCATGCGCGTGGTCCGATGGGCCTCGAGGCTCTGACGAGTACGAAGTATCTTGTCTATGGCGAGGGGCAGGTGCGGGAAAATACGCCTGTCGCATCGGAGTCGTGCGGCGGATGCGGCGCCTGATCGGATATTGGCGCACCATGCGGCAGTATGCAGCATCACCGAAGGGGCGGCATGATCTTCGTGACTATCTGTATGCAGGCGCGACCTTCCTGCTGCTCTGCATCGTTCTTCTGCTGGCAATCTGCATCACGAGGTGAATCGGATGGAAAAACGCATCGGAATCATGGGCGGAACGTTCGACCCGATTCACATGGGACATCTGATCACGGCGGAGATGGTGCGCGCGGAGGCAGCGCTGGATGAGGTGCTCTTTATCCCGTCGGCACGCCCTCCGCACAAGGACGGCACCCATGCGGCGTCCATTGTGGATCGTTTTGCCATGACGGCGTGTGCCATACAGGACAATCCGAACTTTTCTCTTTCGGACATGGAACTGCGTCGGGAGGGACCGTCCTATACGGTGGATACCATAGCGGCGCTCCACGACCAGTTTGACGGGGCGGCGCTTTTCTTTATTACGGGCGCAGATGCGATGAATGATCTGTACCGATGGCATGAACCGCACCGTCTGCTGCGTTCCTGTCAGTTCATCGTGGCGACGCGGCAGGGGACGCCGCTTGATGAGACGCTTCTCGCAGAGCAGTTTACAGCGGAGGAGCGCCGCCACATTCACGTCGTTCCGACACCGCATCTGGAGATCTCGTCGACGATGATCCGCGCACGCGTACGCGCAGGAAAATCCATCCGGCATCTTGTACCGCGTGCCGTAGAGGAGTATATTGTAGGGAGGGGGTTATATCGTGCGCATGAACATGACGTATGAGGAGATGCGCGCTCGTCTGGCAGAACGTCTCGCACCGGGACGCTATCAGCATTCGCTCGGGGTGGCGGATACGGCGGCGGAACTGGCACGGCGCTTCGGCATGGACGAGGAACGCGCGCGTACCGCAGGGCTTCTGCATGACTGCGGACGCACCTACGCGACAGCGGAGCTTCCCGGAGAGGCGCGGCGGCGCGGGATTCCCATCGGCAGGATCGAGGCGGCGATGCCCCTGCTCCTGCACGCCTACGTGGGCGCCTATCTCATCTATGAGGACTATGGCGTCGATGACGCGGGCATTGCGCAGGCGATCTGGCGGCATACGGTTGGGGGAAGAGGGATGACCGCGCTCGATCAGATCATCTATTTTGCAGATATGATTGAGCCGTCGCGTGACTATCCGGAGGTGGAGCATCTGCGGGAGCTCGCGCGTACGGCATCACTCGACGCGATGCTGCTGGTCGGACTCACGGAGTCCATCCGATTCGTTCTGAAAAAGGGAGGGCTCGTTCATCCGGATACGGTGGCGGCACGGAACGAACTGCTTTTGCGGCAGCGCTGAGCAGAGGGAAAAAGGGGGAGAGGGGCGTTGTCCGATTATGATACGGAGGATCTCGCGGCACAGCTGGCAAGCGAAAACTCGCGCGAGAACATAAAGCGACGCCGCACACAGCGTGCACGCCGCCGACGCATGGCCGTTCTGCGCGGACTTGTTCGCCTGATCTGCACGGTCTTTCTCCTCGTCTTTGTCGGCATCTCGGGCTATTATCTGATCGGATGGGGCGTTGAGGCGTACCATGATATACGGGAAATGTATGAGGCCTATCTCGTCCGTCAGGAGGAAAATCGCGGCGAGGTCGATGTGCGGTTTGACGGCTATACGAATGTTCTCGTGCTCGGCCTCGACGATGCAGTAAATATGGACGAAGCACCGGAAAAGCGTGCGGATGCCATTCTGCTCATGAGCATGGAGAATGCGACGGGCAAGGTACGCATCCTCAATATCCCGCGCGATACGTGGGTGCCCATGGCACAGGGGAAGGGGGAGACACGACTTTCTCACGTCTATGCAGTGGGCGGAGCACCGTTGATGGTGCGGACGATCAATCAGATGTTTGACATCTCGATTCATCAATACGTTGTCATCGATATGGATACCTTTGAGAAGATTGTCGATGCCGTCGGCGGAGTTGATCTCTATGTTGAGCGGGATATGGACTATGACGATCCGGAGGCGGGGCTTTCCATTCACATGCGTCAGGGCTATCGGCATCTCGATGGAGCGGAGGCGGAACAGTACCTGCGCTATCGCGGGGATGATCTCGGCGACCTCGGGCGCACGCAGCGGCAGCAAAAGTTTGTTAAGGCGTTTTACGCCAAGCTGCTCCGTGTCGATACGCTGCCCAAGATCCCGCAGCTTGCCGATATACTGAAACAGGATGTCACCACGAGTGCCGAGCTCTTTGACTCGGTGCACATCGGGAATGTGGTGCGAAAGCTGAATGCACAGCCGCCGCGCACCATCATGCTGCCGGGCGATTTCGCGCGGGATGATGATACGGTGTGGATTATGGATCGTGCGGCGACCGATAAGATCATACGTGAACTCTTTCCGTCGGAGGAGACGGAAGGTGAGCAGAAGAAGGAGGAGTAGAGTTTGACAGAGCAGGAAAAATGCCGCGTGATTCAGGCGGCAGCGGATGAAAAGAAGGCGCGCGACATCGTACAGATGGATATGGTCGGACTGATGTCCACCAACGACTATTTCATTATATGTTCGGCGAATACAGCGACGCAGGTGCGCGCGATCGCAGACAACATCGAGGAGAAGATGGAGGAAGCAGGGGTGAGCTTTCTTCACAAGGAGGGCTACCGTGAGGGCGAGTGGGTGCTGCTCGACTACGGCGATACGGTGGCGCACATATTCCAGCAGGATGCGCGCGAGTACTATGCGCTGGAGCGGCTCTGGGGCGATGCCGCACTCACGCCCTATGAGGAGTAGGACGTGACGGAGCGGCAAAACCCCGCGCCTGTGCACCGTAAATACGGCCCAAGTCAGGTGGCGGAACTCACTGCCGTGCGCGAATCCGAGTGGGGCATCTTTCTGGATGCGGAGACGGGCAATACGAGTGATGATATTCTGCTGCATACGATGCAGCAGACTGCACCGGTGAAGGTGGGCGACCGCGTCCGCGTTTTTCTCTACCTCGATCCGAAACGGCGGCTAACGGCGAGCATGCGTACACCGCGCATGAAGGAAGGGCAGGTCGCACGCCTGCGCGTCATCAACGTGACGAAGGAGGGCGCCTTCCTCGATGTCGGGGCAGAGCGCGGTATCTTCCTGCCATACGCGGGGATGCGCGGACGGCCGCAGGTCGGTGAGGTCGTCTGGGCGAAGCTCTATACGGATAAGTCCGGGCGCCTTGCCGTAACGATGGAGGTGGAGGATGAGCTGCGCCGCGCCTCACGTCCCGCCGAAGGGGTGCGCGTTGGCGATCGCCTGAGAGGATCCGTCTATAACATTACGGAGCGTGGCATCTTTCTCTTTACCGAGGAGCGCTATATCGCATTCATCGATCATCAGGAGGCTCCGCGGCGGCTGCGCGTCGGCGAGACTGTCGAGATCCGCGTGACGTATCTGCGTGAGGACGGGCGGCTGAACGCGTCCCTGCGTCCCCCGAAAGAGGAAGCGCGTACGCTGGATGCTGACCGTCTGCTCGCACTCCTAGAGGAACATGGCGGAAAGATGCCGTATACGGACGCGACATCTCCTGCGGTGCTCAAGGATCGTTTCGGGATCAGCAAGGCCGCGTTTAAGCGCGCGCTTGGGTATTTGATGAAAGAAGGCCGTGTATACCAGCAGGACGGCTGGACATATTTGTCACAAGAAAATAAAATGAATTAGTTTTTTCTTAATCAAGGAAGGATTTTTATTCCAAAGGGCGAATAGAGAGCATAGCGAAGAATGTAGACGTGCAGGGGGAGAGAGATAAATGGCAGATACGGTAACCGAAGAGAGAAAAGGCATCCTGCTTGAGACAGGAACGAATGAATTTGAAATCGTTGAGTTCAGCATAGGGAAAGTGAACTACGGCATTAATGTCGCGAAGGTGCGCGAGGTCATTACGCGTGTGCCGGTGACTGCCATGCCAGAGGCCCATCCCTATGTCGACGGCTTGTTCACGCTGCGCGGCAAGGCGATTCCTCTTGTCAATATGGCGCGCTGCCTCAACCTCCAGACGTCGGACGAGCTGCAGAACATCATCGTGACAGAGATCAACAACTATGACATCGGTTTCCTCGTTGGCAGTGTTTACCGCATACACCGCATCTCGTGGAAGAATATGGAGCCGGCACCGAATGTCGGTGAAGGGTCGCGCGTGGTCGGCATCATCAAGATGGAAGATCGCATCGTCCTCCTGCTGGACTTTGAGACGATCATCGCGGAGATCAATCCCGAGATCAACCAGAAGCTCACGACGGTTGCCGAGGCCACCCAGGATGCCAAAACGCGGCGCGGTACGGCGCATATCGTCATCGCCGAGGACTCCAAGATGCTGCGTGAACTCCTTGTGACGACGCTGCATGAGGCGGGCTACAAGTTCATCCGTGACTTTGGCAATGGACAGGATGCGTGGGAGTATCTGCAAGATCTTGCACGGAAGAATGGGCCGATCGAGAATCATGTCCGCATCATCATCTCCGATGTCGAGATGCCGAAGATGGACGGACATCGCCTGCTGAAGCTCGTGCGCGAGGATAGCCGCCTCGGTGAGGTTCCGCTCGTTCTCTTCTCCTCCCTCATCAGCGAGGAGATGAAGCGCAAGGGCGAGAGCCTTGGCGCGTCGGGACAGGTGTCAAAACCGGAGATCAATCAGCTGATCGATCTCTTGGATACGCTGGTCTTCGGCGAGCCCCTGCACGATACGATCAAAGAAGATTGAGACTTCATTTATGGGACTGCTGTATTCTGCGATACGGCGGTCCTTTTTCGTTCTATTGACATGGATTTGAAATCCCGCTATCATAGGCATGAGGAGATGATAATAATGAAGGTAGCAGTTTTGATGGGCAGCGATTCTGATTGGCCGATTCTGAAGCCGGCAGTTGAGCTCCTGAAACACTTTGGCATTGAACCGGTCGTGAAGGTGGCATCGGCGCATCGTACGCCATCCATCGTTCGTGATTTCGTCATGGAGGCGGATCACGACAAAGAATTTGCCGCATTTATTGTGGCGGCAGGGGCAGCGGCACATCTCGCAGGTGTCGTGGCAAGCTATACGATTAAACCGGTGATCGGTGTTCCGGTCAATGCGACGCCGCTGAACGGGATGGATGCTCTGCTCAGCACGGTGCAGATGCCGTCGGGCGTACCCGTAGCGACGATGGCGGTCAATGGTGCGAAGAATGCGGCGATCTTTGCGGCGGAGATCCTCGCCGTATACGATACTGCCATCGCCGAAGCACTTATGGACTATCGGGAAAAGATGGTGCTGGAGGTCGAGAAGAAGGCAGATCGCGTCGCGGCACAGCTTTAACAAATTTTTCTATTGCTTGAGAAGAAAGGCAGGATGACAATGGAGCGTAAAGAGGCTCTTTATGAGGGTAAAGCAAAGATCATCTATGCGACGGACAATCCAAATGAGTATCTCGTCTACTACAAGGACGATGCGACGGCGGGGAACGGCGCGAAGCGCGGGACGATCGTGGGCAAGGGCATCATGAACAATAAGATGTCGGCGTTCTTTTTCGATCTGTTGGCGAAGGAGGGCATCGCCCATCACTATATCTCCATGCCGAGCGAGCGTGAGATGATCGTGAAGAAGCTTACGATTGTTCCGCTTGAGGTCATCATCCGCAATGTGGCGGCCGGCTCGCTCGCCAAGCGCCTCGGGCTCGAGGAGGGCGTACCGATGCCGTTTCCGGTCATCGAGTACTGCTACAAGAACGATGATCTCGGCGATCCGATGCTCAACCGCTATCACATCCGCGCCATGAAGATCGCGACGGATGCGGAACTGGACGAGATCGAACGCATGTCGCTGAAGATCAATGATATCCTCACGAAGTTCCTCAAGTCCAAGAAGGTGGATCTCATTGACTTCAAGCTGGAGTTCGGCAGAGATGCTGACGGGAAGATCATTCTCGCCGATGAGATTTCGCCGGATAACTGCCGCTTCTGGGACAGCGACACGAAGGAGAAACTGGATAAGGATCGTTTCCGCCGCGATCTCGGCAACGTAGAGGATGCCTATAAGGAGATGCTCCACAGGCTGACGGGAGAAGCATAAGAGCGATGTACGAAAAAGTGCCAAAGTGGAAGGAAGAGTGCGGCATCTACGGCGTGTATTCTCCGACGGAGGATGTGTCCGAGATGACGTATCTCGGTCTCTTTGCGCTCCAGCATCGCGGGCAGGAGAGTGCGGGTATTGCGCTGACGGACGGTGCATGGATTGACGTCAAAAAAGGGATGGGGCTGGTGACCGAGGTGTTTCGCTCGGAACTGCCTCATCTTGACCATGCCCAAATTGCCATCGGTCATGTGCGCTATGCGACGACGGGGTTCAGCCTCGCTGCAAATGCACAGCCGCTGCGCGTCAACTATGCCGGCGGTGCGCTGGCGCTGGCGCATAACGGCGACCTCACCAATGCCGCATGGATTCGCCGCGACCTTGAGAGCAAGGGTACGGTGTTCCAGACGACGATCGACTCAGAGGTCTTTGTCCATCTGATCGCACGCTCACAGAAGGCGACCATCGAGGAGCGCATATTGGAGACCGCGCAGAAGGTACGCGGCGCATTCTGCCTGACCATCATGACGGAGAACAAGCTCATCGGTGTGCGCGATCCGCAGGGCTTTCGTCCGCTTTGTATCGGACGGACGGAGGAGGGCGGCTGGGTGCTTTCCTCCGAGACATGCGCGCTCGATGTCAACGGAGCTTCCTTCGTGCGCGATGTGCTGCCGGGAGAGATGGTCGTCGTGGAGAACGGCGCACTTAGGTCCTACCGTTTCACCAATGGGCAGGATGTTGCTTCCTGCATCTTCGAGTACATCTATTTTGCACGCCCCGACTCGATCATCGATGGACAGAGTGTTCATGCAGCACGCTTCGAGATGGGGCGTGTTCTGGCGCGCGAGTCCGGGCTTCGCGGTGATGTGGTCATCTCGGTGCCGGACTCGGGAACGACGGCAGCGACGGGATTCGCCTATGAGACGGGCATCCCGTTTGCGGAGGGCCTCATCAAGAACCGCTACATCGGACGGACGTTCATCCAGCCGACGCAGAAACAGCGCGATACGGCGGTCAAGCTGAAGCTGAGCCCCGTGCGCTCTGTTGTTGAGGGAAAGTCCGTCATCATGGTGGATGACTCCATCGTGCGCGGCACGACGAGCGGCAAGATCGTACGGCTCCTGCGGAATGCCGGAGCGCGTGAAATCCATGTCTGCATCAGCAGCCCGCCGATCACCGATCCCTGCTACTACGGCATCGATACGTCGGTGCGCAAGGAGCTGATCTCGGCGACGAAGAGCCTTGAGGAGATTCGCGATTTCATCGGTGCGGATTCCCTTCACTTCATCTCCATCGAGGGATTGCGGACATGCGTACCTGCCCTCAATCCGGATCATATGTGCTACGCATGTTTTAACAATCAGTACCCGGTTCCCGAGGAGGATGCCGCCCTCGACGCGGGCGACGCGATCACGCGTGAGCAGCAGCGGCTTGCACAGCGCGAAAGGGGGATGTAAGTGTCCATGGAAAAGATGACGTATCGTGATGCGGGGGTCGACATCGATGCGGGCAACGAATCCGTATCGATGATCAAAGACAGCGTGCGTGCGACCTATCGTCCGGAGGTGCTCGGCGATCTGGGCGGCTTCGGCGGTCTGTTTGCCCTGCGTGCGCAGGACTATCGTGAACCCGTGCTCGTCTCCGGAACGGATGGAGTCGGGACGAAGCTGCGGCTTGCCTTCCTTCTGAATCGGCATGATACCATTGGGCAGGATGCCGTGGCGATGTGTGTCAACGACATCCTCGTGCAGGGGGCAGAGCCCCTGTTTTTCCTCGACTACCTCGCCGTCGGCAAGCTTGAGCCAACGCAGGTTGCCGATGTGGTCTCGGGTGTTGCCCGAGCCTGCAAGGAATCCGGCTGTGCGCTCATCGGCGGTGAGACGGCGGAGATGGCGGGGTTCTACCCCGTGGGTGAGTACGATATCGCGGGGTTTGCCGTCGGTGTCGTCGAGCGCGAACGCCTCATCACGAGTGCGCGTGTGAAGGCAGGAGATGTCCTGCTCGGACTGCCTTCCTCGGGCGTACATTCCAACGGATACTCCCTCGTGCGCAAGATCGTCTTTGAGCACAAGGGCTTTCGCGGCGATGAGTATATGGAGGAATTGGGACGCAGCATCGGCGAGGAGCTGCTGACGCCGACGCGTCTCTATCCACAGGTGTGCCTGCCGCTGATTCGTGAATTTGATCTTCACGGTATGGTGCACATCACGGGCGGCGGTTTCTATGAAAACATCCCGCGTGCCCTCCCCGATGGGATGGGCGCGGAGGTCGATTCCGCTGCGTGGGAGATGCCTGCGGTCTTCCGCCTTCTGCAGGAGTGGGGCAACGTTGACTGGGCGGAGATGTACCGCACGTTCAACATGGGGATCGGCATGGTGCTCATTGCCTCTGAGGAGGAGGCGGCACGCATCGAGGCGCATCTCGGTGCACAGCATGAGGCGGTCTTCCGAATCGGACGCGTGACCGAGGGCGCACATGAGGTGACGATCAAGGGCGGTGTCTTTGATGCCTAAGGAAAAAATCGGCGTGCTCTGCTCGGGGCGCGGGTCGAACCTTGCGTCCATCATCGACGCTGTGGAGCGCGGAGACATCCGTGCGGAGATTGCTGTCGTCCTTGCGGACAAGGCGGATGCCTATGCGCTCACGCGTGCACGGGAACATAGCATCCCTGATGTTGCTGTTGTACGCAAAGCGTACGCTGCGCGCGAGGACTTTGAGCGCGCCCTGCTTGAACAACTGCACGCGCACGGGGTCACCCTCGTCGTGCTGGCAGGGTTTATGCGAATCCTGTCACCGCTTTTCGTGCGTGCCTATGCGGGACGCATCCTCAATATCCACCCCGCTCTGCTGCCAAGTTTCCCGGGGGCACATGCCCATCGAGATGCATTGGCCTACGGGGTGAAGGTCAGCGGGTGTACGGTGCACTTTGTGGATGAGGGGACGGACTCCGGCCCCATCATTCTTCAGGCGGCTGTTCCCGTGGCCGAGGGAGATACGGAGGACAGCCTTGCCGCACGCGTTCTCAAGGAGGAACATCGGATTTTTCCTGCAGCAATTCGACTCTATGTCGATGGCAGACTTCGTACAGACGGCAGACAGGTGCATATCCTGCCCCTTGCCGAAGGAGGAGCATTATGAAGATAAAACGTGCCCTGATCAGCGTATCCGATAAGAGTGGTGTCGTCGAATTCGCACGGACACTGCAGAAGGCAGGCATTGAGATCGTCTCCACGGGTGGGACGATGAAGGCACTGCGTGAGGCGGGGATTCCCGTTATCTACGTCAGTGATGTCACGGGCTTTCCCGAGATCATGGATGGTCGCGTCAAGACGCTGAATCCCCTCGTCCACGGCGGGATTCTCGCTGTGCGCGGTAATCCGGAGCACGAGAAGGCGCTGCGGGAGCTGAAGATCACACCGATTGATCTCGTCGTGGTCAATCTCTATCCCTTTGTGGAGACTGTGGCAAAGCCTGACGTTACACTTGCCGAGGCGGTCGAGCAGATCGATATCGGCGGTCCCGCGATGATTCGTGCTGCAGCGAAGAACTTTAAGTTCGTCACCGTCATTACGAATCCGTCGCGCTATGCAGAAATCGCTGCGATGATCGAAAAAGACGGTGCGGTGGACGGCATGACGCGGATGCGTCTGGCGCAGGAGGCGTTTGCTCATACGGCAGAGTATGACAGTGCCATCGGCGCATATCTCTCACAGCAGATAGAAAAATGAGGAAGACGACGTGAATATTCTTGTCATCGGCTCGGGCGGGCGCGAGCACGCCCTGTATTGGAAACTCTCGGAAAGCCCGCAGACGGAGCAGATTTACGCCATCCCCGGAAATCCCGGAATGGGCGCGTCGGCGGCGATTGCCCTTGACGATCATGCGGCGATTCTGCGTTTTGCCAAGGAGCACGAGATCGGGCTGGTCGTCGTCGGCCCCGAGGTGCCGCTGATGAATGGGCTGGTGGATGAGCTCGAGGCGGCGGGCATTCGTGCCTTTGGCCCGCGCGCGAACGCAGCGGAGATCGAGGGCTCGAAGTCCTTCGCCAAGGGTCTCATGAAAAAGTATGGAATCCCGACGGCGCGCTATGAGGTCTTTACCGCGGCAGAACCCGCACGCGCCTACATCCGTCAGGAGGGCGCTCCCATCGTCGTCAAGGCGGATGGCCTTGCGGCAGGCAAGGGCGTTATCGTCGCCATGACGGAGCAGGAGGCACTCGATGCCGTCGATGCCATCATGGAGGATCACTCCTTTGGTGATGCGGGGGCACGCGTCGTCATTGAGGAATTTATGGAGGGGGAGGAGGCATCCCTTCTCGCCTTTACCGATGGGACGACGATCCGTCCGATGATCAGCGCGCAGGATCACAAGCGTGCCTATGACGGTGACCGCGGACCGAATACGGGCGGCATGGGGACCTATGCGCCTGCGCCAGTCATGACACCGGAGATGACGGAGCGTGCCGTGGAGGAGATCCTAAAGCCGACCATCGCCGCCATGGCGAAGGAAGGACGCATCTATCGCGGCTGTCTCTATCTTGGTCTGATGGTGACGGCGGATGGCCCGAAGGTCGTGGAGTTCAACGCGCGGTTCGGTGATCCAGAGACGCAGGTTGTTCTTCCGCTTCTCGACAGCGATCTCGTGACAATCATGTGTGCCTGTGCAGACGGAACTCTCGCCGACGTTCCCATCCGTTGGAAGGACGGCGCGGCAGTCTGTGTCGTGCTTGCCTCGGGCGGCTATCCGGGACATTATGAAAAGGGACAGGAGATCCATGGGCTTGCCGACGCCGAGGCGATGGGTGCACTCGTCTTCCATGCCGGAACGGCGATGAAAGATGGGAAGCTCGTCACCAATGGCGGACGCGTGCTCGGCGTAGTTGGGCGCGGTGCGGATATATCCTCCGCCGTCGATGCCGCCTATGCCGCTGCAGCGAAGATCTCCTTTAAGGATGTCTACTATCGCAAGGATATTGCACATCGCGCACTCGGACGATAATTTCACAGAAAAAGAGCTTGCCGTGTTCGGCAAGCTCTTTTTCTATATGTGTATGCTGTTATTGAAGGGCTTCCTTCAGCACTTCCATATTCTTCTTCATGGTGTCGATGTATGCATTCTTTGCCGCAGGCGTTGCTTCTCCCGTGACGACGGGATCGAGCGTATAAATCTTTGCGCCCGTCTCACGTGCAATCGTCTCTGCGGCGGCAGGGGAGTACTGCGGCTCGGTAAAAAGCACCTTGGTCGGGAGTGCATTTACCTGCTCGATGGTTTCCTGCAGCTCGCTCGGTGTCGGCTCCGTCCCCGGCTCGCGCTCGACGACGGCAATGATGTTCAGATGGAACTCCTTCGCAAAGTAGGGGAATGCCTCATGGAACGTCACGATGTCCTTATGCGGAACATGGTCAAGCGCGGCGTGCATCTCTGTTTTCAGTGCCGTGAGCTTTTCGATGTAGGCGGCAGCATTCTTTTCATAAGCGTCTGCGTGGGCAGGATCAGCTTCCTTCAGCTGATCGGCAATGTTGCGCACCTGCGCGATGGCGTCGGTGACGCTCAGCCAGACGTGGGGGTTATCGCCCTCGTCGTCGTGGATCAACTCGATGCCGCGCGACGCATCGATGATCTTCATGTCCTTCTGTGCGCCCGTTACCTTGTCCATGAAGTCCTCCATGCCGGCACCGTTGATGACAAAGGCATCGGCGTGTTCGAGTGTCTTCATATCCTCAGTCATGAGCTGGTAGTCGTGCAGGCAGCCTGTCTGCGGCTTCGTCATGTTGGTGACCTCAACGCCGTCCACTCCGTCCGTGATGTTGATGGTCGCCAAATACATGGGATAGAACGACGTGACAATGCGGAACGGTTTCTCCGCTTTCTTCTCCGCGGGCTGCTGCGATCCGCCGCAGCCGAGGAGTGCTGTCGTGAGGAGGACGAGCAGCAGGGATAGGATCTTCGTTGTGATTTTCATGGATACAGCTCCTTAAAGCACTGAACATTTGGTAGATTGGTGAAACGATGATAGGAAAATGATACGCCATAGTGAGATAGATTGTCAATAGGTAAAGCACAAAATATAGAAAATTTTTATCAATAGACACTATATATAAATAAATGTTCAGATGTCGATGGAAGAAGCATGCTCCGTTTTGTGAAAATTTGATTACATGATTGACACGAATTATCTTCATGGAGTATAATGACAGAGCATCATTTTTGGATGCAAAAATACTCCGCGCGTGGAGGGAGGGGAAATGCATGGCAAATGAAATCAAGGTCGGCAAAAATGAGTCGATCGATAGTGCTCTCCGCCGCTTTAAGCGTATGTCACAGAAGGCCGGTACTCTTGCCGAAGTTCGTAAGCGTGAACATTACGAGAAACCGAGCGTTCGCCGCAAGAAGAAGTCTGAGGCGGCACGCAAACGCAAATACAGGGGCTGATTGCATAAGGCATCCGTGGCGCAGTGCTGCGGGTGTTTTTCTTTTTATGAAAGGATGAGAGCAATGTCACTTATGGAAAAGCTCACAGCGGATATGAAGGAAGCCATGAAGCAGGGCGAAAAGGAGCGCCTTTCCGTCATTCGCCTCGTGCGTGGCGCGGTGCGTCAGGCGGAGATCGACGGGAAGAAGACGCTCACGGACGATGAGGTGATCGGTGTCATCTCGAAGGAAGTGAAGATGCGCCGCGACTCCATTGAGGAGTTTGCACGAGGAAAGCGCGATGATCTTGTCGCCAAGACCAAGGCGGAGATAGATCTCCTCATGCCGTATCTGCCTGCTCAGCTCAGCGTCGATGAGGTGAAAAAGATCGTGGCGGACGTTGTCGCCGAGGTCGGTGCCGAGACGGCAAAGGATATGGGCAAGGTGATGGGCGTTCTCATGCCGCGCGTGAAGGGACGTGCGGACGGCAAGCTCATCAATGAGATCGTGCGTGCCCATTTGAAATAAATTTTTTTCCGAACATATCCCCGCATTCTTTTCTTTGACAAAGGAGCGGGGATTTTTATATAATTGAGCGAGAACAGTCTTTCACAGGAACGAACAAGGAGATACAGATGGCAGAAAAGGACAAGCGGGCAAAAACCGATAAGTCGATGACGCGTGAGGAGGCACTCGAGAATGCTCTGCGGAACATCGAGAAGGCGCATGGCAAGGGCGCGATCATGCGCCTTGGTGAAGCCAAGGCGAACATGAACGTCGAAGTGATCTCCACGGGGATATTGCCGCTCGATATCGCACTTGGTGTTGGCGGCATTCCGCGCGGACGCATCATCGAGGTGTTTGGTCCCGAGTCTTCGGGCAAGACGACGGTCACGCTGCACATGATTGCCGAGGCGCAGAAGGCTGGCGGCATTGCGGCATTCATCGACGCAGAGCATGCCCTCGACCCAGAGTACGCACGCAAGCTTGGCGTCAACATCGAGGAGCTCCTCATCTCGCAGCCGGATACGGGCGAGCAGGCACTTGAGATTGTGGATGCGCTCGTGCACAGTGCCGCAATTGACATCATTGTCGTGGACTCGGTTGCGGCTCTTGTGCCGAAGTCCGAAATCGACGGCGATATGGGCACATCGGTGGTCGGCCTGCAGGCGCGACTCATGAGTCAGGCAATGCGCAAGCTGACGGGCATCATCAGCAAGACGCGTACGGCTGCCGTCTTCATCAATCAGCTGCGCGAGAAGATCGGCGTTACCTATGGCAATCCGGAGGTGACGACGGGCGGACGTGCGCTGAAATTCTATGCATCGGTGCGCATTGATGTGCGTCGCGCCGACTCCATCAAGCAGGGTACGGAATCCCTCGGCAATCGTACGCGTGCCAAGATTGTCAAGAACAAGGTCGCACCGCCCTTCAAGACAGCGGAGTTCGACATCATGTATGGGGAGGGCGTCTCACGTCTCGGCAGCATCATTGACATGGGCGTTGAGCTGGACATCGTGGATAAGAGCGGTGCATGGTTCTCCTACGAGGGAACACGCCTCGGACAGGGCAAGGAAAACGCCAAGGCGACCCTTGAGGAAAAACCAGAGATGATCGCCGAGATCGAGGAGAAGATCCGCACGAAGCTCCTCGTCGAGGGTGCGAAGCCGAAGAAAAAGGGAGCAGGTAAGAAGACGGCTGCCACTGAGGCAGCAGCGCAGGATCCTTCGGATCTGCCGGAGCAGGATCCGCCGATGGGAGAAGATGAATGAGGCCTGCGCAGGCTGAAGCAGGGCGTGGGGGCAAAAAGCGGGAGGAGCGCACAGCCCTCATGACAGCAGTGGATTATCTTGCGCGTCAGGCACACAGCGAAAAAAAGCTGCGGGAAAAGCTGATGCGCAAGGGCTTTCCGACGGAGGAGATCGATGCCGCGATCGCGCGCCTGATCGAGCGACATTATCTCGATGATGCCGATCTCTGTGCGCAGCAGTTCATGTACCTCTATCAGGAGAGCCGCGACTCGGTGCGGCAGATCTGTGCAAAGCTCATCCATCGCGGTTTTGACCATGATCTCGTGTGGAGCGTCGTCCCCGAGGATACGGATGAGCGTGAGACGACAGCAGCGGAGCGCGTCCTTGCCATGAAGTACAAAGCAGGCGACAGGGAACAGAAGATGATGGCAACGCTCTGCCAACGGGGCTTTTCGGTCGATGTGGCACACAGTGCCGTTCGGCACTTTAGGGATTCTTTTGCCGAGGATATGGAAGAATAACGTGAGAAGGGGAACGAAGATGAACAGACCCGATGCCGCAGAAATGATCTTGGTGCTGGACTTTGGCGGACAGTACAATCAGCTCATCGCGCGCCGCGTGCGTGAGAACCATGTCTACTGCGAGGTGCATCCGCATACGCTGCCATTGGAGCGGATTCGCGCACTCGCTCCGCGCGGCATTATCCTGACGGGCGGACCGAACAGCGTCTATGGTGAGGGGGCTGTTACCGCCCCCAAGGATCTCTTTGCCCTCGGCATCCCCGTGCTCGGTATCTGCTACGGAGCACAGCTGATGGCGCATCTCTGTGGTGGACGCGTGGAGACGGCGCCGACGAGCGAGTACGGACGTACGGAGGTGGAGATCGTCGACACCTCGTCGCCTCTCTTTCAGGGGATACCGCAGACGAATGTCTGCTGGATGAGTCATACGGACTACATCAGCGGACTGCCGCACGGCTTTCACGTGACGGCACGCACGCCCGTCTGCCCCATCGCGGCGATGGAGAACCCCGCCGAGCGTCTCTATGCCGTGCAGTTCCATCCCGAGGTGATGCACACGGAGCACGGGACAGAGATGCTGCGCAGCTTTGTCTATGATGTCTGCGGATGCACGGGAACGTGGCGCATGGATTCCTTCGTGCAAAAGACCATTGAGGAACTGCGTCAGCAGATCGGCGGTGGGCGGGCTCTCTGTGCCCTGTCGGGCGGTGTGGACTCCTCCGTCGCCGCCGTGCTCCTCTCCAAGGCAATCGGCAGTCAGCTCACCTGCGTCTTTGTCGATCATGGTCTCCTGCGCAAGAATGAAGGCGATGAGGTCGAGGCCGTCTTTGGGCGTGGCGGCACCTATGATGTCAATTTTGTCCGCATTAACGCCCGTGATCGCTTCTATGCGCGGCTTAAGGGCGTAACGGAGCCAGAACAGAAGCGCAAGATCATCGGCGAGGAGTTTATCCGCGTCTTTGAGGAGGCGGCGCGCGAGATCGGTGCGGTGGATTTCCTCGTGCAGGGGACAATCTATCCCGATGTCATTGAGAGCGGACTCGGAAAATCTGCTGTGATCAAGTCGCATCATAATGTTGGCGGACTGCCCGACCATGTGGACTTTAAGGAGATCGTCGAGCCGCTGCGTCTCCTCTTTAAGGACGAGGTGCGTGCGGCGGGGCGTGAGCTCGGTATCCCTGACTATCTCGTCGACCGTCAGCCGTTTCCGGGGCCAGGCCTCGGCATCCGCATCATTGGAGAGGTTACGGCGGAGAAGGTACATATCGTTCAGGAGGCAGATGCCATCTACCGCGAGGAGATCGAGAAGGCGGGCATCCGCAAAAATCTCGGGCAGTACTTCGCGGCACTCACCAATATGCGTTCCGTCGGTGTCATGGGCGATGGGCGTACGTATGACTATGCGATTGCCCTGCGCGCCGTTGAGACCAGCGACTTCATGACGGCGGAGTCCGCGCAGCTCCCATGGGAACTTCTCGCACGCGTGACCACGCGCATCGTCAACGAAGTGCGCGGCGTGAACCGCGTGCTCTACGACTGCACGGGGAAGCCGCCCGGAACGATCGAGTTCGAATAATTAAAAACAGCGCAGAGTTCCTTATATGTCAAGGCTCTCTGCGCTTATTTATTTCCCATGACCCCCGTTTGACCCCTTTTCTACCACAGGATCACTCTCGATGCTGTCAATGATCATATCTCGCTCCTGAGGATATAGATGAGCGTAAGTTTGTAGTGTCGTCTCGATTTTTTCATGGCCGAGGCGCTGTGAAATCGCTATGATCGGTATGCCGCGATGGATCAGATACGACGCATGAGAATGTCTGAGATCATGCAGACGAATTTTTTCTACGCCAACTCGTGCAGCTACACGCTTCATTTCATGGTGTAATCCCTCTTTGCTAGTTTCAAATAGTCGCGCGTTCGGACTGATTGAGTGCTGAGTATGGATAAATTGTTGGACTTCCTTTGCAAGAAATGCTGGGATGGTAATATCACGGCGGCTCTTTGGTGTCTTAGGCGGGCCGATTATAGTCTTGTTATCTAGCCGTGCGTAGCTTTTGGTTATGTGTATCAAATTCTTGTCAAAATCGAAATCTTCCAGGGTTAATGCCAAAAACTCTCCAAGACGCATTCCCGTCCAGAAGAGGACTAAAAAAGAAATTCTGTATAGCGGGGTAGTAGTTTGACTAATGAATTTTTGAAACTCATCAACTGTCCAGAACCGCATCGCATTGGCATGGCTTTTTCCGATCAGCCCTGCTCGCTTTACCGGGTTGGTTGGCAGACCATAATAATTCACGGCAAAATTGAAGATAGCTGTGACTTGATTGTTGATGGTTCGGAGGTATGTTTCTTGGTAATTGCCTTTTACTAGCTCATTTTGCCACTGCCGTATTTTTGCAGGAGTGATCTGATCGCAGGGTAAGTCTGCAAAGAACGGCAATACTTTTTTGCAAACATATACTCTTTGCTTCGATAGGTTGTAGGTCTTATACGCGGTCTTATGTCCTCCATGTATAAATCATATAAAGCTCTGAAGAAAATAGAAGGTACACCTTTTTTTGCCGATGAAAATCCTGCTCAAAAAGTAGGGCATCTTTTTTCTTTGCGAGACCTCGGCGTGTGATCTCCTTCTTTTCACCTGTCCAGTCGGTATATTTGATCTTTACGTACCATGTTCCGCGCTTTGTGTCTTTATGGACGGACAAGCGATCATCCCTTTCTCTGGTATTCATTCCAATGTGATCCTGATTTTGATTTGTCTAGGAAAACAATCTACTGAAGAATCCTTTTTTCTTCTTCTGTTCCAGTTCATAAAGATCTTTCAGATGATTCAATTCGCTTCTCAGATGCGCATTTTCCTCAAGCAGTTCCTCATAGCTTGATCTCCCCGCACTTCTTGTTTTATTGCGGTTCTTTTCCGTTTTGTTTGTGGAGTTTCCTTTTATACTGAGCAGGGCGTCTGCCAATGCCGTTGGTGTAATTGCAACAAGATCGGCGTAGTCATTACATGCCAGATCGTCTGTCGAATGACCCACCCCAATGGCGATCGGATGACGGGCTTCGTAGATGGTTTGAATCAGTTTGGGGTGGTTGAAGTCTAAAAAACCATAAATACTGCCGCCGCCTCGAATGAGACAGATGCAGTCCAGTTCCTCTTGATCCATCACTTGAATACGCCGAATCATGCTTTCTGCAGTCAGCGAATCAAATGATTTTATGATTTCGAACTTATCGCCTAAAATGTCTATAAAGTCGTTATATCCTGCACTTTCTTTCGGTGCAATCACACCGATACGATTGAAGCGGATTTCAACTTTCTTTTTCTGTAAGTTGGTGATTGGGGGGTAATCATTTTCCCATTGGGCGAGTGTTCTTTTGAATACAGTAGGCTCATCTATCGGTAGAATTTCAGATGCTCTGATCTGAAGATTGCCATTGTGTACGCTGAGTATTCCCGTCACCTTAACGCGAATATCAAGGGGAACATCCATTTTTTGATCTATACGAATAGATATGCATGGCTTTGCGTTTGGACTGTTTGTTAAGTCGAGATAAGTAAATACCTGTTTGTTGTTTTCGCCGGAGAAGACCCTGCAAACATCCCCAATGACGACAATTGTTTGAAATGAGCCGAGCGCAGGAGAGACCGTTTTTTTGTACTGGAGCAGCAAGTCATCTATATTCAGAGGGGCTTCTAAGGATTGGTATGTTTTAGGATCAATCCATTTTCGGAAGGGATGATAATCTACACCTTCCGGGATATACCAAGATTTTCCGTCCCATCGACCGTGCAACGCCTTCACAAGGTCTTTTTCTTCATAGGGGACATTCAGTATGATCTTCATGGTGAATCCTTTCGATACATGTTCCCAAATAGCTTTATATAAATCCGGAGTTCGCGGGATAAAAGGTACTATTTTTTCCCGCTGCAGTCCCCGCAGCACTTTCTTCCTTATGTTTCAGATAGCTGATAAACTGCCGTACTTCACTTGCCATTTCTGGTGTAATATCCTCCAACTCCTGTATGACTTCTTCCTGATAGGAAGGAGTCTTTTCTTGTGTGAGCGGTGAAGGATCGTTTGTCCGACCGAGCAAATAGTCTAGGCTAACATTAAAGAAATCAGCTATTCGGATCAGCATTTCAGTATCTGGATCTCGTTTCTCGTTTTCATAAAAACGGTTAATCGCTATTTCGTGTGGGTAAAGGAAACAATGATGCCGCTACGGTTGGGCAACGACGACATCAAGATCCAATTTTCCGCATACCAAATAGATCATGGTCTTGAAGTATTCCATATTCCGGAATCCTCGTGCACGACACTTCAGATTCTGGATAACACTGTTCATTCCCTCAAGTACGGCGTTGATGTACTTGTATTTGAAGTAGTTGAGGATTTCCTCGCTATGTCTCCGTACGAGCCACGCGAACTCCTTCATCGGGTCCAGCCGGCTGTGCATCATCCAACTGCATAGGCGGCGCAGCCTCTCATCGGCATGTTCTTTGTCCATACAGGTTTCATAGATTTCCTGCAACGCAATCCGCATGCAATATGCGCGCGCCGTGCGCAGATGTTTCCTGCAAAGGGCAGTCTTCTTCTCCCGCTGGTTTTCCGTGAGATTCTTCTCGTTCTTCAGCCAGATGTATTTCGTCCTCCGTAGAAGTTCGTTCGTCTTCGCCTCTTCTTTGCGTACCTTGTCCACAGCTTCGTTGCAATGTTTGACGACATGGAACTTGTCGATGATCGTGTGCGCTTCGGGGAAGTTCTCCAGGATTCCTTTGCGAAAGCCCAACGACACGTCGCAGGTGATGACGCCGACGCTTTCTGTGCTGCCTCCATGCGCCCTGAAGTCTTCGACAAAACACCCCACCGTTTCATGGTCTTTGCCTTCTGTCACATACAGGACATTGCGCCGCTTAAGATCCACGGCAATGGTGATGTAGTTGTGTCCCTTGCGGCTCGTTTCATCCATCCCGATGGCATCCACTGCCGAAAGATCCTGACGGGATCGTGCCGCCTCGACATAGTGGTGAAGGATCTTCCATAGGCGCGTGCCGTGTTCATCTACCATGCGGGCGATTGCCACGACCGGGAGATGTTTGGAAAGCTCCACAAGCCATCCCTCAAATAGAAGTGTGAAGCCACAGTTCGGTCTTGCCCAAGGAACGGATACGGTCTTTGTCCCGTGCTCTTTACAGCGGATACGTGGAAGGGCTGCGTGCAGGTAAGTCTTGTACTGAAAGAAGTCCAGATGTCTCCATGTCCGCTCAGAGGTGTCGTAGGCGGTCATGGATTCCACGCATCCTTCTTCCGGGCAGTGAAATTTCCCGCCACGTGCAAATCCTACGTAAATATGGAGTTCCTTCATGGAAGGCTTCTCCTTTGAGGGGAGGAACTCGACCCGTTCCACACGCCAAGGTGCATCAAGATTCAATGCGGCAGAAAACAAGAACAACGTATCCATGATGATTTCTCCAGTCTGTTTTGCGGGATATTATATCATGTCTGCCGATTATCTTGAAACCTCCTACCCACACAAATCAGCGAAAGGCCTAAATTTACCTTCGTGCAACAGTCCCTTTCTAATTTCGTATGAAATGTCGCTTTCCGTGCGACCACGCGTCTCTCTCCTCCTGCTATACTCTCAACCATAGAAGTAGTCAACCAATATAGAGGAGGAAAACATCATGACTGAGAAAAAGACAAACGGACAGACGGAACTCGTATTCATTCTGGATCGGAGCGGGTCGATGTCGGGACTGGAGAGCGACACCATCGGTGGGTTCAACGGCATGCTCACGCAGCATCGCAGCGAGGGCGGGGACGTGCTCGTCTCGACGGTGCTCTTTGATCACGAGAATGAGGTCATTCATGACCGCGTGCGGGTGGCGGATGTCCCCACACTCACATCGAAGGAGTACTACACACGCGGCTGCACGGCTCTGCTCGATGCGATGGGCGATGGCATCCGTCACATCAAGAACGTGCACAAGTATGCGCGTCCCGAGGATCGCCCCGCACGCACCATGTTCATCATCACGACCGATGGGATGGAGAACTCGAGCACGCGCTACACGGCAGATCAGGTGCGAGCGATGGTGAAGCAGCAGGAGGAAGCGGGCTGGGAGTTTGTCTTTCTCGGCGCGAACATCGACGCGGTGCAGGTCGCGGGCGGTCTTGGCATCCGCGCCGAGAACGCCGTCGAGTTCGCCTGTGATGCGGCGGGGGTGCGCGAGAACTTCGCGTCGCTGTCGCACATGACCTGCGCCTTTGCCGCAACAGGTACCGTTGTGCCGACATGGTCGCGGAAGATCAGCGAGCATCTCGCAAAGCGGAAGAGCGGGCGCAGTTAAGGAAGCACTGATAAATTCAGCACTGCCATCTTGGCACATCTTTTCCGCCCTCTCTGTGTCGACAAATCCTCCACATAGCCCTTGCTATGCGTCCGGTTTGTCTCCTTGACAGGGCGAAAAATCTGTACCAATCTGACAGACTTCATTTTATCAGCGATTCCTTAAGCGGAGAGCGTGGAAAAATTTTTGAAATAGTGTTTGGCGTGGACTTTTTTCGTCCATGCCGTTCGCTATACTTACGGAACCACTGATAAATTCGACACCGTCATCCAATCGGGCGGAGTTCATTTTATCAGTGCTTCCCTAGATGTAGTCAAGAGATATGGAGGAAATCATCATGGCAGAGACAAAGGCGAACGGGACGACGGACACACGGAGGGGTATTTCGACGTGGATGGCAGCGGGGCGATGACGGAGCTGATCTTCCTGTTGGAGCTGAGCGGACCGATGGAGGATCTTGAGTCCGATCTGATCGACGGATTCAACGATATGATCGCGCGGCTCAGGGAGGAGCGGACGGATCTCCTTGTTTGGCTCCGGAAACAAGGCGGTCAGTGTGTGGATATGAATACCCGCGTGCCGATCACCGAGGATTCCGCGCTCATCGAACAGGGCTGCTTTACGCACCTCCGTACACTTGTTGAAGAGTATCGACGCGCACATCCCGAGGAGTTCATACATCAGGACAACGTGCGCGGCAGCGGGTGTCTGTTCGATGTAGGCGGGTGCATTCACATGGCTCAGCAGGTGTACCGGAAGGCGCGCACCAAGGATCGCCCCATGCGTACGATGGTCATCATCGTCACGGACAACACGAAGATCGAGCCCGAGAGCGGGGACTACTGGACACCTGACAGACTGAGGGAGCTGGTAGAGCAGCAGGAAAAGGAGGCGGGCTGGGAATTCGTTTTCCTCGGTACGAGCATCAACGCGAAGCAGGTCGCTGAAGATGTCGGCATTCCAGCCAAGAATGCCGCCACGTTTGCCTGTGATGCGGTGGGCGTGCGCGAGAACTTCGCGTCGCTCGGGACAATGATCCTGGAGTTTTCCGCGACGGGTGTTGTTGCGCCGACATGGTCGCAGAAGATCAGCGAGCATCTCGCAAAGACGCAGAGCGGGCGCAGCTGAGCGAGAACGAAAAGCCTCCCCTGCCAAGGCGGGGGAGGTGGCAAGCGGAGTGAGCTGGTGGGGCGTTTGCTGCGATAGAGCAAATATGACCGGGACGGTTGTATCTGTGGCAAATAAATGAAAACAAATCTCTTGCGTGTATGATTCATATCTGTTAAAATTTTATGAAAAGAAACTGAGAGGGGAATGTCCATGTTACCGCCGCATCAAACTCCATCCGCCGACCTCCTTGAACGGATTCGCCGCTATATTGCCGCGCATTTGCAGGATTCCTCCGACATCATCGAGGAAGCAAAGCGTAAGCTGCCGCGTCCCGTACCGCGTCCCTTCGAGGGCGAGCGCGAACGTCACGGCCTTGCGCGCGATCCCGGTGTCCATGAAGAACCACTCGTATGCGGCGCCACTCTTCCACGTCCGCGCGTTGGTCTGGACGGGATCCTCTCGCGTCTTAAAAGCAAACTCGACAAGCCGAAAGAAACCTTCTCCGAGCGGCTCCTGCGCCTCATCGACGAGAGCGGCATGACCGATGTAGAGGTGTACAAGCGTGCGGGGATTGACCGCAAACTGTTCTCCAAGATCCGTACTGACAAGAACTACCATCCGAAAATTCGCGTCGTCTACGCATTCATCTTCGTCCTACGGCTGAGTCTCGACGATGCAAAAGACCTCCTCGCGAGCGCGGGGTACAGCATCTCGCCTGCAAGCAAATTCGATCTCGTCATGGAGTTCTGCATCATGGAGGGCTACGATATCGACACCGTGAACGGGATTCTCTATGAGATGGGGATGGATGTGCTGTAAAAGTAAAGAAAGGATGTCAAATAATGGAACAGAAACGGATGAGGGAAAACTTATTAGAATCATTAGAGTTGAATAGTTTCTATGATCTGACTCCGGAGAAAATGGACAGGTTTCTCTATAAGGCGAAAGAAATGCCTGCGGAAGAACTGAAGACCGTCCTTGCGGAAATTCCAGATTTTCCGAAACTCATGAAGGAATCCCTTGATGCATTTAAATTAATTGGGGAAAAGACATTAGCTGGAAATACAGAAAGCATGAGGAGTTTTTATGCACTTTGTAATGCTATGCAAAAATGTTTAGAAGAAGAGTTGAAAAAGGCAGATAATTTTGATGATAGACTAAAGATTCTTGATATGTTAATGAAAATTATTGATAAGGCAGAAAAAAAAGACTCAGAAAACAAGGAGTATCTTTCATCCGTTATGAAGGGAGTTGCAGCTGGAGTGGGGGTTGGCCTTGTTTTTGTAAGTCTATACGGGCTGCATAAAGCCGGGGTTCTTGATATGATTTCGGATTAACGATTCAACTTCTTAGTTTAGTATTGAATAATACAGCGAAGGCATGGACTTTTTTTGTCCATGCCTTTTGCTATACTTATGGAAGCACTGATAAATTCAGCACCGCCATCTTGACGCATCTTTTTTGCCCGCACTTCGGCGGAAAATCCTCCACAGAGCACCACTCTGCATCCGGTTTTCCGCCTTGTTCGGACGAAAAAATCTACGCCAATCTGACGGACTTCATTTTATCAGCGATTCCTTATGCTAAATAAAAAATGTCGCCTGTGCGGCGACCTATAGCGGCGAGGGCTTTGCTAAGATAGGGACAGATCAAAGAAATATCATTTGGAGGTGTGCGTCATGGGGATTTTGAAGAATTTGCAGAACGTGTTTCGCACGGTACGGCCGCCGTGTGCGCGTTGTCCCTATCGGCTCGGGCTGGTGAAATTCGTGCAGAGCCCATGCCCTGCGTGCCGGATGGACGGCTACCGCATGTATGATGTGCTGACACGCGGGCAGAGCAGATTTCCCGGCATTTGGCGGGAGGGGATGTTCCGCGACGGGGTGGACGATGGGAAGCGTCTTTATTAGCTTCCTTCCGTTGTGACGGGGGGAAGTGGCGCGCAGCGCCGATAGGAGCGCTTGTGACGTGTGTGACGCTCGCACGATAGAAATGGATGTATCGTCCAAAGCACCCCCACCACCGCTTGCGCGGTCCCCCTCCCCCGCTGTGGCAGGGGAGGCTGGAAAGAGAAGAATATATAAGGAGGATGACAATGGAACGCATGGAGATACGCGGACGCTGCGGCACGGCGATTGCATACGCAAAGGTGATCGAGGAGGAAGCGGTCGCGCAGATCCGCCGCATGTGTGACTATGAATTCACGGAGGGGGCGAGCATCCGCATCATGCCCGATGTCCACTGGGGCAAGGGGTGCACGATCGGCACGACGATGACCGTGCGGGACAAGGTCGTCCCAAACCTCGTCGGTGTCGACATCGGCTGCGGGATGTATACGGTCGACCTCGGAAAGGGGGAGATCGACCTCGAACGCTTCGATGCGGCGGCGCACTTCGTCCCGTCGGGGCGTAATCTCTGGGATGGGCGGCAGGAGAAATTTGACCTCCTCGGGCTGCGCTGCTACCGCGCCCTCAAGGATACGAAGCGCATTGCACGCAGCCTTAACACGCTCGGCGGCGGCAATCACTTCATCGAGATTGACCGCAGCGCGGACGGCACGAACTACCTCGTCATCCACACCGGCAGCCGCAATCTCGGCAAGCAGGTCGCCGAGTACTACCAGAATATCGCCATTGACCTATCGCACGGCAAGGACGAGCTCTTCCGTGCGCGCGACGAACTCATCCGCCGCTACAAGGCGGAGGGGCGGCGCAGCGAACTGCAGGAGGCGCTCAAGAACCTGAACCGTGGGTTTCAGGCAAAGGCGACGGAGATTCCCGCCGACCTCGCCTTTCTCTACGGCAGCTACCTCGATGACTATCTACACGACATCGAGATCTGCCAGAGCTTCGCACGACGCAACCGCGAGGTCATCGCGCGTGTCCTCCTCGAACGGACGGGGCTCACCGCAGGAGAGGCATTCCACACCATCCACAACTACATCGACGTGGAGGAGCGGATTCTCCGCAAAGGCGCAATCGCAGCGCACGCGGGTGAGCGCGTCCTCATCCCGATCAATATGCGCGACGGCAGCATCCTCGCCGTCGGGCGCGGCAAGCCGGACTGGAACTGGTCGGCTCCACACGGAGCGGGGCGGCTCATGTCACGCACGGCGGCAAAGGAAAACCTCTCGATGGATGAGTTCCGTGAAACGATGGCAGATGTCTATACAACAGCAGTTAATGAGAACACGCTCGACGAGGCACCGATGGCATACAAGTCACTTGCGGACATCATCGACGTGATTGAGGACTCCGTGGACGTGATCGAGGTGCTGAAGCCGATCTACAATTTCAAAGCGGGGTGATGCTCATGTACGGTGCAATATTGGGGGACATCATTGGCTCGCCCTATGAGTTCGACTGTGGGGAAAAGACGAAAGAGTTCGAGCTTTTCCCTGCATACGCACGCTTCACAGACGATACCGTCATGACCATCGCCGTCGCCGAGGCTCTGGTCGGATTGGGCACAGATGCGGACGAAGAACATGTGAAAGCCGATGTTGTGCGCTTTATGCGGCACTGGGGGCGGCGTTATCCGCGCATCGGCTACGGCGGCTTGTTCCGTCAATGGCTCATGACGGACGACCCGCAGCCCTACGGCAGCTGCGGCAACGGCTCTGCCATGCGCGTCTCCTCCGTCGGCTGGCTCTATGACAGTCTCACGCGCACGCGTGAGGTCGCACGGTGGACGGCAGAGGTCACGCACAATCACCCTGAGGGGGTGAAGGGGGCGGAGACGGTCGCGAGTGCCATCTATCTCGGGCGCATGGGACACTCCAAGGAAGAAATCAAGGACTATATCACGCAGGAGTTCGGCTATGACCTCACGCGCACCCTCGACGAGATCCGCCCGACCTACTCCATGGATGCCACCTGCCCCAGTAGCGTCCCTGAGGCAATCACCGCCTTTCTTGAAAGCACCGACGTGATCGATGCCATCCGAAACGCCGTCTCCCTCGGCGGCGACACCGATACCACCGCCTGCATCGCGGGCGGCATCGCCGAAGGCTTCTACGGTTGTCCTGATGATCTGCATGAGGAGTGCGTGAAGCGGATTCCTGCGGATATGCGCGAAGTCCTGTTTGCGTTCGATATGATGCGGGAGGAACGCAGGGACGGAGAACTTTGCTGACGTGAGGAACGACCGTTGAACAGCTTCTATGGGGGGTACGAAGGAATTCGGTTCATAGCAGGAAAAAGGAGAAATGATGCAGAATTAGTAATATATTTTGGAAGAAATGTTAAGGGGCTGGATCATATGATGGAGCAAAATTCCCGTCGAACAGAAAATGATTTGACAGCTGCATTAGATGCTTGCGCACTATCTGCGCGTCGTGGCTATGATATTGCCATAGATGGGACGGAGGCACTCAAGGAAAGCATCCATCACATGAGTGAGCAGTTAAGTAATCAGATTCGTACGCTCAAAAGAAGTAAGTTCAATGACCCGAAAATGCTGAATGGTTTGATTGCGCAACTATCATCTATTCAATCGGATTTTGGTGTTGTCCCGATACAGGTAGCTGAGGAGGTCGGCGGTCTGTTCAAGGATACGTTCGCCATTACCCTTTTTGGCAGAACAATGGCGGGCAAATCCACATTGATGGAGATTCTTATCCGTGGGAATGGCGCGTCCATCGGTCTCGGTGGGCAGCGCACAACACGCGATGTTCGCACCTATCGGTATAAGAATTTGCAAATCACCGACGTGCCGGGGATTGCTGCGTTCGAGGGCGCAGATGATGAGCGCGTTGCCTACGAAGCGGCAAAGAAGGGCGACCTCGTCCTGTTCCTCGTCACGAACGATGCCCCGCAAGCGGAAGAGGCGGAATGCCTTGACCATATCCTCAGACTCGGGAAACCCGTGATCTGCCTCATCAATGTAAAGGTGGACTTGCGTTCGCCGAATGATTTGAATAAGGGCTTGTTTCGACGTGATATGACCAAGCGATTCGCGCCGAAACGACTGCGCGACTTACAGGAGCAATTCGTTGCGTTTGGACGGCAATACGGAAGCGACTGGAGTGGTATCCCCTTCATTCCTGTGCACTTGAAGGCAGCGTTTTTGTCTCAACAGGACGCTTTTCAGGAAGTCAGGGATGAAGTCTATGAGCTTTCACGATTTCCTGTGGTTGAGAAGTATATCATTCACGAGGTATGCGCGCGCGGGAGTTTTTATAAGTTCAAGACCTTTCTCGATGCCGTAGCCGTTCCCATGTTAGAAATGAGCGAAAGCTTGCTTCAAGATAGTGTCCAAAATCTAAAACAGCAGGAACTGCTCGGTGAGAAAGGGGCAAATCTGGCTTCATGGATTTCCACGTTCGAGGCGGACGGTGAGAAGCGGATCGAGACTTTCCTTACGAAATTGCGGAGTTCGCTGAAACGGAGTGTTGCTGCATTTGCCGAGGAGCATTATGATGACCGCAAGGCAGGTGAAGCTTGGGCTGCACTGCTCAAAAAGCGCAATATTAGCGGCAAGGCAGAGGAGCTAATCAATCAGTTAGGGCAGGAGTGTGAGGCAGAACTCCGTGAAATCAGCCGTGCAATCTGTGCCGAGATGCGTTTTTCTGAGCAATCGTTCACGGATCACAGTATCAATATGGATCGTATTGTTGACGGAAAGCGGATCTGGAACTGGTTTGCTGCTGTGGGAAATGGAGGGGTCGCCATTGCCTTGCTCGCAGGCTGGTGGAACCCTGCAGTATGGGTGCCCGTTGCTATTATGGCAGCCAGCACTCTAATATCGTTTCTCTTTACTGATCGGGAGAAAAAGGTACGAGATGCCCGCCGCAAACTGGAGAAGAAACTGACGGAGCATATCGAAGAGATCGTCAAACAGCTGCGCAAAGACATGAACAGCTGTCTGCAAAAAAATCTCATCAAGGAATATGTATTGCCGATGCAGAAAGATGTATATAAAATCGAAAGTTCTGTTTCCGAACTGTCCGAGGCGCAACGAAGTACGGCACGCATGTTAAATGACAAGCTGCGGGAAATCAATACGGAGTTGTTAAAAGCAGCATTTGACCATATCGGACGAAACGGAATGATGCAGCATATCGGCAAGGTGGCGCGTATTCCAGGCGATACCGTGATGATGGATTGCACGGGTGGCGGAGTTTTACCGTATAGCGTGCAGGATGAACTGGCAGAGTTGCTCAGAGAGCAGGTTCTCTGTATTGAGGGCTGTGATGATGTATACGATGTGCTGCGGGAGGCGATTTGGAGTCCCGATATTCCTCCCAAAGAGGTATGGGAGAACAAGGGGGGTGGCTTGCTTGAGGAGGAACCATACTGTGTGCGTATTTCCCAACTGGATATCAGTGATGCTGCTGTGCGCAGCCGTATCCGGCTGGCACAGCAGCTCACAGAGATGGTTGTTATGAACTGATGGAGGCGGAAGAGATGCAGGAAATGAATGTAGCTCTTGGGCAATGGGCAGGACGGAGCAATGAACTGTTACAGCGGGTGCGCGATGAATTCAAGGTGATTGACTATCGTGATTCTGCTCTGCCGCAGAGCGTTTTCACAGCGGATAAGCCCCTCAGCATCGTCTTTGCAGGGCAGTACAGCGCGGGCAAGTCCACCATTCTCAAGGCGCTCACGGGTATTGAGAATATTGCCGTCGGTGAGGGGATCACGACGCAGGTGGCACATACCTATGACTGGAACGGAATACAGGTGATTGATACGCCGGGGATTCATACGAGACTGCGCCCCGATCATGATGAAATCTCCTATCAGGCAATGACATCGGCGGATATGCTTGTCTATGTTGTCACAAAGGAACTGTTCGATGACTTCATCGGGCAGAACTTCCGCAAGCTGCTCATTGATGCGGACAAGGCGGGCGAAATGATATTGGTTGTGAATAAGATGGCAGATGTCGGGAATACACCGGAGAACCGCAGAATCAAAGAGCAGGATTTGGAGAAGGTGACGCATCCGTATACGCCCAAGGATCTGCACGTCGTGTTCATCGATGCCGAGTCGTATGTGGACAGCCGTGACGAGACGGATGAGGAAATTGCGGCGGAACTGGTTGAGCGGAGCAATTACGAAGAGTTTGTTTCTGTGCTGAACGACTTTATCCGCGAAAAGGAAATGCCGTCACGGATGACCACGGCACTCTACGAGATGGATGCGTGCATCCGTGATGCGATGAAGGAATATCAGCCCTCCGTCGGAGACAACGATGTGGATGCTGTGGAGGAGCATCTGCGTCAAGAGCGTCATATCGTGCAGGCGAATCAGTGGCGGCTCGAGACGGCGGTTAAAGCGGCAATCGAAGATGCTGTTGCCGAGATTCATGACGTAGGGCGGGAGATTGCCAATGCGATCTATGACTATGACAGCGAAGATGCTGCGAACAAGGCACTTGAGGATGCATACAACAAGGTCGAGCGCATTTCGGATGATTGTGTTAAACGTATTGAAAAGGAGATTGAGGCTGTCTCACGCAGCGGTGGGGAGAAGCTCGATGCGTTCTATGGATCGGCATTTTCAAAGGACCTCGAATTCCGTTTGGACACAAAGAACGGTGCCGGGAATCCTCTCGTCGAGAAAATCCTGAAGGGGGATTTTCTGGAGAAGGCAGGAAATAATGTTGCTGACTTTGCGATGGCGAACCCCGGGGCAAACGGGTTGAGGCAGTTTGCGGGCGGAAATGCGCATGCGCTGGTGAAGGATATCGGACACTTCTTCGGGCATAATTTCAAGCCGTGGGAAGCGGTCAAATTTGCAAAGGGAATCAACGTCGCAGGGAAAGCGCTCGGTGTGTTTGGGGTTATATTGTCTGTTGGGATGCAGGCCAAGGAAGACCAGGAGGCAGAGCAGCGTGCACAGGATATGAGAAAGGGACGGGAGTCCGTGCGCGGTGGATTCAGCCAAGCGGCGCAGAGCGTTTCGCGGCACTTCAGAAAGGCTCTTGCGAACTTGTTGGAGGAGAATTATATTGTGCCGATTCACCAGATAGATGTTAGGCTCGCTGAGATTGAAAAAATGCGTGCCGGGCGCTCTGCGACCTATGATCGACTCACAAATCTTCAGCAGGAGTGTCAAAACCTTATTTCAGACATTCACAGAGACGCGATGAGATACACTGAGATGAGACACGATGATGACAGATAACATGTGTATCTAAGGACTGAGGCGATGCAGATCTATGTGGATGCGGATGCGTGCCCTGTGCTCGAGCAGATCGAGGATATGGCACGCATGTATATGGTGCCGGTCACGCTCCTGTGCGACACGCATAATGTCCTGCGGTCGGCTTACTGCACGGTGCAGATCGTGGATGCGGGCAAGGATGCTGTCGACATCGCTCTGACGAATCGCTGCTGTGCGGGTGATATCGTGGTGACGCAGGACTTCGGGCTGGCGATGTTCGCGCTCGACAAGGGCGCGTATGTGATTCACCCGTGGGGCTGGCGGTATCGGAGTCTCAGCGAGGGGGATGCCGCACACAAAGACTAGGTGCACCGACGGATGCGGACGATGCAGCGTGCGTGGAAGCGGGGCAAGGAGCGGGTGCGTCGGCGGTTCGAGGAGGTATTTGAGGATCTGGTGATCCTTGCGCTGGAACAAGAAGGATAGGATTTTGACGGAAGTTGTGCATTTGCAATAAGGAAGCGATACGTTCAACACTACCACCTTAGCGCATCTTTTTACTCGCATTTCGGCAGAAAAACTGCGCCAATCTGAGGGGCTGTTTTATCAGTGATTCCTTTGCTTGTTTGACGGAATGGAGTGATGGTGATGCCCTTCGTATTTGTTTTTGTAGTTCCTCCGGTTCTTTGCTTGCTCGGCGAAGTTTATAAATCGTTTGGCTTCCTCGGTGTGTTGATATCCCTTGCGATGATTGTCTTTTTCCTTTGGCTCATTGCCTTTCTGGAGATGAAGAGCAATGAGGCGGCGGAGCAATATAAGAAAAACTGTGAAATGAGGGACGACCGTGGAACTTGACTACAAGGAGAACAAGGGTTTTCGTTTGCTCCAGCTGTACGAGCGGCTGAGTCGGGGCGAGGTTGTCTGCAAGGCAGAGCTGGCGCAGAAGTTTGCCGTGACGGACAAGACCATCCAGCGCGACATCGAGGAACTGCGTGCCTATCTCGCGGAGACGCGTACCGATGAGGGCGAGGCATCCATCGTCTATGATCGAAATCGCGGTGGCTATCTGCTCACACACGCGGCGAGCGAGTGGCTGACGAACGAGGACGTGCTCGCCGTCTGCAAGATCCTGCTCGAAAGCCGCGCATTCTGCAAGGAGGAGCTCGATGCCCTCCTCAAGAAGCTGCTGCGGCAGACCGCACCGCATGACCGTGAACAGGTGGGGAAGATTATTCGCAGCGAGCAGCATTACTACGTCCCGCTGCGCCACGGGAAAAAACTCCTCTCCGCGATCTGGGAACTCTCGCAGCACATGACGGCACAGCATACGATACACATTTCCTACTGCCGTCAGGACGGCACCGAGCGCACACATGAGGTGAACCCCGTCGCCATCATGTTCTCTGAGTACTATTTCTACCTCATCGCCTATCTGGCGGACGGACGCAAGGAGTTCCCGACCATCTTCCGCATCGACCGCATCGCACGATTCGCGCCGACGGGCGCGAGCTTTCGCGTCGTTCACCGCAGGAAATTCAGTGACGGTGAGTTCCGCAAACGCATCCAGTTCATGTACGCGGGCGAACTCCGCCGTGTCACCTTCGACTACAGCGGCGCATCGGTCGAGGCCGTCCTCGACCGCCTCCCCACAGCGAGGATCATTTCGCAGGAGGACGGCGTCTACCGCATCACTGCCGAGGTGTATGGGAACGGCATTGATATGTGGCTCAGAAGTCAGGGGAGCGTGGTAAAGGTGGTGGATCAAAAGAAGTGATTTTGAAAAACCGTTGTTGATGGTATGCAGGTCGATAATCGTTGAAAGAGTTTGCGTTTCAGTGATGGAGGTTATCGTATGAGCACACATGACGACATCAAAGTCGAGGAGATTGAGAATCTGGACTTTGAGAAGTATGAGGACAAATATTCTGAGGCGGGCTTGTGGGACAAGATTCGCAAGAACATCGCAAAGATCGGTGTGAAGGTGATCTATCAAGCGCTGCTCCTCTACTATGTGGCGCAGTCGCCGAACTGCCCGCCGAAGATCAAGGCGGGCATCATCGGTGCGCTCGGTTATCTGATCTCGCCGTTTGATCTGATTCCGGATATCATGCCGGGGATTGGCTTTGCGGATGATGCCATCGCGATTGCAACGGCGGTTGCGCTCGCCCAGATCTACATCACAGACGAGATCAAAGCGCAGGCAAAGGCGAAGCTTGCTGACCTCTTGGGTGAGGATGTACTCGAAAATCTCGATGACTGAGCACTAAAAGTTTTTGCGTGTATCAAAAACTTTCCAAATAGACAAAATATGTCCTTCTTCCTCCCTATACTGTAACCATAGACAGGCGAAAGCCTCAGGTTTGGTATAGAGACGAAGGAGGATTTTTCATGAAAAAGGGATTGACGGAGCTGGTGTTCATCGTCGATCGGAGCGGGTCGATGGCGGGGCTCGAGAAGGATACGATCGGCGGGTTCAACGCCATGCTGAAGGAGCAGGCGGAGCTCGAGGGCGAGGCGCGTGTGACAACGGTGCTGTTCGACAATCAGTATCGGCTGCTGCATGACCGCATCGACATCCGCGCGGTCGCACCGCTCACGGAGAAGGACTATCGCGTGGGCGGCGGCACGGCGCTCCTCGACGCCATTGGGCGCACGATCAAGAAGATCCGTGCGGTGCAGAAGCAGACGGCAGAGGACTATCGCGCGGAGAAGGTACTCTTTGTCATCATCACGGACGGGGAGGAGAACTCCAGCCGCAAGTATTCGGCGGCGCAGATCAAGGAGCGGATCGAGCACCAGAAGGAGAAATACGGCTGGGAGTTCGTCTTCTTCGGCGCGAACATGGATGCGGTCATGGAAGCGGCGAAGATCGGCATCGGCGCGGAGTTCGCGTGGGGCTGGATGGCGAATGCCGCAGGGACAGCGGTGGCGTATAACGCCATGTCGGCGATTGCAACGGAGCTGCGGACGCGGTAACAAAGGGGAGGGCAGACGAAATGAGCACGTTGAAAACGGTCGGAATGGCAGCGGCTGTTCTTGCAACCGGTTTTCTTGGCTATGGCATCTATAAGGCGATGCAGGATGAGGATGAGCAGAGATGCTCCTCGGATGATTCGGCGGATTGGGATGAGATGGAGGATGCAGAGGAAGGCGGGACGAAGGAGTATTCGATGATGCGGAGGATGATGTTGTCTATGGATGAAGGGCGTTTCTGCTGATTCATATCGAGCGACATGATACCTTTCGTTGGCTTTATGTTATCGACGCAAAGAGAGCTTCCATTCGTCCGATCCAGTGATTGGAAGCTCTTTTATTGCAGAAAATCGTGAGCTCATTGCGGAGATTCACGAGAGCGGAAAGGCGTAATGTAGCATATACGTAGTCTTTTCGCAAGAAAACGCCCTACGGATTTAGGTGCCGCAGGGCGTTCGTTAGATTTGCTGACAGGCGCAGAGATGATTGGAGCTGTTGATGTTATGCTTTCTTTACTGCAACGTAACCGAGGAATGTTAATCCCGCCACACACAAGCCAAGTATGGTGCAGCCTTTAAGATCTTTTTTGTATTCGGTATTCTCAGCCTTATTTATGATTTCCATTTGCATTGCTCTGAGGTCTCGTTTTTTATTTGGATCGTCCGATTCTCGTATTTCCTCCGATAACTGTTGGTTCAT